>JAMNXQ010000027.1 GCA_023653075.1 Algoriphagus sp.
TCTTCAGAAACAGGTAAAGGCAAGTTCTTTGGTAAGAAGGATAGTCCTTCAGAAAAGAAGCCTTACGAAAAAAGAAATTCAGAAGGGGCTCCGTATAAAGGAGCTTCAAAAGGTAGATTTTTTAAAGATAAGGAAGCAGGCTCTGAGGGAAGACCTTCCTTCGGAGAAAAGTCTTCCGATTGGAAAGAGAAAAAAACGTATGGAGATTCTCCCAATCGCTTTAAAAAGGAGGAACGAGGAGAAGGAAAAAAATTTGGAGGAAAATTCAAAGAGTCCAGTCCTCGTCCAGTCCGTGGGGATAAACCCGGATTTAAGAAAGGGGAGAATTCAAAGCCCTCATCTTTCTCAAAGGATAGAGGAGGTAGAAAAGATTTTTCGGAGGATAAAGCTCCGCTTGCTCCAGGTGAAAAGCGCGTCTACAAAGGAAGAGGAAAGGACCAAAAGCCCGTTTATGGGGTGGAACCTAAGTCGTTCAATGGGGATGCGTCTACAGAGAAAAGAGGATTTGGAAAGAATAGAAGCAAGTTTGTAGAGCTAAGTGCCGATCGACCTGACTATAATTTTGATAGCCTTCCTCAGAAGAAGAATAAAAAGGAGGGGGAAGAGCTCATTCGTCTCAACAAATACGTAGCGAACTCAGGCATCTGTAGCCGAAGAGAGGCTGATGAACTTATTTTGAAGGGCTTGGTAGTGGTCAATGGTGTGGTAGTTCAAGAGATGGGCTACAAGGTGAAAAAGTCAGATCACGTCGTCTTCCAAGGAAAGAAAATCAATCCTGAAAAGCCAGTGTATGTCTTGCTTAACAAGCCGAAGGACTTTATCACCACTACGGAAGACCCTATGGAGCGGAAGACCGTGATGAAGCTGGTTGAAAATGCCTGTGAGGAGCGAATTTTTCCAGTAGGTCGTTTGGATAGAAATACCACGGGCTTGCTCGTATTCACCAATGATGGGGAATTGGCAGCTAAGCTATCCCATCCTTCCAATGAGATCAAGAAAATCTACCAAGTGACCTTGGATAAGCCTTTGACTGCTAAGGATGAGGAAGAAATCATGGAGGGACTTACACTAGAAGATGGAGATGCCAAGGTAGATGACTTGCAAGTGCTTTCGAAAGATAGAACTATCCTAGGTTTGGAAATCCACATTGGTCGAAACCGAATTGTTCGTCGAATTTTTTCACACCTGGGTTACGAGGTAGTGGCCCTAGATCGGGTGATGTATGCGGGCTTAGACAAGAAGGATTTGAAGCGGGGACATTATCGATTCCTCACCGAACAAGAGGTGATTCGTCTGAAATACTACATCTAAAAAAAGGGGCTCAAGCCCCTTTTTTTATACAAATGCCTTGAGTTGCTTCAGTAGCTCAGCGCTGGTGAGAAGTCCTCCTTTTCGCCACAAGATCTTTCCTCTTTTAAAGAGCATGAGGTGTGGGATGGAGCGAATGGCAAACTGCTGAGCGAGCTGTGGATGCTTGTCCACATTCACTTTGGAGAGTGTGACTTTACCCTGGAGTTCAGCTACCACCTTTTCCAATACAGGTGATAAAGTTTGGCAAGGACCACACCAATCCGCATAAAAGTCCACTAGGAGCGGTTCTTGGCTCTCGAGCAGAATGGTTTTGGGAGATTTTTTTGCCATAAAAAAACCGGCCACTTGGGCCGGTTCGTTTTTATTTTTGTGCGGGTTTCGCTGGAATCTGAATTCCTAACTTGGCCAAAACCAATTCGGTAAATTTATCTTCCTCTTTGGTGTACAACAAGATGGGTGATTGTCCTGCAGTCTCAGCAAAAATATGGGTGTAATTGTTTTCTGCGGCAACTGCATTGATTGCGTTGATCACTTTCGTTTGAACAGGCTCCAAAAGCTCCTGCAACTTTCTTTGGTAGGAGGTTTGTGCATCTTGCTCATACTTCTGAAGGTCATCACGAAGTTTGGTCAATTCTTGCTCTTTTGCTGCTCTAGCAGTTTCAGTCATGGTAGGAGCTGCTTGCTGATAGGCTTCTACTTGCTTTTGGAAGTCTGCAGCTTTGGTTTGGATGTTGGTTTGAAGTTGGGTCTGGTAATCTTGAACATCAGCTCCAATTTGCTCCATCTCTGGCATCAAATCCATAATCAATTCTACGCTCGTGTACCCGATTTTGATAGTACTTTGAGCTTGGGAGGTGAATCCTACCAATACCAGGGCTAGAGAAGCTAGGATAACGTTTACTTTCATCATTTGGTGTGTATTTAATTGTTGTCTTCAATTCCTAATTCTTCCAGGACAAACTCAGAATAGTCATGTCTTGGATCTGTGTAAATAATGGCAGATGGTCCTGCAGCCTTATCGAAAAGGACAGCGAGGTTGTTTCTGCGTGATACCCGTTCGATGGCATCGTAAATTTTGGATTGTAAGGGCTGAAGAAGTTCTGCCTGCTTTTGGTAGTATACTCCATCTATCCCAAACACCCGACTCGTAAATTCCTGCGAAGCCTTCTGCTTTGCCTTGATTACTTCTACTCTTTTTTGGTACATCTCTTCAGTAAGCAGGACTTCCTCAGCTTTGAGCTGGGTGGATAGTTCCTTGATTTCCTGATCCAAATTTTGTGCCTCTTTTTTCCATTCCTCACTGAGCTTTTTCAACTCATCCTGCACCAGTTTGTAGTCTGGGTGCTTGTTTAGAATGTATTCAGAATCGATGTATCCAAACTTTTGGGCCGCTAAAGGTCCAGAATACAGGATTATGAAAAGTAAAAGTACAATTTTGAATGATTTATTCATGCGTTCTTTGCGTTTTTGGATTAACTCCAGCAAACAAAATTTAGGCTTTTCCTAACATAAATTAACAAACGCTGTGAATTCCAAAAGATTATCTGAACTGCTGGCCAATGGTAAAGTGGAATTGAGGGCCACTTGCCTTCAAGGCTCCAGGCATTGTGTCAAACCCATATCCCCAATCCACACCGAGTAGACCAAATGCAGGCATAAAGATTCGTGCGCCAACCCCTGCAGATTTTTTGAGGTCATAAGGATTGAAATCCTTGTAATCTCCCCAGTTGTTACCTGCTTCAGCAAAGGTGAGCAAGAAGATGGTAGCGGATGGGTTAGGAGATACGAGGAATCGAAGTTCCATTACATACTTGTTGTACACTACCCCACCATACGGATCTGGATCTGCAGTACCTCGGGTATTTCGTCCTGGTGTGATGGTTTGGTTTTCATAACCTCTCAAACCTACGATCTCCTGACCTAGTGCAAAGTTATTGAAGTTCATGCCATCACCCCCCATTACAAAACGCTCCAAAGGAATGATGCCGAGCTTGTTGCCATAAGATCCCAAGAAGCCCATGTGCGCTCTTGCGCTAGCCACAAACTTAGAGGAACCAAAGAGTGGAGTATAGAAAGAAGCGTCAAACATCCACTTGTGGTATTCCAACCATTTGTATTTTTCCTGGTCTCCAGATTCTTCGTTTAGGCCCTTGTTTAAGGAAGCATAAGGAGGAGTCAAATTCATCGACATGATGATGTTGGAGCCTTGGCGTGGATAAATGGTGTTGTCCACGTTGTTACGTGCCACTGTTGTATTTAGCACCACACTTTTGGAGATACCTGTAGGGTAGCTTAATCCAAAGGAAGTTCCAAACTGATTGAACTCGTAGTTTTGGAATTGAAGGGAGTTGCTGATGCTGAAGTAATCATCTGGCCAAGTGATACGCTTGGAAAGGCCCATGGTCACACCAGTAATCTTAAAGAAGCCTAGATTTCCTCCGTTTCCTTGATTGAAGTAATCCACCTGTCGCTGAACAGAGTGATTGAAGGCAAAGCTTAGGGAGTTGGGCTTTTTCCCACCAAACCAAGGCTCACTCAAGGAGAGAGAATAGTTTTGGAAGGCTTGTCCGTTGGCTTGTACACGTACCGAAAGTTTTTGTCCATCACCCACCGGTAGCGGATCCCACTTGTCAAAGTTGCCAATGTTTTTGATGGAGAAGTTGTTGAAAACCAAACCTACTGTACCTACAAATCCGAAGAAACCTCCCCAGCCTCCAGATAATTCAATCTGGTCATTGGGACGTTCTTCCAATTCAAAGGTGATGTCTACGGTAGCACTTTCAAAGTTTGGACGAAGATCTGGATTGATTTTTTCTGGGTCAAAGTAACCCAAGGTGGAAAGCTCTCGGATGGTACGCACGAGCAAGCTTCGGTTAAATTTCTGACCAGGAAGAATACGAATTTCTCGCATGACCACGTGATCAGAAGTTCGGTCGTTGCCTTTGATGCTTACGCTGTTTACGGTGACCTGAGGACCTTCAAAAATTCGCATTTCCAGGTCGATGGAATCTCCTGTAACGTTGATTTCTACCGGGTCAATGTTGAAAAAGAGGTACCCATTATCCTGATACAAGGAACTCACGTCGTCTCCCTTTTGTGGGTCGTAGTTGAGGCGCTTGTCTAGCTTTTCTTTATCGTAAATATCTCCTTTTTCAATCCCGAGTTTTGCGAGAAGGACGGCATCCTCATGGATGTAGTTGCCCGTGAAGGTGATGTTGCGGTAGTAGTATTTGCGTCCTTCTTCCAGGGAAATATCAATATTGATTTTGTCCTCGCTGAATTTGTAGATAGAATCTTCCAAGATTTTGGCATCTCTAAATCCCTTGCTGTTGTAGAAGGCGATGGCCTTGTCTTTGTCAGCGCGGTACTCTTTTGGATTGTATTTTGATCCGTTGAAAAAGTTTAGCTTGAAATTTTTGTTGATGTAACTATTCACCTGCTCAGAGGTAGCAACCTGGCTGTTGAGGAGTGATCGCGTGATGCTTTTTGCATCCGCATCGGTCAAGCGGCTGTACGCATCCTTGAAGATGGCGACACGTGCATGCTCTTTTGTTTTCTTAAGTTTTCCTTTGAGCGCGCGATCGCTGATTTCATCATTCCCATAAAAAGCAATTTCATTGATTCTTACTTTAGATTTTGGGTCGATGTCAAAGCGAAGTTTGACGCTATTGGGTAGGGTGGTGTCTCTGTCCTGAATGATTTTTACTTCAGTATTGAGGAAACCCTTGTCTAGGTAGTACTTTTCAATATTTCGTTTGGCAGTATTGAGTACATCGTCACGCACTACTCGACCACGGATATTGACTTTATCGCGCAATTCCCCTTCTTGAGTTTTATTGATGCCTTCAAATTCTACTCGAGAAAAGCGTGGTCTTTCGGTAAGATCTAAGAGTAAGTAGATGTCTTCTCCTTCAATTTTAGTGACCAAGATTTTCACATCTCCGATAATTCCTTGTCCCCACAATTTCTTTAAAGCGCCTGAAATGGCATCCCCAGGCACATCGATGCGATCGTCTACTTTCAATCCTGAAAGCGAGATGATGGCGTTTTCATCGAGGGTAGATAATCCTACCGCCTTTATTTCAGCAATTCTAAATTTCTGGGGTTTGGCATAATTCAATTCCAAAATGTTGACTGGTCGTGTAGAGGCATAGCGGCTTTGGCCCAAACGAATTTGCGCCACGGCACTTGCCGACCAAATCAAACAAAACAGAATCAATAAACTTCTTTTCATTACTACTTAAGGTTTAACTTGTTCGCCGGTTTTTCCAAACCTTCTTTCTCTCTTTTGGTAATCTTCAATTGCGGCAAACAGGTGTTCTTTTCTAAAATCAGGCCACAAAACATCCGAAAAATACAATTCGGAATAGGCCAATTGCCAGAGGAGAAAATTACTTATTCGGTATTCTCCACTGGTTCGAATCATCAATTCTGGATCAGGGATTCCTGCTGTATCCAAATGATCAGCTAGGGTTTGTTGGGTAATTTCTCCTGGGCTTAATTTTCCTTCGGAGACTTTTTGAGCAATGCGTTGTGCGGCTTTGGTAAGTTCCCATTGGCCACTGTAGCTTAAAGCCAGATTCACGGTTAATCCTGTGTTTGTAGAAGTTTGTTTCATGACTTCTACCAACTTATCGTAAGTGGATTTGGGTAAGCTTTCCAAATCACCAATTGCATTCAGTCGAACCTTGTTTTTCATCATCAGCCCGGTCTCTGCAACGATGGTTTGTACCAACAAATCCATCAATGCTTCCACCTCTTCTTTGGGGCGAGACCAGTTTTCGGTTGAAAAAGAAAATAGGGTTAGGTAGTTTACACCCAGTTCCCCCGATCCTTCAATTGCTTCTCGAACGGCTTGGATGGCATTCCGATGCCCAAATATCCGCATGGCGCCTTTTTGTTTGGCCCACCTTCCGTTGCCATCCATGATGATGGCAATGTGCTTCGGTATGTTGTTTCGGTCTATCGTTTCCTTCATTTCAGCGGCTGGGATACCCACTATTTTGGAGGTACAAAAATGGGATTTCTTTTTCAATAAATCCCCTTAGACTCCAATTAATTAATAGGTGTAGCAACGTGCTTTGGTAAGTGTATAGCTTAGGGTCACTCCCAGAAAATAGTACCAATCTTTGGTATTTGGGTTGCCGTAATTCAAGCCTTTGGAAAGCGCTTTCGAAGTTGGATCAATTGGGGTATCGTATCTGGCCAAAGCGGGCAAAGTACTATCCAATTTGTCCAATAAGTCCGAGGTAGTAGGTCGAAAACCAAGTTCCATGCCAAGGGTCAGCTGATTCGATAGGAGGTATTTTACTCCTCCACCAAAGGGGATGACTACGGTGCTCAAGCGGTATTCCTCTACCGGTAAACTGGCATTGATTCGGCCTTCTCCCTGAACAAAACTGTAGCCAAGGCCAAAAAAGGCATAAGGTGAAAATTTAAATTCACTCTTGTGGTTGACATAATCGAGGAAGTTGAATTCCATCAAAGCAGAAAACTCGGTAATCCTACCTTTCACATGGGCGTTTCTTAAACTTGCCATTGCGTCAATAGGTTGGATACTATCCGCTGCCATGAGCTCTGCTACGCTTACGCCTAACTTTAAGCTCCAAACATTGTCAAAATTTCTCTTGCCAAATAACGTTCCTTGAAGGCCAGCTTGGCTGGCGTCAATTTTTCGAATGATGTCCCCTGAATAGACGGTAGTTCCCAAACCTCCGCCCAGCTCGTAACTCTGTCCATAACTGGAATTTAGGGAGGCGAGTGTTAGGAATCCTAGCGCTACTAAGAGACTGAAAATCTTAAAATTGACCTTTTTCAAGACGATGCAAGTTATGAACTACCTAACGTATAAAAAACGAGGCCTGGTATGAAACGGGTTAATAATTGTTAAGCTTCTAGGGTCAGTTTCTCATGTCCAAGCCCCAATTCAACTTTTGGCGCAGGGTGTCAAAGAAGTGATAGGATGGCAATTTCACCAATTTTGCGGAGAATAACTCCTTTTTCACGCTTAACTTCACATCTGATGCAATAGAAGTAGATCGGGAGTCCAATGAAATCATGAACTTGTCTGTGCGACCTTCGATTTCAAAACTGATTTCCGCTTCATCCGATACAATGATGGGGCGAACATTCAAGTTGTGCGGACTAACAGGAGTAATGACGAAATTTTTGGCTCCAGGAGTGATTAAAGGGCCTCCGCAGCTTAACGAATAGCCCGTAGATCCTGTGGGAGTGGCTACAATCAAGCCATCTGCCCAATAGGAATTGAGGTATTTGCCATCGATGTAGGTATGAACCGTAATCATCGAGGAGGTGTCCTTTTTGTGGATGGTAAACTCGTTCAGTGCGAAATTTTTCCCATGAAATAGCTTTTTGTTGCTAGTAAGGGATAAGAGCGATCTGGATTCGATTTGGTAATTGCCCTTTGCCAATTGGTCGATTGCATCTTCGATTTTGTCGGTTGCCACGGTAGCTAGAAATCCTAGTCGACCCGTATTGAGGCCAAGAATGGGAATTTCTTTTTTCCCCACTACACAGACGGAATCAAGCAAGGTGCCATCTCCTCCAATAGAAAGGAAAAAGTCGAGCCCATCAAAGTCGTCTGGATGATTAAGCAGCCCATAAGAAGGTGCCGCTGTGCTTAGTGCTCGAAGTTGCTGGTCTAAACTAGGGGTGAGGCAAACTGAAATTCCAAGCGACTGAAGTTTTTCAAAAAGCCCCCAAAGAATGGGTAAAAATTCGGCTTTTAAGGATAAGCCATGGATTGCAACCCGCATCGTTAAATGTCTAAAAACCGCAATAGATTCCCAATTCGCTCCTCATCAGTACTTTGACCCACTTCCTCTTGCGCGTAATCCTTTACTTGGTAGCCAAAACGAAGCAGGGTAGCTTTTACATGTCGGCTATCTGCCTTATCCAACTTGAGGGTCACCTCTATGGACTGGGTATCCAAGGGGTCTGAATAGAGTTGGCAACTTAAAATTTTGCAGTTTTCGGACTCCACCAGTCGGGCAATTTCTGAAAGCTGGAAGTCGTTCATTTGCAAGGAGATTACCAAAACAGATCCTTGAGCGTGAATCGAAAAGTTATCGGCGTAGGCAGTAAGCGCATCCTGAGTAGGAACTACCCCGAGGTACTGCTGCTCCCGATCTTGAATTGCTACCCATTTGGCTTGATGTTCAGTACTTACTCGGATCAAGTCATACAGATGTTGATCTGCATATACCCAGCAGGAAGCGCAGTCTAATTCTACTTGTGCAATTTGAATATCTAAATTTTCTTGTTCAAGGAGGATTTCATCCTCTACAAACCCTAAAAACAGGCCCCCTTCCACTACAGGTAGTGTAGTCAATTCCAGGGATTCCATTTTCTTCAAAGCCGAACCTACGGGGTCGGTTGTCTGGATGGAAGGAATGAGGGGGTGGATAAAATCTGCAGCTTGCATGAATGAAAGTTAGGAAATGAATTCATAACTCAAAACGCTTTTGTTGGGGATCTTGTTCGCTCTGATTTTTTGAACGATTTAAGGGAGGAAATTTTGAACCAAAATGCCCAACAAAATACCAACAGCGACGATCAGGGGGGAGGATACTTTGGTGAATTGAAGAAGGGTGTAGGTCCCAAGAATAAAAACAATATTCAGCGTATTCGGGTCTAAGGGTTCAAAAAGGAGGTAAGCAGCCGCGATCAGCATGCCGCAAGAAACGGCGTTAATGCCTTCAAGTGCTGCACGTACAGGACGATAGAGCTTGAGCTGATCCCAAAAGCGGATGACAAAAAAGATTAGAAAGATTCCTGGCAGGAAGATACCTGCCGTGGCAATCAGGCCTCCCAGCACAAATCCGCCAAGACCAAAATCACGCATGGAAAGCGCGCCAATGTAGGAGGATATGGAAAAGGTGGGGCCTGGGATTCCTTGGGAGATGGCATAGCCGGTTAGGAATTCTTCCGAACTCAGAAAATGCTTAAAATCCACGAATTCGGTGTACAAATAGGGGATCAGCACCTGGCCTCCTCCAAAAATCAGGCTACCATTTCGGTAAAAATTCTCGAATAGCAGGATGGGTTTGTACTGGGTTATGGCCCCTCCAACTGCAGCTACTACCAATACCCCAGCCCAGAGGTAGAAATTGCTCCATTTGATATGCAAGGATTTGTTCTCGACTACTTTGGGTTGATTTTTATACTTGATGGAAGTGCTCAGGCCCCCGAGGAGGAGCAGGATTGGAAAGATGTAGGGAGAGCTGTAGAAAAAGGAGACAAAGGCCGAAAGCAGCATCAGTACGATGGCTTCGGGGGTTTTGATCATTCTGGTGATGGTTTTCTGAGCTGCAAAAATCAGAAAACCGATTGCCATTGGCTGGATAAACTTTGCAAAGCCCAGCGCTTTTGGGCTATTCTCTTGTAAAAAATGAATCAAGATTGCCGCCAAAATCATCGCGATTGTGGCTGGAAGGATCCAGACAAGGAGCGTCAAGTAGGCTAGGCGTGGACCCCCTACTCGAAAACCTATGGCGGAAATTAATTGAGTAGAGGAGGGGCCAGGGAGCATGCTGCAGAGCGCATTCAATTCCCAAAGCTCCTCCTCCTGGATGTACCCTCTTTTTTTAACCATCCGCTCCAGCATCATGGCGAGCAAAACTTGTGGCCCACCAAAAGAAGTCAGCGAGAGGGTCAGTGTATCTTTTAAAAAGACAACATATCGGACCGTCCGAATTGACATGCTATTTGCGCAAGCCTAGTTCTCGAAGGCGCTCCTCCAAAAATTCTCCTGCGGTGATATCTGGGAATTGCTTGGGACTGGTATCGGAAATACAGCTCTCGAGGCAGCTGAGGTCCATTTCAGATCTTGGGTGCATGAAAAACGGGATCGAGTACCTGCTGGTATTCATCTTTTCGCGTGGAGGATTCACTACGCGGTGGATGGTTGACTTCAATTTTTTGTTGGTCAATCGCTCGAGCATATCCCCTACATTCACGACCAACTGGTCTGGAAGGGCAGTGATAGGAATCCACTTTCCGTCTCTGCGACGCACTTGGAGACCGTCCGCACTAGCGCCCATCAGCAAGGTGATCAGGTTGATGTCCCCGTGTTCTGCGGCGCGTACTGCATCTGCTGGAACTGCATCTGGGTTTTCAATTGGGAAATAATGAATTTGGCGAAGGATGGAATTGCCATGAACCACCTTTTCTTCAAAATAATCTTCCTTCAAGCCTAAGTTCAAGGCAATGGCACGGAGCATTTGACGACCTGCATTTTCTAAGGTTCTGTAAGCTTCCAAGGCGTCGTCTTTGAACTGAGGAAGTTCTTGAGGCCAGCAATTTTCTGGATACTCCGCCTTGATAGGATCTGAATCTGGGATGTCACCTAGGTCTTGACCCACATGGTAAAATTCCTTCAAATCTCCCGTATTTCTCCCTTTAGCATGTTCTTTTCCTTTGCCTGTGTAGCCTCTTTGGTATCCAATTTCTGGCTTTTCGTACTGCGCCTTCACTGCATCTGGTAGGGAGAAAAAAGTGGTGATGGAAGAATAAAGCCTGTCTTGTAGGTCTTTATTGAGTCCATGATTTTTGATGGCTACAAAGCCAATATTTTGGTATGCTTCTCCAAGTTTGCGCACAAATTCGGCCTTTTTTTCAGGATTGCCAGCGGTGAAATCGGCTAAATCCAAACTCGGAATTTCATCGAACAAAATTTCCATTACAAGGGTAGTTTAGGTGGTTATTCCTTTAAATTCTTCAAAAATAAATATCTTTAACCTCAATTTAGGCGATTCCATGAATAAAATCCTGATTTTACTCCTTTTCGTTAGTTTATGGGTTACTTCTTGTTCCTCAAATCCTAAAGAAACCAAAGAATCGGCTCAAGTTGAGGCCAGTGATTCCACGAATTTGGAAGCAGTAGGACCAATTACCTTTCTTCCTGAGGATTCCCTTGCCTTTTTTCCAGATGCAATTTTGGAATTGAATACGCCGCTTGGAAACCAAGTTTTCAGGCCGGGAAAAGTGCCATTCGAATTTAATGTGAAGAATTTTTCAATTGGAAAAAATGGGCCCTCCTCGCCTCGCCTTGCTCTAATTCTGAATGGAAGCGATCCGGAGGGCTATGCTGCTCCTATATTTCAGCGTGAACTTACCCGTGGCACCTACCGCACAGTCGCATTTTTGGTGGATGATAAGGGGCTTGCTTTAAAAAGCTTTGGAAATTACGTGGACCGCGATTTTTTGGTTGGGGATTCCCGTCCTTTCCCGTATTCTGCAGAGCCCTATTTGGCTGTCAATTTGCCTAGAAATGAACAAATTATTCCCCTTGGGCAAGATCTGATTCTTGACTTTTTGGTTTTAGGGGGAGATTTAAAGTTGGATGGCCTGAAGGTGAAGGTCTGGGTCAATGAAACCACGACCGAGCTTAGTCAAATGATCCCAATGCGGGTGTCCAATCTTCCCAAAGGGGATTATCAAGTCAAATTCCAGTTGCTCCGAGTGGACAATAAAGAGTTGGAAGGTCCTTTCTCAAGCAGTACCAAGACCATCTTTGTTCGATAAGTTGCTATCTTTAGACGTTCAAATCCCTAGTACATCATGCTTTTAGTACAACATATCCGAGATCATTACGACCAAGTTCTGGCTGGCCTCACTAAGCGAAACCTAAAAAATGCCGCTGCTGCATTGGAGCAGGTATTGGCTTTGGATGATTTGAGAAAGTCATCTCAAACCCAGCGGGATCAAATTCAAGCGGAAGCCAACACGATTTCTAAGGAAATTGGAACCTTGATGAAGGAAGGAAAAACTTCAGAAGCGACGGCTGTTCGTGACCGCTCAGCCCTCCTAAAAACTCAAATCAAGGAGTTGGAAGAGCAGCATGAGCAAGCGGAGGAAGAGCTAAAAGCCTTGCTTTACACACTTCCCAATGTGCCCTTCACGGCTGTTCCCGCAGGAAAATCAGCAGAAGACAATGAAGTGGTACTTTCTCACGGAGAAATCCCTTTCTTATGGGAGGGTAAATTGCCGCATTGGGAATTGATCAAAAAGTACGACATCATTGATTTTGATTTGGGAGTAAAAATTGCCGGCGCAGGATTCCCAGTATACAAAGGAAAAGGGGCTAGACTGCAGCGTGCCTTGATCAACTTTTTCCTAGATCAGGCCCTGGCCGCTGGGTACATGGAAGTGCAGCCACCCATCTTGGTGAACGAGGATTCGGGTTATGGTACGGGTCAGCTACCTGACAAGGAAGGGCAGATGTACTTTGCCAATGAGGATAAGTTGTACCTCATTCCTACTGCCGAGGTACCCATTACCAACCTGTACCGAGATGTACTCGTCAATGCTTCCGACCTTCCCATCAAAAATGTGGGCTATACGCCTTGCTTTCGACGCGAAGCTGGTTCTTGGGGAGCACATGTTCGTGGCTTAAATAGATTGCATCAGTTTGACAAGGTGGAAATCGTGCAAATCACCCATCCAGACAACTCGTATGCGACATTGGAAGAAATGAGCGGATACGTGCAAGGTTTGTTGCAGCAGTTGGAATTGCCTTATCGCGTGCTTCGCCTATGTGGTGGGGATATGGGCTTCACTTCTGCGATGACTTACGATATGGAAGTGTATTCAGCTGCCCAAGAGCGTTGGTTGGAGGTGAGTTCCGTTTCTAATTTTGAAACCTACCAGGCCAATCGCCTCAAATTGCGATTCAAAGGGGAAGATAAAAAATCTCAATTAGCCCATACCTTGAATGGAAGTGCCTTGGCTTTGCCACGTATTGTGGCTTCCATTTTGGAAAATAATCAGGAGCCAGACGGCATTCGCATGCCTAAAGTATTGCATCCGTATTTGGGTTTTGACCGGATTTAAGCAATTAGCAAGTTAAAAAAGCAAAAGTTGGAGGTTGCCTCCTGTTCAAAAAACAAAAAACACCTCTACTGAGGTGTTTTTTGTTTTTGAGGGTTTCAAAACTTGGTTCGAATTAGCTGATTTCCGTTTTGCGAAGCAGCTGCTCATGCAGGGCAATGACCTGGGGGAGTAGGAGCTTGTTATCCGTATTCTTAATTGAAAAATCTGCCAGCTCATTTTTTTCTTCGTCTGGAAGCTGCTGGTCAATGATTTGGTTGACTTGTTCTTCGGTGCGTTGGGGATCACGAAGCAAGACCCGCGCCATGCGTACGCGCAGTGGGGAACTCACATTGATTACATAATCAAGCTCTTTTGCTGCCCCTGTTTCAAATAGGAGGGCAGCTTCCTTGATTAGGTAAGGAGCATTTTGTTGGCTTACCCATTCGGCAAAATCTTTACCCACAGCTGGGTGAACCAGGGCATTGAGGGCAGCCACTTTTTCTGGGTTGGAAAATACTGTTTCTGCTAAGTAACCTCGGTTGAGTTCTCCGTTGGGGGTGTAGGATTCCGTACCAAATGAGGCTAAAATCTTTTCTTTTAGCTGGGGTTCATGACTCATGAGCCATTTGGCTCGGTCGTCAGCTGTGTAAACAGGGATGCCTAGTAAGGTGAAAAGTTTGCAGACGGTGGATTTTCCAGAGCCAATACCACCGGTAATGCCGACAAGTAGTGGGCGTGATTTACTCATAGTTTAACTTGAGCTGAGAAGGGGTGATTTTTACCTCCTTTAAAAATTTGGGATTGGGGCTTACTTGTATCTGAATGGTACTATCGGCTCGATTCCGGGTTCTATAATCGAGAATAGCTTCAAACTCTAAATCTTTGAGATTTGGTAAATCAGCCTGTTGAATCAAATAGCTTAGGACTGGAACCAGTTCCTCGTTGACAAGGGAGACCTTGGCAGGGAAATTGAGTTTTTTGATTTTCAGGCGCTTGTTTCCCTCCAAGTAGGTTACTATTGAAAAGTCAACTTGGATTTCAGTTTGTTTGAGTTGTACTAGGGTAGCCAAGTCATCTTCTATGGCAAGAGGAACCTTTGCAGAAAAATTCTTGGCAATTTTTTTGGTATTCAGCACCACTGGAAATTTGCCTTGATAGCTTTCCAAAATGGAAGAGGGACCTGTAACTTCTAGTTTATCTGGATTGAAGGACACCTTCCCTTCTAGGAGAGTATTTTTGTCTAAAGAGTACCCTGCTGAATCTAATTCAGGGATCAAGGTCTTGGTGACGATTCGATCGATCTGGTAGTGGATCGTATCCCCTAAAACATTCTCAAGCAGGGTGGGTGTGATAAACTCTCCCAATCCTCTTTTCAAATCTGCCGTGAGCAAGTAATTTTTCTCAGCAGGTGAAGTGATTAGGATGGGGTAAGCAGTTGAGCTGATGTTGAAATACTTACGAAGTAGATCCCAACCATTGCCGGAAATTTGGATTTGAATGCTTTTCGGAAGCGGTTTTACGGGAACGTAATTTTTTTGGTCGAATTCCCATTGGACGGGATAATCTACGATGGTACTGTAGTTGTCCTTGTTGAGTGCATTTAAAACCCAAAAAGTGGTAGCCGCTGCGATGCAGAGGACTACCACTTTTATATTGGAGAGTTTTCTTTTAGATAGTCTCCAAGGGGATTTTTTAGAATCGGGCAAGGTGTTACTTAGTTGAACTTGTTTTTTGTGAGAAGTCAAGGGAGATCGCAGACTTTTCGACTTTCACCTTTAGTCCCTTGTCAAGTTCCAGTAGGACGGTATCCCCATCCACACTGTATACTTTTCCATGGATACCTCCGATGGTCACTACATCATCTCCTTTTTTTATTTCTTCAATAAACTTCTTGGTTTCCTTTTGCTTTTTCTGTTGCGGTCGGATCATGAAGAAATACATGATCAAGATGATCGATCCGAACAGAAATACTTGGCCAAGAATACCGCTACCGCCTGCAGCAGCTTGAGCTAGAATAAATAAATACATCGCTTATTTTCTAACAGGGCCTGCTGGAGCAGCTCCGCCAGCTGTTTTAGGGGTTACACTTCCGGTCATTCGAAGACGAGTTACCGATGGATTGGTATTCGCTTGAATAGTTACAGTAGGAGACTGTGCGCCAGATTTTGCTGCAGAGTTGAATACTACTTTCACAAAGCCAGTCTGTCCTGGTTGTACAGGTGCTTTGGTCCAATCAGGACTTGTGCATCCGCAAGAAGCCGTGATGTTAGAAATTACCAAAGGCGCTTGACCGTTGTTGGTGAAGTTGAATACACGTTCTACAACTTGTCCTTCTTGGATGGTGCCAAAATCGTGCTCCATTTCAGAAAACTGGAAACCGCCTAGTGTGCTTGGATCTGCATTGGTGGCAGTTTGGGACATGTCCGCAGGAACAGGAGTATTGGTACCTTCCATTGCGGCAATTTTTTCTTCTAAAGCCTTGATTTTTTCTGCTTGATCATCCTTGCCTTGGGAGCAGGAAGCTAGCAATACCACAGAGAGGGCGATGGCGCTGAGTAGTCTTGTTTTCATGTTAGTTTTTATCTTGATTTATTTGGTCAATTAGTTTGTTTACATCGTTTAAAAGATCTTCTGCCTTGTTTTTTGCTTCAGAGATCACTCGTTTTCCTTCGGATTTGGCTTCGTTAAGATGCATTTCTTTTCCATCTACCAATTCATTGATAAGGTCCTCAAGTTCTTTCTTGTATTTTGACAGTTTGAAGGAGAGCTTGTCTCGGGTATTTGCACCGGTATCTGGAGCAAATAAAATTCCTAAGGCTGCACCTACTCCTGCGCCTACAGCGAATGCGAGTAAAGTATTTGTTGTCTTGCTCATGGTCTTACCTATTTATTGTCCAAAAGTCCTCGTCCACTCTTGCGGATTTGTCCCTTGTCCGTTAGTTCTTTAGCCAAAACATCCAGCAAACCATTCACAAATTGCTTGCTTTTTGGAGTGCTGTACGTTTTCGAAATATCAATATACTCGTTGATGGTCACTTTCACAGGGATGCTTGGGAAATGAATCATTTCGGCAAGCGCCATGGAGATGATGACTTTATCAGTAAAAGCCAAGCGTTCGATGTCCCAGTTTTTCGTCTTTTCAGCGATAAGTGCCTTACTACTTACGTCGTTAGCGATGGTGAAGTTAAAAATATTTTCAAAAAATTCTTTGTCCTCCTCCCAATTCATCGCAATTTCTGGTAATGGCTCGGCCAGTGTCGTGTCCGGAAGGGAAGCATTTTTCAACACCTTCGCTGCCAGGCTTCGTACTACCGATTTATTTTCGGTCCAGTTTAAGTCCTTCTCTGAGAAAAAGGCCAAGATTACCTCGTTTTTAAAGATGACTTTTTTTAGCAGATCATCGGCTACCTCAAAATCTTGATCCAAGGTTGGGGTTGCAAGGCTAAGGTACTGCTGGTAAGATTCTGCAGGTTTGATGTATTCCCGAAACCATTCTTTGATTTCAAGTTCAAGCTCATCGAGGGATACCCCATTTCGGCTCAGCGCATTCTGGTATTCTGGAGATTCTCGAAGACGCTTCAATACCTGGTTGTTGGCCAAGTTGAGCTCATTGCCAAAGGCTAAGGGTGTATCTCCTGCAAGTTTTTGTTTTTTCTCTACTTCTTTGCCCACGTGTTTGGCAAAAGCTTGAAGTAGCTCAATAGCCAATAGGTATAGCTGGGGAATTCGTTCGGCGGAGACCACCATATTTTTCAACAAAAATTGCTGATCTTTTTCGTTGGCCTCGCGAACTTGTTTTAAAGCAGCTAAAGCAATTTTTTTGACTTTTGCTCCTGCCTCATTCGCAATCAATTTTTGGCCTTGATCCACATTTTGATCAAAAATATGAATGGCTTCTTCAGCTTCCCGAGATAGGGCAGCCTTGTCTTGCACCTCCATGCTGTTGAGGTCTGGCAAAAAAGACTCTCGTATAAAGTCTCTGGCTAAATTAAGATTGGATCCTTTGCACTGTTCATAAGCATAAAGATTCTGAAATGCTTTGACTCTAAGGATTCTTCTGTTGAGCATAGGGTATGTAAAGAGTCACAAATATAAGTAATTTGATGGGTCTTGTCCTCATCGGAATGGATACAAAAAAGCCACCGAACAGACTTCGGTGGCTTTTTAATTTTGGGTTTGATTTTCTTAAAAAGGAAGTTTAATCCTTCCAATCGCCTCAATCCTTGCCTTAGCCGCTTGTATAGCCGCTTGCTGGGCGGGTATGTTTTGTTGCTCGGAGGCGTTCAAAATGGACAAGCAGGTGTCGTAGATTTTTTCTGTTTGTGCAAAAACGGTTTCTTCTAGGTATTCCCCATAATATTCCGCCCCCACATTGATCACTCCGCCTGCATTGATTAGGAAGTCTGGAGCATAGACAATTCCTTTTTCCATCAAGATTTTGCCGTGCTTGGCTTCGTCCTCGAGCTGGTTGTTGGCTCCGCCGGCAATCACCTTACAAGTCAAGCGGTCGATGGTCTGGTCGTTGATCGTGGCGCCAAGCGCACAGGGTGCATAGATATCCATCGGCATATCGTAGAGTACCTTACTGTCCACCACGGTGGCACCGGTAGCAGCCGCAACTTCTTTGAGTTTGTCCTCAAAAATATCTGTAATCAGGAGGTCAGCACCTTCTTTCACAAGGTAGTTGAGGAGGTATTTTCCTACTTGACCTACTCCTTGAACGCCTATTTTCTTTCCTTGCAGGGAGTCTGAGCCAAATGCTTTTCTGGCAGCAGCCTTCATGCCCATGTATACCCCAAAGGCAGTTACTGGGGAAGGATCCCCTGCGCCGCCCTTGCTTTTTGGTAGGCCGGTCACATGCCGAGTTTCCAAGGCAATGTATTCCATGTCGGACGTCTTCATGTTGACATCCTCAGCAGTCACATAGCGACCACCCAAGCTCTCTACAAAACGACCGAATCGTCGCATAAAGGCTTCTGATTTCAATCGTGGATCGCCAAGAATAACTGCTTTCCCTCCTCCCAAATTCAGTCCTGCGAGTGAATTTTTGAAGGTCATGCCTCTTGAAAGGCGCAAAACATCTTTGATGGCTTCCTCCTCGGTAGCATAAGGCCACATGCGTGTGCCTCCCAATGCTGGGCCTAAGACGGTGTTGTGAATTCCAATTAGGGCTTTGAGGCCAGTAGCTTCATCGTGACAGATGACCAACTGCTCGTGATCCATGTGGGTAATTTGTCCAAAAATTGAACCCTCACGGATGGTTTCGGTTTCATTAATCGCTAACATCTGAAAATAGCTTTTTAGAATGTGTTATATTTGGGTTAAAACTTGGATTTGCGCGGATACAAAATTAAATACTTTTATCAGCTTACAAATTTTATTCTGCCAAATATTATACAAGAGCATTATTAAAAACTTAGATTTTATTTCGTGAAAGAGCTCTGGAGAATTAACAAATATTTAGTCAAATACAAGGGATTGTTGTTTTTGGGAATACTCTTTACGGTGATCTCAAACATTTTCGTAATTATTCCTGCCCAACTCGTTCGAATCGCCATAGATTATGTGGTTGAAAGTTTTGCGCTTTTCAATCCTTTAGCGAAGGGTGGGCTTGGGGATTTGGCTCGTGACTATTTTTTAGAGTCCGTTTTTGTTTTTGGCATTTTGATTTTAGTCATGGCCCTACTTCGGGGTTTTTTCCTCTTTTTGATTCGTCAAACGCTCATCATCATGTCGCGGAAAATTGAGTACGACATGAAAAATGAGCTCTTTGCTCATTTTCAATTTCTCCCTTTAAGTTTTTACAGAAAAAATAGCACTGGAGATTTGATGGCACGTATTTCAGAAGATGTAAGCCGTGTGCGGATGTATTTGGGTCCGGCCATCATGTATGGGCTCAACCTGTTGATTTTGTTTCCATTGGTGATCTTCTACATGATTTCGGTCAATCTGGAACTTACCTTGTATTCATTGCTGCCCCTGCCAATCCTCTCCTTAAGTATCTACTATGTCAACAATCTGATCAACGCACGTTCTGAAAAAATCCAGCAAAGCCTTTCGCAGCTCAGTACCTTTGTTCAGGAGGCATTTTCAGGGATTCGGGTGTTGAAGGCCTTTGTGAGAGAACAGGACTCAGCATCTGAGTTTGACAAGGCAAGCGAGGAGTACAAGCATCAGTCTATTGAACTGACTCGGGTCAATGCCTTGTTTTTCCCCTTGATTATGGCCTTGGTGGGTATTTCTACGATCATCACTGTCTATGTGGGAGGGATGATGGTTATTCAAGGGGAGATTGGCTATGGAGTCATTGCAGAGTTTATCTTGTATGTCAACATGCTGACTTGGCCTGTAGCTTCCCTAGGTTGGGTGACCAGCATTGTGCAGCGTGCTGAAGTGTCCCAACGGCGTATCAATGAACTACTGGATCAAAAGACGGATTTGGTGTCTGTTGAAAATCTTGAGTCTACCCTAGCGGGTGCTCTTGAAGTCAATCACCTTTCCTTTGTCTATCCAGACTCAGGAGTTCAGGCACTTCGGGACATTTCATTTTCCATAGCAGTCGGACAGACCCTTGGGATCATTGGTACAACAGGTTCAGGAAAGTCTACCTTGGCCAACCTACTCATGCGCATGTATGATGCCAGCTCAGGGGAGATTTTGGTGGATGGACGGCCCATTCAGCAGTATTCGATTGCGAGCTTGCGCATTCAGATAGGGGTAGTGCCTCAGGATGTATTTCTTTTTTCAGATACCATTGCCAATAACATTGCTTTTGGCTTGGATCAGCCCAACCTAGATCGGATCACCCAGGCAGCAAAGGATGCAGATGTCTATCAAAATATCCTAGAATTTCCGAAGGGCTTCGAAACGCTCCTGGGAGAACGGGGCATTACGCTATCGGGAGGTCAGAAGCAGCGGGTATCCATCGCTCGAGCGATTGTGAAGGAACCGAAGATTTTGATTTTGGACGATTGCCTTTCTGCAGTGGATACCAAGACGGAGAATGCCATCTTGAATTCCCTGCAAAAAATCATGAAAAACCGTACGTCCATTATCATCTCCCACCGGGTATCCTCGGCCAAGTTAGCGGATCAGATTATAGTTCTGGACGAGGGACGTATTGTAGAGCGAGGGGATCATGGGACCTTGATGGCTCAAAAAGGAGTGTATGCTGCGCTCTTTGAAAAGCAAACGCAAGGAGGCGAATCCATCGAGGAGAGTACTCACTAACTTAGTTTTAAGAAATATAGGTCACAAAAAACCCTCGCTGTTTAGCGAGGGTTTTTTACTTCTTTACTTTTCTTTGAGAGCATCGCATCGATCGTAGCTTGGGTCGATGTCAATAAAAATATCTTCTTTGGCAGTGACAAACCATTTGCTTAGCACCTCATCTTCTTTTCGGCGTAGGGTAGCTGCCTTTAGTTTTTCGTAATCATCTTCCAGATTAGCCTTGTGGGCAGGATAGCGGGCCTTGTAGAATAGGATCCGAACCTTGGTGCCTTCTCTAGGATCTTCAAATCGAATCGGAGGAGTAATGTCTCCCACCTTCATGGTATCGATGGTGAAGTAAAGTACGGGATCTTCCAAAGTACGGAGAGAAAGTCTATTTGAAGTGGTCGCTGGATCGGTAAAAAACCCTCCCGCATCGGAGGTAGTTCGATCTTGGGAATACTCCTTTGCAGCCTTCGCAAATTCAATTTTACCTGCCAGAATTTCTTTTTTCAAGCTATCCAAGTAGCGTTCTGCTTTTTGGACATCTTGCTCTGTCGCTTTGGGTATCCGTAAGATGTGCCGCGTATTGAAGGTGGTCCCTTTGATTTCAAGTAGCTGGATCAGGTGAAACCCAAACTGTGTTTCCACAGGATCTGAGAGTTCCCCGGGTCGTAATCCAAGTGCGGTAGCCTCGTACTCAGGAGCCAATTCCCCTCTTCTAAAGAATCCTAGGTCTCCACCCTGTGCGGCTGAGCCGGGATCTTCCGAGTTGGCTTTGGCAAGTTCTGCGAAGGTTGATTTTCCAGAGCCAATATCCTGTTTGAACTGCTTCAGTTGTGCGAGGATTTGCTCCCGAACTTGTGGGTTGGTTTCTGGTTTTCGCACAATTTGACCCACTGTCGCTTCAGAGGTGAATAAGGGAAGTGAATCTTTCGGAATGCTGTAATAGAATGCACGCACTTCGGCGGGAGAAACGGAGATGCCTTCGGTGATGGTTTTACGCATTTTCTCTACAATCAACTGCTCCCGAATGACACTTTCTAGTTCGGCTTTCAATTGGTCAGCTGTCTTGCCATACATTTCAGCGAGCATGGCTTCGTCTCCACCAAACTGCTGCATGACCATGCTGAAACGGTTATTGGCTTGGAGCATAACTTCTGCATCAGTGACGATGACCGAATCGATCTCTGCTTTGGCCACCATGAGCTTATTGATCAACAAACTTTCAAACACAGTGCATCGAGTAGGGGCTTCAATACCCTGTTGCGCTTGAGAAAGCGCTTCGAGGTAGGTCTTTTGGACCTCAGATTCCAATACAATGTTGTTGTCTACCTTTGCAACGATTTTATCTACCACTTGACCAGTGGCAGTTTCTTGGGCATGAGCTTGTCCCAAGATCCAAAATGCAAATAGGCTCGGAAGAAGTCGGTGTAGGAATTTCATAGTTTTTTCTTTTTCGGAAAATCCGAATGGGGAGAATTAGTTATTCAAAGCGGCAAAGGCTTTTTCTTTTACCCCAGAATTGATTTGAATGGGATATTTTTCTTTTAATCGTTTGGTGAGAGCTTGTTCGAGGTAAGCCTGGTAATCGCGAATCACCAAACCCCGAGCTTCCTCAAACTTTCTTGGCCCAGGAGGATAAATACTTCCCACCACTAGGACATAGGGAACACCTTCCACCACAAGCTCTTGGTACGATTGATTCAAATCTACCTTAGAAAGAATAGGATGTGATTCGTACTCAAAAGTTCCTGATTCGGTAGCGTATGCATTCGGAAAATTGGCACGGTAATCTGCTTCAAAAGAAGCGAAGCTAGTTGAATTAAAACGTTTATTTTGAAGGTATTTGCGTGCATTATCGAGTTTGGAGGCATCGTTCACCTTTACCAAATAGGCCTGTACTCGAGTCTTCCACTGGTAGTTTTGAATGTTATTTTTATAAAATTCTTGCTGCCCAATACTATCATTCAATCCTTTTTGCCAAACCTCCTGGTTAGTCAAGGAAAACATCAAAATCCCATCTCTATATTCTTTGAGGAGTTTTTGGTAATCCGAATTGGTTGCCTCCAAATCTTTTTCTTCGGTTTGCGCTAAGGTATGGGCTACAAATTTATCTAGCCATCGGTTAAAGAAGGTGCCAGATCCCTTAGGGGTTACCTCTTCTGCTTGCATAAATTTCCAGAGGTCCCGTACGGCGAATGAGCTGTTTTTGATCGAAAAAAGTTGAACTCCTATCAACCCTTTTTCTTGAAGTTGGGCACCAAAGGCAGTGAGATCTTCTGAAGTAAGCGTTTTGGAAAGCCTAACTAGCTCTGCCTCATTCTCCTTAAACCCATACCTTGCTTTTTGCATGGCGATAACTTGGGATTGGATCATGCCAGATTTGGAGTTCCGCAAAATTTTGGATTTGATCGTTTGTTCAAGTTCCTCATAGGATTGTAGGGGTCTTTTTCCCTCCAACCGTAGGATATGGTATCCGTAAGGGGTTTTGATCGGTGGAGATATCTCCCCTATTTCTGTCAAGGATAAGGCGGCCATTTCAAACTCTGGAATCATGGTGCCTACTCCAAACCAAGGCAAAATTCCCCCGGCCTCCTTGGTGGCGGCATCTTCTGAGTAGAATTTTACAATCTCTTCCCAGCGTGTATTTTCCTTTTGTATTTCCGCATAGATGTCAGAAATTTTTCGCCTTGCGTTCTCTTCTTGGCTACTGTTCTCTGCATCAAAGCGTACCAAAATGTGGGAGACTTCTACCTCACCAGGATTGGCTTGGCGATCCTTTACTTGAATGATATGGTAGCCAAAATCGCTTACTACCGGATCCGAAATACTTCCAACAGGGAGCATGTAAGCTGCTTCCTCGAATTGTTGGACCATTTGTAATCCTGTAAAATACCCAAGATCACCTTTATTCATCTTGGCTGAGGGATCATCGGAGTATTCCAGAGCTAAGGCATTGAAATCAGCTCCATTTTCTAACTCAGCTTTTACCTTCAAAGCCATTTTGAGCATGGAAAGGCTGTCTTCATTGCTTGCATTTGGCGGTAACTGGAATAAAATGTGGCTGGCACGCACAATTTCTTGCATTCGGCCATACACCTTTCGTAATTCCCCGTCCTCAACGCCATTCTTAATCAAAAATGGGGCAATTAGAGTTTCCTTGAAGCTTCCAAATTCCCGATCAAACTCTTCAGATTGATGCAGACCCATGGATTCCGCTTCCGCTACTTTCAGCTGAAAAAGCAAGAATTGATCGAAATTAGCTTCAAACTCCTCTCTGCTGAGAGTTGCAGCAGCTGGGTCAACTTTTTTTCCTTTGGTGATCAAATACAGAAACTGTTCTTTTTCTACCGGCTTTTTTCCGACGGTAAAAAGCACATCTGCCTGTTCCTGAGCACGAGCGCTAAGGCTAAAAAAGCCCGCTGAGGTGAGGAAAAGAAGGGTGAAAATTGCCGAAAGGATTCGGTGGTTCATCTGTATTGAGGCCAAAGTAAAAATCAATGGAACAAATTTAGTAAGATTTCAAGGGTAAAGCAGCATCTGCCAGTGTATTAACTTCTTTTAGGGCTAAAAATTTTTAATTAGCCTACAAATATTTTTGCCGTTTTTGGATTCAAACTGGATTTCATCCATGATCTTTTTGACCAATAAGATTCCGATTCCTCCTTTTCGTTTCTCTTCGATTACTTGACTTAGGTCTGGCACCTCGTATTCCAACAGGTTGAAAGCATCCCCTTTATCTGTAATTTCTACGATTATTTTTTTGTTCAATTCCGTGACTTCCAGGTGAATTTCTTCCTTGGGATTGCAGGCATGCGAATGGATAATCAGGTTGGCACAAACTTCTTCAACCGCCAGAGTTACTTGGTGTCTATCGACCTCTGTCAGCTTGAAGATAGCTAGGTTCTGCTGCAAAAAGCTTCTCAATTCAGCCAATGCAGCGGTACTGCAGGATAAATTAAGTTTATGATTCATGTTGAGAAGCGATTGCGGTGGACTTATCTGGTACAATGGAGATCAATCGGTCTAGTCCAAGAATTTTGAATACCTCTCCAACTTGATCATTCAACCCGAAAATTGCAAATCGAATTCCCCTTTCTGAAAAATCATCGAGGTAAGACATAAAAACCCCCAAACCTGCTGAAGAGATGTATCCAAGCTCCTTGCCATCTATCAATAAAAAGGAGGCGCCTTGTTGGACTACTTCCTGGATGGATTGGTCTAGAAGCACGGAATTGCTTGCATCTACTTCACCAATTAGGCGAAGGATGTCCTTATTTTCTTCTTTTATTTTTTCAATTCGTAGCATGTCTTGCTAGTTTAATCGGGTTGGGTGAATTTGACCACCAATAGGGAGTAATCATCGTCAATCATTCCATCTCCCCCTACAAATTGGTGGAGCGAATCGATCAGTACTTGCTGTAAGGCGGGTGGGGATAGGTGGTGGTGCTCTTCTACTAATTTTTTCAAACGATCGTAACCAAACAGCTCCCCCTGCTCATTTCTTCCTTCTAGGATTCCATCGGTAAGTAATACCAAAAGATCGCCCTGCTGGTAGTCAAATGTCTTTTCGTGTACGTGGTTTTGATAGGTTTGGTTTCTTACAATTCCTAATCCAAGCCCTTCAATCGAAATATAGGCAGCTGTTTTTTCTTGGGCCCGGTACCAGAGGGTAGGAATATGTCCCGCTCTCGCATGACGAAAAGATTGGGTTAACGTATCAATTTCAAAAATAGAGGCCGTGATGAAGTGATTTCTTTCCAAACACTTGCTTAGCGCGGCATTTGCTTTTTTCATGAATTCAGCCGGCTGAAGACCCAGTTGGATTAAACTTTGGAATACCCCTTTCATTTGAGCCATGTGGAAGGCAGCAGAGGTGCCTTTTCCAGATACATCTCCCATAATGATCACAAAATGATTGGCATCGACTTGGTACGTGTCGTAATAATCTCCCCCTACCTCATCCGCAGTGTTGGAATAGGCACATATCTGAAATGAGTCTGGATGATCAAGTTTTAGGGGTAAAAGCGCCTTCTGAACTCGCTGTGCAATTTTTAATTCTTCCTGGTAGCGTTCGTTGGCAATGGCTTGGCTGAGGAGGCGGTGATTTTCAACAGAAATGCAGGCTTGCCTTGCGAAAGTTCCGATGATGTTCATCATTTCCTTGTTGAATCCTTCTTTTACCTCTTTGATCAATACAATTCGAGCCAGGATGAACTTGTTTACTAGCAAGGGAACAAGTAAGGCAGATTTGTAGCTAGGGTGATTGAGTCGAACTGTTTGGGTTTGCTCAGTAGCTGCTCCAGGGATCCAGGATTGGTTTTCCTGGGGGATTAGGGAAGCGAGGGTTGTTTGAGTTGCTTGATCCACTAGCCGGAGTGGATTTTTAATCTGGATTTGCTCCTTGGGATTCAGCTCTATCCAGGCGCAATCTGAATAGGAGGCACTCATGCAGGAATCAAGTAAAATGTCCAATACTTGCTCCTCATTTTCCTCGGGCTGTATGGATTGACTTAGCTTTTGAAAATTAATGGCCTCTGTGAGTTTTTGTTCAAAAACGGAAGAGGTAGGTAGGTTGAAGAGGGTGACCAAAAAGCTGAATAGTCCATAGGCAAACACAAAACCAAACAAGGCCATGATGAACAAGTTGTCAGTCAGGTTGATTTGCAATTTTGCCTCATTTCCGTAGGAAAGTACTCTGTAAAACAGAATGCCTGAACTCAATAAAATAAGGAATAGAAAGAGTAGGGTTTTCCATTTCTCCTTGAAGTTGAGGTAAGGTATCCACTTCAAATTGACGGCGAGCAGGATGGAAATTACCAACAGGATGACCAATCCAAATAGGAAGCTGTAATCAAAATTGTTGTGGTTGAAAAACACAAAAAATAAAGCCCCCAACATGGAAAGCTCAAACACCTTCCATTGCTTGACTACCTGTGTGTTCTTTTGGTACAGGATCAAATGCTTCCACAATAGTGCTGTAGAAATCAAGAAAGCACTTGTCCAAGCAAAATTGATGTGGTAAAAAATATTGTTTAGAAAGGGATCAGTCCCAAGTTTACTTTCTCCAAAAGCGAGGTAAATCAGTTCGGTAAGCAGTCCTGCGCCGGCAGCAAAAAGGCCAGTAGAAACGCCTCTCCATATCAGTGTAAGGAAATCCGCCTGTCGCGTTTTCCAAAAAACATGGCGGTAGACCAAATACACAAAAAAGAAAAACAGGATTTCTAAAATCCAGGTAACCTCCTCTGAGATTCCAGAATCGAGGTTGTTGATCATCCCAAAGATCCGGATCAAATCAACCAATACCAGAGCCAGCCAAACTAATATGGCCAACAACAGGCTAATTCTGCCAAGAGGAAGTGAGGTGGTCTTGATCATGGAGTTACCCTCAAAAATAGGGAATGTCGACCAATGCAGCGCTACTTGTAGCTACCCGAAAGCGGGGGAGAATTGTTAAATCTTTCAAAAATTTTAAAGGAAGACGATTTCGACCACAATTCCCTTTCCTACCTCGGTTTCGATCAGGGCCATCACCTTGGATTTATTAAGTTGCAGCTCTTTTTTCAAAGGGCCAGAGGTGATTTTCACAAATAGTTTTTTGTCCTTGATATAGCAGTTTCCGGTGCGATCAGCAATGGTTTTTCCCATCAATTTTGGCCAAGACGCGAGCAGAACGTTTTCCTGATAGGCTTCATCAAGCTTGTAGGTTTTTAACAAGTCCTGGAAGGCTTCGCCCAAAGGGGTCGCTTCTTTCTTTCTAGGGTAGGTCATGGGATTAAAGAAAAAATTCGGAAGCAATGCTATCTGCGAGCAACTTGCCTTTCCGTGTTAAAGTTAGCGTTTTCCCTTCGACATGAATCATGCCAAGGGCAGTTAATTTAGCGACCGAAGCGCCCTTGATTTGCAGGAGATCGACTTGGTATCGATCCGCCAAACTTGCAGTATTTAATCCCCAGCTCGTCCGTAGGCTTGTCAGGATTTCTTCGTTGATCAATTCTTCTTTTTCTAGTAATTCTACTACAAAGGGGAGTTTTCCAGCGGCTAATGTTTTGACATAATTGGGGTTAGAAGGAGGATTGTAGCCTCTTGCTTGGCCATCAAAGGAATGTGCGCTAGGGCCAATGCCTAGGTAGGGAACTCGTTTCCAATAATTGCTATTGTGGATGGCCCCTTGATTTGGGCGGCTAAAATTGGAAATTTCATACTGTAGGTATCCCGCTTGCTCACATTGCTCTTGCAGCCATTCAAATTGCTGGGCTACGAATTCTTCTTCCGCAGGGATAAATTTTCCTTTTTTTGCCCAATTCCCAAAGGTGGTTTTGGGTTCAACCGTCAGCGAATAGGCTGATAGGTGGCCGGGGTCAAGACTCAAGGCTTCATTCAGGTCTTTTTTCCACAAGCCATGATCTCCATGGGGGTAGCCATAAATCAGGTCAATGGAAAATTTCTCAAATCCAGCTGCTCGAGCTAGTTGTATGGCCTGTTTTGCTTCTTTGGCATTGTGAGCCCGATTGTAAGCGGTTAGTATTTCCTCTTGAAAGCTTTGGATTCCCAAGCTTAGGCGATCTATTCCTAAGGATTTCCAGGTGGCTAGAGACTGGGGATTTAGGTCATCGGGATTAGCTTCCAAGGTGACTTCCAGTTTTTTTCCTGGAAAAACACCTGCTACCTGATCCAAAATCTGTTCCAAGGCCACTGCAGGGAGCAGGGAGGGGGTGCCTCCCCCAAAGTAGACGGTATCTACTTGTTCGCCTTTCAAGTAATCTTTTCGAAGCTCTATTTCTAGAATAATGCTTTCCACCACTGGGCTGATCAAATCAAGGTTAGTGGAAAAATGAAAGTCGCAATAGTGACAGGCTTGTTTGCAAAAGGGGATGTGAATGTAAAGTCCTGCCATGGGTTGTAAATCTCAGGTAAAGATAGGAGCTATTCCCAAGGAAGACATCCATTCTCTGGAAAGAAGTGGGTAGCATGAATTCTATTCTTTTTCAACTAGTGTCAATTTTTTGGATGCTTGCCAAAATTCATTTGGAGGCTGTCTTAGGAATGCTGAATTTTGTAAGTAGATGTTTATGACTAAGTCAAATCCTGCACCTTTGAGGGGTTCCAGTGGTTTCCTTAGGCCTCTTTCACCAAGCTTCAATGCGTAAAATTTTACTTTTTTTCGTTCTCCTTTTCTTTTCCTCTTGGGCATCTGCTCAGGTATTGGAGAGTTATGAGGGAAGGTGGGCGAATGCATCGGAACAATCCTTGGTAGGGTCTATTGGACAGAAAGAGGTGTATTTGGCGGTAAATTCTTTCCCACAATCCTATTTTCAATTTGAAATTCCAGGTCACTCCACCATTTTTATTGATGGAAAGCTTTGGGGATTAATTCCCAAGGACACTACTTTTTTTATATCCACAGCCTCGATCAAAAAAGAGTTCCGAAAAGACAGTTTGCTCGTAACCGTAATCAATGATCGGATTCAAGTGGGAGAGTTTGGACTGCAGGTGACTAAAGTGGCCAAAAATACCCTAGAGGAAGAGCAAGTGTATTTGGATAAGCAATTTTTAGCGCAGCAGAAACGCAATCCGGTACAGCCCTTGAAAGATTTTTTTGCGGTATCGCTTTTATTGATTTTGGGGTTGGCGGCGGTTTATCGCCGCGTATATCCCTATTTATTAGGCGTTTTGCTCCAACCCTTGTCAGTGATCAAGGCGGAAGATTTTTCTGAAAGCGGGGGCTTACAAAAAGTGTTTTCGTTTGACATTCTTCTGTACTTGTTTCTGGTGTCGATGATGCTTGCCCAGAGTTTAGTAACGGGCATCGTGATTTTTAGGCCCGATTGGATTGAGAATTGGATTGGTTTCAGCGCTATCTCCTTGTTACTTTTTTGGTTGCTAGCTTCAATTTTGATTTTGTTACTCACCATTTTGAAATTTTCAGCAATCAAGTTGGTGAGCTACCTCTTTGATCTTGGAAAATCAGAATTTGCACATTTTTTCTACCTACTTCGGCTCATCACTTTTGGTTTTGCTTTCATCCTTCTAGTGAGTAGCTTTTTTGTCATCAATGATTTTTATGTGTTGCAATCCAGCTTCATTTATTTGATGCAAGGGTTCTTTTGGGTGTACCTTTTCGGAGTACTTGGACTCTTCCTGATTATGATGAGCAGGTTGAATTTTAAAAAGTATCATTTATTTACTTACCTTTGCCTTGCTGAATTAGTACCCTTTTTGGTTTTAACCAAATGGATCATGGTACTCGCCCAGTAATGTGTTGAACGTAAAAGGAACTCCCGCATGAGTGCAGCTCCAAAAGATCGCTATACCCCAGTTAAGAGCATACTGGTATCTCAACCTAAACCTACCGAAGCCAACTCTCCTTATTTGCTGCTTGCAGAAAAATATAAGTTGAAAATCGATTTTAGGCAATTTATTAAGGTGGAACCTGTTCCCCCTAAAGAGTTTAGAAAGCAAAAAATAGACATCCTAAAGCATACGGCCATCATTTTTACGAGCCGAAATGCGATTGATCATTTCTTCGCGATCTGTAAGGAGTTCAAAATCGAAATGCCAGCTGAAATGAAATATTTCTGCATTTCAGATCAAACGGCGCACTACCTACAGAAATACATTGTGATCCGTAAGCGTAAGTTATTTGTAGGCACCAAGACTGCTGAGGACTTATTTGACTATTTCAAAAAACACAAAAACGAAAAGTACTTGTTTCCGTGTTCGGATATCCGCAAGGAGGACATTCCAGGTTACATGGAAAAACAGGGAATTGCATTTACAGAGGCCATTATTTACCACACAGTAGCGGCGGATTTATCCGATTTGGCAGATGTGAAGTACGATATCTTGGCATTTTTTAGCCCATCTGGGATTAAATCTTTACGTCAAAATTTCCCAGATTTTGTTCAGGGAAAAACGCGTATTGCAGCCTTTGGTCCAACTACAGCTCAAGCTGTACGCGATATGGGACTCATCTTAGACATCGAGGCCCCCATGCCAAATGCCCCGAGTATGACGGGTGCTTTGGAGTTATTTATAAAAAAAGCCAATAATTTGTAATTCTAAGAATCATTTTCGGTCGATTCTCA
>JAMNXQ010000028.1 GCA_023653075.1 Algoriphagus sp.
AGCATCAGCTGGTTGGTCGTGTAGTCTTTAAAGACTATATTCGTGTCTTGTTTTTGCACACCTCAAGATAACAATTTTGAGTTAAACAAGAAAGGCTAGCCGAGAAATCGACTAGCCTTCTAATTTTAAGAGACTTTTGAGACAGCCTCAATATGTTACTAGAGCAAATTGAACAAGGTAAGGCGCGCTCCGGAGGTGCGCCACTAACATTTTTTTGTTTCGCCCCGCAATTCTGCGGGGTAAACTTCCTTCGGAGCTACATTTTTTATACTACTAACCTGTCCGTTAAAATCAATTGAATTCGTAGTAGGTCACTTAAAATTGTTTTGGATTAAGGAAATGATGTAGGAGAAATAACCTCGAAGAGGTGGTACAATTGTAACCCCCGGTCTAACCGGGGGTAGAAGAAAAAAACAAAAACACCCCTACCACTGGCCCAATGCATAACAAGCCGATAAACTGATGGGGAGAAAGGAAACCTTCAGCAAATTGGGTCACTTGAATGCTCACGATCGTCAGTCCAAAGCCCAATCCATTGACTAAGGTCAGGGCGGTGCCCCGGTGCTCGGGAGCGACGCTTTGTGCAACTAAAGTGGAAAATTGAGGGGAATCGGGAGAAAGTAGTAGTCCCCACACGAATAAGAAGGGGATGGGTGCCCAAAATGCAAATTCAGGAAAAACCCATAAAATCAATCCACAGGTACCCGAACCGATCAAACTTGCCATGGCTACGGTTCCACTTCCCAGTTTCTGGGAGATCAATCCCCCCAAGGAACAGGAAATACCTCCGATGCCAATCAGCACAAAGGTCCACAGGGATTGGGTAGCAGGAGATAGCGTATTTTGGGAAAGAAAATTTAAGAGCAACGGCAAAAAGGCCCAAAAGGTGTAGAGTTCCCACATGTGCCCAAAATACCCGCCAGCCGCTCCCTGCAAGGCTTTATTCCGTGCCAACTGGGGGATTAAAGAAAAGTTGAGCGCTGGATTCGGTTTGCGGTAAGGCCCATCGGGTATCCCTATCCCAACCAGCAGTCCTCCCAAACAGGCCAACCCTGCCGGAACAAGAATCAACACCCGATAGGAAACATCCAGTTCCAACCCTTGAATCAAAAAGGGGAAGGCAGTGCCTACCACGAGGGCACCAACCAAAAACCCAAGTGCAACCCCAAGCCCACCTTTGGTGTAGTCGGCAGCGATTTTCATACCTACAGGATAAATTCCCCCTAGGAAAAAACCAGTTAAAAAACGACTACCCAAAATCCACTCCAATTGGAGGGGCACTAAAAGTAGCGCAACATTCACCGCCCCAGCAGCGAGTGAACTCCAAAGAAATACTCGAGAAGGGGAATACCGATCCGATACCTGGAATACCGCATAAAAAAAAGTGCCCACAATAAATCCCAACTGCACCGCAGAGGTGATCATCGGGACGAGCCCCGACTGACCCAAGAGGCCCTCCAGTTCGGGTGCAGCGGCATTGCCGGCAAACCAAAGTGAAGTACCCATAAATTGGGCCAGAACCAGGACCGTCAAGATCCCGAGATTTCTTGAGGGTGAGGGTGAGGGCCGGTTTCCCATTACCCCCTCAAAATACCCTCGATTTCCGCGAGTTCGGCTGCGCTAAACTGGCTATTCTGGATGGCGGCCACGTTGTCGTCCAACTGCTCGGGACGGGATACACCTACCAGCACGGAACTAATGCGTGGATCTTTCAAGAGCCAAGCGATGGCGAGTTGGGCCAAGGTCTGTCCTCGACGTAGGGCCACCTCATTCAAGCGCTGAATGATCGCCAATTTCTCCTGAGCAACCTGCTCTGGCTTCAAGTAGCGCCCATCCTTGGCTGCGCGGGAGTCAGCCGGAATTCCTTTCAAGTACTTGTCGGTCAGTAATCCTTGCTCTAGAGGAGAGAAGGCGATGCTTCCTACTCCTTTTTGCCCCAATACCTCCATCAACCCCTGTTCCACCCAGCGGTCAAGCATGCTGTAGCGTGGTTGGTGAATGAGTAAGGGTGTGCCCAAGGAGGTTAGGATTTCATAGGCACGTGCGCTGTCCTCCGCGCTGTACTGGGAGATGCCTACGTAGAGGGCTTTTCCCTGACGAACCAGCAGGTCCAAAGCACCCATGGTCTCCTCCAAGGGGGTGTTGGGATCGGGACGGTGGTGGTAAAAAATATCTACGTAATCCAGTCCCATACGGGTCAAACTCTGATCGCAACTCGCAATCAGGTATTTTTTGGAACCAAAGTTGCCATAGGGACCTGGCCACATGTCCCAGCCCGCCTTGGAGGAAATCAAGAGTTCGTCGCGGTAGGGGAGAAAATCCTTCTGCAGCATGCGACCGAAATTTTCCTCTGCTGATCCAAAGGGAGGACCGTAGTTGTTGGCCAGATCAAAGTGGCAAATCCCCAGATCAAAGGCTCTTCTTAAAATCTTTCTTCCCAGCGTAAAGTCGGCATTGTGTCCAAAGTTGTGCCAGAGGCCCAAGCTGATTTCTGGGAGTTGGATGCCGCTATTTCCGCAGTAGCGGTACTTCATGCGTTCGTAGCGATCGGCTGCGGGAAGGTAGGGAAGGAGGGGGTTATGGTCGTTGATCTGCATGGCTGGTTTGGGCTAGGTTAGTAGGAGGTTATGCGGTTAGTTTCTCCTTAGCGGCAATTGGTTTTTTGGATACGTAGTTTTTGGGAAGTTGCTGCTTCAAGGCCTTGACAAAGAGATGGAAATCCACCGTGATCGTGTGGCGTGGGGTATTTACTTGTTTGTAATGCGGATCGGTCACTTCTTTTTCACAGCGTTCGGCCAAGTTCTTGGGCCGCTTCCAAGCGCCAATCAGTTCCTGCGCCATCAGTTTACTCTGCAACTCTGCACCCGGCCAAATGCAGCCGAGTGGCTGAAACATGCCGATAAAATACAGGTTGGATAGCGTAGGGTGGAACATTTTTAAATACAAGGGCACTGGTCCTGTGCTGTAGTCGATCAATTCCTTCTCGAAAAAAGGATGGCTGAGCCAGTAGCCTGTGCAGGCGATGACGCTGTCGTATTTTTCTTGTCGCCCATCTTCAAAGACAACGGTGTTGCCTTCAAATCGGGCGATATCTAGTCGTGGGCTTACTTTTCCGTGACGGATTTTGTGGAGGAGTTCGTCGTTGATGGTGGGGTGGGTCGCGCCAAATGCCTCTGTCACCGGGCGGAGTCCGTACACAGAATTATCTCCCACAAAGACTTTGAGCATCAGTTTGTTGAAGAAGCTACGCAACTTGATCGGCAGCCACTTGGTGCCTTCGGCTACCTTGTCGGAGGGCTTGCCAAACAGGAATTTGGGCACAATATTGTACCCTCTTCTCCAGGAGATGGCGGTAAAGGCAGATACGCGGCTGGTTTCCACGGCCACATCGCAGGCTGAGTTTCCTCCGCCGATCACCAGCACCCGCTTTCCTGCAAAGGGAGCGGCCTTTTTGAAGTTATGGGAGTGAAGGAGTTCACCGGTAAAGTTGCCCGGATAGTTGGGCATTCTAGGCTTCCAATGGTGTCCATTGGCCACCACTAGATGCGTGTAGGTTCCGATAGTGGACTGCCCGTCTTTTTCGGTGGTCACTTCCCAGTTTCCGTCAGGCATTTGCTGGCAGGAGGTCACTAGGGTGCCAAACTGGATGTGTGGCAGGAGGTTGAACCGTTCGGCGTAGGCCTGAAAATACCGGCGGAGTGTATCGTGGGAAGGGTAGTCGGGGGTGCTGGGGTCAAACTCGTCGAAGGTAAAGTCCTCGTATTGGGAGAGGGTCTTCGAAGAGATGATGTGGGTGGTTTCAAAGACGCTGGAGTGGCTTTCCTTCTCGGAATAAATCCAGTTACCTCCTACGGCGTCATTTCGGTCAAAACCTACTGCATCTAGCCCTTGATCCAGCAGATTTTTAAGTGCAGTAATGCCCGAAGGCCCGGTGCCAATCACGGCTATTTTGTGATGCATGGAAGGAATTTTGGGTAATGGGGAAGGTGAAAAATCACCTCTCGAAAAATAAGGAATTTTTGGGGAAAAACTTCCTTTGAGGTCTTTTTTAGACCTCGAAGGATTTTATCTTAAACCACGGAGAGGTGGTAAATAATGTTCCGTCTTCCGCGGCGGGTGATATCATTTTTTTGTATCACCCACTTCGGGGTTCTAAGTAAGTTTGTTGTCCTTAACCCCCGGTGAAGCCGGGGGTTATAATCATTTCGCCCCGCAATTCTGCGGGGTAAACTTCTTTCAGAGCTTACTTTCCCGATCTAAAAAAGAATTTTCACGCGGATTATCACAGAAAAGACACGCTGATTAAATTCTTGATTTGATAATTATCCGAGTTATTTTTCTCCTTAATTCGCGTGAAAAAAAACTGATTCAATAGGCCGAAATTGCTCCGGAGGAGCAAAATGTTAATAGAAAAATTACAATTCAAATTGTTTCTGAGCTCCAGAGGAGCGACATGGCTAAATAGTATTATAGCGCACCTCCGGAGCGCGGTTGAGATTCCTGGTAATTTTTCTAGTAACATATAGCCCCGCTGGGGCAAAAATAATGAGACTATTTTTAGTCCTTCTCGGCTGCAGCAAGTAGGTTAATCAGCTAATTATTTAACCTTTTCCCTACTTCTTCTTCCCCCCAAACCTACCTTTTTTCTTGCTGGCCTCGGGTTGGGATTCGATGATGTCGATCGTTTCGGCGTAGGTCAGCTCTGCAGCTTCCTTGCCCTTGGGAATCTTGTAGTTGTTTTTCCCCAGCTTAATGTAGGGTCCCCAGCGGCCATTCAAGACCTGGATCTCTGGGTTTTCCGCGAAGGTTTTGATGTGCTTGTTCGCATCCGCCTCCCGCTTGGCCACAATTAATTGGATGGCTTCCTCCTCGGTAATCAGCATGGGATCTTGCTCCTTTTGCAAGGAGTAGAACGCGGCATCGTGCTTGATGTAGGGTCCAAATCTGCCCAAGGCAGCCACCATCTTCTTGTCCTCAAAAACGCCCACTTCGCGTGGAAGTTTAAACAATTCCAAGGCATCTTCTAGACTCAAGTTTTCGATGAATTGTCCTTTTTTCAGACTGGCAAACTGCTTTTCCTCGTCCTCATTGTCGCCAATCTGCACCAAAGGTCCAAACTTGCCCAATCGGGCAAAAATCGGTTTGCCCGACACGGGATGCACCCCCAAGCTGCGGCTGGTATTGATGTCCTGACGGGATACCTGCTGGGTTTCTTCCACGCTCGTGTGAAACTTGCCGTAAAATCCGTCAATCATGTCCTGCCAATCTTGGCCTCCCGCTGCAATCTCGTCAAACTCCTTTTCCACCTTGGCGGTGAAGTGGAAGTCGATCACATTCGGAAAATGCTCTACCAAAAAGTCGTTCACGACCATGGCAATATTCGTAGGGAAGAGTTTGTTTTTCTCTGCTCCCGTAATTTCGGATTTGCTTGCTTCCTTAAATTGCCCACCCGAGATGACCATTTCCACGTAGTTGCGCTTTGTGCCCTCGCGGGCCTCCTTGTTGACGTAGTCTCGCTTTTGAATGGTGGAAATCGTGGGGGCGTAGGTGGAAGGTCGGCCGATGCCCAGTTCTTCCAACTTTTTCACCAAGGAGGCTTCTGTGTAGCGTGGCGCAGGACGGCTAAAGGTTTCTTTCCCCTTCATCTCCTTCAAGCGCAAGGCTTGGCCTACGGTCATGGGTGGCAGGAGAGAGGTGTTGCCACTTTCCTCATCTTCAGGCTCCTCGTCGGTATCTTCTAGGTACACCTTCAAAAATCCATCAAAGGTGATCACTTCCCCAGAGGCCTGTAGTTGCAGGGGGGAATTGGAAATGCCCACGGTGATTGTGGTGCGCTCCAGTGTGGCATCGCTCATCTGGGAGGCGATGGCTCGCTTCCAGATCAACTCGTACAAGCGCTGCTCGTTGCGGTCTCCGGATACCTGGGCTGCGCCAAAATCGGTGGGACGAATCGCTTCGTGCGCCTCTTGAGCACTTTCGTTTTTGGTAACGAATTTTCGCTGGGTATGGTAGTTGGGACCAAATGCCTGTTCGATGGCAGACTTGGCTGCGGCCAAGGCATCTTGAGACAAGTTGGTGCTATCGGTACGCATGTAGGTAATCTTTCCCGCCTCGTAGAGCTTCTGGGCTACCTGCATGGTTTGGGCGACCGAAAAATACAACTTGCGAGAGGCCTCCTGCTGTAGCGTGGAGGTGGTAAATGGGGCTGCAGGAGTCTTTTTGGCCGGTTTCTTTTCGAGGTTGGCTACGGAGAAACTCGCATCCAGGCAGTTTTTGAGAAATGCTTCTGCTTCGGCCTTGGTTTCAAATTTCTTGGGCAACTCGGCCTGGAAGGACTTGCCTTCCACCTCAAAGAGGGCGGTGATACGGAAAGCAGATTTGGAATTGTGCGCCTCAATTTCTCGTTCGCGCTCCACAATTAAGCGAACCGCCACGGACTGTACGCGTCCTGCAGAAAGGCCGGTTTTGATTTTTTTCCAAAGAATAGGCGAAAGTTCAAAACCTACCAATCGATCCAAGATGCGCCGTGCCTGCTGGGCATTGACGAGGTCGTAGTCGATGGTTCGTGGGTTGTCGATGGCCTTGAGGATTGCGTTTTTGGTGATCTCGCGGAAGACGATGCGTTTGCAATCTTGCTCCTCCAACTTCAATACCTCTTTTAGGTGCCAGGAAATGGCTTCTCCTTCGCGGTCATCGTCACTGGCGAGGTAGACCATTTCGGCATCTTTCACGAGCGACTTCAGGTTTTTGATCACCTCTTTTTTATCTGCCGTCACCTCGTAGGTGGGCTTGAAGCGATTTTTGATGTCGATGGCCTTGTCGCCTTTCGGCAAATCCCGCACGTGCCCGAAGCTGGAGGCTACCTTAAAGTCCTTTCCCAAGTACCCTTCGATGGTTTTGGCTTTGGCGGGGGATTCTACAATGACAAGATTTTTGGACATAAAAGTGGTGTGTTAGGGAGTTGGCACCCTAAATGGAGGGCTAAAAATAGATGGGATTGGCTTCTCGTGCAAATAATTACTTCTTAAGGTACCTTTTATTTGATAAGTAAGGTATCTGCTAGCAATTGTACAAAGTACAAAGTACCAAGTACAAAGTAGGAAATTCAATACGGATATAAATTCTGCTTTTGTAGAATCTTGGAACAATAAATTGTAAAGTGTACCAAGTACCAAGTACAAAGTAGGGATCCAATACGGATATGAATTCTGCTTAGGAAGGATCTTGATACTTGCTACTAAAGAATATTGGGATAACAAATTGTACAAAGTACAAAGTACCAAGCAGGGATTCGTTGGGATATGAATTCTGGTTGAATTAGGGGTTTTATACATTGTACTTGGTACATGGTACTTCGTACAATCTTTACCCTATCTCCCTATTTACATCCAATTCCGTATACCTCGGCGCTCCTCCTTTTTGCGTAGCGACGTAGCCACCTAGCTTGCAGGCAAAATCAATGATCTCCTCCGGGGACTTTTCCGCCAGGTACATCTTAATAAACCCACTCAAAAAGGCATCGCCTGCCCCAATGGAATCCTGGAATGCCACCTTGTAACCGGGGTGCTCCACCAAGGTGCCCTTTTGGTAGATGGCCGCACCCTTGGAACCTCTGGTGATGCAGATGATGGAAATGGGGTACTGTTGATCCAAAAACTCACAAAGACCTGAAATAGTCGCTTCCGTGCCGAAATGCTCGGCAAAGACTTCCAACTCGTCTTCGTTGATTTTGAGGATGTCTGTGTAACCCAATAGCGTCTCAATTACTTCGAAAGAATAGTGGGGGGGGCGTAGGTTGGCATCAAATACGCGAAGGGTCGGGTGACGGAGCAACTTGAGTAGTGTGGCCAAACTTTCCGAATGACGTGCCCCCAGCGTACCGAAAAGAAATGCGTCGGACTCTTCTACGATGCGGTCTTGCTCAGGAGACCAGGACAAAAAATCCCAAGCCACAGGGGCGAGGATGTCGTAGCGAATATTTTCCGGATCACTCGTATCGACCAGCACCTTGGAAGTGTCCTGGGTTTCCTTCACCTGTACCAACTCCAAAGGGAGATCGAAGGATCGCAGGAAGTCGAGCAATTTTTCCCCATCGGCATCCTTACCCACGGCAGAAATCAATCGGGTGGGAAGACCCAGTTGGTGCAGGTGTAGGGCCACATTCATGGGTGCTCCACCCGGCACTGCACCGGTGGGGAGACAGTCCCAAAGCATTTCTCCAAAGAGGACGACGGGTTCAGACATTGTTTTTTTGTAAGGCTTGTTGAATTTCTTCCAGGGATCTCCCCTTCGTTTCTGGCATGGCAACCCTTACCCAGGCCAATTGCACCACCATCATCAGGCAGAAAAAGGCGAAGATGTAGCCGGGGCCAAATTGGTTGGCAAAGAAGGGAAAGACGTTGGCAATCACTGCTGCCAAGATCCAGTGGGTAAAGGAGCCGAGCGATTGACCATAAGCACGGAGTTCATTCGGGAACATTTCTGCGATAAATACCCAGATCACCGATCCCTGTCCTACGGCATGGGAGGCGATAAATCCAAAGACGAAGATGGGCAGCCAGAAACTGGGGATGCCTGGCCCGAGAAAATTGTAGGCCATCAAGGTCAGCGAGAGGATGTAGCCGAAGGAACCGATGTACATCAATTTCTTGCGTCCGATACGGTCAATCAGGTAAAGTCCAAAGAAGGTGGCAAACAGATTGACCAGTCCGATGCCGATGGTGGAGATCAAGGCATTTTCTGTAGAGATACCTGCCATCTCAAATACCCGTGGGGCAAAGTAGATGATCGCGTTGATGCCAGAAACCTGGTTGAAAAAGGCAATGGCGATGGCCAGCAGCGTACAGGATAGGTACTGTGGGCGAAATAGGATGCCGAAGCCGGTGGATTGCTTGGCTTGAGTGGATTTGCTTTCAGCGATAGCCAACTGCATTGTTTCTTCCACCCCCTCAGGATCCGTACGAGTGAGAATGGCTCGTGCTTGGGTCAAGTCATTGAATTTGGTGATCAACCAACGAGGGCTTTCAGGAATGCGTAGTATTAATACCGTGTACAGGATAGCCGGAATCGCTTCCACCCCAAGCATCCATCTCCAGTCTTCGGGGATACCGGCGGTGCCTATCCAATAGTTGGATACGTAGGCCATCACGATGCCAAAGACAATGTTGAACTGGTACAGGGCGACGAGTAGGCCGCGACTTTTGGCGGGAGCGATCTCAGAAATGTACATTGGGGCCACGACAGAGGAGGCACCTACACCCAGACCTCCCAAGAAGCGGAAAAAGGTAAAGGAACTCACATCCCAGGCGATGCCGGAGCCTACCGCTGAGATAAAGTAAAACAAGCCAATCCAAAGTAGACTCTTTTTGCGACCCATGCGGTCTGCCGGGATACCACCCAACAGGGCGCCGATCACTGTGCCATAGAGTGCCGAGGCAATGGCCAGTCCATGCACCCAGTCGTTTAATTTCCAGACCTCTTGGATGGCACGTTCGGCACCGGAAATCACGGCCGTATCAAAGCCAAACAAAAAGCCGCCCAGGGCAGCGGTGAGGGAAATCCAAAAGGCATAGGTTTTCGAGGACATGAGGCGGTCTGGGTTATTGAATCCACTAAACTAAGGAGAAGGACTAGATTTCAAAATAGAAGAGGCTATTTCTCTGGTTTTACAAGAGATGCTGTAACCAAATCTGCTTCATTTCTTGTGGGAAATTGTACCCTCAAATTTTGGATCTCTGTCCAAAACACAGAGACCTACACCGTAGTTTTTCGTATATTTGCAGGTGTATTTAAGGAGGTGGAAATTTCCCTTTCTAGCCTTGAATCCAGAATAGAACCCAGATCCATGACTTTACCAACTACCAAGTACCCACCCCAGCACCACATCCGTATCGTCACGGCGGCCTCGCTCTTTGATGGGCACGATGCGGCGATCAACATCATGCGGCGCATCATTCAAGCCACAGGCTGTGAGGTGATCCACCTGGGGCACAATCGCTCCGTACAAGAAATTGTAGACTGTGCCATCCAAGAGGACGTGCAGGCCATTGCCATCACTTCCTACCAAGGTGGGCACGTGGAATTTTTCAAGTACATGTACGACCTGCTCCAAGAGCGGGGTGCTGGACATATCAAAATCTTTGGTGGAGGTGGAGGTACCATCCTCCCCGAAGAGATTCAACTCCTGCATGAGTATGGTATCACCCGCATTTATTCCCCGGACGATGGTCGTGCGATGGGCTTGCAGGGGATGATCAATGACTTGGTCTCGGCCTGTGATTTTCCGCTAGGAGGGGACCTAGACCCCCATGCAGAACTATCCCTTGGCGATTCAGGACAGGTGGCTCGTGTGATCTCGGCTTTCGAAAACTATCCGGAACGCTCGGCAACGCTGCTCGAAAAAATTAGAACCGCCAGTGCTGCGGCTGTGGTGCCGGTATTGGGCATCACCGGTACAGGTGGAGCAGGTAAATCCTCTCTCGTGGACGAACTTGTGCGTCGATTCCTACTTGACTTTGAAGACCGACGCGTAGCCATTATTTCCGTGGATCCTTCCAAGCGAAAGACAGGTGGAGCCTTGCTCGGTGACCGAATTCGCATGAATGCCATCCATCATCCGCGCGTCTACATGCGTTCCTTGGCCACCCGCCAGTCCAATTTGGCCCTTTCCAAGTACGTGCAAGATGCCGTGGACACGGTCAAGGCTGCGGGCTACGATTTGGTTATCCTTGAAACTTCCGGCATCGGGCAATCCGATACCGAAATCATTGAGCATTCCGACCTGTCTCTCTACGTGATGACTCCGGAGTACGGAGCAGCTTCGCAGTTGGAAAAAATCGACATGCTGGATTTTGCAGACCTGATTGCGCTTAACAAGTTTGACAAGCGCGGAGCCCTGGATGCCTTACGTGATGTGCGCAAGCAGTACATCCGCAACCACAACCTTTGGGACAGCAAGGAGGAGGATCTGCCTGTAGTGGGCACCATGGCCTCCCAATTCAATGATCCCGGCATGAACCGACTCTATGCCTTAGTAGTCGCGGCCCTTGGGGAAAAGTTTGCCAACTGGAAAAGTAATTTCCAAGGGGCAATGGGTACCTCTGAAAAGGTGTACATTATTCCACCAGCGCGTACCCGCTACCTGAGTGAGATTACGGAGGTCAACCGGAAATACGATGTCTGGGTAGAGGAGCAGCGGGAAATTGCGCAGCAACTCTATTCCATCCAAAAATCTATGGATGTCATTGCCACTGCTTCGGTGGAAGATAAAGATCGACTAATCAAGGAATTGCAAGAGGTCTATGCACAGGTATCCTTGCACCTGGATCCAAAAAATAAAAAATGGTTGGAGGACTGGCCCGCAGAAGCCGCGAACTATGCCGGAGAATACTACACGTTTAAAGTTCGGGATAAGGAAATCCAGGTGAAAACCTACCACACTTCGCTTTCCAATACCCGCATCTCCAAAGTTGCCCTGCCGCCTTTCCAAGCTTGGGGGGAACTGTTGAAATGGGGGCTACGAGAAAACCTGCCTGGCAAATTCCCTTACACGGCTGGGGTATTTCCTTTCAAGCGGGAAGGAGAGGACCCGACTCGGATGTTTGCCGGAGAAGGAGGGCCTGAGCGCACCAACAAGCGCTTCCATTACCTATCCAAAGACATGCCGGCCAAGCGCCTTTCCACCGCCTTTGATTCGGTGACGCTCTATGGAGAAGACCCGGACTACCGTCCTGATATCTACGGCAAAATCGGCAATGCTGGGGTGAATATTTGCTGCTTGGATGATGCCAAGAAGCTGTACTCTGGGTTTAACCTGATCGATCCGATGACTTCGGTGTCCATGACTATTAATGGGCCTGCTGCCGCCATGACTGCCTTTTTCATGAATGCAGCCATCGATCAGCAGTGTGAGGTATATATCAAAGAGAAGGGCCTAGAAAAGCAAGTAAATGCACAGATTGATGCGATGTATGCCAAAAAGGGACTTCCAAGACCTTCTTACCGAGGAGCACTTCCCGAAGGAAACAATGGCCTCGGTCTGCTCCTGCTTGGGGTGACGGGGGATCAAGTCCTTCCGAAGGAGGTTTATGCCCAAATCAAGGCGGATACCCTCTCCAAGGTACGTGGTACCGTGCAAGCGGATATTTTGAAAGAGGACCAGGCACAAAATACCTGCATCTTTTCCACCGAATTTTCCCTTCGCTTGATGGGAGACATGCAGCAGTACTTCATCGATCAGCGGGTGCGTAACTTCTATTCCGTATCCATCTCAGGATACCACATTGCTGAAGCAGGTGCCAACCCGATCACGCAATTGGCTTTGACGCTGTCCAATGGATTTACCTACCTGGAGTATTACCTTTCTCGTGGGATGAATATCAATGATTTTGCGCCCAATCTTTCCTTCTTTTTCTCTAACGGGATTGATCCGGAATATGCAGTAATCGGTCGAGTGGCACGAAGAATCTGGGCCAAGGCGCTCAAACTGAAATATGGGGCGAATGAGCGTGCACAAATGCTCAAGTACCATATCCAAACTTCTGGCCGCTCCTTGCATGCCCAGGAGATCGACTTCAATGATATCCGGACTACGCTGCAGGCCTTGTATGCGATCTACGACAACTGCAACTCCCTGCATACCAATGCCTACGATGAGGCAATCACCACGCCTACCGAAGGGTCTGTGCGTCGAGCGATGGCCATACAGTTGATTATCAACAAGGAGTTGGGTCTAGCTAAAAACGAAAACCCACTGCAAGGGTCGTTCATTATTGAGGAGTTGACCGATTTGGTGGAAGAGGCGGTATACGTGGAGTTTGACCGCATCACCGAGCGTGGAGGCGTCCTCGGAGCCATGGAAACCATGTACCAGCGGGGCAAGATTCAGGAGGAGAGTTTGCATTACGAAATGCTCAAGCATACGGGAGAATACCCGATTATTGGGGTCAATACCTTCCTTTCCAGTACTGGTTCTCCTACGCTGATTCCAGGAGAGGTGATTCGTGCGACGCTGGAGGAAAAGGAGGAACAAATTCAGACTTTGACTGCCTTGCATCAAGCACATCAGGATACGCTGAATACCCAACTCAAGGCTTTGAAAAAAGCGGCCGTTTCCAATGAAAACGTATTTGAATGCTTGATGGAAGCTGCAAAATACTGTTCTTTGGGTCAATTGACCCGAGCCTTGTACGAGGTGGGCGGGCAGTACAGACGAAATATGTAAGTAAATGGGTGCTTTGAAGTCACCAATAAATAGCGAAACTATGGCAAATACACGCAGCGTCACCGTACGCATGAAGTCTGACTTGACTTACGAATCCACCAATCCTCAGGGTAATCGGGTGGACATCGATATGAACGATCCCGAGCTGAAGCAAGCCCAATCTCCAATGGAATTGTTGCTTTCTGCCCTCGGAGGCTGTGCCTCAGTGGATGCGGTGTTGATGATGAAAAAGAAGCGAAGAGAATTGCTTGACTTTTTTGTGGAGGTAGAAGGCGTTCGAAACGATGGGGTGCCGGGTTATTACACAGAGATTGCCCTCCATTTTGTGTTGGTGTCTCCGGATGCGACTGCGGAGGAGTTTGAAAAAGTAGTGGCCTTGTCCGTGGAAAAATACTGTTCGGTGGCTTCCTCCTTGTCCTCCAAAATCAACTTCACTTCAGAAGTTCGCCGCACCGCATGAGAGTGGTCAAGGAACTGACACGGGGCGAGATACGGATCAGTATCTTTTCCTGGAACTCCAAGTATATCTTTAAATACGAGTTGGGTCCGATGGAGCAGACTTTTAAGGTGAGTGAGACAGATATCTTGGAAGAGTCCGAGTTGGAAGGATTTTTGGAGGGGGAGTTTTTGGAGGAAGTGCAGCGACGATTTGAAGAAATGGGAGTATCGCTGCTTAGGAGGTTGGGGTAATGGTCAACAGTTGACTGTCCACAGACGACAGCTCATTGAATCGAACTACAAACTCTATTTTTAGGGGTCAGGAGTAATTATCAGCTAGTTTAATTGAACTAAATTTTTGTAGTATATCTGTTTTCCGCCGTGGCGGAGCGTGAAAAAAAATGTTCGCTGACATCGGTCCATGGATCCAATCTCTTAAATAGAGTTCATTACTTTTCCGAATTCATTGAAGATAATGTAAATTATCAAAAAATAAATAGTATTTTTCTAGCAGTATAAAGAAAATAGTGCCTGTTTTTGTTGAAGGTGAGCAAATAATTTAAGAATTGGTAGCTACTGTCGGCCCTAAATTATCGACTGTAGGGCTATAATCTACTAATAAATTGACCTTTACCGAGACAAGTAGTACAGTATTAATTCTGATGATCCGTTTTTCACCAGTAACCAAAGAGAATGAACTTTGAGGTTCAATTAGGTGAGCTGTGGTCGGTGGACGGTCGTCTGTTAACGATTATCCGCGTGATAAACAGGCAAGTTGAGCCACTGGTAGGATTGCGGATAATCTTATATTTCACTTTTATACACAACGAGTGCCTATGAAATTTTTATCTTCCTTATTGGTCCTTTTTTTTGCAGCTGTCTTGCTATCCTGTCAATCTGGTGTCAGTGCTCCAGATAAGGAAGATTATTCCAAACTGGAGGGGTTGGTGACCCAAATCGAAACCCAAATGCAAGAGCTCCGTCATGAGATAGAGCAAATTACCGATTACAACGAGTTTCTTCTCCAAAAGCGAGATTCCATACTTGCCAGTTCTACTGACTTCAAATACACGATGGAAGGAGCATTTTCTACCAATCTACCAGGCCAGGACTCTTCCCTGAGTACGATAGTAATTCTAGATTCCAGTTCAGATCCAAAGAAAGGGAAGCAACTCATTCAGCTCACCAATTCCATGGACAGCGTATTTGCTGCCTTCATGCACAGGAATCCCAAGGCGATTCAGATTTACTCCAATTCACCCTTGGGAGCGAGCCGCATTTATCCGGCTTTTGATGCCAAAAACATTGTGGATCCTAGCTTGGATGTAACCGAATTCAACTTTTACTATGAAGCTGATCTGGCCCACAATCCCTCCAAAGAGACGGTATGGATTCCCGAGCCCTATGTAGATCCAGCGGGGAAGGGATGGATTTTTTCCCTGGTACATCCGGTGTATGAGGGGGAGGAACTTTCCTCCGTTGTTGGGATAGACTTGAGTATTGGGGATGCGATTGATAGCTATTTGGATGCAGTGGAAGGGTACTTTGTTTTGGTGAATGGCAATGGAGACATCATTGGGGGCAAATCTGAGGCCATTGAATTGTTGGGGATGCCCTTGCTAAAAAACCATGTCTATCGGGAGACAATTCAGATGGATAACTTTAGAGGTGCAGATTTCAACCTTTCTCGGAGCAAGAATGGGGAAGTTCGGCAGATGGCAAAAGCCATCCTTGTTGACAAAAACTGCTATTTTGATTTTGTCCAAGACTCTCGAATGTCCCGCGTCTTAGGACATGCTTTTTCTCAGGTAGACTGGTACCTCTTGGAAATTAAGCTCCCGTACTGAGGATGAAAAAAGATTTTTCCAATCGCGGGTTTAAAATTTCCCTAATTCTAGGTGGATTTCTGATTCTCCTCGTTCTGGTGGTTGGGATTAGTTTTTTTTGGGCGATCTATTCCACTCAAGTAGACCGAAGGAAAGATTTTTTGGAGCAGCAGACAGATTTGGCGGGTAGAGGCTTGGAAAATGAATTTGAACGTTTTGAGGAAGAGTCGGCCATTTTTTTAGGGGAACTGGAGGAGCATACAGCCAAAAATAGGCTGGATGAAATCGGGAAGCTGGCGCGGAAAATGCTCACCACCTTTCCACTTTTGGTAGATAGCTTGTGGGTGACAGATCCTCAGGGAGTTGTGACGAGCTATGTCTACACCGAGCGAAATGATTTTATTCAGCAAGTAGTCCCAGACTTTCCCTTGGATTCGCTCAAGCCAAACTTACTTTTGGAGGGGAAAATGGGGCACCGGATCCTTTTTTCTACGACGATTTCGCGATTTGCTCGGGATTATTTGGAGAATTTTTACCAGGTGCCAGGGGGAGGGAGTTTTTTGTTTCAAAATGAAACCCTGACGGATATTGGTTCTACTAGCCTTCCTCACCTCAAAGAAGTACAGATTGAGGAATTTGAAGGGGTTAAAAAGGACCTCTACCAAGGAGTCAAGGGTTTGTATTCGGTGACATGGAAACAAGAGGGGTCTCCAGTCAATGGCGTATTGGCACAATACCCCTTCTCTTTTGGGGACTTGGTTCATCACATGGGGCTCGTGATTATCTTGCCTCTAGACGACTTGCGCACGGGGGTGTACCGCACCTATTTTCTTCTATTTATGGGCATGATCATCATTTTGGTCATCTTGCTATCCATTTTTGTGATTTCAGTCCGGAATTACCTTGATTTTTCAAAAAGTCGAGAGGAGAGCCTCAAGGAAGTAACCGAGCTATTCGATCAACAAAATATGCTGCTCCGGGAATTGAGAGGCTTTGTGTTTTTTCACGATTACCGAGGGCAGATTTTGCGCACCAGCCATGAGGTGGAGGAAGTGCTGGGATATTCGAGGTCTGATTTCAACGTTGCATTCAACGATGGGGTTACCCATCCTGTGGTCCAAACGGTAAAGGACTCAATCAAAAATGCCTATCTAGCTCGGAAGGAGTTTGTGGATATGGAATTTGATATTCAGCGTGGGGATGGACGTCAAATTCGCCTCCGGATATTTGAAAAGATCACCTACGATAAACTCGGTCGATTTGCTGGAGGATTGGGCATTTGCACGGATATCTCGGTGCAGCATGCGGCCAAATTGAAGATTATCCAAAGTGAAGATCAATTGCGAACAGTACTCAATAACCTACCGGATGAAATTTTTATTTACGACAATCAGGGCGAGGTGCTCGAGTTTCATGTGCAGCCCCGCGGTAAGTACTTGGACCTCACGCAAGCCAGAGTAGGCAAGAAGCTGGAAAAGTTTATCCCTAAAGATCAAGCAGCTGGGGTCACAGCGGCCTTTCAAGAAGCGAGACGAACTGGAAAAATCCAAACGGTGGATGTGAATTGGATGGAGCTCAATTCCCAAAGGCAGATGTATTACGAAATGCGCTTCTTCCCCTTGGATGAGGAGCAGATGATTTCGATTTCCAAAGACATTACCAGTCAGAAAATTTGGGAAAAAGGCTTGTTGGATGCCATGCATGCAGCCGATCAAGCAAACAAGTCCAAGTCGGAGTTTCTGGCCAACATGAGCCATGAGATCCGTACCCCACTCAATGGGCTCCTCGGCATGATTGATCTTTTGGAGAGTACGGAATTGGATCAGATCCAATCCCAATATTTGGAAATTGTTAAGAATTCAGGCAACTCCCTGCTGACCATCATTCGTGATATTTTGGACTACTCCAAGATTGAAGCAGGAAAAGTGGATATCCATGTCAGCGCTTTTTCGCCTGTGGAAGAAGTCAAAGCTCAACTGGAGATTTTGGGTGGAATTGCGAAAAAGAAAGCGATTTCCCTGCTGCTTGAGGAGGAACTCGGCTCTACACTTGTGGTGGAAGCGGATCGGGACAAGATCAACCAGATCCTACTCAACTTGATTGGTAATGCGCTCAAGTTTACTCCGGAAGGAGGGAAGGTTTCGGTGATCCTTACACAAGAATACTTAGGACATAATTTATTGATGCTTCACTACACCATCCAAGACACAGGCATTGGCATCAGCCAGGAAAATATACTCCGCTTGACGCAGCCATTTTTCCAAGTGGAGAGCTCGGCGACGCGATCCTACCAGGGTACGGGTCTTGGATTGGCTATCGCTAAAAAAATGATCGAGCTGCTTGGTGGAGAATTAGAAGTACAGAGCGAGCCAGGTCAAGGGGCCACCTTCCAGTTTTCGGTATTGGCCAAGGTCAAGCAGGAAGCCTGGACACTAGTGGTCAAAGAGGATCTACCGCAAGCTTTGACGGAGGACTTGGGCAAGTCGTTTCCACTTCAAATTTTGATTGCGGAGGACAACGACCTCAACTTGCAATTGATGGGGCTGATGTTTAAGCAACTGGGTTATGGGTTTGAAGTGGCAAAAAACGGGAAAGAGGCCGTAGAAAAAGTGATTGCCCAAGACTTCGATCTCGTGTTTATGGACGTGCAAATGCCAATTATGAATGGATTGGAAGCCACGGAAGAGATCCGAAAGTTGCCCCAAGGAAAACAGTTGATTTTGATTGGCCTTTCAGCCAATGCCTTCGAGGATGATCAAAACAAGGCCTTAGAGGTAGGGATGGATGACTACCTGACCAAACCTCTCCGCTTGGCAGTACTAGCAGGCAAATTGGAGCAGTATTACCGGAAGTTGAAGGTTCAACCACAGGGGTGATATTAAGTCAACAGCTAACAGTCCACGGTCCACAGCCGATTTAATTGAACCGCAACCCTTATTTTCATTGGTTGGTGGAGTAAAATCGGCTAATCACAAATGAAAAGTCTCCCAAGGAGTGATTCCACTTCCTGGGGGATTTTTTACTTAAACTGATTATCCGCTTTGTTACCAGTACCCAAAGAAAAGTAAGGTTTGAAGTTCCTTTAGGTGAGCTGTGGTCTGTGGACAGTCGTCTGTCGACGATTATCCGCAGAAATTCAAGGATGTTTTAAGCTACTGGAGTGATTGCAGATAATCATATTACTTAATTATTTCGAAGGTTTCACCTATCAAAAACAATCCGTGAGGTTCTCGAAAGTCTGCCGTGAACCGTGGACTGTCGTCCGTTGACCAAAAACTACAAAGCCGTCTCCAAATCAAACTCCTCCAAGTAATCTGCTACTTTACGGACAAACATGCCTCCCAAGGAACCATCTACCACGCGGTGATCGTAGGAGTGGGAAAGGAACATTTTGTGTCGGATCGCAATTACATCTCCCGTAGGTGTTTCCACCACAGCTGGTTTTTTGACAATGGCACCGATCGCCAAAATAGCCACCTGAGGCTGTGGGATGATGGGGGTACCCATGACGTTGCCGAAGGATCCCACATTCGATACCGTGTAGGTACCTCCAGTGACATCATCCGCAGTCAACTTGTTGGTACGTGCGCGGTTGGCCAGGTCATTTACCTTTTTAGAAATTCCGACAATGTTGAGTTGGTCGGCATTTTTAATGACTGGAACAATCAAGTTGCCCGAAGGCAAAGCCACAGCCATGCCAATGTTGATGTCCTTTTTCTTCAAAATATGGTCTCCTTCGACGGAGATGTTGATCATCGGGAAATCCCGAATGGCCTTGGCTACCGCATCGATAAAGAAAGGGGTGAAGGTGATCCCTTCTCCATACTTGGCCTTGTAGGCTTCTTTATTCTTCTCTCTCCAAAGCACAATGTTGGTCATGTCTGCCTCGACAAAAGAAGTGACATGGGCAGAAATACGCTTGGATTCCACCATACGCGTGGCAATCATCTTGCGCATGCGATCCATCTCGATAAGTTCGTCTCCACCAGTGATGCTTGCTCCCACCTTTGGCTGAGAGATGGAAGGCGGAGTTTTTGCGACTTCCTTACTTTTTAATCCGCCATTGCTTCGAGTAGCAAGGTAATCAAGCATGTCTTGTTTGGTCACGCGACCTTCTGCGCCCGAACCCGGAATGCCTGCAAGTTCCTCCGCAGTAATTCCTTCTTCCTTGGCAATGCTTTTGACCAAAGGGGAATAGAATCTCCCGTCAGATTGAATCGCTGTTTCAGGCACTGTGGTGGTGACTAGGCTTGCAGTAAGTGCAGGTGCGGCTTGTACCACTTCTTCTTTGGAAGAAACAGGAACTGCAGGTGCTTCTTTAGTAACAGCAGCATTGGTTTCAATAATTGCAATGGCCGATCCCACGGCTACCACATCTCCTTCTTTGGCTAAAATCTTGGTTAAAATGCCCCCATGCGTAGCAGGAACCTCGGTATCCACCTTATCGGTAGCTACTTCTAAAACAGATTCATCTGCCTCAATGGAATCTCCTTCCTTCTTGAGCCAAGTAAGGATGGTACCTTCAATGATACTTTCGCCCATTTTGGGCATGAGCATTTCTACACTTGCCATGATACTTTTGGTAATTTAATTGGGTTTATATTCAGGTTTCAAAATTAAATTTTATTGAACTGCTACCCAAGTCCTTTTGGTAAAATTTTATTTGTTGTGCTTCAAGAAGCAGATTCGAAGCAAATTTAACACTGCTACCCCAGTCAATTGAATGTTGATTAGGCGGTCCTGGGTCAATTGCAAAAGCTTGGCCTCCACAAAGTCAGGACCTGCACAGGCTATCCAAATCGTGCCCACAGGCTTGTCTGGAGTTCCTCCATCTGGACCAGCGATGCCCGAACTTGCTAGTCCATAATCCGCTCCAAATAACTTTTTGACGCCTGCGGCCATCTCCCGAACGGTCTCTTCACTTACCGCGCCATGCTGTGCCAAGGTAGCCGAACTCACGCCAAGGACTTGTTCTTTCAAGTCATTGTGGTAAGGAACCACGGTCCCTCGGAGGTAATTCGAACTTCCGGGTACGGTAGTGATCAAGTGGGAAATGTAGCCACCGGAGCAACTTTCAGCTAAAGCTAAAGTTTTCCCTGAGTTCTTCAAAAGTTTCCCAACCGCTGTTTCCAAGGTTTCTTCGTTGTAGCCGTAGACATAATTGCTTATGGTAGGAAGGATATTCTGGATTTGTTGTTCCACTTCTGCTGCGAGCAACTTCTTGTCTTCACCAAAAGCCGTGAGTCGAAGTTTGACATGGCCCAAGGAAGGGAGGTAGGCCAGTCGAATGTGGCTTGGAAGTGCATTTTCCCAATCCTTAATCAAATCGGCGAGCCAGGATTCCCCAATGCCTGCTGTTTTGATCAGTTTGTGGTAGATGACGGGCAGGTCAAAGACCTGGGAAAGTTTGGGCAGCACAAAGTCCTTGACCAATTTTTTCATCTCATGCGGTACACCGGGCATGGACATCCAGTAGCATCCCTTCTGCTCAAACCACATCCCAGGAGCCGTACCGACCTCATTGGGTACGTAGGTACAGCAGGTGGGCAGGTGTCCCTGGAGGATATTGAGCCGTGTCATCTCTCGGCCGCGACGGGTAAAGTAGGCGGACACAGCAGCCACCGCTTCGGGTACTTCTACGATTTCACAGCCGAAGTACTCGGCAAGTAAGGGCTTGGTGAGGTCATCCTGTGTGGGACCTAGGCCTCCAGTGATGAGAATGAGGTTGGCTCGCTGCGCTGCTTCTTCAAAGGCAGTGAGTATATCCGTCCGATTGTCGCCAACGGTGGTTTTCCGTACCACCCGCACGCCGACTGCATCCAATTCCTGGCTGATCCAGTGGGAATTGGTGTCCATGATTTGCCCATAGAGGAGTTCGTCTCCTATGGCGATGATTTCTGCGGTTACGATTGACATGGAATCTTATCTAACTTTTGCTGTTCGTAGGATGCGGGAAAATAGTCCCGGAAGGAAGCGTTTGAGGTACACGGCGAAGGTTTCTTTTCCACCAATGTACACTTCTTCTTTTTTCTTGATAATTGCTTTGAAAATACCTTCTGCGCAGGCCTCTGGTGACATGCCCTGGTCTTGGGCCTGGTCCATTTCTCCTAATGGGCTCCCGTCACCCGTTACGGCATTGATGGATACTTGCGTGCGGATAAAGCCGGGACAAATTAGGGTCACGGCAATCCCATCTTGGTGGTGCTCTGCTCGAAGGGTGTCGAAGAAGCCATGCAAGGCATGTTTGGCGCCTGCGTAGGAGGAGCGGTAAGGTGATCCGAATTTTCCTACCAAGGAGGTGACGACTCCAAACTGCCCTTTTTTGCGGGCTAGAAAATGGGGGAGGATGGCTTTGGTCAAGGCCACGGTACCAAAGTAGTTGACCTCCATCAAGCGTCGATCCACCTCAAGTAGGGTGTCCTTGATCAGGGAACGCTGGCTGATGCCTCCGTTGTGTAAGAGAATATCGACTTGTCCAAAAAAAGAAATTGCTGTCGCTACCTTCGCTGCAATGTCAGCCGATACGGCCAGGTCGAGGGTCAGAATCCGGCAGTCATCTGGGAAGGCACAGGCTTGCTTGACCCGATGGAGCTCGTCTTCGTTGCGAGCGGAAAGAATGAGTGCGTGGCCCCTTTTCGAAAACTTCTTGGCAGCGGCTTCTCCAATGCCAGAGGATGCTCCCGTGATCCAGATTACAGGTTTTGCCATGGCTTAGCTTTTTTCGTAAGTGACAAAAGCGTAGGGGTATTCGTTGTTTTCATCCGCAGGAAATTCTTCCCGTTCTTTTTCCTTCCAGATGGCGGGATCTAGTTCTGGAAAAAAGGTATCTCCCTCGGGGCTGGCTTCCACTTCAGTGATTTCCAGAACGTCGCAGAGGGGTAGGGTTTCTTTGTAAATTTCACCTCCGCCAATCACAACTAATTTTTCTAGCTGACGCTTCGTGCAAAAAATAAGGGCTTCTTCTACCGAGTGAAAGGCATAATGTCCTTCTGGAGCTTCAAATTTTGGGTTGCGGGTGATGATCAAATGGGTACGGTTGGGAAGAGGTCTGCCTAGGGATTCAAAGGTTTTTCGACCCATAAGCAGGTAATGCCCTGTGGTCAGTTTTTTGAAGCGCTTGAGGTCAGCGGAAAGTTTCCAGATGAGTTGGTTGTCTTTCCCGATCACTCGGTTTTTTGCTTTTGCTACGAGAAGAATCAGTTTCACGTTCGTGGTTTTGGGGTTCAATTTACCTGCTTTATTGAAGTTCTTGTGGATGAAACTTCCAAATGCTCCGTTAAGTTTACTAGAATTTGTTCAAGTTGTTCTCTTCGAATTAAGCCTTAGCTGGAGGATTAATGGAATTGATTTTAACCTTTCCATCCTCGGAGGAGTTCATCCACCTTCATGCGCTTTTTCCCTTCGAGTTGCAGTTCCTGCACCGCCAAAATTCCCTTCCCACATTGAAAATGTAGGTAAGTTTTGAAGTCTGATGCCCATTCTCCAGGGTCTTTTCCTGCCAAACTCCCTTCCAAGGTGGTGGAGGTAAAGATTTTGCAAGTTTTTCCCTGGATTTCGGTCCATGCTCCCGGATAGGGGGAGAGTCCTCGGATCAGGTTGTGAATGGAGGCAGCCGAAGCTGTCCAATCTATCTTGCCCGTTTCCTTAAAAATTTTGGGCGCCTTGTGGATGGCTAGGGACTCGTCTTGAGGCAGGGGATGGATGTCCTGGGTGGAGATGGCAGCTACTGTACGAAGTACCAAGTCCGCACCCAGGCCCATCAATTTTTCGTAAAGGCTACCGAGGTTATCTTCCGGTAGGATGGCCACTTTTTCTTGAAAAAGGATATTCCCAGTATCAATTTCGTGCTGTAAGAAGAAGGTGGTGACCCCAGTTTCCTGTTCACCTTGGATCAGCGCCCAGTTGATCGGTGCAGCCCCACGGAAGTTGGGCAGGAGGGAAGCATGCAAGTTGAAGGTGCCCAGTGGAGGCATGTCCCAGACCGCCTCAGGCAGCATGCGGAAAGCAACCACAATCTGTAAGTCAGCAGCTAATTCTTTCAATTCTTGTTGGAATCCGGGATCTTTCAAGTTGGTGGGCTGCAGGACAGGGATCTCCAATCTTTCGGCAGCCTCCTTGACTGGGGAGCCCACTAATTTTTGTCCTCGGCCTTGTGGCTTGTCGGGGGCAGTGATTACGGCGATGACATTCCAACCCGCAGCAACCAATTTTTCAAGGGCGGGCACCGCAAACTCGGGGGTACCCATGTATAGGATTCGGAGGGAGCGGTCTTGTGGACTAGGATTCATGTGTTACAGCAGAAAGAATAAGTCAAAATTAGGGGTAAATCAAGTATTTTCTTCTGAGGGCAGCGTAATCTTGAAGTCCCTGCTTCCAAGTGGCCCGAATCTCTGTCTCTGTCTTTCCTGCCAAAATTTGTTTTTTGAGTTCGTCCGTGCCCACCAGCGTATTGAAGTAGCTGTTGAAGAATTTCTCCTTCATTTCGGAGCGCTGGTAGGCTTCGAGCAGGTAGCTGAGTGTGAAGGACTGATCTAAGGATTCTTTGCGCAGGTCTCTTCCATAGCACAGTTTATCTTGATGGGGAGGGGTTTTAGACATCCCATCAATGCCTACGGGAGTAAAGGTAAAGTCCCCAAATCGAGAATGGGGATAGCCATACACCTGGAAAGGAAAATAGGTGCCCCGTCCCAAGGAAACTACAGTGCCTTCAAAGAGGCAGGTACTGGGATACAGACGAATCGAAAGTACATTGGGTAAGTTGGGAGAGGGCTTTACTGGAAGTTCGTAGGCCATCCCATGGTTCCAATTGGACACAGGAATGACGGTTAGGTCTACCTGAACTCCTTCTTTCAGCCATTTTTCTCCATTGATCATTTGGGCCAGTTCGCCAATGCTGAGCCCATGCACCAGTGGGATGGGGTGCATTCCTACAAAGGATTCGAAGCCTTTCTTGAGGATGGGGCCATCCACATAGTTGCCGTTTGGATTGGGTCGATCTAGCAGGATCAGTGGCTTACTCTGCTCTGCGCAAGCCTCCATCACGTAGTGGAGTGTACTGATGTAGGTAAAAAAGCGGACGCCTACATCTTGCAGGTCAAAAACTAGGACATCTAGGTCTTTCAATTGGTCTGCACTAGGTTTCTTGTTGTTGCCATACAAGGAGACGATGGGTAACCCAGTTTTGGCATCTACGGAGTTGTCTACCTTTTCCCCTGCATCGGCTGTTCCTCGAAACCCGTGTTCCGGCACGAAAACTTTGGTGACGTTCACCTTTTTTTCCACTAGGAAATCAACCAAGTGCTTGGAATTGGACTGGGGGAGGATGCTGGTTTGGTTGCCTACTACGCCTACTTTTTTTCCGTAAAGGAGCGGAAGGTACAAATCCGCTTGTTCCGCAGCAGTACGGATTTGCTGACTGAAGCCAAAGGTGCTCAAGCCAAGCAGGAGCCATCCGGTCAAAATATAGGCCAAGGGTAAATTTTTCGCTTGCTTCATGCTAATTTGCGGAGAGTTGCAAACAAATTTAACCCAGTACCTTGAACCTTTCCTATTTCCTTGCTAAAAGAATCAGTTTTCAGCATGCCGGTGGCTTCTCTGGAATCATTCACCGCATCGCGGTGGCGAGCTTGGCGGTGGGTTTGGGGGTGGCCATTCTATCCATTATGGTGCTCGGCGGCTTCCAAAAAACGGTTTCCAACCGCGTCTATGGGTTTACAGGTCACTTTCAAGTGCAAAAGTTCCAAATGAGCAGTGCTTACGAGGAACAACCTTTTTCGTTGAATGCAGAATTTTTAAAGCAGCGGGATCAATTTCCTTTCCTGACTAAAATCCAATCCTATGCACACAAGGCGGCTTTGCTGAAGGGTTCAGAAGAGGTGGAGGGAGTCCTGCTCAAGGGGGTTGGGAAAGATTTTGACAGCTTGGGATTTGCCCAGTACCTGGTGGAGGGAAGGATGTTGCACCTCCCAGACTCTGGGGTGAGTAATGAAATTCTGATCTCCAAACTCGTGGCCAACAAGTTGCAAATCGCAGTGGGAGACAAGGTCACCTTGTATTTTGTGCAGCAGCCCCCGCGTTTTCGGCGTGTGACTGTAGCGGGTATTTTTGAGACCTATCTTGAAAATTTTGACGAGCAGCTCGTGATTGGGGAGTTGCAGACCATCCGTAATTTGAATGGATGGACCACCGACCAAGTAGGAGGCCTAGAATTACATGTGGCAGATGGGGGGCAGCTCGATGCCTATGCTCCATTATTGGAGGATGAATTGGATTACGACCTGCGCTTGCTCGATAGCCGGGAGCGCTTTTTAGATATTTTTGATTGGCTAAAGTTGCTCGATACAAATGTAATCGTGTTTATTTCTTTGATTGGATTTGTGGCCATTTTCAACATGGGAGCGATTTTGTTTCTGCTGATCATGGAACGCACGCAGATGATTGGCCTACTCAAGGCGATAGGGGCTAAAAATTCCCAAATTCGTTCCTTGTTTTTCTGGAATGGCATCCATATTCTGGGGAAAGGGCTGCTCGAGGGCAATGCCTTTGCTTTGGTTTTTGGAGCCTTGCAAACCTACTTTCAGCTTATTCCTTTGGATCCAGTGAGCTACTACATGAGTTATGTGCCGATTGATTGGAATTGGACCGCATTTCTCCTACTCAACCTTGGGGTGACGGTACTTACAGCGCTCATTTTGTGGATTCCAGTTCGGATTATTTCCCGGGTAGACCCGATCAAATCAATTCGTTTTGACTAAGCGGTAGGGTTTTAACCAACTTTTTACCTTCATCCAAATCACCCCCAGAACGGCTTCTTTGAAGATTTTCGGACTCATTTTGGATTGCCCACGTGTGCGGTCAGTAAAAATGATGGGCACTTCCAGAAGTTTGAAACCCAGTTTCCAAGCGGTAAACTTCATTTCGATTTGGAAGGCATAACCGATAAATTGGATGGCCTCTAGATTGATGCCTTCCAGCACCGAGCGGTGGTAGCATTTGAAGCCTGCGGTGGCATCGTGGATGGGTAGTCCGGTTACCAAATTCACGTACTTGCTTGCAAAGTAGGACATCAGTACTCTACCCATGGGCCAGTTGACTACGTTGACCCCAGTGATGTAGCGGGATCCTATGGCCAAATCAAAGTCTCGATTTTTGATGCCTAGGTAGAGGCGGATCAGGTCCTTGGGATCATGTGAAAAGTCACAGTCCATCTCAAAAATAAAGTCGTAATCCCGTTCCAGCGCCCAGCGAAATCCGGCAATGTAGGCAGTGCCCAAACCGAGTTTTCCTGCTCGTTCCATCAAGTGAAGTCTGCCTTCAAATGAATTCTGGAGTGTTTTTACCACCCCTGCAGTTCCGTCTGGGGAACCGTCATCAATAATGAGCAACTCAAAATTTCCCTCCAGTTCCATCACGGTTTGCACCATGTCGCTGATATTTTCCAGCTCATTGTAGGTGGGAACGATGACGAGTTTGCGGTGGGACATAGGGAGGATTAATCTTCAAAAATAAGGTTTCAGTTGGATTTTCCACGAACAGCCGGCTTTAAAATATGATTATCCGCAATTTTGAAAGTGACAAACTTTAGTATTCACAATAGCGGATAATTGTCAACGGTCCACAGACACTGTCCAGGGCAGATTATTATGAACTTCAAGCCTTGTTTCTGATACTCACAAAGAGATTTACAAAGCATCAAGCAATCAATAGCGATTATCTCGAAACGAAATAACTTCTTTTAGTTGTTTCCCAAATCTAAATAAGATGAGATTATCCACTTTATTGCCGAGGGATTTAGAAAAAAGGGTTTGAAGTGCAATTAAGTGAGCGGTGGACCGTGGACTGCGGTCTGTGAACGGATTATCCGCAGTAATTCGCACATCAAATGAACTACCAGTTTAATTGCGGATAATCCTAAATGGAAATGCTAGTTTTGCAGAAAAAAAGTATGCCCCTACACGTCGCCATAGCCAGTTACTACTCCACCGGAGCCTACGATGCGAATACCATTGACGAAGATGCCTTGTTGTCCACGCTCTTGACTGAGATGGGCATTTCGAATCAGATACTTCCCTGGTCTGCTCCCGAGGTGGATTGGTCTGCATTTACCCATGTGCTGATCAAGTCCACCTGGGACTATTTTGATTTTTATCCCGAATTTTTGGTTTGGTTGAACACCTTGGAGAAGCTTGGAGTGCAGGTATTGAATGAGGTGCCTACACTACGTTGGAACTCCTCCAAAACCTACCTGATGGAAATTGAATCCCATGGATTCCCCTGCATTGCAGGCAAAATTCTCTCCAAAGGCAGTAAGCCAGTTTTGGATCAATTGCATGCTGAGTTGAACGCTGACCAATTGGTGGTCAAGCCGCTCATCAGTGGGGGAGCAAAGAATACGCTCAAAGTAGTGCGTGGAGCCGAGGAAGGGATGGAAGAAAAAATTGAAAATTTACTTCAGGAAGAAGATTTTTTAGTGCAGCCCTTCATTCCAGAAATTGTGCAAGTTGGGGAGTACTCCCTTATTTTTTTCAATGCGAGACTCTCACATGCGGTACTCAAAACCCCTGCATCGGCTGATTTTCGGGTGCAACATTATTACGGAGGAACTATCCAAACGATCCTGCCGAGTGAATCCTTGCTTGCGGCAGCGCAGGCTTTGGTAGATCGATTTGCCAAAAATACGCTCTATGCCCGGGTGGATGGCGTAGAGATCGACGGGGTTTTTCATTTGATGGAACTCGAGTTGATCGAGCCCTACCTGTTTTTAGGACTTTCTGAGCAAGCAATTCCCAATTACAAAGCAGCCTTGCGAAAGCGGCTATTGGGAAATTAAAAGAGTTTTAATTTTTATAAATTCATAAAAGGCCCTACTAAGTTCCATGGGAAGATAATACCACAGAAGTGCGTAAACTATGTTTCTTCTTTTGTTGCGCACCTTCGGAGCGCACTTGTAATTGTGATCTAATCTCTATTAACATATTGCTCCTCTGGAGCAATGCTTCCAACTAAAAAAACATGCTTTTAGCATGTTCCTTGGTAATTCTGCAAGGTAAGGGCCGCTGCAATCGGTCTTTTGAATTAGAGGATTTAATGGCGTTGTTTTTTGAAAACAACGCATTTAATCATGTCCTAGAAGGGCATAATATTAATAGATAAACAACAAAACAATGTCAGGCGCGCTCCGGAGGTGCGCTATTTTGTATTAATTCCAAGAGCTGAAATTTGGAATTGAAGTCTTTGAAAATAAGCTCAAAATGGGCTCAGGAACTAAGCTCCAAGTTAAGTTTTTTGCCTCAGAAGTGTGGAGTGATTTAAAATACTCTTAAACCCTATTTCCAAAACTCATCCAATTTTTATTTTTTTTCGTAAACACAGATTCAATATATTTTTTCAAAAAAATTAATTTTTTTCATTATGGCAGATACTTTTTCTCAAATCTATATCCATCTCGTTTTCTCAGTTAAAGGGAGGCAAAACGTAATCCATAAAACATGGAGAGAGGAACTTTTTAAATATGTTTCAGGAATAATTACTGGCAGAGACCAGAAGTTGTTTGCAATTGGAGGAATGCCCGATCATATTCACATCTTAATTAGTTTAAGACCCAATTGTATGGTTTCCGAATTAGTAAATTCAGTAAAAACCAATTCCTCTAAATGGATTAATTCAAGGGGATTTGTTAAAGGAAAATTCTTTTGGCAAGAAGGATATGGTGCTTTTTCTTATGGCCAATCACAGTTGGATCATGTCATTCAATACATCAAAAACCAAGAGCAGCATCATCAAAAAAGATCCTTCAAAGAGGAATACATCGAATTGTTACAACGATTTAATGTAACGTTTGAGGAAAAGTATCTTTTTGATTGGGTGGATTAACTCTAGCAATCGATGATTAAGTTGTTTCGAAATCGTTAATTCAATTTTGGCTTTGAAACCATGCTCCGGAGGAGCGACATGTTTCTCTTTTAATTTCGCTCCTCTGGAGCTCTGGGTCAATTTTTATAACCATTACTATTAACATGTTGCTCCTCTGGAGCAAGAATCTACTGCTCTGAAATTGCGTAAAAAGCAGGTTTGAATATGCTCCAGAGGAGCATTTTGTTAATAGAAAACTAAC
>JAMNXQ010000029.1 GCA_023653075.1 Algoriphagus sp.
TGGGAATAAAACGGACGAAGCGACTCCTTCCCCTCTAGATAATCCAGAAAAAAAGTGGAAAACTGACCTGTTTTTTTCAGATCTACACAGTGTTTTTTCATCGGGGTGATTGAGAAGTCTGCATCGGTACGCTAACTTAGCGAAGCGGTGCAAAGTTCGTTCTTTTTTGTAAAAATCAGGACTTCTTACATCAAAGGCAAAAAACAAATTTTGAAATAGCCTTCAGAAACAGCTTTGGCAAAGCCCACACACCCATTTATTCAAATTAGCAGCCCTACTTTACATGTTTGACTACCAACGATTTTTTTTGGACAACGGCCTTGAAGTTATCGTGCACGAGGATTCCAGTTCCAAGATCGCGGTATTCAACTTGCTGTATAAGGTAGGTTCACGCTTTGAACAACCCGGGAAAACTGGTTTGGCGCACTTTTTTGAACACCTCATGTTTGGCAGCTCAGCCCACGTACCTGAATTTGACCGTGAAGTCGAGCGTGTGGGCGGCTCCTGCAATGCTTTCACCAGCCCAGACATCACCAACTACTACATGACCTTGCCTTCCAGTAACCTGGAAACGGCATTTTGGCTAGAATCGGACCGCATGGCTCACCTCAGTCTTACGGAGAAAACCATCGAAACTCAGCGAAAGGTGGTGCTTGAAGAATACAAGCAACGCTACCTCAGTCCACCTTATGGCGATGTGTGGCATCACTTACGCAAACTAGCCTACACCAGCCACCCTTACCGCTGGCCTACCATTGGCGAAAATTTGGGAGACATTGAAGGATACACTCGGGAGATGATCTGGGAATTTTACCAAGAGCATTACCATCCCGGCAATGCGATCTTGGTGGTGGCAGGGGATGTAACCCAAAAGGAAGTGGCCCGCCTGGCACAAAAATGGTTTGGACCCATTCCTTCCAAAAGCAGAAAGACCTTGGAGATCGCATCCGAACCTACTCAAACGGAAAAGCGAAACCTAGCCATTCAAGCCAAGGTGCCCACCGATGCGCTTTATAAGACCTTCAAAATGCCAGCCAAGGGAACTGAAGGGTATTTGGAGGCAGACCTACTCAGTGACTTGTTGGGCGGGGGAAAATCTTCTCCCCTTGAACAGCAATTGGTAAAGAATGGAAAAATCTATGCTTCGGTAGGCGCCTACATCACAGGATCTGTAGATCCGGGACTGCTTGTATTTTCTGGAAAGATGGAACAAGGTGTGGGTGCAAAAGAAGCAGAAGCCGCTTTGGATGCCCTTTTGAAGGAATTTTTGCAAAAAGAGATCTCGGATTCCTCTCTCCAAAAAATCAAGAATCAATCCGAAGCGATGAAGACCTACGAATCGATTCAATTGCTCAATCGAGCCATGAATTTGGCCTACTATGCACATTTAGGGGATCCTGCCTTATATTGGCAAGAATTTGAAGAAAAGGCTTCCTGCCAAGCGGAACAGCTTTCCACTTGGGCCAAGCGATTGCTGCAGGAAGATCAAGCATCCGTTTTGTATTACCAATCGACTACCTCATGACACCATTTCGAATAGGATTTGGCTACGACGTCCACCAGTTGAGTGAAACCCATGAATTTTGGTTGGGAGGCATTCGCGTTCCCCACAGCAAAGGTGCAGTGGGCCATTCGGATGCCGATGTGCTCATCCACGTGATTTGCGACGCGCTTCTTGGAGCAGCCAACATGCGAAACATTGGCTACCATTTTTCGGACAAAGACCCCAAATACAAGGGAATCGATAGCAAACTCCTCCTAAAAGAGGTGATGGGGATGATTCGAGGTGCAGGCTATGAAATCGGAAACCTAGACAGCACCGTCTGTCTTCAAGTTCCCAAGCTCAATCCACACATTCCAGACATGAAGGCTTGCCTAGCAGCGGTGATGGGGGTCGAGGAAGATGCGATTTCCATCAAAGCCACGACTTCTGAGCACTTGGGATTTGTAGGAAGAGAAGAAGGCATATCCGCCTATTGCACCGCATTGATTTACAAAGTATGAATCAGCCCAAGGTAAAAATCATCACCACCGAAGACGGTTCCCATTCGCTGTACCACGAAGAGCTTCAAGAAACCTACCACAGCTTTCACGGAGCCTACCGCGAATCCATTCACGTATTCATGTTGTACGGTTTGGATTCCTGGCTCGCACGTAATCCCAATAAATTCCCCATTCGGGTATTTGAAGTAGGATTTGGCACAGGTCTGAATGCCTGGCTAGCATTGGTTTGGGCTGAGCATAACCAGGTACCCGTACTCTACCATAGCATCGAACCATTTCCGCTACCTGCTGAAGTATATTCCCAGCTCAACTATACCGAGCACGACCACGGCATCTGGCACTACCATAAGTATTTTCAAGCGCTGCACGAACTCCCATGGAACGAGGGAGGGCCTGTTTCCGAGTATTTCAATTTCAAGAAGGACTACACGACACTGGAAGAAGCCGATTTGTATCCTGCCGATATAGTGTTTTATGATGCCTTTGCTCCGAGCAAGCAGCCAGAGCTCTGGAAAAAAGAGTCGTTGGCACCTGTGTTGGATGCCATGCGTCCAGGAGGGGTTTTTACCACCTACTGTGCCATGGGCCAATTGAAACGGGATTTAAAGGATTTGGGACTCGAGGTAGAAACCCTACCTGGCCCTCCTGGCAAAAAAGAAATGACTCGGGCTTGGAAGGGAATGTAGTCGACAGTCCACGGACGACAGTTGACTGCCGATTTGAAGTGGAATCAAGTTTAGCATCCAAATTTTAATACTTTTTTCTTTTCCAAAGCGCAATTTACTGTAGACTGTGGACGGTTATCCGCTAACATTTTAAACCTTCAACTAAATAATGTCGAATGTTGAACGCCGATTGAAGAATGAAGAAGTGGAAAACTAGTCTCTAGTGTCAGCAGGCTAACTAGTCTAATCTCTTGGCTCTTGGTTCTTGCTTCTCGGCTCATGTATCTTGTCAGCATTTCGGCTCTTTCTTCTTCCAAATGCCCAACTTCGAATAATGAGGAAAGAAGAGATCAGACCAGTATCGGCTGTGGACAGTGGACCGTTAGCTGATGACTATTTAAGTCGTGCTATTGGCGTTCGTGCTCCCTTGGTCACTTGATCGAGTTCGCAGAGAATTTCTGCATCGAGCGGAAGATATAGGTCCACTCGGGAACCGAATTTGATAAAGCCAAACTCTTCGCCCTGCTGTAGTGCAGACCCTTTGTCCACATACCACTTGATCCGTCGAGCCAAGGCTCCTGCAATTTGACGAACCATCATCGTATTTCCCTTGGCATCGCGGAGTACCATGGAAGTGCGTTCGTTTTCCGTACTGGACTTGGGATGCCATGCCACTAGGTATTTGCCAGGGTGGTATTTGAAATAGTCTACCGTGCCTTGAATCGGGGAGCGATTCACGTGGACATTGATGGGAGACATAAAAATAGATACCTGTCTGCGTTTTTCTTTGAGAAATTCGTCTTCGAAAGCCTCCTCAATCACGACCACTTTTCCATCTGCAGGAGCAAAGACAATTCCCTCCTCTTGAGGCGCCTCGAAAACTGGATTTCTGAAAAATTGAAGAATAATCAAGTAAAGAAGAATGCTTACACCCAAAGACAGATTGAGGAGCAGCCTTTCTTCTGGAAGAAAGTAGTAGAGCAAATAGTTGGCAAGTGAAAGCACTAAGAGCATCCAAAACAACAGGGTTCTTCCTTCTTTGTGTATTGTCATCATATCCAGCTGGTTAAGACGTCGACACTATCCTAAAATAGGGCCTAGACTCGAATCCCTTGCATGAAAAAGGGCGTGGAGAAAATTCCCCACGCCCAAAGTTATCATTTTTTAGGAAAAATCGAGTTAGAACCCTCCACGATAGGTGTAGGTTTGTGCTACTTTGTCGATTGCGACGATGTAAGCAGCGATTCGCATCGGCACATTGTACTTAATGGAAGCCTGATAGACATTATCAAACGCATCTTTCATGATTCGGTCTGAGCGTCTATTCACACGATCGGCAGTCCATTTGTAGCCTAGTCGGTTTTGAACCCACTCAAAGTAGGAAACGGTAACCCCACCGGCATTCGCCAAAATATCAGGTACAGCCATAATTCCTTTTTCATTCAAAATCGCATCTGCCTTGGCCGAGGTAGGGCCATTGGCACCTTCTACGATCAGTTTGGCTTTGATTTGGTCCGCATTGGCGATGGTGATCACATCCTCTACTGCCGCGGGTACCAATACATCCACTTGCAAGGTGAGAAGATCACCTGCATTCTCCATCTTATCTCCACCAGTATAGCCTTCCAAGGTTCCATTATTGCCATCACGGTAAGCAATCGCCTCCACTACATTGATGCCTTTTTCATTGTAAAAAGCGCCTGTATGATCGGAAATCGCTACCACCTTTAGCCCTCTCTCTTCCAGAAGACGAGCAGCCCAGCTACCTACGTTTCCAAAACCCTGTACTGCACACGTAGCGGTAAATGGATTGATTTTCAATTTTTGCATCGCTGCCAGTGCGGATACCATTACCCCACGGCCTGTGGCTTCGGTACGCCCCAAAGAACCTCCTAACACCAAGGGTTTGCCTGTTACCACTGCTGGAATAGTCATCCCATGTGCCTTGGAGTATTCGTCCATCAACCAGGCCATTTCTCTAGGTCCAGTACCCATATCTGGTGCAGGAATATCCTTGTCCGGACCAATTACATCGATCATGGACATGGTGTAGGCACGAACCAATCGTTCGATTTCACCTTTTGACATTTCGCGGGGATTGCAGCGTACACCCCCTTTTGCTCCACCGTAGGGAATATCTACTACTGCACACTTCCAGGTCATCCAAGCGGCAAGCGCACGTACCTCATCCAAATGCACGTCAGGAGCGAAGCGAATTCCTCCTTTGGCAGGTCCAAGAATGTTGGAATGGATGACACGGATACCCTCAAAAACTTGAATTTTCCCATTATCCATGGTGATAGGAAGGGAAACAATCACCTGCTTGGCAGGATTCTTTAGCACATTGTACACTTCATCGGAAAGTCCGAGTTTCTCGGCTGCGATGTTGAATCTCTCCATCATGGACTCCAAAGGATTCTCTCTATCCTTTATCGGTGCCGGTTCTATGTAAGCCATATTGGGTTATTAAGTAGTAAACTGGATAGCAAATTTAAGCAGATTTTTAATTGCTCGGCTTAGAATTAACAGATTTTCAAAAATGCGGTGATAAACGGCGCAGAAAGTAACAATCCGTCAAAACGGTCCATAAATCCACCATGTCCTGGAAGCACAGATCCCGAGTCTTTGATCTCGATCGAGCGCTTAAATAGGGACTCAATCAAATCTCCATAGGTACCCGCAATAATGATGATTCCTGCGATGACGAGCCACTTCCAATCTTCGAGCACCACAAAGAATTGGGAAAGCACAAATGCAACCGCAATCGCTGAAAATGCTCCTCCTAAAAACCCTTCCCAGGACTTTTTGGGTGACACCCGTTCAAAAAGTTTAGTTTTCCCGAACCGCGTTCCCGCAAAATAGGCCCCCGTATCGCTGGCCCATAAAATAAGAAGGCAGCCCACAAGTATCTCGTAATGGTACACGGCATCAATCGAAAATACGGCCAAATTCAAAAGGGAAAAGGGAACAGCCACATAAAAAATCCCCAAGTAAGTGTAGGCTACACCTGTAAATGGTTTTTTATCCGTTTTTTTATAAAGCTTGATAAAGAAGGTCAAAGAAACCAGCGGAAAAATCAGGTAGAGGTATTCATGGGGCAAGCGCTCCTTCTCCACCATGAAAGTGAGTGCAAAAATCAAAAGCCCCAGGATCGTCCCAAAACTCTTCAAAGGAAGCATCCCATCTAGGCCTGAAAGTTTGTAAAACTCCATTTGAGAAAATCCCAAAATTCCAGCGAAAATCAAGAAATACGTCCAATCGGAATAGATGATTGCTGCCAAGACCAGCACTCCACCCACCAAAGCCGTAATGGCCCGCTGTGCCAGATTGCTGTACTTGTTGATATTAAAACGTGATCTCATGCTGAATCAGTTGAAGTGCGTAAAGCGTTTGGTCAGTGGGAACAAGCACCTCATAGGTACCTATAACCTGATAGATGGATTCTTTTTTGTTGAGTACAAAAGCAGCCACCCCCTTGTCTTCCAAAACTCCCTTCACAATTTCCACTCGAATTTGATTTTGATCTTCAAACACTTTGGTCCAGTTTTTCATCCTTCCCCCGATTGACTTTTTTAAAATAAAGGAATCCAAGGATAAGAACCAAGAAACCAACCAAAGCAGCTGGGTAGGATACGGTATCTGTGGCTTGGACATCTAGGTCAATGAACCCTTGATTCGAACCATAAACCAGCAATAGTGTCAGGGCATTATTGAGAATGTGACCCAGAATTGGATAAAATAAGCTCCCGGTGTAATGATAGAGGTACCCAAATAGGGCCCCCAAAAACAACCTCGGAAGAAACCCGAAAAATTGAGCATGAATGGCAGAGAAAATGAAGGCTGTCACCCAAATTCCCCAATGTGGAGAACGAAAGTATACTTGCATTTTGGGCTGAATCAAACCTCTAAAGAATAGTTCCTCTCCCACCCCTGCAAATACGCCAATGACTAAAATTCCGGTGAGCAACTCGGGAATGGATTGAAAATCTGTCAAAAATACGGTGAGTTCCATGAGCTGCGTTTCCATTTCACGCATCCATTGTTCGACTCCTGAGAGAAATTCAGGCAGAACCATCTGTGAATTCCAATACATCAGCAACCCATTGAAAAGCATTCCTCCTACCGTCATTGCAGTCACTAAAGCAAGATTTTTACTACTTACGCGTGCCCGTTGTTTGGCCCAGTTTAGGTTTGCTTTTTCTAAAAAACGGATAATGATCCAAGTGGCTACCCAAAATCCAAGCCCTGAACCTATTCCTTGGGTGAATAACAAAGCCATGCGGCCATTCGGGATGTCGTAATTGCCACTTACAAGGCTCATCATATCCTCCATGCTTACCTGAAACAAAAAAGGAACAAAAGCTAAAGAAAGACCTTGAAGCAGCACTAAGGTTCCAAATGCCACTAAAGTGATGACTACCAGTGACAATAACCAGTTCTTTCGGGTGGCTATTTCAGCCTGAGTTTCGTAAATCTCCATAATTGGGCTAAATTTACACGAAATTTAGAATGTCAAGTGGTAAAGATTGGAAATATAGCGTTGGGTGACTTCCCTCTCCTGCTCGCCCCCATGGAAGATGTGAGTGACCCTCCATTCCGTGCGGTATGCAAGCAAAACGGCGCTGATTTGATGTACACGGAGTTTATCAGTTCCGAAGGACTCATTCGAGACGCTGCCAAAAGCGTGCAAAAACTGGATGTTTACGACTACGAACGACCCGTTGGTATCCAGATCTTCGGAGCGGAAATTGAATCCATGCGCGAAGCTGCTGCCATCGCAGAAGCTGCTGGACCAGACATTTTGGACATCAATTACGGATGTCCTGTGCACAAAGTCGCCTGCAAGGGTGCAGGTGCAGGCATCTTACTGGACATTGACAAGATGGTGTCCATGACCGCAGAAATCGTGAAACGGGTCAACCTGCCTGTGACTGTAAAAACTAGACTAGGCTGGAGTCAGGATACGATTCGAATTGTGGAAGTAGCCGAGCGTCTTCAGGACGTGGGCATTCAAGCCATCTCCATCCATGCCCGTACGCGCCAGCAAATGTACAAGGGGGAGGCCGATTGGTCTTACCTGAATCTTGTCAAAGACAATCCTAGACTCCACATCCCTGTGTTTGGAAATGGGGACATCGACAGCCCTGAAAAAGCCGCTGAATACCGCGCCAAATACAATGTGGATGGCATGATGGTAGGCAGAGCCTCTATCGGGTATCCTTGGATCTTCAATGAAATCAAGCATTTCTTCGCTACGGGCGAAAAACTCGCAGCTCCTGACTTGACGGAACGAATTGCAGTCACCAAAAAGCACCTTGATTTTTCCATCGAGTGGAAAGGTGAAAAGCAAGGGATTTTGGAAATGCGTAGGCACTACACCAACTACTTTAGAGGCATGCCCAACTTCAAACCCTTCCGAACAGAGATGGTAACTGCAGAAAGCTATGCTGAAGTTTTGTCGATTTTGGATCGGGTACAAGAAACCTTTGCCGACTACGAATTTCAACCCCTCTAAGAACCGATCATCCTTGTTTCCAAGTAAGCACTCAGAAACACAGGGCTATTCTAGTTCAAACTAAGTTTCTTTGCCTCCAAAACCCCAGGAATGTCCTCTCCTACCTCTGAAAATTCGCTCAAAAATTGGTCCCTACTGGTGATCCTCACCTTGATCTGGGGCAGCTCCTTTATTTTGATTAAAAGAGGCTTGGAAGTATTTTCTCCCGGTGAAGTGGGTGCTTACCGAATGGTGGCAGCAGCAAGTTTACTGCTCCCTTTATCGCTTCCCCGGATCAAGCAACTCAGCAAAACACAGGTAAAAAATTTACTGGTTACAGGCTTGTTGGGAAGTTTTATTCCTGCTTTCCTATTTCCGATCGCTCAGACACAATTGAGCAGTTCGCTTACGGGTGTACTGAATGCGCTTACTCCGCTTTTTGTGGTCTTGGTGGGCGCACTTTTCTTCAACACTTCCATCACCAAAAGAAACGGATTAGGCTTAGTGATTGCCTTTTTGGGTGTTTTAATCCTGGTCACCTTCAAGGAAGGAGGAGGATGGGACTCCTTAACTGATATCAATGCTTATGCGTTGTATGTAATTGCTGCCTGCATCTGTTACAGCATCAATTTGCACTTCATCAAGACCCGATTTACCAAACTCAAGTCCATCGAAATCTCTTCGATTTCCCTGCTGATGATTCTTCCTTTGGCCTTGCTTTACTTGTTTGCAGGCACGGATTTTTCCTACAAAATGGCCACGCATCCCCGCGCTTGGGAGGCACTTGGCTACGTCACCATCTTGGGCATGGTGGGTACGGCTTCTGCCTTGATTTTGTTCAATATCATGATCAAAAGCGCAAGCCCATTTTTCGCTAGCCTAGTCACCTACACCATCCCCATCGTAGCCATTCTTTGGGGCGTTTTGGATGGGGAAGTACTCCTGTTGGGGCATTACTTCGGCATTGCTGCGGTTATTGTGGGGGTATGGGTCGGGAATCGAAAGTAATTACCTCATTTCTTCCCTTCTAGGTAAGTTTTTAACTCCCTTTTACTCATTTCACTGGTAACCAGCTCTTCAGGATAAACAGCCTTTAAGGTGGTATACTCCTTGATTTCAAGTACACCTTGATCGCTCATGTAGGTAACTGGGAACGTTCGATAGAAAAATTGATCCTTTTCCAAGACCGTTTTAACCTGTGAAATCCGAACATGAGGGCCTTGAGCATAGTTTTCGCCCGCAGATAGGGCAAGCGTGTCTCCTGGGAAAACCTGTTGTCCCAACTTAACCTGTTCAGAACCAGCCTTAAGAACCGTGATTTTGGTAAAAGTTCCGTCTTCATGATAGAGTTCTAGGAAGTTTTCCTCAGCAGTAAAACTTAGGTTTTCTCCTTTAGCTTGCACGTCCATTTTTAGGGAGACCACTACCCCTTTTCGGGGAGCCAAAATGGGGGTAGTTCCTTCCAAAGAAAAAGATACGCCACGGTAAGCATTTCCTTCTATTTCCTTTCCTATAGTCTTTTCTAAGGGATTGAGCGTAACCGCTTTTACTGTAGTGCCTTCAGGGACAGGAATTAGGTAAGCGGGTAGGTTTTTCGATTTTGCAAAAACATTCCCTCTCCCAAAGGAATAGGAATAGCGGAAGTTACTCCCTTGACCGGCTAGCGTTGGTCTTAGTGTCGCTACTTTTGATCGGCCTGGATTGGCTACCACCACTGTTGATCCTCCCCCTGGTGTAGTCATGTTTTGTAGGTCTGAGAAATTCAGCAGCACTGAATAGGGCATTTCCGCAGTGTTGGTTGCAAATAAATTTACATTATTGTCCTTGTCACGCTCTGATTCAATGGTGACTTGCGCTTGCATCCGAATGGAAATAAGGAAAAAGAAGCAGAAAAATGGAAGCAATACTTTCATAGTTTAAAAATTTAGTGAGTCATTAAACTAAATGAAAAAATTGAATTTTCAAAAATTCACTCACCCTCCTGTATTCGTTGCCTCCAAGCAGAAGCAAGCATAGGCAATTGCTGATAGGATTTGATCCCCGCCTTAACTCCCTGTGATTTAAGAAAAAGGTCGTTGGACTTTCGGCTCAACTCAAGCCAAATCGGTGGATACGCTTCCGTTGACTCTCGAATGGAGATCAGGTCTTGGACAATCCCTCTTGGGAGATTTTCCAACCAACATAAAGCTCCTTCTTGATCCATTGCATAGTAATCACGAAGCTGATATCGAAGCAATAAAAGATGGGCAGCGTACCGCAAAAGTGGCTCCTCCGCATGCGTGCAGATCACCCAGGCGATAAAGTTGGCCTCCCCCTCGTCCGTAACACCATAGCTATGGGCCATTTCATGGGCAATGGTAAAGGGCTTTTCCAGAGCGTGTAAACTGGGGTCTAGGTAACTTTCTCCCGTAAATGGAAAGTAAATTCCGAGAATTCCCATTCTTCGCATAAATCCTTCGGGTGGAAATTGCTTGGTTCGGGGATGACCGGTAAAATTCAACCCTAGAACCTCCAAATTTTCCTGCATGGTCGCACGCACCAGGTCCTCCAGAGCGGAATACTCCATCAATTCGGTGAGAGCTGTGGTATCCAGGCTGATCCGTCCCCGGTCCAGGGAGGCCAAGCGCTGAGTGAGTTCCATTTCGGTCCTTAGCTGCTCTAGATTGAGGGGATTGGGCTGCAGGTCAAGCTGCTGAAAGATGGGCGTGCGCTGGTAGTTGTAGCCCCAGAGGAGTAGAAAAAAGAACACCAAGCCACCCAGTCCATTGGCAGTTGCTTGCAGCAAATACTTCCCTCGATTTTTGCCTCCCTGAAAAGCAAAAAATCGGCGTAGGGTGATCCCTAAAAGCCCGATAATCAGGCCAATAAACAGGTAAACTGTAGGAAAAGGTAAGTAACCGAAACTGAGGTCGATGCCATTTCGAATGGCTGGGAATAAAGTTCGGGAATAGAACTGATCGGTTAGCTCTGGAAAAAGGCTTGCTAGCACACGGAGTCCGAGTGCTAGCAGTCCTAGGAAGGCCCAGGTCCAGTTGGATCTACCCATGTGGAAAAGGCCTAGACTCCCTCAGCCTGAACTTCCTTCACTTCAGGAAGCATTCGTGTAAGCAGGTTTTGAATCCCTGCCTTTAAGGTCACGGTACTGGAAGGGCAACCCGAACAAGAGCCTTGCAAAAGTACTTTGACCACCCCATCAGCAAAGGAATGGAATACGATGGCTCCCCCATCTTGCTCTACGGCAGGACGGATGTATTCATCGAGAATCCCTTTGATTTTTTTAACGATCTCCGAGTCGTCGGCATCAAAAAGCGGGTCCTTGGTAAGCACTACTTGCACGGCCTTTTTTCCAGATTCAAGGTATTGACGAATGTGGTCTCGAAAGATCGTCTGTACCTCTGCCCATTCTACCTCCTCCGACTTGGTGATGGTCACAAAATTGGAGGCAATAAAAACGCGCTGCACAGCAGCAAAATTAAAAAGTTCCTTAGCCAACTGGCTGGATTCAGCACTTGCTGCATCGGGAAAATCATAACTGATCCCCTCCTCCACCAACATGAAATTGGCCACAAACTTGAGGGAATTGGGGTTGGGATTGGCCTCCATGTAGAGGTGAACAGGTCTTGCTTGTGCTTGTAGCATGGGATTGAAATTGGATTACTAGCAAAAACCAATTTTGGCTTCAGAAGTTCCGCTTAAGTTTAAATTTTGCTTATTTTTTTGGAAGGGTTCCTTTGGCTGCGTACCAGATACCTCCATACAGATGCTTTAAAAAATCAGCATCCTCCCAGACAGCATCCACATGACCTAGAGCCGTATAAAACACCCGGCCTCCATCAAACTCATGGTACCAAGCCATCGGGTGATTGGCACCCATTGCTTTTGCAGGCTGGTAAGTCGTCTCATCAGCCTGGATCAATACCTTGATGGCTGGGTTCATGTTTCTAAACTCATACAGCTCGTCGGTCCAAAGCCAGTTTTCAGGCAAATGCCAAGTAGCAGGATGCGTACGGTCCGCCACATGTAGACGGAGGGTTTGGTTACGAGGATGCGCGAGGAAGTAGCCTCCAATCATCTGATTGTACCAAGGCCATTCGTACTCTGTATCCGTAGCGGAGTGAATTCCTACTACTCCTTTGCCGGATTGGACAAATTTTTGGAAAGCGGCCTTCTGGGCATCATTAAAAATGGTGCCTGTAGTACTCATCAGCACCACCACATCGAATTTTGCGAGGTTTTCATCTGTGAATTGAGTAGCATCTTCAGAGGTAAACACTGAGAACACGTGTTTTTCGCCCATTTTTTTGAGGGCCATTACCCCATTGGGGATAGATTGGTGACGGAAGCCAGTAGTTTTGGAAAATACCAGCACGCGAAACTGTCCGCCCTGCTGGGCGTAGGAAGCCAAGTTGAGGCATAGCAGCAGCCCCGCGGCAAGAAGAATGGTTTTGAAGGTGTTCATGGGTCTTGTCAATTATGAGTAAATGGAACTAAATTTAGTTGATTAGGGGAAATTTTTCGCCTGCTTTTTGGCGTGAAAAGGCATTGAAATGCCACCATTCACTTCCTATTCCAGAAAACCCTGCACCATTCATTACCTTTCTCAGGATCTCTCGATTGGCCACCTGAGACTTGGTTATTTTCTTTTCTGCAAGCATCTGCAATTCACGATCTGGGTAGGCAGGATACCCAAAGAAATCGAAAGGAGTGCCCATATCCAAGGGTTTTCCTTTTTTCATATCTACAATCGTCAGATCCACAGCCACACCATAATTGTGAAGTCCTCCAATTTTGGGATCGGACACATACAGGGGCTTGATGCTATCTGGCTTGTCCAAGCTGTCCCATAAAATCTGCTGCACACTGAGTGGGCGCACCCCGTCGTATACGAGCAGGCTTAAGTTGGGATAGCCTTTTTGTAGGGCCTCTTGTGCTTTTGCAAGCATCTCAGTCGCTTTGGGATGGAGGTAACAACGAACCAAATCCCCATAGACATCTTGCTGAAAGAAATTGTCCTCCGTAGAATATTTCAGTTCCACCTGAATACCAGGGATTACCTCAGTGATATCCACCATTCCTTGGTCAATAAGCTTTTTTTCCAATGTGGGCAGTGACGAATCCAAAGAGTCCTGAGTAGTGGGGGATTGGGGAAGAGAATCAATTGATGCTTCTGCATCTTCTCCCGTTTTTGAAGAAGAACAGGCCAACGTCAGCCATAGGAACAGGTAGCCAAGCTTTCTCATGGGTTTAATTTTTTGTTGATCACCGTAGCAGAAGCTTGAGCAGTCGGAAGTACGACTACATCTGCGAGTACCACATGAGCAGGTCGGGTGAGCGCAAATTCCACGATATCGGCAATGTCTTGCGCCAACAAGGGAGCATAACCCTTGTAAACAGTTCCTGCCCGTTGGGAATCGCCTTTGAATCGAACCAGAGAAAATTCAGTTTCGACTAAGCCTGGATGGATTCCCATCACTTTGATGCCAAAGGGATTTAAATCCATGCGCATGCCATTCGTCAAAGCATCCACTGCATGCTTGGAGGCACAGTAAACGTTTCCATTGGGATATACTTCTTTTCCAGCAATGGAACCAATATTGATGATATGGCCAGAATTACGCTGAGTCATGCCTGGAATAATGGCCTTGGAAACATACAGCAAGCCTTTTACATTGATGTCTATCATGGCATCCCAGTCGTCTACACTTCCCGTTTGGATGGGATCCAAACCATGGGCATTCCCTGCATTGTTTACCAAAACTGCTATTTCAGACCAGTCTGCAGGAAGATTACCTAACAGGCTAGCTACCTTTTCTCGGTCTCGCACATCAAATTCTAGTGGTAGAAAACGAATATCATCGGGCAACTCATTTTTCAATTCCTCCAGTCGCTCGGTTCTTCTACCTGTGGCAATGAGGTCATAGCCCAATTTGGCAAGGGTAAGCGCACAGGCTTTTCCAATACCCGAAGTAGCGCCTGTAACTAGGGCGATTTTGTTTTTCATGATTTAAAGATAAAGGGATTGAAAGACTCCTGAAGGTTTTTTCTTTTTATTCCAATCTAAGAATTCCAAAATTGTACTCTATCTCCTACAAATTGTAGGGGATTTTTTGTTTGTTCTTTGAATTGTCGAATTAAAGAGGGCGATTTGGTACTATCTGTTTAAAAATCAATTAATTAGATTATAATTGTTATATTATTATAAAAAATATAAATAAAGCAGCTGAATTACAGCTTATTATCAATTGATTAAATATTTTTATGCGTTTTTATTTGCTAATCTGTTGATGGCCAGGTAGATTAGTTTAAGTTTTTTTTTGGAATGAGAAACTTTTTAAATGGTTGCCAATTTTTAACCAAATCATCATGGAAATTTTCACAATACTGCTTTTTTACGTCATTTTAGGTTCAAGTTCACCCACAAAAAACCCAAAAACTACATTCGTATGGGGTTTTTGTTTGATTTTTTTTACGCTAGTTTCCTGTAATCCGATAGAGGAGAAACAAATGCTTCAAGACAAGACTGAGAAGTTATTGAAGATTCAAAAAATGATTGAAGAGAATGGCTTCGAATTTGAGTTTATTGACAGTAAAACAAAGAAGGGAATTAAGGTTGAAAATCTAAGCGAATTGGATGATTTGCTTAAAGTAATGAGTGGTAAAAACAAGGGCCAAAAATCTTTTACTAAAATTCTAACAAGAAATGGATTAAAAGAAATCCCAAATTTAAACTTCACTTCCTTTGAGGTATTAAGAGTTGAAAACAAAGATTTATCCTCCAACAATAGAATTGAATGTATACAAAACTGGAGGAATATATATGGAAGAATTGGAATAGGTTATTTTGGTACTAGTTATATTGATTTTGGATTTTCTGTGGGGACTGGTTCTGGACTGATAGAAAATTGGTTCTCTTCGTATGAAGGCTTCACCTTCATGTCAACACTTGGAAAAAATCACTTTATTAATAGTGGTTATGCTACACCTTTAAATGGCTTTACTTATACCGGAATATATCACTTCTCAATAAGGGCATTAGTGTATTTTGAAGGAATAGGAGAGGTTTTTACAATCGTAAACAAGAAAATTCAAATTTCGGTAGATGCTTGTAGTGGTCAAGTTACATATAGTTTAATTGAAGAATAAATAACTAATAATCATGGTTGTAAATGTTACTAATTATTCCTTGATAATTTGGCAGATCCTTGGATTAGCTTTTCTTTTCTACATGACATATCTGATTATCAGATTTCTAAGATCTAAAAGGTAATTGGGTTTGATGTCATTCAGCGCTGGAAGAAGAAATCATCATAAAAAAAATCTCAAAATTGAACCAAGTAATTAAGAAAATGGAAAATTTCGCAATTTACTTCTTGTGGTTTTTTAATCTAGTCTTGATGATACTTATTGTTTTCATTATTTTTTTCTATGGAATAAAAGCAATCAAAGGATTGTTTGGACACAAGGGATCCAAAAAATCAATAATTAAATAGTTTGATGCCTATCATTTAAAATACTTCTCCCATGACTCTAGTTTTTTTAAAGTCATGAGGGTTTAATTGTTTTTTTGTGGGTGATTTAGAAAAGAATCCCCTCAGCTTCTCCACAAATAAGGAAAAAGCAAGTAGGAAGTTGCTGCAACCAAGACATTGATGGCCAAAAGACTGAGCAACTTGTCTGCACTGACACTCCAATCTAGCCCGTCCAGCGCATTTTTAGAGATTCGAATGGCCATCAATAGGATGGGAATGATCACGGGGAAACTCAAGATTGCCATCAAGGTAGCATTGTTGCCTGCCTTTGACGCAATGCCCGAAACCATGGTGAGGCTCGCCGAAAAACCCATGGCACCCAATACCAAGTTGAGCAGAAATAAGCCCTGATCCTGAACTGGATTACCCAAAATCACCGAAAACACCCCATAACCCAGCAAAGCCAAAATGAGGGTAAGCCCGGTATTGTACAGAATTTTAGAGAGTATGATCGACTCGGGAGACGCAATCATGTAGTAATACAACTGCCGTCCCTGTTGCTCTTGCACAAAACTCTTGGCTACCGCATTGACGGATGAAAAAAGTAAAATGATCCAAAAGAGGGCGTTCCAAGTAGGTACGGAAAGATTTCCCATCTTCGCACCTACGCTGAGGTAGGTGATAAAAACGGCCGAAACCACGTAAAGTAGGATTCCATTGAGCGCATATTTTTGCCTCCACTCGAGAGTCAACTCTTTACGAATCAATACGGAGATTTCTTTCCACATGCCACAAAGGTAGAAAAATCCCATTTCCAAAACCTTTCCTCAAGAAAAGGAAGGGTTTGGGGTAAGGGTAGAATTTCAAAATGGCAGTGGTTATCTTAAAACAGGCTCCAATAGGCCCAACAAAAAGGCTACCTTTGTCACATGTCCCTACTCGTCAAAAACGAGGCTGAAATCCTATCCAAACTAGGCATCACTCAGCTCAATCCCATGCAGCTAGCCACCAAAGAGGCGCTGGCAAATCAAGAAAATCTGGTACTCCTATCTCCCACAGGTACGGGAAAAACGCTCGCTTTTCTATTGCCTGTAGTGCTTCAGGTAGATCCAAATTGTGAGGAGATTCAAGTGGTGATCATCGTGCCCTCCCGGGAGCTAGCTATCCAAATAGAGCAGGTGATGCGGCAGATGGGGACGGGATTGAAAGTCAATGCGGTGTATGGGGGACGGGCAGGATCCAAGGATCGGTTGGAAATCAAGCACCGACCAGCTGTACTTGTGGGGACACCTGGCCGTGTTGCAGATCACCTCCGAAGAGAGGCCTTTGATACCGGCTTTATCCAAACTTTGATCTTGGATGAATTTGACAAATCGCTTGAAATCGGTTTTGAAGGAGAAATGCGCGAGATAATACAATTGCTGCCTCAAGTACGTCGGAAAATCTTGACTTCTGCAACTCAAGGAGTGTCCATCCCAAATTTTGTAGGGATAAAATCACCGCATCTACTGGATTTTTTGGCCAACAAACTCACCCAACTTGAAGTCAAAAAGGTCCTGTCTCCGACCAAGGATAAACTCGATACGCTGGGCCAGCTTCTTGCGCATTTGGGTTCGAAAAACGGCATCATCTTTTGTAATTTCAAGGATTCCATAGAACGGGTATCCGATTACTTGAGTGAACAGGGTGTTTCCCATGGGGTGTTTTCTGGAGGGATGGAACAGATCGATCGCGAGCGAGCACTCATTAAGTTTCGAAATGGCACGCATCCCCTGCTCTTGGCTACAGACCTTGCTGCAAGAGGAATCGATGTACCCGAGCTGGATTTCATCATCCATTACCATTTGCCCCTTCGTGCAGAGGAGTTTATCCACCGCAATGGACGTACTGCCCGCATGAATAGCCAGGGTACCGCTTACATCTTGCAGTACGAGAAGGAACCGCTTCCCGATTTTGTAGGGAATCCCAAACTTGAAAAACTTCAGGCTTCGGCTCTTCCAGCACCTTCCCCTTGGTGTACCTTGCTGATCTCAGGAGGAAGAAAGGATAAAATTTCCAAAGGGGATATTGCCGGTTTATTTTTTAAACAAGGAGGGCTGAACTCAGAGGAGCTGGGCACCATTGAACTCAAAACCGATTGTGCTTTTGTGGGGGTAAAGGCTGCTGCTGTAGAACAGCTGCTTGCCAAAGTCAACAACCAGAAGTTGAAGGACAAGAAAGTTCGAATCAGCCTCATTTAACGTTACCTTTTAAAACGGAGCTAAATCAATAGCATTGAGTGTCCTTGAACAAAAAATCCCGCACAGATCCGTGCGGGATTTTTTGTAGGGAAAAGATTGCCTGGATTTAGAAGGCTCTTTCATTCAAATGATCTCCTAGTTTTAAGCGAGGCACCCCTTTTTCCATCCATTCGGGAGCAGGGAGCCCTTTGAGGTGGTGGTCAAAAAATTCCATCATCCGTACACTATAATCCTTGCGGTTTTCCAGTTTGCCGAGTCCATGATTCTCACCCAGGTACTGTACGAGGATTACTGGCTTTTTCAGCCTTCGCAAGCCATTGTAAAACTCGATTCCTTGGGTGAAATCTACAGCTCCATCCTTGTCATTGTGCATCATCAGCAGGGGTGTTTGCACATTTTTGATGTGGTAAATGGGGCTATTGCGCTCGTAGGCGTCCCAATTCTCCCAAGGTCCTCCCAAAAATCTCCCTTGAGAAGATTCGAAAATCGTCATGTTTGCTTCTCCTGAATTCCAATATATGAGGTCATACATCGAAATCAGGTTGGTTAAAGGAGCTCCAGCAGCAGCCGCTTTGAATCGATTGGTTTGAGTGATCAGGAAGGTAGTTTGATAGCCACCCCAGCTGTGTCCATGGAGCCCCATCTTGTTGGGATCTACCACTCCCGTTTGGATGGCAGCATCTACCGCAGGGAGTACCGCCCAGAGGGCTGACATCCCAGGATCATCCAATTTATATACAATGTCAGGTGCTAGCACGGCATAGCCGTTGCTGGTGTAGAGACCAGGATTCCAGCCTGTTCCGCTGTGAGATGGATTGGACCAGTTGTGCAGGTTTTGGGAAAGCTTTTCGTAATAGTAGATCACCGTAGGGTAACTTTTTCCTTCCACATAACCCGCAGGAAGGTACAAAGCCGCTTGCAAAGAATCTCCTTTGGTCGTCACGTAGTCGATTAATTTCACGCCTGCAGACCAGGCAAATTTTGCTGCATCTGGCGCATTTTCGGTCACCTGCTTGGCATTGTTCAAGCTTGCATCTCCAAGGTACACTTGGGTGGGAAGATTAAACTTCTCCTTGGTGTAGGTAAACACTTGGGCCTTCTTGGCTTTCGTCAGGCCTTGAATATTCGCATCTTCCCAAAGTAGCACCTTTAGCCCAGGGGCAAGACCTGCTTTGGCGGGGGAAAGAGTACCGATTCCGCTTTTCTTAGTTCGTTCCCCATAGAGGCGGATGAAGACCGGCTTGTTGAGATCAATCCCTTTTTCCTCTGGGTTCAAATTGACCCGGTACTGGTAGCGAATGTGCTGGGCCTTCCCATTTTGAGTAAGGTTCGTTGGCGCTTCCTTGCTAGACATGGGGATTTGCCAAATATCCCAACCATCGCGGAGTAATACGTACTTGCTATCAGCACTCCAGCCCAGTGGATTATGAAGTGGCTGAGCTAGATTTTCATCCTCTTCTACATCCACCATAGACACGGGAAGCTTCTCCGTCAAGTTGCTGTGTGTTTTTGAAGGTATATCATAGAGGTAAAAATGTCCATCCTTGCCATAGAGCAACTTTTTACCATCGGTAGAAGGGCGTGGCATAGAGGCAAAAGTGGGCTGGTAAAACTTCTCTAAAAGCAAAGTTTTCGCACCTGTGGCTACATCCACCAGGAAATAATCGAGGTAGGTCTGTCCATTCAGGTTATTATCCAATTCATAGGTCCCTGGACCTGATCCTAGAGCATGGCGTTGCTGTGGCAAAAGATTGAGTTCCCGCATGCTGCTGTCTTGGAGCGTCAAATGGGTTTTGGTGGCTGGGTCATACACTGCCCAGAAACTCGCGTTTTTATCCATGCCTTCCATCACCTGCTGTCGGGACTGCATGCGATCGTCTTCCCAATGCCAGATGGTCATTTCAGGCTTCTTCGCATCCGAAGCCTTCTTCTCAGGAGCGCTGGATGTATTGAGTTTGGCAATGGCTTTTTGAAGATCAGAGACCGACTTGATCGTAGAATCTGACTTGATTTTTTCAAAAGACAGCACTTCGGCCTGCTGGAGAGAATCTTGGTTGAGCTCCTGCTTGGCTTTTCCTTTCTCTACGACTACCAAGGGATGAATGCCGTAGAAGATGCGAGTCAGATCATCCGACCACATCGGACGTTTGTTGGGGCTGATCGTGTAGTCTTGATCAAATCCAAGGCTATCTTCCACAGGATCGTACAGGGTTACCTGTGGGTTGGACAGGTTTTTTACGCCAATGACTGCTCCTTTTTCTTGTTTGTATAGCCTGTCCTTTTTGAATTTGAGGGCGGCAAATCCTTCCCCCTTATCTGTCCAGTTGAGACTTTGGTAGCCTGCCTCATCGGAGTCCAACACTTGGATGGAGTTCGTAGCGAGCTGCAAGAGGTAAAGGCCATTGCCTTGGGGGTTGGCCGCATCGACGGCGTAGGCAAGGTGCGTACCTGCTTTGTTTACCGCATGTTCTCGGACGTTGCCTAGGTTTTGGGACTTGCCTGTGGCGAGGTGATAGATCAGGAGGTCTGATCCTTTGCCATCTCCAGTTCCTTCCTTGGGAAGGGCGATGACCAGGTGGCTAGCCGCTTCTCCGGTAAAGTAAAATCCACCAGTACCTTCGAACGTTTTTTTGACTCCGGAGGCCAATTGAATCAGGTGGAGTTTTTCCTTGAGCGGCTTTCCATTGGATTTCTCATTGGCCTTTTTCTCCATGAATTTGGGAAATTCCTTGAAGGCAATCCACTGGCTGTTGTCGCTAAATTCAAAGCTAGCAAAGGTAGCAGCACCCAGTGGAAAGGTCTTTTTGCTTGCAGGATCAGCCACTTTTTGAAGAATCAATTCTCCGTCAGTTTCAATACCCGTCAGCACATAGGCCATCCATTGTCCATCGGGGGATAGTTTGTATCCAGAGTTGGGCATGGATTTCCAGGTGGAAACCTCCTTCCAGGACATGGGACGAGAAACTTGAGCTTGTGCCAGGCCGAATGTAGCGCAAGACAATGCCAAAAAGAGGAGAAAGTGTTTTTTCATAGAATTGAATGCTAACCGATAGGAATATTATGAGATTTCCACAATACCACAAAACGGAAAGCACTAACATCCACAGAAAAGTGTACACCAACAAGTGAGTTACCTTACCTATTCCCTCAGAAAAAGTAAAGATGGTAGGGAGAGTGAGAAGGGTGAGACATTACGATAAACAACCCTAAAAAAGATTCTGAAAATCACATCCAGTCACTTTTTCAGCCAATTACTAAGGCCGACAAGAAAGGAAAGATCGTTTAGGTCGTCCTCAACTTCGAAGGATCAACCCATCCTTTTTTTCTTTGGTCAAAAAATAAATCAAAGATCCTGGCCCTTGGAAAAGAATTACCAACCAAATCCAGCCAGTTTTCACCTGTCTTGGTTTTTGGAAGTTGCTCTTCACGATGTCAATTAGGGCATAAATAATCGCTCCAATATTCAGAGCCAAAAGAAGTCCAATTAAAAGTTCCATAGGTTTTTTCCAACTAGTACATGATCTAAATAGTACGCTACTTATGCCTTTGGCTTTTCTCCTTGAATTTATTGGATTTTAATATCGCAAAGCCATAATTGGTGAGGTTGTAAAAGAGAACTCCAGCTAGTATGGAAGTGTAGAAACCAATTTTAATGGGATTAAATGAGCCATTCGATCCCAATAACATGAAGAGCAAGGCAAATCCGATGCTCGCGAGTAAAAGCCTTTTATTGAAATTTTCCATAATTCTTTATCTAAAACAAGAGGTTAAAAGTTGTGAGGCAATTCCGTAAGCGACTCCAGAGATAAATCCGCCGGCTCCTCCCACAACCCCTGCACCTACACATCCTGTCACTGTTCCAACTAATGGAAATGCAACAGTTCCGGCGGTTGCGCCTGCATAACACCCGCCAGCCGCACCCCCAACCAACCCAACAACTCCATCAGCAAATATACTTCTTGTACTTATGGAACATCCAGTAACTCTATCAAAAGCACCAACTATCCCAAGTTCAATTGCAAGAATTCTACGAATATCATCAACACCCCCGCTTTCAAGAAATTCAATTAAACTGGTCACTCCCGTACTAAATGCAAGTAATTGAAATTTTTCACCATAAGAAAGAGAAGAAGAAATTACAGCTGTTTGAAATTCGGATGTTTTGGACCTCCCTAAACTAATGTCCTCATCATTTAACAAGTCGTCTACAAAGGGCTGAACTAAATTTATTTGACTTTCGCTATAAACCCCAAAAGCGGAAAGATCTACAAAACCACCCGATCTTAAATTTGAAGGATTATAGGTCAAATTTAAATGGCTGTAATTGTTTGAAAGATTTAAAATAACCTCCTGATTTGCGTCGAAATAGTGCCCATTCATTCCTGTTAAGACATCCATAACCAACTCTTTTTGATCCAAATTGATTTCATCTCTCCCATTGGATTTTAGGTTTCTGGCTAAGTTTGAAACTGCCAAATTCAACCCATTTGAATTCATTTTTTGCAGTAATGAAATTTCTTGTTCCAAATTAGAAGTGGGTACCAAATCCTGATTTTGTTCACATGAAGAAACAAAAATAATTAGCGAGAAAATTGAGAGAAATAACTTTTTCATGGTCTTAAAAAAATTTAAAGTTTGGATATGTTTCTTTTTTTCAGAAGCCTTATACAACTTCTAGCACGCTACACCTGACCTTTTCTTAATCAAATTCGAAGTGATTCTCCAATTTGATCTTTTGCTTGACTCGGATAAAAAATTTTCGCTTTTATTGAGACTAATTTCATTCGAACCCACTGCAATTTCCTTGCGGTCAATCATTTTTATCAGAAAAAAAGTAGGAATTCTCTTCCGTAGAAAAAGTAATGTCTTTTTCCAGATAAAGACGTAAATCATCAAGAACATTAAACACCATCCGTTCTTTTAGTCCCAGTTTTAATGCCAATTCCTTGGGACTTCCCGTCTGCTTCTTTTCAATCAACTCAATCAAGAGCTTGTATCGCTCGTAATATTTCATTCCAGTCATAGTGGCTTTGCAAAAAAATAGGCTGCTTAAAAAATTGGATTCCAAAAATCAAAGAATTTTAAAAATAAATATTATAAAAGTATAATTAAAAATTATTTTTGTTAAATATTTAACTATTTAAAATCATTTGGTTACTTTAGACAAACGTAATTTAATTTAAATTCAAAACTAGGTGGTAAAAAAAAGGCCTGTCAGCATTAAAATCTGACAGGCCTTCAACTTTTTATTTTTTACCCCTACTTCTTCTGGTACACCACTTTCCCGCCCACCACAGTCAGCTGCACCTTGGCTTGAAGAATTTCATCTTCCGGAATTTCCATGATATTCTTGTCATATACCGTGAAGTCAGCGGCTTTACCTACCTCGATAGATCCTTTGAACTTTTCCTCAAACTCGGCAAAAGCACCATCCAAAGTATAGGACTTCAGGGCCTGATCACGAGTCATTTTTTGGTCACCTTCATAACCCCCTTCTGGTAGTCCTTGGAGGGTCTTGCGAGTTACAGAAGCATAAAAAGAAGGGAGCGGATCTACGGGCTCTACGGGAGCATCGGTGCCGTTGGCGATGCGTGCACCGGTCTTAAACAGACTCTGCCACACGTAAGCCCCATCAATGATGCGCTTCTCGCCCAAGCGGTCGATGGCCCAAGGGCGGTCGGAACTCAAGTGAATCGCCTGCATGGCGGCAATAACGCCCAACTTTCCAAATCGAGGGATATCATCCGGGTGCAGGTGCTGTGCATGCTCGATACGGAAGCGATGGTCGGTAGCTTTTGGATTTTTGGCCAAGGCCGATTCAAATCGATCCAAAATCTCCTGATTTGCTCGGTCACCAATGGCATGTGCACAAACCTGGAATCCTAGCGGCAAGGCCCTCTCAGACACCTCGGTTACCACGGACATAGGCAAAGTCTCGTGTCCTCGGTGACCCGGCTTGTCCGAATAGTCCTCCAGCAACCAAGCACCCCAAGGTCCCAGAGCCCCATCGCAATTGAGTTTGATGGAACGCACCGTCACCCAGTGGTTGGGATCGATCATCGGGCCTTTTTTGTACCAAGCTTCCAACAAGTCCGGCTGTCTACCGGTCAGCATGATGTAAATGCGCGCGGTCAGTTTGCCTTCTTTTTGAAACTTCTGAACCAAGTCGATGACCTCCTGTCCGGAACCCGCATCATGGAAGGAAGTGATTCCCTTTTCGGCAAGTTCTTGTAGCGCTAGAGTCAAGGCCTCTTCGTCTTTTTCAGGGGTAGTTTCAGGAATTAACTTGCTCACCAAAGTGGAAGCACGCTCGACCAATACCCCTGTAGGATTGCCTAGCTCATCTCTCAATACCTCTCCCCCCTCCACTTCTTGAGTGGGCGATTCGCTGCGCAAAGGGGTGATACCTGCCATATCCATCGCCTTTTGATTGACAAAGGAGGCGTGTCCAGAGGCATGGGCAAGGTAAACGGGATTGTTGGGGCTCACTGCACTGAGTGCATAATGCGTTTGAAAGCCTTTCACGGTCTTCTCAGGCATTTTGAGCCACTTGTCCTGATGCCATCCCCTACCCGTAATCCAATCTCCTGGCTTGGCAGTTGCTGCTGCCTCACCTACTTTTTGGATCAATTCCTCGTAGGTCTTCACCCCCATCAAGTCGATTTCAAGTTTGTTGTAGCCTATTCCCATCAGGTGTGCATGCGATTCGATGATTCCAGGAGTCATCGTCTTGCCAGCTAGGTCAATCACCTCCGTATCGCTTCCCACAAACTCTTGGATTTCTTCGGTAGTACCCACAGCCAAAATGAGTCCATCCTTGACCGCCACAGCCTCCACTTTCGGATTGGCTTCGTCTACGGTGTAGACAATTCCATTGATAAAGACTTGGTCGGCAGGGTCAGGACCTGCTTGGCAACTCCAGAGAAGGAGAACTGCAAAAAGGAAATAGAGGATAGTTTTCATGGGGATGTATTTGAATACCGAAACTACCTTATTTGATTTATGTTGGCAAGTCATTCAAAGAATAACCCCTCAACGGCTAACAGACCACGGTCCACGGCTCAGTGAATCGAACCAAAAGCCTTGTTTTCCGTGGAGACCTCAAAAAAAGTGGGGATCCATCCGATTTAAATCTGCGTAATTTTTTCCTAAAAATCCGCGGAAAAAAAAGAAGAGCAAGGATAAATAAGCGTGCCTTACCTCACCCAGATTTGTTGGACGACTGTCTGCATGTCCTCGGTTTGTAGCTGTAAAAAATAGATGCCAGGGGCCAGATTTGGGATATCCACAAGGACCGCCCTCCTTGCCGGAAGGACCACTTCTGGAAGCAGCACTTGGCCCAGAGGGGAAATCAACCGCCCAGTAGCGGGTAAACTGGACACAATTTGGAAGGATCCGGAACTTGGATTTGGAAAGGCGGTTACGCTAAATTCTCCTGCTGAACCTCCGTCCGAACTGGCAGCACTCAGGTAGAGCAGCCCTCCTCCACGGGTACCCAAGATCAAGTCATCTTCCTCACCCAGACCAGACTTCACCACCGCCAGCCAATTGGAGCGACCCAATCGCAGCGGCAACTCTTGGTTTTGAATCCGAACTAGCACCTCCTCCCGAACAGGCGCATTCAGAAAGTCTCGGGTTCGGTAAATTCTACCCGTTTGGTCTACCGAATACAAATCGGGACGCTCTCCGATACGTACCGCTACATTCAGGTTCCGATTGGCTGGATTGTCTTGAAAACCTAAAAAATTAGTCGCCAAAAGGCGAACCGCTCGTGCACTCAAGTCCACCTCGTACTGGGTCAAATTACCATTTTGCGCAGCGACTAGAAGTTGATCCTTGCCTGCGTACCCAAACAAGGTCAACTGGTCACCCAGTCTGAGATTAAGCCCTGAAAGGGTAAGTTCTTCCCAGTTGGTCCCTACACGCTTGAGCAAGACAGGAGCAGGCACGCCTGTGCTGCTAATTCGGGTTCCCATCACCAGCAGGTGCTTTTCCTTGGAAACTGAGACGTAGTCCAGGATCGTTAAATCCAAGAGATTGAGTCCGGAAAGCCCCAAGTAATCTTCTTCCACCAGTTCCAATTGCGTTCCCGTGTACTGCATTCGGTAGGCTTGACCCAGGACTTTGGTTCCTTTTTTTACATTGGCAGTCACCAAGAGTTCGCCTGAAAAAGAAGTTCCACTAAAGAAAGGGCGGGTGTTTTCACCCAAATCCAACACTTGATTCTGGAGTATGGGAAGCAATTTGCCTGTATCTTTTTCCAGTCGAACGACAGATTGCGCAAAATCAATCCCAAAGGGAGCGGAGGTTTCATTCGTATTCAAACTTACAACCAGGGATTCCTCCAAATACTGCCCTAGATGGAAGCGAGGAAACTCGGGCAAAGACCCGAATCCCGGGAGTTCCTTGGAGAAGGAGGTAAATTTTGGGTTGCTGCTGGTGCCCACATTGGGTAAAAAATAGAGTGTGGTGCATTCTTCCCGACCCATCAGGAGGTCTGGGATGCCGTCACCCGTAAAATCTCGGTACAGCAAACTATGTCCCCCCGCATGCTGCACTCGGGCTTGGTCAAGGGGAGTTGAAGGATTAGCGAGGGTTCTACCATCACAGGTCAGCCCGAAGCTGATCTGCCCACAACCACAAAACTCAAAGCCCCCCCAGTGCCGAACCGGAAAAGCAAAGCCATCGATATCCGAACTGCCCTTGCGCTCGATGGAGGTATTGCGGTAGTATTCCAGATAGTCCCCAACGGCAAAGTTGAAGAGGAGCAAGTCCAAATCCCCATCCCTATCCAAGTCTTGAAGGAGGGGGGTGTCCAGGTTATTGGCAGGAATGTTATTGGCTCCCTCCAAGCGTAAGAAATTTTGAGCCAAGCTCCAGGAAATCTGGCTTCCCGAAGAGGTATTGCGGTAGGCTTTTAGGCCGAGTGCGGTAGACGTAAAGAGGTCTTTTTTCCCATCTCGATCAAAATCCGCCAAGACCAAAAATCCACTCACATCTGAAGGAAAAAAGTAACTGAGTTCGGGCCGGATGAGGAACTGCTCCCCCTTTTTCTCAAAAACCTGCAGGTGCCGCGAATTGATGTCCCAAACTACCCATTCCTCTTTTCCATCCCCAGTAAGGTCTAGCGTTTGGATCTGGGCGGAGTTGATCCCTAACGAAAACCCATTCGGCAGCACTTGCTCCTTAATGCGAATGGTTTTGCCCTGCTCCAATTCCACCACCTGCTGCCCAAGCAGTGGTGTGGCGATCCATATTAAAATTAGGACAAGGATTTTTCGCATGGTGAGGGTGAGGGTGAGGGTGAGGGGTGCATTCGCATAAAATAAAACGGATCGCTCACTGCAAAGATGCTTCGATTGCGTTATTTTGTGACAAATTTTTGAAAAAAATGAACCTGGACACGCTCTACTCCCTTTTTCTCAATAGCACTGGTGTAAGTACAGATACTCGGAAAATTGATTCGGGGAATCTCTTTTTTGCCTTGAAAGGGCCCAACTTTGATGCAAATGCCTTTGCACCAACTGCCCTAGAGATGGGAGCTTCGGGCGTAGTCGTGGATGATCCTGCAGTGGTTCCTGCTGGGGATGCCCGCTATTTTTTGTGCGAGGATGTCTTGAGCATTTTGCAGCAGCTGTCCACGTATCACCGACGAAAATTTGATATTCCCGTCATCGGATTGACGGGTTCGAATGGAAAAACGACCTCCAAGGAACTTTTGCATAGCGTGCTGAAACAAAAATTCAATACGCTCGCGACCCAAGGAAATCTGAACAATCATATCGGCGTGCCCTTGACGCTACTTCGCTTGAACGAATCGCACCAAATCGCCATCATCGAGATGGGCGCCAACAAGCAAGGAGAAATTGAGGAGCTGTGCGGCATCGCAGAACCCACCCACGGCTGCATTACCAATATTGGGAAGGCCCACTTGGAGGGCATGGGAGGTCCTGCGGGAGTCTTGAAAACCAAAACAGAGCTATTCCAATTCCTAAAGACCCACCAAGGAACCGTTTTTATTAATACTCAAGATCCGAACTTGGCGCCGCTAATTGCTCGCTTTGAAAATCCAGTGTTGTATCCCGCTCCGGGAGATTTCTGTGCCGTTGAATTTCATGGAGCCGATCCTTTTGTGTCCTTTTCTGTGCCTGGAATAGCGGGCCTACAGGTCTCTTCACTCGTAGGGGAATACAATTTTGGGAATATCGCCAATGCCCTGACTATAGGTGCCTACTTTGGGGTCCCGATGGTGGATGCCGTTCGTGGGATTTTGGAATACACTCCAGAGAACATGCGTTCCCAGCTCGTAGAAAAGCGCAGCAATGTGATTGTCTTGGATGCTTACAATGCCAACCCATCCAGCATGGAGGTCGCCATCCGCACCTTTGGAAAGATGACGGGGAAGAAGCACAAAATGGTCATCCTAGGAGACATGTTTGAGTTGGGAGACTATGCTGAGGAGGAGCACCGCAAGCTGGGTGAGCTGGTCAGTGAATTTGCCTTTGACAAGGTCTGCTTTACAGGAAAATTAATCGTATCGGCCTTGGAAACTGCCCCGTCGGCCTTGTATTTTCCAGACCCTTTTTCTTTTCGCAACTGGCTGCAAGACAGCAAATTGGAAGACTATTTGATTTTAATCAAAGGAAGCCGAGGCATGAAGCTAGAAACGCTGGTAGAGTTTATTTGAGAAAGCTTTTCGGTCCGCCGCTGCTCCTCGAAATTTACAATTTCGTGGCTCTATCCACCGATGTTCACATCGACTTCAGGATTTAAAATCCTAAGATAAGTGCTCAAAGTTGCAGACCTCAAAAACATTGAGTTTCTATCAAATAGAAGGTAATCCAAAAATTTCTTCTTAAATTTTATTACATTTTTTTAGCTCACTTTTTATATGGGAAAGGAATACATCGTTAGAGATCCTGGTGCTGTCCACTTCGTAACATTTACCGTTCACCAATGGGTGGATGTTTTCACTAGAAAAATTTATGTGGATCAAATGCTCGATAGTTTAAAATATTGCCAAAAAGCAAAAGGTTTGGAGATTTTTGCTTGGGTAATTATGTCCAATCACTGCCATTTAATCCTAAGAGCCAAGGAAGAAAACCTAGCAGACATTATTCGTGATTTAA
>JAMNXQ010000064.1 GCA_023653075.1 Algoriphagus sp.
CGCATCACAAGCCGCATCCCGATCAAGTCGACACCCCAAACCCGCGCCGATCAGGCAAAACACGGTGGGATGTGGCTGGGGAATCACTCTCGTAACTCAACCCTTTAAGCGATCTATCCTTTTAGGTTAGATTAAGCAGCCATGGCGTAAGAAGTTTCGCCATTTGTCTTTTGTATGAATTTTTTAAGGCCATACATACTCCAGCCTGCATGCGAGCCCGATGATTACACCTACTGTCAAAACCGGTCAGCCCCTTAGAGTAAGTACAAAGGTAGGGGGAAAAAGGTTCATTTTTGTACGAAGTACAAAGTACAATGTACAAAGTAGGAATTCAAGTTGTACCAGGTACCATGTACGAAGTACAAAGTAGAGATTCGAATTAAAATTGAATTCTGCTGTTTAAAGATTATGGTACATTGTACTTCGTACAACTTTTCTAGATACTTGCTACTTCTCCAATATTGAATGTCGAACTCTGAGTGAAGAATTTCGAAGTAGGGATTCGAATTAGGACCTGAATCTTACTTTCGAAGGATCTTGGTACATTGTACTTGGTACCTGGTACAATGATTACCACCAACTCCTTTCCAAAAGAAAATCTCCATTGTATCCCAAATCCTCTACCTAGGAATAACTACTTTTTTATATCTTTCGGGGATGGAAAATTTCGTCGTTTCGGCAAGAAAATATAGACCTGCAGATTTCAAGAGTGTCGTTGGGCAGCAGCACATCACGACTACCCTTCAAAATGCTATCAAAAACAAGCACCTTGCCCAGGCATTCCTTTTTTGCGGACCTCGAGGAGTCGGAAAGACCACCTGCGCCCGAATCCTTGCCAAAACCATCAACTGCGAATCCATCACCAAAGACTTTGAAGCTTGCGGCACCTGTGATGCCTGCGTTTCTTTTCAAAACAACGCTTCCTTTAATGTTTACGAACTCGATGCCGCATCTAACAATTCGGTAGATGATATCCGTAACCTCGTCGAACAAGTACGCTACGCCCCTCAAAAAGGAGAATACAAGGTCTACATCATTGATGAAGTGCACATGCTCTCCACCGCAGCCTTCAATGCTTTTTTGAAGACGCTGGAGGAGCCTCCCAAGTATGCCATCTTCATTTTGGCGACCACGGAAAAGCACAAAATCATCCCAACCATCCTCTCCCGATGCCAGATATTTGACTTCAACCGAATTCAAATCAAACACATTGCCGAGCACCTCAAGTACATTGCAGGCAAGGAGGAAGTGGACTACGAAGAAGAAGCCCTTCGCCTGATTGCCACCAAAGCAGATGGAGCCCTTCGTGATGCGCTATCCATCTTTGACCTCATCGTCACCTACTCCGCAGGAAAAAAGGTGACCTACCAGGAGACGATCTCCAACTTGAACATTCTCGATTACGACTACTACTTCAAAGTCGTAGACGCTCTGCTCGAAGAGAATATTTCGACTACCCTGTTGCTCTTTGATGAGATTCTCAAAAAGGGCTTTGATGGACATAATTTTATCGTAGGTTTGGGCGAGCACTTGCGCGACCTCTTGGTGGTCAAGGATGAGGCTACAGTCGAGCTGCTCCAAGTGTCCGAGTCGGCCAAAGATCGCTACCTCGAACAAACAGCCCGCGCCTCGGTATCTTTCCTACTTTCTGCCTTGAACCTGGCCAACCAGTGTGATATCCACTACAAGACCAGCAAAAATCAGCGCCTTCATGTGGAATTGACCCTGATGAAGGTGGCCAAGCTTTCCCAGGCATTCCGCCTTGCCACCCTGTCTGCGGTGGATGCAAAAAAAAAAGCCTGATTGAGGAGCCCGCTCCTGTAGCTTCACCAGCACCTCCTGCCCAACCAACAGTAGCCACTGCCGCTACCCCAATCCCTTCACCTGAACCTGCTGTCGTCCCACCTGCCTCGGCGCCGAAGCCCAGTGGGTTGAAGCCTACCTTTGCCATTCCAACTAGCCTCGGGCAAACAAAAAAATTAGGCGAAACCAAACCCCAAGAGGAAGAGTCCCTAGTGGCTGAAGTGGTGGAGGAGCCTAGTTACACGCCCGCTGCCCCAGTGCAAGAACTGGTGCTAACCCAGGAATTATTGAATCAAGCTATTTTTTCCATTCAAGACGTCTACCGGACGGCCAATAAAAATCTGGAACTCACCCTTCTGGATCAGGATATTCAGGTAAAGGAAGGAGAAATGATCCTACTCGCGACGGGATCCATTCAAGAAGACATCGCCTTAAAAATGAAACCAGAGCTGGTAGGGCTGGTCCGTAAATTCACCGGGGCCACCACTTTTTCCATCACCATTCAGCAGCAGGAAGAAGTGCCTGACGAAAAGGGTAAACTGTACACCAGCACGGATAAATTGAAGTTTTTGCGCGAAAAGCATCCCGCCTTGATGGAGCTGCAGCGGAAATTTGACCTGGATGTAGATTTTTAAAAATCTACCGAAATCCCAAAGTTGATCAAATTCTGGAATTGAATGGCCTGCTTGCTCCGGCCATCGTCCTGCTTGATGAGGACCTGTTCATCGTAGATGAGTGCGGTTTCAATTCGGGTAGAAATGTACTTATTCACCTTCATTCGGATGAGTGAGTTGAAGTTGACCACCAGGTTGCCAAAGCGCTCGTAGTTGGAAAAAAGGTTCAGATCTGCCTTCCAGGTAACATTGTCCATCAACACCACATCCACGCCCCCTACACCAAGAGACATCCCTGCTTCAGCCCGTACATTTTCCCCGGAAATCACCCCAAAGGCCCCCGCTTGGCTCAGGGAATCAGACATCACCAGGGTAAATCGACCCGTAAATGGGGATACGATGACTGATAGCCGACTTTTGTCAGCAAAGGTTCGTTTGTAATTGATCCCGGTAGAGGACTGAAGGTAGCCTGGGGCAAGTAAATCGGAGATCTTAGTGCGTATTTCCTGTTCTGCTCCTGCAGGCTTGGAGTACTTGTAGCCAGCGACCAGTTGAGTTCGGGCATCCAACTGGGTGGTTAGAAAGAATTTTTCAGATAGCTGCCGCCCGTAATTGCTGACAAAAATAAAGTTGTCGTTGGTCTTCCGAGTGGTAAAGGCTCGATCATTTTGTCGATTGAAGCCCAGATTGACCGTCAATTGGGTGTCCCAGACCTTGCTGTCTTTTTTGAAATTAGCAAATAGGGTGGCCCCAGTATTGAGGGCAAAAGACCCGGTACCACCGGCGGCCCAATTGCTCAGCGTCACCTGTTGGATATTCAAGGTGTAGGTTCCTCCAGTCTTCCAGAAGGTTTCATTGACAGGTTCTGGAATCAACAATGAATCACCCAGCATCACCAAGGTATCCCGGTCAATGATCACCGTATCGGGCACAATTTTCTTGTCTTGGGCCTTCACTAAAGAGAAGCAGCCAAGAAAAAAGAAGCCAACTAGGTAAAAGCAATGCCGCATAGGGATTGGGTGACGGGGATCAGATCAACGGATCAAAATACGTAATTTTTGTCCTACCGTGATCAAATTTTGACTTCCAATACCGTTCAGCTGCTTGAGTTCCTCTACGGTAATCCCGTATTTTTTGGAAATGGAAAATAAGGTTTCCCCAGCTCGGACGGTATGGGAGGACTCGGTAGCGCTTGAAGGAGTCGATTCCTTGGATTGAGTTGGACTTGCCGTCACCTGGCTGGAGCTGCTTGAAGGAGTAGGGGGAGCAGAAGCGGGCTCTTGGTACATGGGAATTTCTTCTCCCCTTTTTCGCGATTCCTTTAAGTTGAGTACCATCCCTTGACGGAGATCCGCATCTTTACGGATTCTATTTTTGGATTTCAAGGAGGCAAGGCGGATGCCATATTTCTGGGAGATGGACCAGAGGGTTTCTCCTGCTTCCACCACATGGGTGTCTGCCTCAGCGCTCGGTCGCTTCTTCTCCGTGTAGTAGTAGGCTCCCTGGTCTACTTTCTCAGTTTCGGGTAGGTCATTTAACCTCAAAAAGCGTTTTTCACGCATGCCGATTTCCTCAGAAAATTCACTGGTGGTGGTATTGGCAGGGGCCTGCACACCCTCTAGATTATTCACCAAAATCTGCTTTCGCTGAGAGGCCTTCGTGGTGTTTCCTGAGATTTTAGGATAGGAGTTTGCTGATTTGAAGGGAGTGGATACAGCTGCAATGGTGGCCGGGGTAGTTTGCGTAATTTGGCTTTGGTTAGCCACCGGTCCCTCAGGAAGTCCACTAGATTTCACATAGAAAAGGGTGAAGCTGCCAGCAGGAACCTTTCCATTGACCGCCCACTTGTTGAATTCGATTAAGTGTGCTTCCGTCACGCCAAACTGCTTGGCCAGGCTAGCAAAGGTGGTTGGTCCTTGAATTTGCACCTCAGAAAGTCGAGCTGTAGTAGCTGTAAATACGGGCAGTGAGGATTGGTAGGCGATTCGATGGGCCAAAAATTTCTTAAAATACCAGTGCGTATTGCGGTCCACCACGACTATTTTTTGCCCAGCATATTGGTTGCCAAAATAAGCCTTAGCACCACCTAATCCCATTTGATAGGACACGATTGCAGTCATCCAATTGTTGAGGGCTGCATTGTGTTTTTTAAGGTAGGTTGCGGCTCCGCGAGTGGAAGCTACAATGCTCCGTCGCTCGTCCACTTGAGGGTCTACGCGGAGGCCTACTTCTTCGGCAGTTCCTTGTTTGAACTGCCAGAAACCGACCGCATTCGAAGTGGATACGGCATCTGGAACCAAACCGCTTTCTTGAATGACGAGGTACTTGAGTTCATCGGGGACCCCTTGGCTCCGTAGCTCGCGCTCCACGATGGGGAGGTAGAGGTTGACGCGGTCTGCTTTAAGTTTAAAATAAGTTGGATTTCGGTAGAGGGCATCCACATCCAATTGGATTTCCCGTTGGGCTTGGGGATGGATGCGCAAGGTCAAATCCGCAAATTCCATCTCCAAGGGTACCTGTGGAATTTGTGCTTGGAGGAGCGTGCTTACCGAGAAAAGGAGAAAAAATAAGAGGTAAAAACGAAGTTGGGGTTTCATTGAAACAGGAATTGTTTGGCGCTAGTAGAAACTAAGCAAAAATGATTCCCTTTTTTTAGCTTACTTCTTTCTTGCGACCAAAATTCCATCGCGGATGGGCAAAAGGAGGGTTTCTACGCGCGGATCTTGGGCTAGCTGTCGGTTAAAGTCCAGCAAGGCTTGGGTGTCCTTGTCTATTTTTTGGCCTTTCTCCACCAGAATTTTTCCCGACCAAAGTACATTGTCTGCGAGTAAGATTCCGCCTGGACGGAGTTTGTCGATGACCAGCTCGTAGTAGGCACTGTAATAAAACTTATCCGCATCAATAAACACGAGGTCAAAGGGTCCAGGAATGTCAGGAAGGAGTTCCCGCGCATTTCCCAGTCGGTAATCGATTTGCGAAGCCAGCCCACTTTCCTCAAAAAATCCCCGGACCATGGTTTCCAGTTCGTCGTTGATGTCCAAGGTGAGGAGTTTGCCGCCCGGCGCCAGGCC
>JAMNXQ010000030.1 GCA_023653075.1 Algoriphagus sp.
ATCTTTTATTGTCCCGGGGCTGCCTAAGCCTTGCCCCGAGACAATAGAGATGTGGGTAATCAAAAAAGCAAAAATCAGTACGCTTTTTCTCATGCGGAGGTTTCAGTCACTCGTACATCACCTAGCATAACGTCCCAAAATTCAATGGTCCGGCCAGCAATTTGAGTCTGCTTCTTCTCTACGTAAATAGTAATGTCCTTTTTGGTAGTGTCTTTGTAATTCATACCTGTTTCAATGGAAGTTCCCTCGAAACGCTGGTATACGGTAATCACACCGACATAGCGACCGTCCGGTTGACGCTCCAAATCAGATACGTACTGGATATCATACCAAGTAATGTTCACTTTATCATAGTTCAAGGCCATCAAGCGCTCAAAATACCGTCTCACCTTGTAATAGGCGATGTCATTGGTATTGATAGAAGACACTCCCATTTCTGCACCAGCAGCAAAGAGCTCTTCGGCACGGTCCATAACACGATTGGCTTCAGAAAACTGAGTCTCTTTGTTACCAATGATAGCGATGTACTTGGAAAGATCTTTTACTTTTTCAAGAGCAAGAGAGTCAATGGCTTGCTTACGCTTTGGGCTAATGTTGTCCTGAGCCAAAGCAGCTAACGAGGTAGCCAGGAAAAGTCCAAAGAAGAGAATAAATGTATTTTTCATGTGTTCGTTTTTTTCTAGGAGATGTTATTTTCTTCTAAGTTCCAATTCAGTCACTTTACCTCCTGCCAATCGGATATCAGATATGTAATTCAAATTTTTCTTCGTGTCCTTTAAGTAATCTACGTATTTCTTGATTGTGGTCGGCTCGTCGTAATCTTTTACACCAGCCTCTTCATGAATTACAATCAAAACTGGGATTTCTTGGTTTGAAAACATCGCCAAAACTTCCTGAATAGATTGGTTTGCAGCAGCTACATTGCTCGAAGTAGCAATACTGTTGAAATGATTTTCAAGCTTTTCTACGGCAACTTCTTCAGCAGAGCGAACCACTGGTGCAGGAGTAGGAGTTGGTTTTACAACCTCTTCTTTTACTACTGGAGCAGGAGCCGGCTCAACAGCCTTCTTTTTACTTTTACATGCGCCCATAGCCAAAAGGACTAGGACTGCCATCAGCATGGTTTTCCTCAAGGAAAGAGCGAACATCGGGTTTTTCATCATGGATTATAAGTTATTTTTTTCGTTCAAGTATACCTAACACGGTGATTAACTAGTGCAAATTAACTAAAACATTGCTCAGATTGTAATTACTTCTATGAGTAGTCTATTTTTTTTTTCATTGGAAAAACCTAGCAAAATAAAGGTTCCCAATTCAACTGTTCTGAAAAGAGTTAATTCTTCAAAATTTCATGGCTAACCAAAGCGAAAATACCCTATTGAATAAGAATTGCTTACGCGCTTTAAAGGCGTGCATCTACCAATTCTCGATCCAAAAATCCTTTGACATCGTAGATAACCTGCTGTGATTTTTTTTTGAGCGGTAGCGAGGCAAACTCCCCGTGAGAAACTGCCAATACTACAGCTGCATAAGCTGATAGATCTGGGATCGCCTCTCCAGTATGAATTTTGATACCATATTCCTCCTGAACTTCCGCTGCACTTGCCCAAGGATCATACACATCCACCTCCATATCAAAGGTCCTCAACTCGTGGTAGATATCGATTACTCGAGTGTTTCGAACATCTGGACAATTTTCCTTAAAGGTAAACCCTAAAATTAGCACCTTGGCATCCAATACTTTAATGTCTTTTCGCATCATCAACTTGATGATTTCGGTAGCAACAAACTTCCCCATACTGTCATTGACACGCCGGCCTGCCAATATGATCTCTGGATGGTAACCTACTTCCTGTGCTTTTTGGGCAAGGTAAAAAGGGTCCACGCCGATGCAATGCCCACCCACCAATCCTGGCTTAAATTTTAGGAAGTTCCACTTCGTACCCGCAGCATCCAATACCTCCTGGGTATCAATCCCCAACAAATTGAAAATCTTTGCCAACTCATTTACAAAGGCAATATTGATGTCACGCTGGGAGTTTTCGATCACCTTGGCGGCTTCGGCTACCTTGATAGAGGATGCCTTGTAAGTACCAGCCGTAATGATGCTTCGGTAAAGCGAATCTACAAATTCTGCTATCTCAGGAGTACTTCCAGAGGTTACTTTTACAATCTGTGCTACCGTATGCACCTTATCACCGGGATTGATTCGCTCTGGAGAATAACCCGCATAAAAATCAACATTGAACTTTAATCCAGAAACCTTCTCCAATACGGGTACACAATCCTCTTCCGTTACTCCTGGATACACAGTGGACTCATAAATGACTACATCCCCCTTCTTCAAGTAATGGCCAATGTTTTCAGAAGCCTTTAACATCGGAATGAGTATGGGACGATTGTGCTTGTCCGTTGGCGTAGGTACCGTCACAATAAATACTGTACAATCACGCAACACATGCGAATCAAAACTAGGAAACAAGCCTTTCTCACCTATTTGAGGACTGGAGGCTACCAATACCGAAGAAAGAACAAGGTCCTCCACTTCCAAAGTGGCGTCATGACCATCTACCAACTCCCCTACCCGCTTTTCGTTGATGTCGAAACCAACCACTGGATATTTTTTTGAAAACTCTACTGCCAAAGGAAGGCCAACGTAACCTAGCCCTATCACTGCAATTTTTACTTCATGTATAGATTTCACTCGATTTTTAATTAATTCCAGACTAGCTAGCAAAGCCTAGCCAAAGATATGAATCACTACTACTATTGGCCTAGACACTTCAGGAAAATTGAATCTTCGACACCTCAAGGGTACAAACTGCTACAACGCAGCCTTTCCTATTCCCTGAAACCGGAAGCCTAATTTTTCAAATTGCTCTCCATTCAAGATATTTCTACCATCAAAAAGAGTGGCAGGCTGCTTCATCTGGGAATAGATTTGTTTCCAATCCAAGACCACAAACTCATCCCATTCGGTCAAAATGGCTACTGCAGCTGCATTAGCACAGGCTTCGTAAGCGGTGCCAACCACTTCTACCAATTTTCGATTTTCCTCAGGGGACCGCGTTCCCAGAAAGTCAAGGTCTGAATAAATCTTTTCTTTGGGCACTTTGGGGTCATACACCACCACATGCGCACACTCGTCGAGCAAGTAGTCTGCTACGTAAATGGCAGCCGACTCTCGGGTATCGTTGGTATCCTTTTTAAATGCCCATCCCAAAAAGGCAATTTTCTTCCCATTGACGGTGTTATACAAGCTTTTGATAATTTGCTTGGCAAATCGTTGGGTTTGGTGATCGTTGATTCGAATCACCTGATCCCAATAATCAGCTACCTCATGCAGTTGGTAACTTCTGGCAATATACACCAGATTGAGAATGTCTTTTTTAAAGCAAGACCCTCCAAAGCCAACAGAGGCTTTCAGAAACTTCGAACCAATCCGAGAATCCATTCCTATCGCTTTGGCCACATCCTCTACATCTGCACCTGTCGCTTCACAGAGTTCAGAGATCGAATTAATAGAAGATACCCGCTGTGCCAAAAATGCATTTGCGGTGAGCTTGCTCAATTCGGAAGACCATAGGTTGGTTGTTAAAATCTTTTCTTCAGGAACCCAAGCTGCATAAATAGAGGCCAAGGCTTGGATTGCGGATTTCCCTTCCAAATTCTGATCCCCACCGATCAACACGCGATCAGGATTCAGCAGGTCTTGAACGGCGGTACCCTCTGCCAAAAATTCAGGGTTGGAAAGAACCTGGAATGAAATTTGGCTTTGAGAATTGTGTAAAATATCCTTAACAGCTTGCGCTGTTCTCACGGGCAAAGTGGACTTCTCCACTACAATTTTAGAAGTGGTAGACACCTCAGCAATCTGTCGTGCACAAAGTTCCACCCACTTTAGATCGGCAGCCATTCCTTTCCCTTCTCCATAGGTTTTGGTAGGGGTATTGACGGAAATAAAGACCATATCTGCCTCCCGAATTCCCTGATCGACGTCCTTAGAGAAAAATAAATTTCGACCCCTAGCCTCAGCCACTACTTCCGCCAAGCCTGGTTCATAGACTGGCAACTGACTTAAATCTTGGTCGTTCCAGGCGTCTATACGTGTGGCATTGGCATCCACCACCACTACCCGAATGTCAGGACATTTGAGCGCCAAAACCGCCATGGTGGGACCTCCCACATAACCGGCACCGATGCAACAGATATTTTTAATTTTTTCCATCGTCTTCAATACTCAATCCTCAAAAAAATTTCATTGAATTCCAATAAATAGCAAACCCATACATTCATGACGCAAATAACGGAAGGAATTGCCGTATTTTTAAAATGCAGACCGAATTTGTAGGTACTTAAACCAAAAGAAACTAGACAGATTTAATTTTTTCAAACTCCAATTCTTTAAATCCAATCGATGGTTGGTGTCGCAAATTCAAGATTTTTTTCTAACTTTTTCACACTAACAGTAAAACCCATGACTTACCCAAGCCTAATCAAAGGGCTTTTATGGACCTTGAGCATCGTCAGCTTGTGGAGTTGCTCTCAAAATGCTGCTACTCCACCAGAATTACTTGAGGGTGAGCAAATCAGTTACAACTTCCATATTCGCCCCATTCTTTCAGACAAATGCTTTGCTTGCCACGGCCCCGATGCGAATAAGCGGGAAGCAAACCTCCGATTAGACACCGAAGCTGGAGCCTTTGCCGCACTGAAAGATAGCCCTGGAAAATTTGCCCTAGTCAAAGGCAAACCGCTCAACTCAGAAGTGTACCACCGCATCACCAGTACTGATCCTGGATTGATCATGCCTCCACCTGAATCCAACCTAAGCCTCACGGAATCCGAAATTCAACTCATCACCCAATGGATCGAACAAGGGGCTAACTACGAGCCCCATTGGGCCTTTACTCGGGTAGAAAAGCCAAAATTGCCTACCACCGATTGGGGAACGAATGAAATCGACCGATTTGTAGAAGCAAAAATGAAAACCAAAGGACTGGAACCTAATCCGGAAGCCAGTTCCTACGAACTTATCAAGCGCGCAAGTTTGGACCTAACCGGACTCCCTCCTTCACTGGAAATTCTTGAAAAATATGCTGGCTTTAAAGGAGCAAACACCTACGAAAAATTACTTGATCAACTGCTCAGTAGTCCTTCTTACGGAGAAAAAATGGCAATTCTATGGCTTGATATCTCCCGCTACTCCGACAGCTATGGCTACCAAGACGATAATATACGATCCCAATGGCCTTACAGAGATTGGGTGATTCATGCCTTCAATAAAAATATTCGTTACGATCAATTTTTGACCTGGCAACTCGCAGGCGACCTCCTTCCCAATCCAACCAAGGAGCAGCTCTTGGCGACAGCCTTCAATAGAAACCACAAATACACTGAGGAAGGTGGAATCATCGAAGAGGAATACCGCGTGGAATACGTGCTCGATAAAACGAACACCTTTAGTAAGGGAATCCTTGGCATCACCATGGAATGTGCGCAATGCCACGATCACAAGTATGATCCCGTATCCCAGAAAGAATACTACCAACTCTACGCTTTTTTCAATAACTCTCAAGAAAAAGGCTTTGAGGGAGATGTGAGTGTTTCCAAACCCGCCAAGACCCCAATCCTCTGGGTGGAACGAGAAGATTTGAATGGCATCCTCAATTTTATCAATCATCAAGATACCAGCAAGTTGAGTGTATCGGTCATGGGTGAATTGGTAGAAAAGCGAATTACTTACATCCTGAATCGAGGCGCTTACGATGCACCTACAATACCTGTTGAGGCTGCTACCCCCACTTCCATTTTGTCGTTTTCTAATTCCTTTGAAAAAAATCGCCTAGGCTTAGCCAAATGGACTACTCATCGAGACAATCCGCTCACATCTCGAGTTTTTGTCAACCTCATCTGGCAAGAAATTTTTGGTAGAGGAATTGTCAAATCAGCCGGAGATTTTGGCATGCAAGGTGACCTCCCAACCCATCCAGAACTCTTGAATTGGTTGGCGGCCGACTTTATGGAAAAAGGTTGGGATACCAAAGCATTGTTGAAAAAAATCCTGCTTTCCTCCACCTACAGGCAATCGGCAAATATTTCCTCCAAACACTTGGAAATTGATCCGGACAACCTCTACTTGGCTAGAGCCCCTCGCCTGCGCCTACCTGCAGAGAATATTCAGGATCTGGTCCTTGCCTCGAGCGGGCTTTTGGTAGGAGAAATTGGAGGACCTAGCGTCAAGCCATACCAGCCCTCTGGACTTTGGGAAGCGGCCACCTCAGGACGTGGGGTCCTAGCCAACTATCAACAGGACACCGGAAATAAATTGTACCGCAGGGGAATTTACAATTTTATCAAACTGACCGTCCCACCCCCCAAGGCAATCATTTTCGACTCCAGCAACCGGGATCGTTGTGAGGTATCAAGAAATCGAACCAACACCCCACTGCAAGCCCTAGCCATGATGAATGATCCCATGATTCTTGAGGCTTCTCGAGTCTTAGCTACCAAGCTTTCAGAGAAATATTCCAACGCGGATCAAGCAATTACTGAAGCCTTCAAACGAATTGTCTGCAGAGAATTGAAGTCGGAAGAAAATGAATTGCTCCAAAATTACTACAACGCAGAACTCAAACATTTTCAATCGAATCCAAAGGCTGCTGCTGCCCTCTTGGATGTGGGTGAATACCCCATCCATCCCTGGGCCATTACCCCTCAAAATGCAGCACTCATGCAGGTCATTGTGAGTATGTACAATTTGGAAGAAACCATTACCAAAAGTTGACATGGAAAAAGAATTTTTAGAACAGGGACTCAACCACAACAGAAGGAAATTCCTTTCTCGCTTGAGCTTGGGAGTTGGCAGCGTAGCCTTGGGATCTTTACTGATTCCAGATCTCTTTTCAGGGAAAAAGGAAGCGGAAGATTCCTTGATGCGCGCCTTGCCGCATTTCGCTCCCAAAGCAAAGCGGATCATCTACCTCTTTCAAAATGGAGCCCCTTCCCAGTTGGAGACCTTCGATTACAAACCCCAACTCATCAAAAATTTTGGGCAAGAACTTCCGGAATCCATTCGCATGGGACAGCGTCTCACCGGAATGACCGCCGGACAAAGCTCCTTTCCATTGGTAGGCTCCTATTTTGAATTTAACCAATACGGGCAGAGCCGAGCCTGGATATCTTCCCTTTTCCCGCACCTATCCGCAGTGGTTGATGACTTATGCATTGTCAAATCCATGCATACTGAAGCAATCAATCATGATCCAGCATTGACCTTTTTCCAAACTGGAGCGCAGGTAGGCAATAGACCTAGCATGGGTTCTTGGTTGAGCTATGGACTGGGAAGCGAAAATGAAAACCTACCTGCCTTCTGTGTGCTTCTGAGCCGCGGTAAAGGAAATGGGCAAGGAGTCTATTCTAAATTATGGTCCAGCGGCTTCTTGGATGCACGACACCAAGGGGTGCAATTTTCAAATTCCGAAGATCCTGTACTCTATCTTTCGGATTCCGAAGGCATAAGTAAAGATCAGCGAAGAAGAATGCTTGATCAACTGTCCGCTATGAATGACCTCAGCTACCAGGAGTTTAATGACCCGCAAATCACCACCAAGGTGCAGCAATACGAAATGGCCTTCCGCATGCAAACGGCCGTACCCGAAATCACGGATGTGAGCAAGGAGCCAGATGCAGTGGTCAAATTGTATGGCCCGGATTGCTTGGTTCCCGGTACCTATGCGGCAAATTGCCTGTTGGCACGAAAACTTTCTGAAAATGGAGTTCGCTTTGTGCAACTCTACCACCAGGGATGGGACACGCATGACAACCTACCCAACCAGATGATAGGCCAGGCAAAGGATGTAGATCAAGCTTCTGCAGCCCTCATTACAGACTTAAAGCAGCGCGGACTGCTCGACGAAACCTTGGTGATTTGGGGAGGTGAATTTGGTAGAACGAACTACTGTCAAGGAAAAATCGCTCCAGAAAACTATGGACGGGATCATCACCCGCGCGCCTTCTCCATCTTTATGGCAGGCGGAGGCGTCAAATCAGGCATGGTTTACGGGGAAACAGATGACTTTGGATACAATATCCAAGAAAATCCAGTTCATGTACATGACTTCCAAGCCACCGTCATGCACTTGATGGGGATTGACCATGAAAAATTAATTTACAAACACTTGGGGAGAAGGTATCGACTGACCGATGTCCATGGAAAAGTGGTGAATGATTTAATTGCTTAACTCCCAATTTGTGAATTCTACGACGCTCAAAAATTTACTTGAAAACCTCCTCATTTTTTGGTGTGGTTTAACTGCCATTTTGCTCGTTGGAGGAGAAAATATCCAGCTACCCACTTGGCTTCAAGTAGTAGGAAGATTGCATCCCCTACTCCTCCATTTCCCAATCGTTCTCCTTCTTTTGGCTGCAGCCTTACTTTGGATTCAGGATGAAGACCGAATTCGGTACTTCAGTTGGCTGCTCCTTGTTGGAGCCAATTTGGCTGGGGTTACGGTGGTAGCAGGACTTTTCTTGGCTACAGAAGATTACGGCAGTGATTCGCTTAACTGGCACAAATGGACGGCCATCTGTAGCCTTGGACTTGCAGTAGGCTTGTATTTTCTTCGAAATCAAACCTTACCCATTCTGCGCTCCTTATCCATCAGTCTGGGTCTTATCCTTGTCTTGGCGGGACATTTTGGCGCAGAATTGACCCATGGATCGGATTTCTTACTTGCCCCTTTAAAGGATCCAATTGACGAGCGACTCACCTTGGAAAAGGCAGAGGTATTTAAAGATTTGGTCAAACCCATTTTGGAGGTGAAATGTGTAGCCTGCCATAACGCAAGCAAGGTAAAGGGAGAACTTCGGCTGGACCAGCTTACTGGAATCCAAAAAGGAGGAAAGTCAGGAGCGCTCTTTGTAGCCGGTAACCCAGAACTCTCCCTAATGATCCAGCGTATCCATCTTCCCTTGGAGGATGAAGATCACATGCCCCCTAAAGATAAGTTACAGCTTACAGATGAGGAACTAGAAATCCTTCGTCTTTGGGTGATTTCAGGAGCCCGATTTGATCAAAAAGTAGCTGAGCTCCCAAAAGAAGAAGCTTTTTTCCAATTAGTGGCCAATCGGTTTTCTACCGAGAAAAATTACGACTTCCCCGCGGCTGATCCAGATGAAATAGCCTCACTCACTACGTTCTTTAGAAAGGTAAATCCGCTTTACCCCGATTCCCCTGCTCTTGAAGTGGCCTATTTTGGAGCTTCTGCCTTTGATCCAAAGTCTCTAACAGAATTGAGTTCCATACAGAATCAAGTGGTCAAGTTGACTTTAAATCGCATGCCTCTACAAGAAGCGGATCTAAGCTTATTAGCTGATTTTCAAAACCTTGAATCTCTTCACCTCAACTTTAGTGATGTATCTGGACAGCAACTGGAGTATTTAGTCAAGTTGCCCAAACTTCAGACCCTAGCGCTATCCGGAAACCCATTGGATGAAATAGGAATCAAGGCCTTGGAAAAGATGAGTCAATTGAAGAAGCTATACCTCTGGCAAACGGGACTAGATGAGGGCAAAAAAAAGAACTTAAAAAAGACCTTATCTTCCACTACGATTGACTTTGGCTATCTCGACATGGGGATCATTTACCCCCTCAATCCTCCAAAGATCAAGATTGACAAAACCATCTTTGAAGGACAAACAGAGGTGGTTTTATCCCACCCAATTAGTTCCACTGAAATTCGATACACCCTAGACGGTACCCTCCCGGATAGCATCAGTAGTCCCGTTTACAAAAATCCTATTCACCTCACCGCCTCTACCTCACTCAGAGCAAGGGCATTTGCCTCAGGCTGGATAGGAAGTAGTGATTCCAAAGAATTGTTAATCAAAAAAGGAATGACCCCAAGCAGTTACAGTTTGGCATCCCCTCCGAATCCAAAGTATGCCGCCAAAGGGGCTAACAGCTTATTTGATGGAGTCAAGGCAAAGGCCAACCATACTACAGGAGATTGGCTAGGATTTACTGATTCTCCTTTGGATATCACCCTTTCAGTGGGTACCACCCAGCCCAAAAAGGTGGAGTTAAGCCTTCTTTTGCATGAAGGAGCCTACATTTTCCCTCCCCAATCGGTTGAAGTTTGGGTTGGATACAAAGGGAAATGGAGCAAGGTCAACGTGGCTCCCCAACCCATTCCCACACAAATCCAGGACCCACGATTTGGCTTGGTGGCCATACCCTTGCCTACTACTCAGTTTGATCAAATTCGCTTGAAGGCAAGCCCCATCGCCAAATTGCCTGCATGGCATCCTGGATCAGGAGCCAAAGGCTGGGTATTTGTGGATGAGGTCCTGCTTCATTAATCCAATCTCACCGATCATGGTAGCCCTAGCCTACAAGAAATACCAAAAGCTGCTGGCCGAAAAAATGAAACTTGCTTTTCAGCAAGAGGAAGAGATTACACAAGCTGCCACCATTATTTCGCATAGTCTTTCAACTAAGGGATGGATTTATTCCTGTGGAACGGGCCATTCCCATCTACTGGCAGAAGAAATATTTTACCGAGCAGGTGGATTTGCACGTGTGCGCCCACTTTTGCTACCCCCCCTCATGCTGCATGAAAGTGCTACAGGGAGTACGGATGAGGAACGTAAAGAGGGCTATGCTCCGATCCTTTTTCAAGAGTATGCGATCACCAAAACTGACGTATTACTCATCTCCTCCAATTCTGGAAGAAATGCAGTTCCTATTGAATTGGCAGGCTATGCTCGAGAGCAAGGCGCTAAGGTCATTGTGATCACCAACCTTGCCCACAGCAAATCGGTCACCTCTAGACATGCCTCCGGGCTCAAATTGTATCAATTGGGAGACGTGGTCTTGGATAATTTTGGAGAAATTGGAGATGCAGCCCTTACACTGGAAGGCTTAGATACCCCCGTAGGACCTACCTCCACTGCCATTGGTACGGCCCTGCTCCAAGCAATCTGTGTCGAAGCCACAGCACAACTTTTGGCTCAAGGAATCATTCCAGAAGTTTTCGCCAGTTCCAACTCAGATCAAGGAGCATCCCACAACGAAGCCCTGCTCAAAGCCTACAAGCCCATAGTCAAGATGCTTTAATGGATACCGGAACTCAAGCCACTTTTTCCGGAGGGCATAAATAACTTGAATCGTGGCGTATACCCTGGCCGAATGTAAATGGGTTCTCGATAAATCGGCGAATCCACGGTAGGCTCTTCACCAGAGTCCGTGTAGCGAATCAGCATTCCTGGAAATGCCGAGTTGACCATTACCTGCTCATTTATAACCTGAACTCCAGGTCGTGGCAAGCGGTAATCAACGCCCCCAAAAATCGTTTCCAACCGTGGGAGTTCTCGTTTACCCACCAAATTGACGAATTGATTCCATTCCTTAGATCGCTTGGATTTCATCTCGTCTTCCCTGGCCTCCTTGGACCAATCTGGGTCTCCATGCCATGCCCGTTCCACGTAGCCCAGCATTTTTGGGAAAAGGTAATACTCCAGCATTTCGCCTCCTTTGATCGTTTCTGTCCATACTTGACCGGATACGCCAATGATATTCTGGCGACCTTGGTCAGTTAGTTTTGTAAATTTTAGTGCTTGCTCTGACCAGTTCCAGGGCTTGCCATCGATAGTTTGATCATGGGAAAGGTACAATTTACCGGGCACGGCTTTCCAAGATTGATACAAATCGACTACCCCACTCCAACTATGTCCTCGCTCATCCGGATCCCAGGAGTACGCCAGATCAAAGTAGAAATTGGCACTGGAACAAATGATGACTGGGTAACCCGCATTCGCAAGTTTGTAGGCCATATCCTCTCCTCCCCATCCTGCTACCGCATTCCAAGCATAGAGTTTCCAATCTTGGTTGGTAAATTTTGGATTGGGACTGACGGAAGCAGTGCCGTGGGTCTGTCCAATTTCTTCCCAACCGCCCATCTTCCAGCCGTACTTTTGGAGGATGGTCGCAGTTCGCTCGCGGAAATAATCGATCAAATCTCCTGTTTGAAGTTGGGTGTTTTTAGCCAAGAAATCTGCACATATCGGAGATGCAGTCCACACGCCCTTAGGCACCTCATCCCCTCCACTGTGCCAATTTTTAGCCTCTACCCCTGCGGCAGTATACATTTTTCCAATTTCAACCACCAGTTTTTCGTAGAAGGCATAGGTAGATTCTTGGCAAACACATACCGTATTGCCCTTGAAATTTTGAGCCGAGAGGTACTTGGACTCATCTGCTGGATCTGCCAGTCGGTAGGCAAGCGCCTCTTTTTCCTTTCCGGCCTGCATGAAGGTTCGGTAGCGCTTTTCCATAGCCAAGATTGCCGCTCTGGAGTGTGCGGGTACGCCGAGTTCAGGGATCACTTCAATATTTCTATCTTTGGCGTAGGCTAAGATTTCTTGAAAATCTGCTGCAGTATAGAAGCCTGTACCTGTAGTACTTTGGTCTGGATCGGCTCCAGAAGCATAGTAGGGCCATAAAAATTCGGATTCATCCTCAGAAAAGCCTCTTCGAGCTCCGAATTCGGTCAATTCCGGCAAACCAGGGATTTCGATTCGCCATCCCTCGTCATTGGCCAAGTTGAAGTGGAATACATTCAACTTGTAGAAAGACATGAGATCCAAGAGTTTAACTACCTGTTCTTTAGTTTGGAAATTTCGAGCCACATCCAAAAACAAGCCTCGGTAGCCGAATGCAGGCGCATCTTCAATCTCTACTTGAGGAAGTACAAGTTCCTGTACTCCATCCCTCCAAAATGCGGGAGGCACTAACGCCAAAAAAGAATTGACCCCATACAAGGCTCCCGTCGTAGTTGAGGCCTGAATCAGTACTTGGTCACTTGTGGTTTTTAGGGTATAGCCTTCTTTAGGCAGGGAGTCTACCTGCTCCAATCGAATCTTCAATGCTGGTGCCTTGCCACTAGTTTTGGATGAAAATCCATTTTTCAGCGTAGTCTCCAGGTATTCTTTTGCCTTTTCAAAGGGGGCTGCTCCCTCCACCTGGATAGTTCCAGTGCTTAGCGATACCTTCGGGCCGGTATATTTCCAACTTTTGGGAGAAGGCAGGTAAGGAGGAATGCTTTGATCCGGTAATGGAAAAAGTTCCCGGTTCTCCGTAAAGCGCTGGGCTGAGGAGGTCACAGGAAAGGAGGTACCAGCAGCAATTTCTACTAGATTGGCCTCCGAAATGATTTCTTTTTGGTATTGGGAAATCTCCTCCCTTTTTCCATCTGAATGGAAAAGAATCAAACCCTCAGGAGGATAGGCATTCTTCAAAAAAGTACCCGAACTTCGGTAAGCTAAAGAAAAGGACTCGTTGGGCTTCAAGGAGGGTGTGTCCCCTTCCCATACAAAGAAATCCCCTTGCAGGTGCTTCAAATTCAGTTTCGGGTACAAGGATTGGCTCCGAATGGAAATAAATATGGTATTGAAATACAACTTCCAGCCTGCATCTAGCATCTCGGAACCACGATTGGTCAGCGTGAGGGTTGCGGTATGCTGTGGAGGAGCAGTGATTTTATTCTCCTCCAAAGACCAGGAAGCATGCACTTGAGTCCACCCTTTCGGAATTAGGAAACCGATAAAAAGGATGCAAAAAAAGATGCGTCGGAAGAAAAAGTGATTCATAATTAAACTTCTAGTTGTGGTGACTGAATAAATTTAAGTGGAGTTATTTTTATAAGCATCTAATTTTAAATAATTTAATATGATTATCCGCAATCACTCCAGTAGCTTAAAACATCCTTGAAATTCTGCGGATAATCGTCGACAGACGACTGTCCACAGACCACAGCTCACCTAAAGGAACTTCAAACCTTACTTTTCTTTGGGTACTGGTAACAAAGCGGATAATCAGTTAATTTAAAAAGCAAAAGATCAATCACCTAATACAACCCAAACGTAACCCATGCGCATAGATCAACAGGCCAACACCTTAAATGGACGTTACTTGTCTTTAGACGTTTTGAGGGGCATGACTTTGGCCTTCATGGTCATTGTCAATACCCCAGGAGATTGGAGTACCCTCTATGCTCCACTCGCTCATGCCGACTGGCATGGATTTACCCCTACCGACTTGGTGTTTCCCACCTTTCTATTTGTGGTAGGAAACGCGATGAGTTTTGCGCTCAAAAAGATGTCGGACATGCGGCCAGGAGATTATTACAAAAAAGTAGGTGTCCGCACGGCCCTTATTTTTGCGATTGGCTGGCTGCTGAATGCATTCCCTTTCTTTGAACCTAATGAAGCCGGGCAACTTGCTTTCGTCGATTTATCCGAAGTTCGATTGCTGGGCGTATTGCAACGCATTGCATTATCATATTTCGGTGCTGCACTCCTTTTGTATTGGGGAGGAATTAGACTAGGCTGGATCTTTAGCATTGCCTCTCTTATTCTGTATTGGCCCATTCTCTACTATTTAGGAACTTCAGGAGATCCTTACAGTTTAGATGGCAACGCGGCTCTTCACCTAGACCTTGCTGTCATTGGCGAAAAGCGCATGTATCTAGGAGAAGGCATTCCTTTTGACCCTGAAGGTATTTTGAGCACGCTCACTTCCATCGTCAATGTGATTGGTGGATACCTTGCAGGTCGATTTATCCAAAAAAATGGAAATACTGTCCCAGTCGTCAGATTACTTCTCTTGATAGGAATTATCTTGATCTGCTTGAGTTATGCCTGGGATGTAGTATTCCCAATCAACAAAAAAATTTGGACAAGCCCTTACGTGCTACTCACCGTAGGCTGGGATTTAATTTTACTTTCAGTTCTAGTTTTTGTGGTAGAGGTCAATCGAATTTCCTCCTGGACCTACTTCTTCCAGGCCTTTGGACGCAATCCTTTGATCCTGTACGTATGTTCTGGGATTGTAATCGCGGCCATATCCTTCATTCCTGTTGGCGATAGCAATCTGAAAGATGTGATCTATACAAATGGGTTTACCAGTTGGCTGGAACCTAAAAATGCCTCCTTCCTATTTGCAATTGCTTACATGCTCTTGATTTGGAGCATTGGGTTTCTGATGGATAAAAATAAAATCTACATCCGGGTATAGGTGCTTTTGAAATAAAAAATGGCAGCAAGGATCTCTTGCTGCCATTTTTTTGGTTGTAAGCCTACTAGTTTTCCTCAAAGATAGCCTTTGGTGATGCGTCGGATGTATTTACCCACAATATCAAACTCCAAGTTGACGATATCTCCCGCGGTCAATTGATGAAAGTTGGTGTACTCGTAGGTGTAAGGAATAATGGCCACTGAAAAGGATCCTGAGGCAGAATTAAAACAGGTCAGGCTGGTTCCGTTGATGGTAATGGAACCTTTTTCCACGGTCACATTTCCCAAAGCAGCATCAAACCTCACATCTACTAGCCAAGAGCCATCCTGATCTTCAATTCGTTGAATCGTCCCAATTTGATCCACATGGCCTTGGACAATGTGCCCATCGAAGCGTCCATTTGCAGCCATGCAGCGCTCCAAGTTTACTTTTTTACCCACCTGCCAAGTGGACAAATTCGTTTTCTGCAGAGTTTCCGCAATTGCTGTCACTCGATATCCCGCTGGAGAAACTTCTACTACGGTGAGGCAGACGCCATCGTGCGCCAAGGATTGATCTACCTTCAATTCAGCGGTCAATGGGCTTGAAAAATAAAAATGCGTATTTGTCCCTTCGGTGGTGATTTGGCTTAAAGTGCCAATGGCTTCGATGATTCCAGTAAACATGTGCTGAGGATTAGGTACTTCCGACAATCTCTACCAAAAATTGCCATTTCGGATTCAAAGTACGGTAATTAATCAATATGATTATCCGCAATCACTCCAGTAGCTTAAAACATCCTTGAATTTCTGCGGATAATCGTCGACAGACGACTGTCCACAGACCACAGCTCAGCAAAGGAACTTCAAACCTTACTTCTCTTTGGGTACTGCTAACAAAGTGGATAATCATATTAATCAATTATCTTCGAGAGCTTAAGTCCAAAATTCATGCTCAAGTTAGAAGATACCTACTTACACAAAGGAAAGCGAAAGGCGCTGGTAGCCGAACTTCGCAGAAAGGGGATCCAAAACGAAGCAGTATTAGAAGCAATCAACACGTTACCGCGTCACTTTTTTTTTGATACCGCCTTGATTTCCCATGCCTATGAAGACAAGGCCTTTCCCATTGGCGAAGGACAAACCATTTCTCAACCCTATACCGTAGCCTTTCAGTCTGCCCTGCTGGAAGTTGCTCCAGGGGATAAAATCCTCGAAATTGGAACTGGATCGGGATACCAAGCTTGCATCTTGCACCTGCTGGGCGCTGAAGTGATCAGTATTGAGTATCAAAAAAAACTTTTTGATCATACCTGCCGCTTTTTGAAGCGACTGGGAATCCATCTCCAATTGTTCTACGGTGATGGCACCGAAGGCTTACCTGCACATTCCCCCTATGACAAAATCATTGTGACTGCAGGTGCTCCTGTAGTCCCTGAAGCACTGGTCCAGCAACTGAAAATCGGAGGAATCTTGGTTATCCCTGTAGGAGACCGAAGCAAGCAAGCGATGGTAAAAATCACCAAAAAGTCGGCTTCAAAAATCCAACGAGAAGAGTTTGAGGGATTTGCCTTTGTTCCTTTGCTTGGAAAAGAAGGCTGGAATCATTGAGAATCATTCCAATCTAGGCTACCTTAAAAGTCATTAATTCCAAATTAAATTTGGAATATGATGATAAAAGTGAATTCAACGAAATTTTAATGCTATTTTTGAACAAAATTAGCCGATATGCCTAATCAAAAGTTTGCCAAGGACTCCGTGACCATCATGACGGAAATGGTGCTTCCCAACGATACAAATACGCTCAATAACCTCATGGGCGGACGATTGATGCATTGGATGGACATCGTAGCCGCCATTGCAGCGCAGAAGCATTGCAACCGAATCGTGGTTACTGCCTCAGCAGATAGTATTTCATTCAAACAGCCCATCAATCTGGGAAATGTGGTCACGCTTCGCTCACAAGTAACCCGAGCATTTAATTCTTCCATGGAAGTATTTATTGAGGTAACGGCTGAGGACATACCGGCTAGCAAAAAAATTAGGACCCACCGAGCTTTTTTCACTTTTGTGGCGGTAGATCAAAACGGCAAACCCATTGAAGTGCCTGAAGTGGTACCAGAAACACCAGAGGAAATTGAGTTTTATGAGGGGGCGTTGAGAAGGAGGCAATTGAGATTGGTACTTGCCCAACGTATGAAGCCTGAAGATGCTGTAGAATTGCGATCCATCTTCAACTTGGACACCAAATAAGTAGCATCTCTATTTTTAATACGTTCGTTCGCTAAACGAATGGATCACCGCCTCGGCGGCAATTCTACCCGAGGTCATGGCTGCATTGATGGACCCATGCAAGAGGTAATCCCCTGCGAGAAAGACCTGATCCAGCACCTTGCATTCGGTAAATGGAATGCTAAACTTCAAATCCCCCACCTGCGGCAAAGCATGTGGGATGAGGTAGGTTTTCAGGTGTTTAAATTGAACCGCCTTGGTGCCAGAAATTTCCTCTAGTTCACTTTGAACCGACTTAATTAACTCCTTGTAAGTCAGGTCTGTATCCAATACAGTCACAGAGAGCAGAGACATTCCAGTAGGTACATATTCTTTGGAGACATCCTCCATAAATACTAGGTTATTGATCACCCGATTTCCAGCAAGCAAGCCAATCATCGGTCGGCCCAAGAAGGATTTGGGTGCTTCAAAATACAGGTTAATCACCTTGCGCGCAGGGGCAAACTGACCTTCCAATTGCTTCATCACTAGATCTGGTTGTACAGCCACAATGATTCGATCTGCATTGAGTTGGGTTCCATTAGATAGTAGAATCTTTCCTCCTTCCACACTGGCGACAGGCGTATTCAATCGAATTTCTGTCCTCTGAAGTTGGCCTTTGATCATTTCAGGTATCTCTCCCATTCCCTTTGCAGGAACCGCGGCAGAGCCTTGGGAAAACATCTTGAACACAAATTCAAACATTCGGGAACTCGTTTCCAAGTCTTTTTCTAAGAAAATACCCCGAAAGAAGGGCCTGAAAAAATTAGTAAGGATGGCCTCCGAAAATCCATACCTTTTCAAGTATTCATGGGTTGGAAGAGAAGGTTCTGCAAAAATCTCCTCAGCACTCTTCTTCTTCAATTCCTGGGTGAGGGTAAAGACTTTCACCTTATCCAAGAAGGTTCCTACTCTGGAAACCGCCATTCCCACAATTTTGAGTGGATTTCGTAGAGGATCAGTAAGGATGTAGGAATCTTTGCCTTCAAAAATAATAGCTCCAGGATCAAAATTTTTGAGTTGCAAGGCTTGAAAATCAAGGTATCGCTTCGCTTCAGGATAAGCGGTATTCAACACCTGAAATCCATGATCCAATCGATATCCATCCACGATATCGGTTTTCATCCGTCCTCCCACTCGATCGGAAGCTTCCAAAATCACAGGTGACAAACCCGCCTTCTCCAGTTCGAGTGCGGCTATAAGGCCTGAAAGCCCTGCTCCTACGATGTATATCTTCTTTTCGCTCATCTGCTAGTGTACTTTTTCAAGAGAATTCCGGAGAAAACTTTGGGAATCTTAGTCTTGGTTTAGATTTTTTCTTTAACTCATTCTCCTGACAAAGAGTTTGAAATACTGTCTGTAAAAAAAGATTTGATAAATGGTCTGGCATTAACCTTCCATTGTAGTAAACTCGAATAAAAAAGGACACCATTATGAAGTATCTCTTCTTTTCTATTTTCACACTTGGGATGAGCCTGACTGCAACTTATGCGCAAGTTTATTTTCCAGAAGCAGGAAATTGGCAATCCAAAACTCCCAAAGAACTGGGATTAGATGCTGTGAAACTTCAAGAAGCCATCCGATTTGCTGAAACACATGAGAGTACTGAAAATCGCAACTTAAAAATCGCACATTACGAGAGTGCTTTTGGGCGAGAACCTTTTGGGTATCCTGTTGGCCCCATGAAAGAACGTGGTCCGGCAACTGGATTGATCATTTACCAGGGATATGTAGTCGGCCAATGGGGAGACCCGGCACGAGTGGATTTAACCTTTAGTGTGGCCAAAAGTTTCCTTTCGACTACCGCAGGCTTGGCCATGGAAGCAGGATTGATCCGCTCTGTTCAAGATCAAGTTCATCCCTACATGGCGCCCATCTACCCTTTCGACCCCCTGCGCTTGGCAATCAACAAGGCAGATCACCTCGAACAAGAGGATGTTTTTGACCTTTTCGACACCCCACACAACCAGAAAATCACTTGGAATCACTTGCTTCGACAGACCTCGGATTGGGAAGGAATACTTTGGGGCAAGCCGGATTGGGGGGACCGCCCTGCAGAGGGGGTGAAGCAAAAAAGAACCCGGGATCAACGCGAACCTGGCAGCAGGTACGAATACAACGACACCCGGGTCAATGTATTGGCCCTGGCCCTATTGAATGTGTGGCGGAAACCACTTCCTGAGGTATTGAAAGAAAAAATCATGGACCCCATAGGTGCCAGCCCAACTTGGAGATGGACTGGATACGAAAACTCCTACATCGTCCTCGATGGACAAATCGTGCAATCCGTAAGTGGTGGCTCCCATTGGGGCGGTGGCATGATGCTTTCTGCTTGGGATCAAGCAAGATTTGGCTACCTCACGCTACGAAATGGAAACTGGAATGGTCAGCAACTCATTCCGCGCACTTGGATTGAACTTTCCAAAACTCCTACTCCTGCGCAGCCTGACTACGGGTTTATGAATTATTACCTCAACTTGGAACAAAAGCAGATTCCTGCTGCTCCCAAATCGGCCTTCTTTCACCTAGGTGCAGGAACCAATATGATCTACGTGGATCCTGAAAATGACTTGCTTGTCGTGACTCGTTGGATTCCGAATGGAGACAAAGCCGAATTAATTCGACTTATTTTGGAAAGTTTGCCTGCAAAAAATTAACTGATCTTTCGGTCGGAAATTTGCGGTTGGAGGTAAAGCTCTTGCTCGGATTTGGATAAGATGCCATAACCCAGTTCCATAGGAGATGGACCAATCCAACTGCTTTTTCTGCCCGTAAGCGTGAGTTTTCCTTCATTTCGATCTAACGTCAAAATCCCGAAAAGGACTTCTGCATAGGGGCAGGTTCGTGATAAGGAAGGATAGGCAACATGCGTAGCAGCATCCATACTCCAGTGGCTATGCTTTTCGCCTACCCAATAGTAGGATGCCGAATTCAAGTGTAAATAGGACACCCCACCGACCTTGAGAAACTGGTCCACGTGAGCGTGACCATTGATGGCAAGAATGATTTTGCTAGCATGCGCACTCAATAGGGCTTGGATTTCAGCTGCATTATCCATCGTGTAGATTCCTGCAATGGGCTGATGGGAAAAGATCAGAACAGGTTCTTTTGAATTGCTCAACTCTTGATTTAACCAGTCCTGCTGGGCTTTACCGATGTAGGAGGCATAGCCACTAGTGGACTTCGGAGACCCCAGATCATTTCCATCCAATACCAGTATTCGTATCCCTTGGACCAACTGCGCATAGTAAGCAGCCGACATGCCATACGATTGAATGACCTGCTCCTTGGTGTAGCCCTCATCCAAGTCGTGATTACCCATTACGTGCAAAGAAGGAATGGAGTCCTGATTAAAAGAATCAATAAAGGATTGATTCTCTTCTTTAGGAGTCGCAAAATCCCCCAGTTGGATTTTGGCATGTGGTTGTACCTCTTTCAGTACAGCCAAGAAGGATTGGAGCCGAAGATCAGCATCGTGAATGATGTCCTTGTGCAGATCTGTAATCAATCCCAATCGAAGGCTTTGCTCCTCTCCTGCCCATAAGTCTAGAATTGCCGGGGGCAACATGAACGAGCAGCTGGTGAGCAGGGTGGATTTGATAAAACTTCGGCGATCGAGGGTCATGATTGGAAGAATGGAGCGGTTCGTAATTGGATGAACTTATAATTTTTTATGATTATCCGCAATCACTCCAGTAGCTTAAAACATCCTTGAATTTCTGCGGATAATCGTCGACAGACGACTGTCCACAGACCACAGCTCACCTAAAGGAACTTCAAACCTTACTTTTCTTTGGTTACTGGTAACAAAGCGGATAATCAGTTAATTTTTTATAGAAGATGAGGGCGGGTACCAAACCCAAATGTGGGTGGCGGTAGGCTTCCGGAATCTCTCCAATCACCGAAAAACCGAGGGATTTCCAAAGATGAACTGCCTTTTGATTGGATTGGATGACAAAATTAAACTGCATGGCTAGAAATCCACGAGATTTGGCTTCTACTTGGGCAAATTCACCCATCCAACGTCCCACCCCCAGCCCCTCCGCATCCCGAGACACTACAAATCCTGCATTGCAGATGTGGTCACCCAAACCTTCTTGATTGGCTTTTAGGTAAAAGGTGCCTACCACGACCCCTTCGTTTTCTACCGCAAAAGTGACTTTATCAGCCCCCATCCAATAGGCCATCATCGATTCCTTGGTTTTATCTAAGGAAAAAACATAGGTTCCCCCCATCCGGATCATGGGTTCTAAAACTCCCCACAGGACCTCTTGGTCTTCATGGGTGGCAATTCTAGCGGCAAGTGAGGCAATCATCAAGGCGAAGAAAGTGAATTGGATTCAAATACGGGAGGACTTAAAATGGATACAAGAAGGGGAAAGTTCTGAATTTGCCCGGGAATTACCAAGATCAGCAAAAGGCAAACTTCAAAGAATTCTTTCGCAGGTGAATACCATTTCTCAACTTGGAATCCTATATTCGTCGATTCTCTTGCCCCATGCAGTCTAGTTCCTATCAAAAAGTATCCGGATTTTTAATGGCTATTGTCTCGGCTATATTTTGGGGTATTTCAGGAACCTGTGCGCAATTTTTATTTCAAATCAAGGGGGTGGATCCTGCCTGGCTCGTCACTTGGCGGATGTTGCTGGCGGGTACGCTACTCGTCCTATTTTCAATTGCTCGGGAGAAAAAAGCAGCCGTAGCCATCTGGAAAACTCCCAAAAATGCGGGCAAACTTTTGTGCTTTGGAATTCTAGGCATGGTAGCCGTGCAGTACACCTACTTCTACAGCATTTCCCTTTCCAATGCGGCTACCGCCACCATTTTGCAATACATCGGACCTGTCTTTGTCTTGGCTTTTTATGCCCTCAAAACCAAAACTTGGCCAGTCCTCGGAGAATATTTGGCACTCATTTTCGCGCTTGCGGGCACCTTCCTTTTGGTAACCCATGGTTCTACTGAGTCATTAGTAATCTCGGACCAAGCCCTTTTTTGGGGCATCCTTTCCGCCTTGGCTTTGGCTTTTTATACCATCCAACCTGTAGGATTGTTGCGGAGTTTTTCTCCCGCAGCCATTACAGGCTGGGGCATGCTGGTAGGCGGAATTGTATTGTCTATCTGGACGCAGCCATGGAGTTTTTCGGGCGCCTGGGATGGAGAAACCTGGCTTGCCTTTGGATACATTGTGATTTTCGGAACCGTCCTTGCCTTCTATTTTTTCCTCACCTCCGTCTCCAAAATTGGAGCCACCTTTGCCAGCTTGCTTTGTAGTGTGGAGCCACTTGCTGCTACCCTTACGGCCGTTCTGTGGCTGGGTGTATCTTTTTCGGGTTACGACTGGGCAGGGACTATCCTCATCCTCAGCACAGTAGCCTTGCTGACCCTTTCCAAAGAAAAGACGAAGAAGTAAGTGAAGTTAAATCCGTGCTTGGTAGGTGTATAAATCGAAATACCTCCCTTTTTTGGCAAGAAGATCCTCATGCTTGCCTTGTTCCACTACTTGCCCTTGTTCAATCACCAAAATCTGATCTGCTTGACGGATGGTACTCAGTCGGTGAGCAATGACGAAGGTGGTTCGTCCATGCATCAACTCCTTCAAACTCGCTTGAATCAAAGATTCCGATTCCGTATCCAAGTTGGAAGTCGCCTCATCCAAAATTAGTATTTTGGGATCTGCCAAAATAGCTCGAGCGATGGCAATTCGCTGGCGCTGTCCGCCCGAAAGTTTGACCCCTCGCTCTCCAATTAAGGTATCCAATCCTTGTTCAAAGCGATCTGTGAATTCATGAACATGGGCGGCTTTGACAGCCAATTCCAATTGTGTATCCGTAGAATCTGGTCTTGGGAAGAGGATATTTTCTCGAATAGTTCCTTCAAAAAGGAAGTCATCTTGCAGGACCACCCCCAATTGGGAACGGAAAGCATCAAGCGTAATGGATTGGAGGTCGTGGCCATCCAAATACACCACCCCCGAATCTGGGTTCAAAAATGTGGCTGCCAGCCCTGCGATGGTTGTTTTCCCAGATCCAGAAGTACCTACTAAAGCAGTTACCGAACCTGCTGGTGCATCAAAACTAATTCCTTTGACCACGTCCTTGCCCGACTCGTAGGCAAAAGCCACGTTCTCAAAACGAATAGCTCCTTTAATGACCTCCAAGTTTACCCTGCGCTTCTTGTCATCGGCTTCCAGAGGCATGTTCATGATCTCCTCCGTACGGTCCAATCCTGCAAAGGCTTCGGTCACTTGGCTACCGATATTGGACATCTGCACAATAGGTGCAATCATAAATCCAAGGTATAGCGTAAATGCAAGAAAATCGCCAAAAGTCAGTTGGCCGTGCATGATCTGGTATCCTCCTAGACCCATGATGCCAGCAGATGCCAATCCTAAAAGTAAGGCCCCTGCAGAAGTTACAAAGCTAGTTGCCGTCAAACTCGCCTTTACGTTCAAAAACAGTTCCTCAACCCCTTTTTCAAAGGTTTTAATTTCTTGATTTTCCGCATTAAAGCCTTTAATCACTCGAATTCCACCTAAAGTTTCGGTAAGTCTGCCTGTGACCTGAGCATTGATTTTTCCCCGTTCCCGAAAAATAGGCCTGATTTTACTAAAGGCCTTCAAGGAAACGAGTCCAAAAATCAATACGGGCAACAACACAAAAGCGGTCATCGATGGACTAATAGAAATCAACAAAACCAAGGAGATAATCGCTGCCAATCCGCCTCCAATCATTTGAGCGAAGCCTGTACCTACTAGGTTTCGAACTCCCTCTACATCCGTCATGATGCGCGATACCAACTCCCCTGTCTTGGAGTTGTCAAAAAAGCGAATGGGCAATTTGATGATGTGCTGCTGCACTTTGGACCTCAGGTGGGAAATCAAGTGCTGGGCTTCGACACTTAAGATTTGAGTCAGAGAGTAGGAAGTAACCGCCTGAACAAGAATGGCCAAAACCACGACAAGAATCAACCATTTCAACTGCTGCAAATCATTGCTTGGAATCACCTCATCGATCAAAAACTTGGTAGCTCCAGGCAGCACCAAACTGGCAATTCGACTGATGACGATGAGGATTAGGCCAATAAAAAGTTGCTTGCGACGAGGCCAGATGATGGTAGAAAAAACTTGACGGATGGTGACTTTGCGCTCCTTCTTGGGTGCCATAGAATTGGAAATAAATGAAGAAAGGGTACTAAAAAAGCCTGTTAGGGGAGAACAGGCTTTAGAAATTTAAACTTGATTGGCTTAGTTGGACTTGGTCAACACATTGGAAATCAAGGAAACTTTTTCGATCGGTTCGGAAGCATTGGAATAAATACGTACCACTGAATTTTGCTTGCCTACCTTTCCTGTGGAATTGAAGGAAACTTTGATTTCAGCAGATTTTCCAGGTGCCACGGGCTCCTTTGGCCAGCTGGGTACCGTACAACCGCAGGTTGCTGCTACATTGGAAATGATCAACGGCTGCTTGCCAGTATTGGTCAACACGAAAGTATGTGCTACTTGCTGACCTTGCACAATATCCCCAAAGTCTTTGGAGTTTTCCTTAAAGGTGATTACTGGACCAGCATCTTGCGCATTTACTTGAATTGCAAGAGCCAAAACAAAGAAGCTGAAAAGAAGCGCTATTTTTTTCATGGGAATGGATTTTATTGTTCAAATATTCAAATTTTGATGCAGTCTTCAAAGAAAGAGCTGTGAAATGGGATAAATTCTTCAAACTTCTTGAATTGCCCTTATCAAACAGGGCCTCACTAGAATCAGCATAAATTGAATTAGAAATCTTCATTTACTAATCCTTTAACGAAAAATGAAGGAGAAAAGTTGACCAGATACAATTCTTCAGAAGCACGTGTGACTGCGGTGTAGAGCCAGCGGACAAATTCAGTATCCACTTGCTCTTCCACCAAATAGCCCTGATCGATAAATACGGCTTTCCATTGCCCCCCTTGAGCTTTGTGGCAGGTAATCGCATAGGCAAACTTGACTTGCAAGGCATTCAAATAGGGATCTTTTCGAATGAATTCCATCCGCTCAGTCTTATTAGCCAGATCCGCATAATCCTCGCTCACTTGCTCATAAAGCGATCGGTACTGATCCCGTGTGAGCGAAGGGCCAGAAGAATACAGGGTATCCAAAATAACTTTTGCCTCGAAAAAGGGTTCCTCTGCATAGTCAAGTAGGCGTAGTTCTAGCGTGGCAAACCGCAATCCGTATCGCTCCTCGAAATTTCTGATTTTCATCACTTCTACTAAGTCCCCGTTAGCTAAAAAATTAACCTTCTCGGATTCGGCCATGTAGGTGTAGTTATTTTTGACAATCATGAGTAAATCCCCAGAACAAATTTCCTCCTCGTAAAAATGAATCGTTCTTCGGATGTAGCCATTGTATTGGACTGCAGATTTGTTGGATCGGGTGATGATGCAGGTATTCTCAGTGCCATACTTGGAATAGGCATAGCGTAGGCCATCCTCTAATTTTTCTGAAGACATTTTAAAAATGTCTTTAAATAGATGCGTTTGGATTTTTATGACAGCTTTTTCTGATCCCAATTCGTCCCGAAGGCTGGTGGCATTGACTAAGATCCCAGACTCCAACTTCTGGCGCATGACCTCGACCAATTCAATTTGATCCGCATTGAGGCGGTAATGCCTGAGTAAGTATTCTGCATCTAATGCAGGACTGTATTGACTTCCTACGGGTGGCAATTGAGCGGTGTCCCCGACGAAGAGCAGTCGATTTCCTTCACCTGAAAACGTGTAGGTGATTAAATCCCAAAGCAGATTTCCCGACATTCCCCCATCATCGGCAAGCATGGAGGATTCATCTACAATGAATAAGGTATCCTTAAAGTAATTTTTCTGAAGGGTAAACCCTCCTCCCAAGGTACCCGGATCCCCTTTGGGCTTGTAAATAATCTTGTGGATGGTGAAAGCCGATCTTCCAGAATAGGTGCTCATCACCTTGGCAGCTCTACCTGTAGGTGCCAAAAGCAAGGGACGAAGGTCTAGCCGAGGAAGAATTTTGACAACTGCAGACAAAAGGGATGTTTTTCCTGTACCTGCATAGCCTTTTAAAATAAAAACCGGCTTATCTACAGATGGCTTTCGGAAAAAATCATCCATTTTTACAAAAAAACTAGCCTGCCCCAAGGTAGGTTGAAATGGAAAACTCTTTCGCAGTAATTCGGAGGGAGTGGGTAGCAGGGAGGTCGGTTTGTTCATCGCTAGACGAAAGTACATGTCAGAAGACAAGATCAGCAAAGAAATTAAGTCTAAATTTGGAAACCGACTCAGAATACGGGTAAATGGGGTGCTGATTGAAGAAAATAAAATTCTGATGGTCAAGCACAAAATGAGTGCAGAACGGGATTTTTGGTCCACCCCAGGCGGAGGAATGCAATTTGGCAGTTCAGCACTGGAAAATCTTTCTAGAGAATTTTTGGAAGAAACAGGTTTAAACATCACTGTGGGCGAGTTTCTATGCATCCATGAATACTTGGACACACCCTTGCATGCTTTGGAGTGTTTTTTTGAAGTAAAAAGGATTAGCGGTAATGCTACTTTGGGCAAGGACCCCGAACTTGCCCAAGAAGATCAAATCCTTTCCGAAATCAGGTGGATGACGATGGAAGAACTACAGTCTCTGGACAAAAAAACCATCCATCCCATTTTTCTTGGAATAAAATCGCTCGAGGAATTAGTATTGTGCAAAGGATATTTTAATTTTGAAAATAAATACCTAAAATAGCACGTTTTAAAAACCTTCAACCCTAACTGGATTTCTAAACCTTACTCAAAATGAATCTAACAAAAGTTCTCTCACTCGTATTCTTTGCAGTTGCTGCCTTCCTTGGTTAC
>JAMNXQ010000031.1 GCA_023653075.1 Algoriphagus sp.
AAATGAAACTAAACCAACAGCTATGTTTACTTTGTTCCAATCATCTCCGAAGTTTCCGGTTGTGAAACCAGTAAATATCCGGCAGATAAAAAACTACCTCAGCAAGTTTGAAGAAGCTATCAAAACCTGCGAGGAACTGCAAAAGGAAGCGGTTCATTCCTAAAATCGAAGAATACCTGAAGGTTATGGAGACATAACCTTTATTTTTTGCTCTTTAATTTTTCTTATCCGCGTAATAGCTTATTTTTAGTTTCATTCAATTGTCCCCGATGAGTAGCTACATCCATTTTGATAAATCCCAATTAGTCAACCTGAATTATTCCCTGGACCGAGAAATTATTCGGACCAATCGATCTGGGGTCTATACCAGCACCACGATCATTGGCTGCAATACGAGGAAATACCATGGCTTACTGGTAGTTCCCCAGCCCCAAATAGATTCCCAAAATCACGTGATGCTTTCTACCGTTCACGAGACGGTGATTCAACATGGTGCCAGTTTTAACTTGGGCATTGCCAAATTTCCTGGCAACTACTCACCAAGAGGACACAAGTACCTCGAAGACTTTGATTCGGAGCCGATTCCCAAACTGACCTATCGGGTAGGGGGAGTCCTCTTGCAAAAAGAATTAATCCTTGATTCCAACAGGGATCGAGTAATGATCCGCTACACATTACTTGAGGCTCATTCTCCCACAACGATTCGAATTCAGCCTTTTTTAGCCTTTCGTGGCTACCACCAACTTCAAAAAGCCAACAACCGACTCAATAGAGAATATACGCTCGTACCTAATGGAGTGCGGTTTCAATTGTACCCCAATTACGATCCACTTTATTTACAACTTTCGAAGGAGGCCGCCTTTATTTCCAAGCCAGAATGGTATTACAATTTGGAATACATCCAGGAGCGGGAGCGAGGCTATGACTACCAGGAGGACTTATTTGTGCCTGGATGCTTAGAATTTGAAATCGCCAAAGGGGAATCTGTCATTTTTTCTGCCGGATTAACCGATGCAGATCCAGCCACACGAGCCAATGCCTTCAGCAAGGAAATTGCACGCCGGATTCCAAGAAACAATTTTGAAAATTGCTTAAAGAATTCAGCGGGGCAATTTATCCGTAAAAGAGATGGGGAAGTTCGGGTGATTGCAGGCTACCCCTGGTTTGGATGGTGGGGAAGAGATACCTTCATCGCAGCTCCTGGATTGACCTTGGCTACTGGAGATACATCCACCTTCCTAGAAATCATGGACACCATGTCCAAGGACTTGAAGGGGGCACTTTTCCCTAACATCGGCAGCGGGGACTACACCAACATGACCTCCATAGATGCTCCCCTGTGGTTTTTTTGGTCACTTCAGCAATACATACGCAATACAGGAGACAAAAAAACAATTCAAGACCGTTATTTGTCCAAGCTCCGGGGAATCCTAGAAGGCTACAAGGAAGGCACAGACTTCAACATTCACATGCTCCCTTCTGGCCTAATCTGGGGAGGGCAAGAAGGCGTAGCACTCACTTGGATGGATGCCATCACACCGGATGGGCCTGTGACCCCGCGCATAGGCTGTCCTGTGGAAATCCAAGCGCTCTGGTACAATGCCCTGTGCTTCTACCATGAACTGAGTGGTGAGGAGGAATACCTCACCCTTGCTCAAAAAGTACGGGAGTCTTTTGACCGGGAATTTTGGTCTTGGGAATACGGGTACCTCGCAGATGTGGTCAATGATGAAGAAAAGGATTGGTCTATTCGCCCCAATATGGTGTTTGCCACTTCCCTCCCTTACGTGATTTTGGAGGAGGAAAAGTGCGACAAGGTGCTGGAAATCGTCAAATCCAAACTACTTACACCAAGGGGCTTGCGCTCCTTGTCTCCAGACGATCCCGGCTACAAAGGCTACTATTTTGGCAATCAAATCAGTCGAGACCATGCCTACCACAACGGAACCGTGTGGGCTTGGCTTCTGGGACATTTTGCTGAGGGATACCTCAAGTTACACGGTAAAGCCGCTAAAATTTTCATTGAGAAAATTATCAAGGGCTTTGATGGCGTCATGACGCAGTATGGAGTGGGCACGGTGGCTGAGATTTACGATGGGGATGCTCCACACCGCCCCAAAGGATCGGTATCTCAGGCCTGGAGCATTGCAGAACTTCTCCGCATGATGGACTTAGTCAAACAGGTTTAACGCATTTTTTATGAAGGTACTCATGTTTGGGTGGGAATTTCCACCCCATATTTCTGGAGGACTAGGCACGGCTTGCTATGGATTGATCCAAGGGATGAATGTCCACAAGCAAGAGGTGATTTTTGTGGTACCCAAACTCTGGGGGGACGAAGAACCTGTGGCTGATTTTGTCAATGCCAGCGGGGTGACCATCGATTACCGGGAGCGAAGATTTAAAAAGCTCTGGAAAAACCTGACCTATTTGGAAGTGAATAGCTACTTGGTTCCCTACCTAGGGCCTCAGGAGTTCAAAAAATATACCGACTATGCCCTTCATGACCGGACAGACGTAGCCGAGAGTATTTTTTCCACGAATTACAAGTTTAGCGGTAAATACGGAAAAAACCTCATGGAGGAAGTGTCTCGCTATGCCCTGGTAGGCGCACAGATTGCTCGAGACCGAAGTGACTTTGACATCATCCATGCACACGATTGGCTAGCCTATCCTGCGGGAATCGCTGCCAAAGAAATTAGCGGCAAGCCCTTGGTCGTCCACGTACATGCTACGGAGTACGACCGTTCTGGGGAGTCGGTCAACTTTCCGGTATTTGAGATCGAACGTGCGGGCATGCATGCCGCAGACCACGTGGTAGCAGTAAGCCAGTTGACCAAAAACATTTGCGTGCGGAAATACGGCATCCCTCCAGAAAAAGTCACCGTCTTGCACAATGCGGTACTGGATGCGAGCATCATCAAGTCTTCCTTCCAGAAAAAAGTGCCTGAGAAAATTGTGACATTCCTGGGCCGAATCACCTACCAAAAGGGGCCAGAATACTTCGTGGAGGCTGCCAAAAAAGTGATTGAACGAGACCCCAATGTACGATTTGTCATGGCCGGATCAGGAGACCTACTCAACAAGATGGTGGATCGCGTGGCCGAACTTCGTATGGGAACTAAATTTCATTTTACAGGATTCTTGAAAGGAGACGATGTGGATCACATGTATGCCATCAGCGACGTGTATGTGATGCCTTCGGTATCCGAACCTTTCGGCATTGCACCCTTGGAAGCAGTGCGACACAATACGCCCGTGATTATCTCCAAGCAATCCGGGGTGGCAGAAGTGCTGAACAATGCCATTAAAATTGATTTTTGGGATGTAGACGCGATGGCTGATGCCATTTTTGGATTGCTGCACTATCAAAGTATCGCTCGAATGTTTACCGAGTTAGGAGCAGATGAATTGAAAAAATTGAAATGGGAGCATGTCGCTGCCAAACTTGTGACTGTTTACGAAAAAACTTTAGCCCAACGCGCATGAGAACCGTCTGTTTTTACTTCCAGGTCCATCAACCCTTCCGGCTTAAGCCCTACCGTTTTTTTGACATCGGGGAGGACCAATACTATTGGAACGATTACCTCAACCGTAACGTCATTCGAAAAGTAGCACAGAAATGCTACCTCCCGATGAATTCCCTGTTGTTGGAACTCATCCAGCGCAATGAGGGCAGGTTCAAGGTTGCCTTTTCAATCTCTGGCACCTTCTTGGACCAGATGGAAGCTTATGCCCCCGATGTGTTGGAAAGCTTCCAACGCTTGGTGGCTACAGGGCATGTGGAACTTCTCAATGAAACCTACTCGCACTCTCTCGCTGCGCTTAAAAGTAAGGATGAGTTTGCATCGCTAGTTCACAAGCATCAGGAAAGAATCAAGGCTCTATTTAATGGCTACAGCCCAAGTGTTTTTAGAAATACAGAATTGATCTATTCCGATCAGATCGGGGCTTTGGTAGAAGGTCTAGGCTTCAAAGGAATCCTGACCGAAGGCGCAAAACATGTTTTGGGCTGGAAAAGTCCCAACTACGTCTATTCCAATGCACTGAAGCCTAACTTAAAGGTGCTCTTGAAAAATTTCCGCTTATCGGATGACATCGCCTTCCGATTTGGAGATAAAACCTGGGGAGACTTTCCACTCAGCACGGACAAGTTTGTGTCTTGGCTCAATGCCCTTCCCAAGGAAGAGCCTGTGGTCAACCTATTTATGGATTACGAAACTTTTGGGGAGCATCAATGGGCCGAAACAGGCATCTTTGAATTTATGCGTCACCTCCCAGAGGCTATTTTTACCCAGTCCAACTTTACCTTCTCCACTCCTTCTGAAGTACTAGGAGCCCTTCCTGCCATAGGAAGCATTCATGTGCCAACCCCGATCTCTTGGGCGGATGAGGAGCGTGACCTTACCGCCTGGCTGGGCAATGACATGCAAGACGAGGCCTTTGATCGCTTGTATGAACTGGAAAAGAAAATTCGAAAAGTTAAAGATCCAGATCTCCTTCGGGATTGGGAGTACTTACAGACCTCCGATCACTTTTACTACATCTGTACCAAGTTCTTCTCGGATGGATCGGTACACGAGTATTTCAGCCCCTACGACACGCCTTACGACGCATTTATCAACTACATGAATGTCTTGAGTGACTTTATCCTTCGGGTGGATACACACCTCAAAAATTCCGCTTAAGAGGGATTTAGAGCAAGAAGAAGAAGGATAAGACAGTTTTCGGGGTGCTAATTCCGGATGGGTTTGCTAATTAAGGGATCAATAACTCTCGGAAGAATTGGGGAAATCCTTCGTTTTTACATCCGCAATGTACTGCTGGAAAGCTTGGGTCATGATTTGATTGAGATCGGCATAAGCTCGTAAAAATCGTGGCTTAAACTCCTGAGTAATTCCAAGCATGTCGTGCATCACCAATACCTGACCATCCACATCTGGACCCGCACCTATTCCAATAACCGGAATGGTAAGGGCTTCGGCTACTCGCTTTGCTAAAGCTGCAGGAATTTTTTCCAATACTAGCGCAAAGCAACCGCAAGCTTCCAATAGCTTGGCATCTTCCAATAGCTTTTCAGCTTCGGCTTCCTCTTTGGCCCGTACGGCGTAGGTACCAAACTTGTAAATCGACTGAGGGGTCAAACCCAAATGCCCCATTACAGGTACTCCAGCACTTAAAATTCGTGCAACCGATTCTTTGATTTCAGCTCCTCCCTCCACTTTGACAGCATGGGCTCCAGACTCCTTCATGATCCGAATGGCAGAGCGAAGGGCCTCTGAACTATTCCCTTGGTAGTTGCCAAAAGGGATATCCACAACCACAAAAGACCTTTTCACGGCCCGCACCACTGCAGAGGCATGGTAGATCATCTGATCCAAGGTGATGGGAAGCGTGGTTTCATGTCCAGCCATGACATTGGAAGCCGAATCCCCCACAAGAATGATGTCCATTCCTGCCGCATCCAAAATCTTAGCCATTGAAAAATCATAGGCAGTCAACATGGAAATTTTTTCTCCGCGCTGCTTCATTTCTTGAAGCGTGTGGGTGGTGATGCGCTTCACAGAAGCAGAGGAATGAATCGACATAAAACTTAGAGAAGGTGAACCGAATAGTTGTTTTCAGAAAAATCCACCCGAATGTGTTCGTTGAAGGTGGTTGCTAATTCAAAACCCGTATAGTCGGGCTTCACTGGAAAAAGGCCATGGCTACGGTTGACCAAGACGGCTATTTCCATTTTTTCTACTTCTTGCCCCAAAAAAGGCTTCAAAGCATAGACCAGGGTTTTGCCCGTGTTGAGAACATCGTCCACCAAGAGGATGGTCTTGCCTGCCAAGGCAATGGGAGCAGAGAGCTGTACCTCAGAAGTGGACACAGCCTGCTTATCTAAAATCACTTCCACTTCCTCCACCTGAATTGGGGAGATCTTTCGCAATTCAGTCGCGAGTAAGTGACCCAAAGTAGTGCCCATACCGGTAATTCCTGCTACTACGATTCCCGCCGAAGCATGTAGATTGCGCTCATAGATTTCAAAGGCCATTCGGGTGATCTTCTGCCCTACTTGCTTATGGTTCAGTACTTCGCTCATGGAATGAATTTTAGAAAAGGAAAATTAGGCCAATTTGCCCTAGATTCAAAACACTTTATCGATGACTATCCTCCTCACTCAGGATATTCAGGTAACTCTGGTATCGGTAAGGATGGATATATCCTTCGTTTAGTTTAGCGAGAACCACACAACCTGGTTCATTGACATGGGTGCAATTGTTGTATTTGCACTGCCCCAGGTACTGCCGCATCTCTGGGAAAAAGTGGGAGAGCTCTTCCTCCGCCACATCCAAAATGCCAAACTCTTTGATGCCTGGGGTATCGATGAGGTCTCCTGATCCTGGCAAGAAAAACAGTTCCGCAAAAGTGGTCGTATGCACCCCTTTGGCACTGTAATCGGATACCTCCTTGGTTTCCTGCTTTGCGTGAGGAAGGAGGGCATTAAGCAAGGTACTTTTGCCTACGCCCGAATGTCCTGAAATCAAGTTGGATTTGCCCTGAATATAGGGCAGCAGCTTGGAGTCAAGATCCTTGTCCTCCAAGGCAGAAACTTCTACCACCGGATACCCAAGAGGCACATAGATTTCATGAATGTCTTGGAGCCAATCCATTTCATCTTCCCCTTCCAACTGATCCATCTTGTTGACTACAAGCAGGGTTGGGATGCCATAACTCTCAGTAGCCACCAAAAAACGGTCAATGAAGCCTAACGAGGTTCTTGGTTTCTTCATCGTAATCACCAAAATCGCCTGATCAATGTTGCTGGCAATGATGTGTGAAAAATGCTGCTTTCGCGTAGATTTTCGAATGACATAATTGTCCCTAGGAAAAATTTCGTGAATCACGGCCGACTCCTGCCCTTCTTCCTTTTCCAATGCTACCCAATCGCCAACGGCAATCGGGTTGGTGAGTTTGAGTTCATCCTGCTTAAATTTCCCTTTCAAGCGCGCGGAAAGTATCCCTTGACCGGTTTGGACCAGGTACCAACTCCCTGTAGATTTGATGACTCTTCCTTTCATTTGGTAGTTCTACTTAGGTGGTTGGTGATTCTAGCGGCGGCGCCCAAGTTTGCCTTTACCCAGTTTTGGGCAGCAGCTACGGATTGGGAATAAAATTCTGTGTGCTCCAGTTTTGCTATTACTTCCTGAAGTTCCTGTGCATTTGCTACCGCGAAGCCACATCCCTCTAATTGACTTTGGGCGGCCTCTGGAAATTTGGACGCACGTCTAAGCTTTCCAAAAATCACTGGGGCTCCAAATCCCAAAGGCTCTAAAATATTGTGAAGGCCCTTACCGAAGCCACCACCCACGTAGGCAATATGGGCAAATTGGTACAAGGAAGAAAGCATTCCGATGTTGTCAATAAATAAAATTCGATGGGATTGCTCCTCTTTCCACTGGGAATATTTCTGAAAAGGGGCCCCAATTGAAGTAGCCCATCGGTCGATCACTGCTGCGTCTATTGCATGCGGCGCAATGATCCATAGCCAATCCGGTTTGGATTGAATCAAGGGTATGAGCAAGTTCATGTCTTCCTCCCAGGCGGAACCGATCACTACGGTAGGCCGTCCTTGGATCCAGTTTTTAATGACTGGAAGGTCCAGGGGTTGGGCAGCTGTAGCCGCTACCCGATCAAATCGCGTGTCACCAGTCAAACTGGCCTTGGTGATTTTGAGGGAAGCCAAGAGCTGAATACTGGCTTCGTTTTGGGTAAAAATCCAGTCCATTTGCGCCAGCATCCTGCGGAAGAAATTGCCATACCAAGCAAAGTAGGATTGTTCTGACCGAAAGGAAGCTGCAATCAGATACGTAGGAATGGCGCGCTTTTTTAGAGCTTGAAGGTGATGAAACCAAAGATCGTACTTCACGAAGATACTTTGACTAGGCTGCAGGATCCCTACAAAACGCTCCGCCCAAGACTTACGATCAAGTGGCAAGTACGTAATGAAATCCACCCCAGCCTGTGGCCGCTTGCTCGTGGGTTCATACCCAGAGGGACTGAAAAAACTAACCACAATCCAAGTTTCAGGCTCCTTGGCTTTGAGCGCAGCAATGACCGGTTTTGCCTGTTCGTATTCTCCTAGGGAGGCCACATGAAACCAGGTCAAGGGACCTGGGTGGGCAGCTCTAAAGTCAGTGAGCGATGCAAATAGATCTTTTCGTTGTGCTAAAAAATGCCTGATTTTTGGCACAAAAACGCCAAGGATTGGTAAAATCCTAGTGCTTAACTCCATAAACAAGGTGTACACGGCATTCATCCTTCAAAAGTAGGCAATCCCTTAGATTTCTATATTTTTTTTAGCTTTTGCTTGGATGAAATAGCCGCGGGTCTTTTTTTTACAGTTTGATGCCTTGCAAGAGGCTCACCACCAACTCTATAGAATTGAAAGTGGGTACAATTTTGTTTGGAATTGCTTTCACTTACCTAAGAAATGATTAAAGTTTTGTTTGTGTGTTTGGGCAATATCTGCCGGTCTCCACTGGCCGAAGGAATTTTTAATGCCAAGGTAAAATCTATGGGATTAGACAAACACCTGCAATCGGATAGCGCGGGAACTTCGGATTACCATATTGGGGAACTTCCAGACGAACGAACGCTTAGTTGCGCCAGTAGGAAAGGCATTGCTATCCAACACCGAGGAAGACAGGTTCACCGCACAGATTTCAGGGATTTTGCCTACATCGTGGCGATGGATGAACACAATCTGAAAAATTTAAATCAGCTGAAGGAAAAAACTCCCTACCCCACCAAGGAAGTTTACCTCATGCGCAACTTTGTCCCTGGTAGTACTGGTCTCCCAGTACCCGATCCGTATTACGGTGGGGAAAAGGAATTTGAGGAAGTATATGCTATTCTGGATGAAGCCTTGGATGGATTTCTCATCCATCTCAAAGAGGCACACCCCCAACTTGCTGATAAAGGGAAGTAACTTTTGTTAATTCGATTACCTTTTTCTTATCCCTGCTTTTAGAAACTTGCTTTGCTTGGCATCCCTCATTTAGGAATGCTTACTTTTTGGCCTGTTTTCACGGCCTTAAAAATGGCATCCACAATATGCATATCCTTCAACCCTTCTTCTCCATCTACTGGGATTAGCGGTTGCTTACCATCCAATATAATCGCTGCCATTTCGTCCATTTGGGTGGTTTGATGGGTCACATGGGTATGCTCGAGTGGACCGGAATGAGTCTTAGCCTTGATGGGACCATATCCTGTTGAGGGCTGCATTTCGGCAAAACCTTTGGTGCCTGACAGAAAAAATTTATCCAAATAGTTGAGCGAGTAGGTCGACAAACAGGAGGCGGTTGCCCCAGATGGGAAGCCCATCTGAAAGGTGATGGTCTCGTCTATGCCTTCTTTAAATTTGATTGGGTCGGTTTTCGTTTCCTGCGCAGTCACCCAAATAGGGTCCTCCCCTAACATGTAGCGAGCTCCATTGATGGAGTAAACTCCAATATCCATCATGGCTCCACCTCCAGATAGGGCCTTGTTTAACCTCCACTGGGAAGGGTCGCCAATGATAAAACCACTTAGGCCTTGAAAAAAAAGCGTTTTGCCAAATTCACCTGCACGCTGCTTTTTGACAATGTCGAGGGTATTGGCCTCAAAATGCATCCTGTAACCAATCAAGAGCTGCACTCCCGCTGCTTTACAAGCTGCGATCATCTCCTGCCCCTCTCGGGCGTTGACTGCCATGGGTTTTTCGCAGATCACGTGCTTGCCCGCCTTGGCCAATGCAATTGTATGTTCCTTGTGCAAGGCATTGGGAGTAATCACGTAGACCGCATCGATGTCTTTGTTGTTTTTGATTTCAGCTACGTTATCGTAGGAGTAGCAATTTTGAGCAGGTATCGAATACTTTTGCTGCCACTGCTCTATCTTGGAAGGAGTGCCGCTGATGACACCGACTAACTTGGCTCTTGAGCAATCCTTCATCGCATCAGCAACTCTGGCGCCGTAGCTTCCAAGCCCCATGATTGCGACACGCAAAACTTTCGGCTCTTGACCCATAGCCTGGGCAATGCTATCTGAAAAAGGGAGGCTGAGAGCGAGCGTCGTAAGGCCTGCTTTTTGGAGAAAATGTCGTCGTGTAGTCATAACTGTCAAGGATTTAGTACTAAAAGTTAGCAATACACAGTTACAAGTACCACCAAACCCTACTTTTTTCTTCGAACGGCCTGGTAGGTGGTTCGGGTGGTTTGTTCCAAAAGTACCACATACCCTTCCATCAAGGCCGGAATCTCGGCTGCATTCGGCTTTAGAATGGTCAAGAGCTCCAAGTCCTCGTTGTATCGGATCTCAAAGCTGGATTTGAGGCTCTCTACGAGTTGCTCCAGCTTAAAAAGTTGGGTGTCCACAACGAGCGAAACAGTGATAGCAGAAAGTTGCAGCATATTGGCACGCAGCTTCAGTTCCTTCAACTTCTCGTAAATCGCATGAATGTGTTTTTCCTCAATAAATGTAAAGTCAGTAACCTTAAAGCTGACAAGCACTTGGCTTTTTTTCAATACCAAAGTGGGCACCTCGTGCGGGGCTGAATGCTCATGGATTTTGGTTCCAGCCCCTTCAGGATCTAAAAAGGATTTGACAAAAAGCGGGATGCCTGCATTTGCCAAGGGCTTGATCGTTTTGGGGTGGATGACAGAGGCCCCAAAGTAGGTCATCTCTGCTGCCTCGCGATACCTGAGTTCTTCAAATTTTTGGGTATTTGGAAACAGTTTGGGGTCTGCATTGAGCACTCCAGGAACATCTTTCCAAATGGTCACCGACTCCGCATCCAAGCTGGTGGCAAGAATCGCTGCTGAAAAATCAGAGCCCTCTCTTCCTAGCGTGGTGGTTCGTCCCAGAGGATCTCTCCCAATAAATCCTTGGGTCAAAATCGTTGTGTGTTCCAATAGGCCAGCCCATTGATTCTGGCAAGCGCTGCGGGTCTTTTCCCAATCTATTTTTGCAAATCTAAAGTCCGAATCCGTATGGATCACGGTTCGTGCATCCTGCCAAGCAAGGGATAACCCTTTGAAATTTAGGTATTCAGAGACAACAAGGGAAGAAAGCAATTCCCCGTAACAAATCAGCTGATCATACACTTCATCGTAATTGATTTTGGAAATAGGCAAATCCAAGATGGGTTGGGCGGTATCCAACAGCTGCTCTATTTTCTCAATTACCGGATGAGCAGGAGGGAAAAGCTCCTCGCAAACTTCCAGGTGAAAATCTTTTATCTGCTTCCACTCCTTCGAAAAATTGGCTTGCTCCAACTTTTTAGCCAAAACTGCCTCCAGCGCATTGGTTGTTTTTCCCATGGCAGAAACTACGATGAGTTTGTTGGTCTGAAGCCGGGACTGGAGTAGGCTATGGAGATTAAGGAGTGCAGCCGCATCTTTTACGGAAGCCCCACCAAATTTGTACACGTGCAAAGTCCTGTTCATAGGCAAAAAGGAGCGCCAAAACTCCTTGCTGCGAAGTTACGCAAAGATGAATCATCCAACTAAAAATCAGGACTCAAGGAGAGAAGCCTACACGCTAATCCTCTCGAATCACCACTATTCAAAAATTGACTAAGATTTGATAAGAGATGTTTACATTTGCTACTCTAACTGTAACAACCATGGCATCACGCTCCCTGTACCTCTCGCTAGCCATTTTAGCAATGGCAGTCACCACTTGGACCTCTTGTGGACCAAAAGCACCCGTAATTGACGAAACCTTCGCAACCCAAACAGAAAAGTTGCTCATTAAGGTAGACACCCTCCATACTGGTTTGGAAAATCCTTGGGGCATGACTTGGCTTCCAGATGGAACACTCCTTGTCACTGAAAGAAAAGGAGAAATCCTTGTTTTCAAGGAGGATAAATTTTCAGGTGAAAAAATTCAAGGCTTACCCGCAGTTCACAACGTAAATCAAGCAGGTCTCCTAGATGTTGCTGTGCATCCCAACTATGCAGAAAATGGCTGGATTTACATTTCTTATGCGCAAAATTTCGCCGACAGCACCGCTGCTACCACCATCCTTCGATTCAAGTTGGAAGGAAACACTGCGGTGAATCAGGAGGAGCTTATCGTAGCTGGTCCCGCTTGGAAAGGTGGTCGTCACTTTGGTAGCCGCATCGTATTTGACAAGGCAGGTTTCCTCTATTTCTCTAATGGAGACAAGGGAAATATCCCAATGAATGCGCAGAACCTGAACAATGCCCATGGCAAAATTCACCGCATCAAGGACGATGGCGGCATCCCAGCAGACAATCCTTTCAAGGATTCCTTGGGCAACACCAGCTCGATCTGGACTTATGGCAACAGAAACCCACAAGGGCTATTTTATGACAAGGATTCAGATCGAATCTGGGAGGTAGAACACGGACCTATGGGTGGTGACGAACTGAACCTGATTGAAAAAGGAAAGAATTACGGATGGCCTGTGATCACTTACGGCATCAACTACGATGGAACACCTATCACGGATATTCAGGAAAAAGAAGGCATGGAACAACCCAAGCATTATTGGGTGCCCTCTATCGCTACTTGCGGTGTGGCCGTGGTGACGGGTGACAAATACCCAGCTTGGAAAGGAAACATCTTAGTAGCCGCATTGGCAAAGCAACACATCGCCCGCGTGGAGATGAATGGAACTACTTATGTGAAGGAAGAAAAATTGCTTCAAGACATTGGACGCGTTCGCCAAGTAGCCCAGAGCCCAGATGGATACATTTATGCCATCACCGAGGCAACTGGCCTATTGGTCAAATTGCTCCCTATCCGATAAAATTTTCGGATATACTTTTAAAAAGACCTTTCAATCGAAAGGTCTTTTTTTTGTATTCATCCTATCCCTAAATTACTTCGCAAAATCAATCCGAAAAATTGACACCGCCTTTCAAACTCTTTCAGCTTACCAGGCGTTAGGGAGGTATGTCCTTGATCTCAAACCTTATGAAAACTTTTCCTCTCCTTCTTATCGCTTTTGTGGGGATCCTATCTCCTCTTTTTTCTTGCCATGCCAAGGAGGGAGATCCTCTTCCAGATAGCCTGCCCAACCTGAACTTCACTACCCAAACGGAAAAGATGATGATCAAGGTGGACACCCTCCACCGTGGATTTCAAAACCCTTGGGGGATGACTTGGATCAATGCGGAAACCTTGTTGGTGACCGAGAAAAAAGGGGAGCTCCTCATTTTCAAAAAAGACAGCTTCTCAGGCCAAAAAGTGGCCGGCCTACCGACATTTTACACCACAGGCCAATCAGGGTTATTGGATATTGCCACCCATCCCAATTATGCCCAGAATGGCTGGATTTACATTGCTTATGGCAAGCCTGTAGGCGATGGAGGTGCGACGACTATTGCTCGATTTAAACTCTCAGGCACGAGTGTAACCTCATTTGAAGAACTGATCGTCACTTCCCCCGAATGGAAGGGAGGAACCCATTACGGCAGCAGAATCGTCTTTGACAACCAAAATTTCCTCTACTTCAGCAATGGGGAGCGAGGCAGTCAGGACAATGCACAAAATCTGAAAAATTCGCATGGAAAGATCCACCGCATCCATGACGATGGACGAATCCCTACTGACAATCCTTTTGTAGGTACCCCAGGAGCAATAGGCTCAATTTGGACTTATGGCAATCGAAACCCACAGGGACTATTTTTCGACAAGGCTTCCAACCGTCTTTGGGAAGTAGAACATGGTCCTCGGGGCGGGGATGAACTGAACATCCTCGAAAAAGGTAAAAATTACGGTTGGCCAGTGATCACCTACGGTATCAACTACAATGGTACTCCCATCACGGAAATTACTGAAAAAGAGGGAATGGAGCAGCCAGTCAAGTACTGGGTTCCTTCGATTGCCACCTGTGGGATGACACTAGTGACCTCAGATCGCTACCCCGCTTGGAAAGGAAATATCCTCGTTGCCGCTTTGGCAGGCACACACATTGCACGCGTGGAGATGAATGGAACAAAACCTGTGGGAGAAGAAAAATTGCTTCCAGGGATTGGGCGTGTTCGGCAGGTAGCTCAGAGTCCGGATGGGTATTTGTATGCCATCACCGAAGGAACAGGGCTATTGATCAAGTTGGTACCTTCCAAGTAAGGGTCAAAAACCTGCTTCTAACTTCCCTAGACAAAGTCTACATCCACACTGAAGGGGTACTTCATCAAAAATTGAAGGGCCTCTTCGATGGATAGATCTTCAAAAAGTACGCGGTGTAGATTTTCAGTTATTGGGGCACGGATGCCTGCAGTTTTCAAAAAGGCATCTACAATTCGGATCGTATTGACCCCTTCTGCCACCTCTTCCATGGAAGCCATGATTTGACTGAGGCTCTCCCCTTTTGCAAGGCGGAATCCTACTGTAAAGTTTCTGGAATCCGGAGAGTTGCAGGTAGTCACCAAGTCTCCGATGCCAGCGAGACCCATGACCGAACTGGCTGTTCCTCCGAGGGCTTTACTCAAATGCGCCATCTCCACAATTCCTCGAGAGATCAAGAGACCTTTTGCATTTTCTCCCAATCCTAAACCCGCCAAGGCTCCTGCAGCAATGGCAATTATATTTTTGAGCACTCCACTGAGCTCCACGCCAATGATATCGGAGTTGCCATACACTTGGAATTTTTCGGAGCGTAGCAGACGCTGCCCTTCCTGAATGACCTCGTTGTACTTGCTGGCAATGACTGTTGCTGCTGGTTGCCCATCACTGAGTTCCTTGGAAATATTGGGGCCAGCTAGGCAGCCCACCCGTACTGCGAGAGTTTCTTGGACAATCACCTCGCTCATGGTTAGGATTTGTTTTCGGCGTAGCTTCTTGAGTGTATCCCATTGCTCCCCATCGGCAAGCTGTACGGCCAAGCCTTTGGTTCCATGAATAACCAGGTGATAGGGGTGTAAAAAGGGGGCAAAGGTTCGTGTCACTTCCAAGAAGGCCGCCGAAGGAATCATAAAGAAAAGCACACCGCAGGAGGTACAAAGTTCCTCCGGAGAAAAAGTAGCGCGAATTTTGGGGTTGAGGATTTTCCCGGAAGCACTGTGCTGGGTGTTAATTTCCTCCACCACTTCTTGCTTGCGGGCATAGACCATCACCTCATTTTTTTCGGCCAGCATGTTGGCAATAGCTGTCCCGAAGCTTCCTACTCCAATGACCCCAATGGGCTGCGATTTAGAAGAGTTTTTCAAGGCCATACCCATGCAGTCTGTTGTGGTAAAAATAGAGCAAGCTCATGTCTTCGGTAGTCAAGTTCCCCGACTTATCTTTGATCAGCGGGCGCTTGGCATGGTACATTCCCACATTTTCTAGTCCATGTGTGATGATTTCATCCATGGAACGATTGAGGTGAGGGGCCGAATCAATTTTTCCTTGAGCTTTTAATTCAAAAATTTGGTCTAGGACACGCTGACAAGCAGCTTTGAACTCCTCATAGTTGAGAACTAGGTCTTCTTGCGGAAGGCGGATCAAATCAAACAAGTCTAGTTTGGCATTTTTTGATTTGATCAATTCAAAGGCCACAAAAGCGACCAAGTGAGAGCTAAATACCCGATTGATTTTGTGAAATTCCTCCACAATACGCTTACCTAGCATCTGGGTGTACTCTTCCTCGCGTTGCGCATCGACAGTCACCTTCCCATTGGACATAAAATACTCCTGGGTATTCACTACTCGACCCCATTTGTCCAAACTTTTTCCATCCTGGTCTACATAATTGCCCATGACATCCATGGCGCGACCAATGGAGACAGAAATGTCTGACCCTTTGGTGAAAAACTTAAATAGAAACTTCGAAATCTTGTAGGAGGTAGAAAACTCATCGTTTTCCTTGTAGTAGCGCTCCTGCCCAGTTTGGCTCAGGTAATCTTGAATAAGCCCGGGTGCTTCAAGAACAAAGTGGTAATTGATGGTCACCGGAACTATAAAAATCTTTCCTGATACATCTGTCATGCCATTTTCAAAATTGGCGCGCTGGGCTTCAATGGCGGTACTTAGGAGCCCTAACTTCAGTTTGGATTCAATGATTCCACTTCTAGAACGGGTGCCGCCAGGGAAGAACAGGCTGTGGCAACCAAATTGAATGGCCTCCTTGGAGTACGTTTTCAGGGTCTCCAAGTACATCATGTTTTTCTTTCTACGATCCACCTTGTAAGCACCCAAGGCATTCATGAAATAGGCAAAAATCGAGATATTGAACAGGTTCAGACCTGCCCCATAGATAAAGGGAGGCATGCCCAAGACGGAAATTATCCATCCAATGAGGACGCTGTCCAAATTCGAAAAATGGGTGGGCACCATGACCACGGTTCCTTTGGTAGCCAATTCACGAAGCTGCGCTGTTTGTCCGGTAATTTGGATCTTGTCTTGAAGGGTAAATTGATTGCTAAACAAGGATCCAAATCCCTTCACACGAGCAGCATTGAGCAGGCGCGAGAAGCCATAGGTAACCACTCGTCGGGTAAACTTGTAATGAGATGCTTTGAAATTGGATGCAATTTCTTCGGAATACCGGGAAGTAATTTTTCGAAGGACTTCCTGATAGGCCTCCAATTTCTTGGCTTTGGTTCCAGAGACTTCAGAGTGGATCTGGAGCAAGTTATTTTTCACTTCCCCCCAGAATGGCCCTTCATCGTCCGGATCTACATCCCAAGGGTTTTGCTTGATTCGAAGCTTTTCTCGGTAGAGGGTCGTCTCGAGTTCTTCCTTCAAAATTTCGGGGTTCTTCCCGATCAGGTCTAATATTCTCCCTTCCGAAAGGGTTGCTACCTTTTTGACAAATTCCTTCCGCTCGCGAGCGAGCTTAACCACAGGCCATTCGTCTTTTTCAGGCAAAATGGGAGCGTATTGGTGTTTGATGTAGTTCTCCTCCAAGTGGTCGTTCTGTTTTTAAAAACTCCCAAAGATAAGCAAAAAGGAACTGTGGGGTTTCAATTATTCGGAGGGATCTTTCTGTGGGATAGATTTCATGAAAATCATCACCACCGCAGTAGTCAGTATTCCCATCCCTGCTGCAAAAAACACAGACATTGTCGTGTAATTCATCAAGTTAAAATAGGCTTCGGCCTCCTGCAAAGTCATTTTCCCAGTGTTGACCGTCAACTGAATGATGTTGGGAAAATAATCTGGAGAAATCAGGCTATGGGATATGTATTGACTCAATGGAGTGAGTCCGACTACGATAAGGGTAATCCCCAATCCAGACAGCAGCCCTTGCAAAAATGTCATCCTCCCTCGGTAGGTTTTTTTCTTTTTCTCCCAAAGTGCTACTACATAAATAAAAATCGCCAGAGGCGCATACAGGAGGGTGTAGGTGGCATGCTGCTCGATCAAGCGATCGTGCCAGCCCAGACTTTTCTCTAGAACCATCCAGCCCAAGCCTGACAAGAAAAATAGAAACCCCCATTTCAATTCGATTCGGAACTTTTTCATAGATAAGCAGGTGGAGAAAAGTGAATGAAGAATTTAAATTACAAAAAAAAGAAACGTTTTCACACTTCTAGAGTTGAAAGAAAAAGGAAGTTTCCAAATTGTTGTCCATGCCAAAAAGCGTGGTATTTTTACAGCTTCCAACCGTGATGAAACTAGACCTCAAACACATTCAAGTCCCTATTGAGTCCGAGATGGCTCAGTTTGAACATAAGTTCCGGGACTTTATGAAAAGTAAGGTCAAGCTTCTCGACCACATCACCCACTACATCGTCAAACGCAAGGGCAAGCAAATGCGTCCTATGTTTGTTTTTCTAACTGCGGGAGTCTGTGGAACCATCAATGAATCTACCCACCGAGGGGCTGCGCTGATCGAACTGCTGCATACCGCATCTTTGGTACACGACGATGTAGTCGATGATTCCAACTACCGCAGGGGATTTTTTTCCATCAATGCCCTCTGGAAAAATAAGATTGCCGTATTGGTTGGGGACTACCTCCTCTCCCGTGGCTTGCTTCTCAGTGTAGAGCACAACGACTTTCATCTCTTGCGTATTGTATCCAATGCCGTACGCGAGATGTCTGAAGGGGAACTGCTGCAAAGTTACAAGGCGAGAAAACTGGACGTGGAAGAGGACGTCTATTACCAAATTATCCGGCAAAAAACCGCCAGCTTAATCGCTTCTTGCTGCTCCGTAGGCGCCTCTAGTGTCAGTACGGACGAGGAAACCATCCAACGCATGTGGAACTTCGGGGAAAAAGTAGGAATGGCCTTCCAAATCAAGGATGATCTTTTTGATTATGGAGAGGATGAAATCGGCAAACCGCTGGGAATTGATATCAAGGAGAAAAAGATGACCCTTCCACTGATCTATGCGCTTCGAAATGCGGATTGGTTGGAAAAAAAGAAAATCATGTACCTCATCCGCAACCGTTCTGAAGACAAAAAAGCGGTGAATGAAGTCATTTCCTTTGTTAAGAAAAGTGGGGGACTCGATTATGCAAAGCAGAAGATGACTGCATTTTACCAGGAGGCCCTTGGGCTTCTGGATCATTTCCCTGATTCTGCATACAAATCTTCTTTGCGAGACTTAGTCTTGTACTCTATCGAACGGAAAAAATAGGGGGCTAGTTATTGCCATTTCGCAACTAGTAAGTTTGTCAACGGTCCACAGTCCACCGACCACAGCGAGTTGTAGTACAATAGAATTTAGCATCGGAATTTTAATACGTTTTTTGTAGCTGTCTGCAATTGACTGTGGTCTGTTGACCGTCAACTGTTGACATTTTTTCTGCCTAATCCCGGGTATAGTTACCCACACGGATCACGTCAGCGAACACACCAGCTGCCGTCACTTCAGCTCCAGCTCCAGGTCCACGGATAATCATGGGCCGATCGTAGTAGCGGTCAGTAGTCAGCAAAATCATGTTGTCAGAACCCTCAAGTCCATAAAATGGATGAGAAGCGGGCAAGGAACGTAAGCCAATTTCTGCCTTCCCTTCTTCTAGGGTAGCCATAAAACGCAACTTTTCTCCTTTGGCCCTGGCGGCAGTCAGTCGCTCGGCGTAGGCTGCATCCTGTTGTTTGAGGACTTCAAGAAATTCCCCAACACTCAATCCCTGTCTTGCTTCTTCAGGAACTAGGGAATGCACCACAATGTCTTCTACTTCCAGTTGCTGCTCCGCCTCTCTACCTAAGATCACTACTTTTCGAGCCACATCCATCCCACTCAAATCTTCTCTCGGGTCGGGCTCGGTGTATCCTTTTTCCTTGGCCAAGGCCACCACCTCCGAAAATGGTGCTCCTTTTTCCAGCTCAGAAAAAATAAAATTCAGGGAGCCGCTCAGTACTGCTTCAATGCGGTGAACGCGATCACCGGAAAGCATCAAATCGTGGATGGTATTGATTACCGGAAGTCCCGCCGCCACATTAGTTTCGTAGAGAAAGTGTACCCCTCGGCTTTTCGCGAGTTGCTTCAAGGCCAAATAGCTTTCCAAAGAACCTGAGTTGGCTTTTTTATTAGGGGTGACAATCGCGATTTTCGCCCCCAATATGCGAGGGTATATTTGGGCTACCTCCTGGCTCGCCGTACAGTCGACGAGCACTGAATTGGAGAAGTTCATTTCCTCAATGGTCTCCACGAAAGCATTCAAATCCATTTTGGACTTTGAAGGACCCAGTTCCGGCAGATTAGTTAACTCAAAGCCATCCTCATCAAAGGCCATGTATCTACTGTTGGCAATGCCGTGCACTTGGATATCCAACTGATTTTCGAGGAGCAATTTTTCCTTTTGCTGGGCAATCATGCGCAACAGTGCCGTACCGATGAGACCTGTCCCTACCAAAAATAGGTGGACCACCTTATGCTCTGAGAGGAAAAACACCTCGTGCAGGGCGTTCAATGCTTTTTGCAAGTCTGCCTGAGGAATGATTGCAGAAATATTCAATTCAGAACTTCCCTGAGAAATGGCCGCCACATTGATGTTGTTCTGCCCCAAGGCCCGAAACATTCTGCCTGAAGTTCCAGGATCATGTTTCATATTTTCCCCCACCACGGCCACCAAAGCTAGGCCAGGGAGTAGGGATACTGGATCCATTTCCCCGGATTTGATTTCGTAGAAAAATTCTTGCTCGATCAATTCCTTTGCTAAAATCGCCTCATCAGTGGCCAGCGCCAAACAAATGCTATGTTGTGAGGAGGCCTGAGAAATAAGCAAACTCGAAAGTCTTGCCTCAGACAATACGGTAAAAATTCGCCCCAAACTTCCTCCTGCAGCCATCCAGCCTGCACTCTGAAGGGTCATAAGTGTTAGGTTAGATCGCGAGCTAATTCCCTTGATCCAGCCACCTTCCCGTACCTGTCCATTGATCAAGGTGCCTGGGTGGCTAGGTTCAAAAGTGTTTTTAATTTGAATCGGAATGTTCTTCTTCATCGCCGGCTGCATGGTCGCCGGAAATATAACCTTGGCTCCAAAATGGGAAAGCTCCATCGCTTCCGCATAGCTCAGCTGTGGAATGGTAAAGGCCGCATACACCATCTTGGGATCACAAGTCAGCACCCCAGAGACATCGGTCCAAATCTCCAAAACTTGGGCATTCAAGGCACTTGCCAAGATCGCGGCAGTGTAATCGGAACCAGATCGGCCCAAAGTGGTGGTCTCCCCTTTGGCAGTTGATGCAATAAATCCAGTCACCACTTTGACTCCCTCGTGCTTGGAAAAATACTCTTGGATTTGAGCATGGGTAGTGGCTTCGTCTACACGAGCCTGCCCAAAGCGATCATCGGTTCGAATAATTTCCCGAGTATCCACAAAACAAGTGGGAATTCCCTTTGCTCCCAATGCTTCTGCCAGAATGTAGGTGCTCAAGCGCTCTCCAAAGCTTGCCACATAATCTAGGGTTCGTGGGGATTGTTCTTTGATCAGGTGGATTCCATGGTATAGATCTTCCAACTCCTGGAAGCGTTGGCGGATGAAGGTGTCTACTTTCTCTCTTTTTTCATTCCCTAGTAGGGCACTGCCCATATCCAAGTGCCTTTCCTCCAGAGCAAGTAATGCCTTCTTATAGCCTAGATCTCCTGATTTTGCCAGGTTCGCTAGCGCAAAAAGTTGCTCCGTCACTCCTCCAAAGGCAGAGAAGACCACCACCAATTCCGACACCTGGAGTTGGTCTTGAATGATCTGAAACACCTGTTGGATGTTGTTGGGATTTTCTACGGAGGAGCCTCCAAATTTGATGACTTTCATAAAAGAATGGATAGGAAAAGAGTGGGTAGGATCAAAGAGCCAAGAAGAACTAAAAATCTACCCCTGCATGGACATTGACTCCTGCCAAAATTGCCTATCCCAACCCTTATAGACAAAAGCACAAGCAATGCCTCCACCGATCTGTGAACGTAAACTGAAGCCAAGGTTGGAAATTGGAAAAATCATTTCTTAAGCAATTGACGTTCAATTTTACTAGAAAAAAATAGAATTATCAATAAAAATGAAATAAAAGACTCCTTTTATTGCGAATAGCTTATCAATACGCTCGTAAATTTGAATAGTTGAAAATCAAGTTCCACCACCAAGAACCACTGGACTCTTCGAATTTTCCTGCCTAATGAATTTCGGTGATGGTTTGGGGCTTCCCTCTAAACTGAATCGCTTCTCCCTTTTTCTTTCCGACTAGAAGCTCTCCAAGGGGAGAATTTTTGCTCAACAAAAACACTGATTTATCGCCAACTTTTACTTGACCCACACTGACGGCCAACAAAAACCATTCGGTTCCCAGTTGAACTAGTGCCCCTTCCTGCACGGTTGGAGGCGTGTCTTTGATGGTTTGGAGTCGATACAATTCTTCTAAATCTAAATTGCTTTGTTTGATTTGCTTTTCGAGGGAGTTGAGGTCCTGCGTCATGGTCTCCCGACTCGTCTCGTACTTATCTCCTGCACTATTTTTTTCCTCTTCGAGGATACTTTCAATGATATTTTTACGCTCTTCGGCAAGAAGGGCTTCTTTTTGTTTTAACTGGCTGATAGCAGTCTGGTAGGCTGCGCTTTTTAATTCATTCATACAAATTACTCTTGACAAGGTTCTTTTCTTCGGGTATCGATGATGTAGACAATTTTCCATCCTTCGGACATTTTCACCAGCTGGAAGGAATTCACCCCACAGTGGTAAAAGGTATCGTTTACATAAAATTGATAGGGTGTCCATGCACTAGCCATAGATCCATCCACTTTGATTTGGTAGGAAAGAATACGTTCATCTAAGATAGTTCCAGCTGGGGTACTGGCAATTCTTTTGACAAAATCAGCCACAGAATTGCTGCCTACAGCGGTCCCTTCCGGCTTCTGCTGCACGGTTTGCATCAATCCCTCAGGAGAAAAAGCAGCAGCCACCTGTTCGGCATTTTTTTGTTTCATCCCATCAAACAGGGAGCGAATGACTGCTTCAACTTCCTGTTCAGGTGTTTGAGCAAGGGCTGGAAGCCCAAGTAAGCAGACCAGAATTCCTGCTAGAATCCATTTTTTCGGTTGAAATTTAAATTCCTCCATAGAGTGTAAAGGTCATGTTGGTTAATGCTGGGGTATTTACTGCATAGTGCATTGCCTCCGCAATATCGGAAGGATTCACCCATTTTGAAAAATCAGCGGTAGGCATAGCGGAACGGTTGGCTTCGGAATCCAAGATACTCGGCACAAAAACATGGGTACGGATGTCGGTATCCTTCACTTCTTCTGCTATAATTTCCGCCAAAGAATTGACCAGACGCTTACTCATGGCGTAGGCAACAGCTCCTTTTGCTTCTTTGGGTTCTAAGGCTGTACGAGCTCCTACAAAAAGAAAAGCTCCCCGCTGCTGCTTTTTTAGTAGCGGGAGAAAGGCGGTGGCCACCGTAAATGCACTAAAAAAATTGAGTTGGATTTGCTGGGAAAGATCCTGCTGCCTGGTGGTCTCAAGATCTCCAGATGCGTAGCCTCCGACCAGCATGGCGATTGCTTCAAGATCTCCAAATTGAACCTCGTATTCAGACACAAATTCTTGGACTGCTTTTTCATCGGTCACATCTACCTCGTAGGTGACATCCGCTTCAGGGGACTGCTCATTTGTTTCTGGACGTACAAGGGCAATGACGTAGTAGCCTTCCCGCTTAAACTTCCCCACTACGGCAGTACCTAAGGCACCTGCTGCTCCTGTAATTACTAGATTTCTGCTCATCAGTCCGTCAAATCCTTCCTATATTTGCTAAAATAGGGTTAATTTTTCGATTGAACCATGAACCATCTCAAAAGCAGCATCCGGGTAAAGGAAAATGTACGCAAAACCTACTTTGCTTTTAAGCTCATTCTCCTCATTATCTTACAGATTTTCTATGCTGGAGACACTATAGTCTCTCCATTTCTAGAGAAATACGAAATCTTAAATCACATTGTCCGAGCCCTTATTTTCCTATTGAGCGCCAACTTGATTTTTTCCTTAGGGAGAATCATCACGCTTCGGATTTACCTGCAGCAGCGAGAGGAGACCAAGGTGCAGCCCAACTTTATGCTCGGGATTGATCGCATTGAGTTTTTACTTAACCTGATTGCCGTTCTTATTTCCCTGATGCTTGCCTTTGGAATCCAGCCCTTGGAATTTTTGACCAGCATCACCATTGTGGCTGCGGCATTGGCCTTGCTGACCAAGGACTACATCACCAATATTGTGAATGGCTTGATCATGATGTTTTCGGATCAACTTGAAATCGGAGACAAGATTCAAATCGGAAGGCATACCGGCTTTATTCGAGACATTACCTTGATCAATCTGGTGTTGAAAAACGATGCTGGCGAAATCATATTGATCCCCAATACCATGGCCTTGGCTGAAGATGTAGTCAATTTTTCCAAAAACAATACCCACCAAGTCATCTTTGATGCCGAGATTACCTCAAAAAATGAAATTCACCTCAGCCAACTTGAGGATTCACTCCGAGTGATTTTAGGGCAATTTCCAGAGGTAGTCACCAAAGAAGGTGCTCAACTCAATATCCTGGAGCGAAGAACTGAGAACTTATTGATCCGCTACCAATTTCCAATCAAATCCGGAGAGAAGCAGACCGAGATCCAAGTAAAAAAATCCATCAACCAAGCACTTATCGACTGGAATTATGAGCTCCGAAAAGGGGAATTACTTTGATTGGGTATACCAGGTAGTACGGGAGATTCCTGCTGGCCGAGTGACGAGTTATGGAGCAATCGCCCATTACTTGGGACTCAAGTCTGGGGCGCGCATGGTGGGCTATGCGATGAATGCAGCCCATGCTCTCCCTGATGTGCCGGCCCATCGCGTCGTGAATAGACAAGGAATCCTGACGGGAAAGCATCATTTTTCTTCTCCTACAGCCATGCAAACCCTACTCGAAGCTGAGGGAGTGGTCGTTCAAAACGATCAGGTGGTGGATTTTGAATCCCGCTTTTGGAGCCCTGAAAAAGAACTTAATCCTTAGATTTTTTGCGAAGCAGGTAAAGCCCTGTAAACATCAGTCCTCCATTTAAAATCAGCGCCTCAAAGCCGAAGGTATAGCCCCAAAGCCAGGCTTGGGAATTGGAAGTGATCAAAAATGTCAGGGAAGGAGCGAGCACAGCCAGGGCAGGAACCCAGGCATCTTTCACCTGATGCTTGGTAAACAAACCAAACCCAAAGAGCCCCAATAGTGGGCCATAGGTGTAGCCGGCTAGGATAAATACCGAATTGATTACGCTTTGGTCATTGAGCCAGTAGAAGGCAAGGATGAGCAAAAACATCAGAAACGTAAAGCCAACGTGCACAAGCTTGCGGATGAAAAGCCTTTGTTCGGGGGCATAATTTCGTTCGATCTGAAGAAAGTCGTAACAAAAAGAAGTAGTCAAGGCAGTGAGGGTAGAATCCACACTTGAATAGGCTGCTGCGATGATCCCAAGCACAAAAACAATCCCTGCAAAGGCGGAGAAATGCTCTGTGGCCAAGAGTGGAAACAGGCCATCCGACTTTGCTGGAATGGCAATTCCCTTGGTTTCGGCATACAAGTACAGCATCACTCCCAGGGATAAAAACAGCAGGTTGACCACTACCAAAATCACGGTAAACCAAAACATGTTTTTTTGTGCATCGCCCAGAGTCCGGCAAGTCAGGTTTTTCTGCATCATGTCCTGATCCAGGCCAGTCATGACGATGGTGATAAAGGCCCCAGATATAAACTGCTTGAAGAAGTTGGTACCTGCCTTCCAGTCCCAGTTGAAGATCGTCGAACGCTCGTCCTCACTTATTCGGCTGACGTAATCTCCCAAACTTTTCAGTTCCAATTCAGATCCAATCAACACCATCGTAATCAGCACCGAGGCCAACATAAAGGTGGTCTGAAAGGTGTCCGTCCAGACTACCGTCTTGATTCCTCCGCGATAAGTATACAACCAAATAAGGCCTACTGTAATCAGCACCGAAACCCAAAAAGGAATGCCCAAGGAATCAAACAAGATCAATTGGAGCACACTGGCTACGAGATACAATCGAAGCGAAGATCCTAGGGATCTTGACAGAATAAAGAAAAAAGCTCCCGTTTTGTAGGACCAAAACCCAAATCGATCCTCCAAATAGCTGTAGATAGATACTAAATTCAGGCGATAGTAGAGCGGCAATAAAACCTTGGCTATGGTAAAGTATCCCAAGGTGTAGCCCAAAACAACTTGGAAGTAATAGAAGTTAGAATTACCTACTTCGCCCGGTACGGAGATGAAGGTGACGCCAGACAGAGAAGCACCAATCATTCCAAAGGAAACCAGAAACCAATGGGAATTGCGGTCTCCAGTAAAAAAGGTATCTCCAGTTAACTTTCGGGTAGTCAACCAGGAAATGAAAAAAAGTATTCCGAAATAAATTAAAATAACTGTTAAAACGAGTTGCGGATTCATATTGTAAGCTTCTGTCGCTCGCTAAGTTGCCCATTATTCTTAATTTTGCAAAATGAATCAGTTCAGCTCACCCCTTCCCCATGTAGAAGAAATTGAAGTCCTCCTCGAGGAACTCATCGATCAGGAAGCCTTAGACCTCGTTGTATTCAATGACGATGTGAACACCTTTGAACATGTTATTCAGGTGCTCATGAAGGTCTGTGAGCATACCCATGAACAAGCGGAGCAGTGTACCTTGATCATCCATTACAAGGGAAAGTGTGCGGTGAAGAAAGGAAC
>JAMNXQ010000032.1 GCA_023653075.1 Algoriphagus sp.
AGCCTGATTTAGTTAATTTGCATCAAAATTGACCCAATGGCAAGAGTATTAACAGGGATTCAAAGTTCAGGTAGACCCCACCTCGGCAATATTTTAGGAGCAATAGTTCCTGCTATTCAATTGATTGAGCAAAACAGCAAAGAAGAATCCTTTATCTTCATTGCAGACTTTCATTCGCTTACCAGCCAAAAAGATGGGGCCATACGCAAGCAAAATACACTTGCAGTAGCCGCTGCCTGGTTGGCCTTCGGTTTGGATATCGAAAAAACCGTTTTTTACAGACAATCCAGAATTCCTGAGGTAGCAGAATTGAACTGGTACCTCAACTGCTTTGCTCCCTTCCCAATGCTAGCCAATGCACATAGCTTCAAGGACAAATCGTCTCGGTTAGCGGATGTAAATGCAGGTTTATTCACCTACCCTGTGCTGATGGCGGCGGATATTCTCTTGTATTCAGCTGATCTTGTGCCCGTTGGAAAGGACCAGTTGCAGCACTTGGAAATGGCTCGAGACCTAGCGAGTGCCTTCAACCATGTGATGGAAGAAGATATCCTGACCCTCCCTGAGGCTAGAATTGCAACCGATGTGATGACCATCCCTGGTACAGATGGGCAAAAGATGAGCAAGTCTTACCAAAACATCTTGGATGTATTTTTGCCTGAAAAAGAACTGAAAAAAAACGTGAATGCCATCATTACGGACAGCACGCCTCTGGAAGAACCCAAAGATCCAGATACCTGTACGGTCTTCAAATTGTATAGTTTGATGGCAACACCGCTACAAACTCAATCCTTAAGAGCACAATACCTCGCTGGAAATTTTGGGTATGGGCATGCCAAAAAAGAATTCTTGGACCTCCTATTGACCAAATTCGAGAAAGAGCGGGAACGGTTTGACTTTTTCATGAGCCATCCCGAGGAAATCGAAGCCCGACTGCTAGCTGGTGAAGCAAAAGCACGTCAAGTAGCGCTCCCCCTCCTCAATCGAGTGCGTGCGAAACTAGGATTCCTGTAAACAAGGTTTTCAGCGAACTTCTCGAAAGTATTCCCGGTCAAAAACCCTAGAATAAATCCACTGGGGCACTTTGTCGTGGTAAGGCATCAAATCTTGCAAGACTTTTTTCTGGGTTTGGTGCGCTTGCATGACCTGAAGTGTTCTGGAAAAATAGGGCTGGGTTCCAATGGAGAAATCCGGCGCAGGAAGACCTTTTCCCGGTTCCTTTGGGTAATTTCTCTGAAATCCTGCGGATAACCTGAGCGCTACATCTATCTGCTTTTTACTTAAGGTTACTTGAAAAAGCTGCTGCGGTGCAAAATCTGATTTGCCTCGGTTGGTAAGAAATACCTGCTCTACCGCCTCACCTGTGAGGCGATGATCCGAATGTCCGTACAAGCCTACCTTGGAATCATAAGAAAGGAGCGCATCGGGCTTTTGGTCTTGAATAAGCGCATGGACCAAATTCATCAGGCTATCCAAACCCAGTTCATCCATTCCGCCATCGGCATAGTCCAACTGAATCAGATGATCTACGCCTAGAATCTGAGCACTTTGCTGCATTTCACCCGTACGCAAGCGGGCCAATTCTTGCTCTGTGGGAATGTTGGCTGCATTTCCTTTTTCCCCTCGGGTCAAGCAAACCAGGGTAACTTGATGACCGGCTGCCTTGAGCCCCATGACTGTGCCTGCTACGGTGACCTCATCATCTGGATGAGGAAAAATAGCCAAAATACGTTGTTGGGGGCGAGCAGGAATCAATTCTTCCCGTTTCGCTACATCCGAATCATGCAACATGCTCCTACCCCAAACGATCAGGATCAGCGGGGAACCTAGTAGCAGGACGAGTAGAAAAACTAAAATGCCTTTCCCTTCCTTCTTCATTCGCGCTTCAAAGTGCTCAGGTAACTCACGAGATCACGAATTTCACGCTTCGACAATAAAGTACCCATCGGCGGCATGCTCGAAGCACCCAAGGCTGTAGATGCAATCTCCTTTTTGGCAATTTCCTTCACTTCCGAACCCACCTGTACCCGCATGCTATCTTTTTTATCTTCTAAAAGCAATCCAGTGACCTTATCTCCAGCTACCAAGGTGAGTGTAACCGTTCCAAATCCAGGCGCCAATCGTTTGCTTGGCTCCACTAAGGCAATCAACAAATCTTGCTTGGAGAGGGTCTTTCCGATATTATCCAATGCAGGGCCTGCATTTCCGCCCATGTCATCGTAGGCATGGCAGCGGATGCATTGGGCGGTTTGATTTTGGAAGAAGGTGTTTCGACCCCTTTCCACATTTCCTTCAGCGAGGGCGCCTGCATATTTTTTCCAAGTTTCCCCTCCTGCTTTTTGATCCAATAAGGCCTCGTATTGGGTTTTGAGGTTGGCCGAACCCGTAGCAAGTACTGCCTCCTCCAATTCAATCCAAGTACCTTCTGGGAGTTTGCCCAACTTAAAGTCTTCCAAAATGGAAGGCCATTCCTTGAAATCCTCGCTACCCGGCAAACCACCCAAGGTAAGTAAAGCAGTCTGCTGCTCTGCAAGCGTTCTTTTTTTCAAAATCTCCATCAGCAGCGGCACTTTTTGGTCATTGGGCAAGGAAGTCTGGGCAATCAAGCCCAAGCCTGCCACACGGACCGCTTCGGACACGTCGCGCATGGCATAACTGATGGCATCGCTGAGGTTTGGTGCGGACATGGCCACTAAGGCCTGAAGTGCTTCCACCTTGACTTCTTGGGAAGGATCGGTCTTCAACTTACCAAACAAAAAGTCCGCCATCTCCGACATGCCCAACTTGCCCATGGCCATAAGAGATTCTTTTCTCAATTCCACTACGGAACTTTTTGCTTGAGTTTCTAGCGTTGCTGCTACTTTTCGCTTCACCAGGGCTGCATCACGACTTACTTCACCTCTATATCTTCCATCGACACGGTCCAAAACAGATGGTTTTGCCCATGTTCCAAGCGCAGCTAAAGACTCTTGCTTGAGTGCTTGTGAAATACCCGGTTTAGCAAGAAATGCGAGTACTGCATTCAAATTTTCTTCCTTACCTAGGCGATGATTGGCGCTGATTGCCCGTCGTATCAAGGGTTCGTTGGAAAAAGGAGTAGTGACAAGAATGGCTGCTAAAGCCGGTAAAGCCGCAGGTACGGATAAATCATCGTGAATGGCACGAGCCGCTTCAGTCACAATATCCTCTTCTTTATCATTCAAAAATTTGGCTAGTTCTGCAGATTCCAAGCGTCTCAAGGCCAGGACTGCCCCCATGCGCACAGCCTTGGAAGGATGTATGGAAAGTGCCGCTAGGGGCGCCACTTGACCGATTTGAGACAAAGCATAGGAAGCCCCATGGCGTAAAAAGGCATCTTCATCATTGTTTGAAGCCAACAATTGAATCAAGGGTTGGATTGCTGCTACATCCTTGGCTCTACCCAAGGCCTCAGCACTGAAGAATCGTACTCTGGCATTTGCATGGGTCAAATTGGCAATCAATTCCTTGCTCGCTTCTTTGTATCGGATGTCACCCAACCATTTGGCAGCCTGGGCTTGAATCTCTGGGTCACTATCCTTCAATAGGGAGACGAGTGGCTTTGCATAGGCCCTATCCTCCAAGCGTGCCATCTGGCTCAATCCCAAGATACCATGGATGCGCGCCAGTTGATTGCTTTTGTCTTGGATCACCCGCTGGAACTGGATAGCCCCTTTTTGGCCACGCTTCACCAACTCAAATTGTGCTTTGCGACGGATACGCATGTCATCAAAGTATAATTTTGACTTCAGGTCAGATTCTGACAATTTCTTGTAATCGGCTTTGATCTCCGCTGCTGTTTGCTGCTGCAAAGCCCAGCCATTGGCTGTTTGATCGGTCATCTTCCAGATGCGCCCGTAGCCTTTATCGTTCCAACCATTGACCCAATCCGCCATATACATTGCCCCATCAGGACCAAAATCTATACCTGTAGGTAGAAAATTGCCTACAATTTTCTCGGTTTTGGTGAGTTCAAACGACGCTCCTTTGGGTTGTAATTGAAAGGCATGCAAACCAGACCCGGCAGCATTTCCTACAAATTCAACCACAAAAAAGTGATCCTTCCAGCGTTCTCCTAGACCAGCGCCTGGGTTAAACACCATGCCGGTAGGACCACTCACATAATTCATCAGTGGCGGTGTAATGTAAGAAGCCTGTCCCTCCCAGCGGGGTAGATACATTTTCTCATCCATCCACACCTTGTAGGTATTGTTGTTGGGATCTCGGTACTTGCCAAACTGCCAGTTGATACGCCAGCCGGTATCCGAACCACGGGTGATGTATACTAGGCGTTCCTTTTCGCCTGCATGATCCCCATCGTTATCTACGGAGATAAGATTGGTATGCTGATCAAAGACAAACTCGTGGGTATTCCGTAGTCCCCCTGCAAAAATCTCAAAATCGGACCCATCCGGGTTGGAGCGTGCAATCACCCCATTATTGGAGTGGTTGTATTCCGCTCCATCGTCACCCTTTCCATTAAATCCAATATCTCCAATCCCCCAATAGATGCGTCCATCAGGGCCCATTTCGACCCCAGACATCCCATGCGCACCAAAGCCGATGTGAATGCCATAGCCGTGTGAAAGGGATTTCTTTTCGTCCATAATCCCGTCCCCGTTCGAGTCCTGCAATCTCCAGAGGTCTGGACCTGCTGCTACATACAAGGCATCGTCGGTCTTCAATACCCCACCTGCTACATCGGTAACCTCCTCATGGAAATCGTACACTTGCTTTTGTCCCCAGTCTGCTAGGCCATCTCCATCCGTATCTTTTAATTGAAAGACCTCATTTCGCTCTTCGAGCATGTCCTTCCAATCGTGGGATCCATCCCCATTCAGGTCGGCTAGCCATTCGTTTTGAGCCGAACGCTCAGGGGATAATTCGGTTCGTAGGAAGTTTCGCTTGTCTTCAATCGTCTGCAAGGCAATGGATCGAATTTCCCAATCCTGGTGTCCACGAATGTCAAATTCAGCATTATTTCGGCGAGGCGAACGAGTGTAATAGATGGAACCATCGTCTCCTACCTGCAAGGCAATGGGATCCTTCACCAAAGAATCCGTTCCCCAAACTTCCATTTTCAGTCCCTCCACCAGAATGGGAGTCACTGAATTACGAGCCACTTCCGCTTGGATGGCTACTTCTTCTTTGGTGAGCTTGGTGATTCTCAAGTCAACAGGTTTTTTCTCTTTGCAAGCGGAGAAGACTAGGAGTAAAAGGATCGAATGGGTACCTAAAAATTGAAGTACTGGTTTTATTTTGGGCATAAGTTCAGGTGAATTAACTGCTTGAAAATATAAAAAATATTGCTTCTAAACGAGCGGGGGTATGATTAATCGAAATCTTTCTCGTTGCCAAAAATCTTAAAAACAAAAATGGATGATCCGCAATCACAGCAGCAGCTTAAAATATCCTTGAATTTCTGCGGATCATAAACAACAGACCACAGCTTACCTAAAGGACTTCAAACCTTACTTTTCTTTGGGTACTGGTAACAAAGCGGATAGTCAGTAAACAAAAAATCCCAAACATGTTGGGATTTTTTTAACCTACAAGCTGAGGTTGAACAAGAAATTTGGAGAAACTCACTGTAGTCCGTACGGGAATCGAACCCGTGTTTTATCCGTGAAAGGGATACGTCCTAACCCCTAGACGAACGGACCCTAAGAAAAAACCAAAATAGAAAACAGCTTTTTAAAGCATTTTCAGTAGTCCGTACGGGAATCGAACCCGTGTTTTATCCGTGAAAGGGATACGTCCTAACCCCTAGACGAACGGACCATTTGACCCACAAAAATTGGTTTTTTCAAAGGTTGTGCAAATATAGCCGCTTGAACTTATATTCCCAAAGTGGGTAGAAAATTTCTTTTCAATCCCAGGTAATCATTTGAACCAAAGCAGTAAAAATTTACTTTACCTGTAGAATGAGATTTTCTGTAAATTCACTCCAAATTAATCACATGTCCACAGCTGCTCCTGCCCTTCGTGTAGCCATCAATGGGTTTGGTAGAATTGGTCGTTACACGGCCAAACTTCTTCTGAATAATTCGGATTTCAATTTGGTAGCCATCAATGATTTGGCTGATCCATCTTCCATAGCTCACTTGTTAAAATACGATTCGGTACATGGAAAGTTTGATGCCACTATTCAGCTTTCACCCCATTTTTTGCAGGTAAACGAACACGAAGTCGCACTCTTTTCTGAATCAAATCCAGAAATCCTTCCTTGGAAAGCCCTCAATATTGATCTTGTTTTTGAGTGTACAGGCCGGTTTACCTTAAAAAAGGATGCCGAAAAACACCTCAAAGCCGGAGCAAAAAAAGTAATTGTCTCAGCGCCTTCTCAAGAAAATTCCATTCCCATGGTGGTGTTGGGGGTAAATGAACAAATCCTCTCAGGCAAGGAAACCCTCGTATCCAATGCCTCCTGTACCACCAATTGCCTTGCTCCCTTAGTAAAGGTCTTGGATGAAAACTTTGGGATTCTCCAAGGATTTGCCTCCACTGTCCATTCCTATACCAACGATCAAAATCTACACGATGCCCCGCACAAGGACTTGAGAAGGGCAAGAGCAGCAGCCTATTCCATTATTCCCACCACCACCAATGCGGGCAAGGCCTTGGATCGAGTTCTTCCTGCTCTCGCTGGCAGAATTGAGGCCTCAGCCATGCGTGTTCCCGTCCCAGATGGCTCCTTGACGGACTTGATTGTTACCGCTGCACGAGAAGTCACTGCTACTCAAGTGAATGAGGCATTTAAAAAGGCTGCCACTTCAGGCTTAAAAGGGTATTTGCAAGTGGAATCTGATCCAATCGTATCTATGGATATCTTAGGTAATACCCATTCTGCTATCCTAGATGAAGCCCTTACCTCGACCAAAGGAAATATGATCAAAGTAGTGGCTTGGTACGACAATGAATCAGGCTATGCCAACCGTCTGGTCGACTTGGCTAGGAAAATCAGCACCCACAACTAGGATTTCTTAGTTTACTCGTCGAACTTGATAATCTTTGATAGGACTTTCTACGACTATTTTGACCAACTCACCCCCTTGGTAGAAGTATTGATTGGTGTTCCCTTCTACTTCAATCTCATAGACACCCGGCCTAATCTTTTTGATTGGTACCGAAATTCCGTACACTTCAGACAGAAATAGTTCTTGCCCGATTGGTTCATGAAAAAATAACTTGGTACTACACCAAGACAAAGGACCTTTTAAAGTAGCCCGATTAGCATATTTATAGGATTTGGCATCTACCTGGTAGTAGGTTCCTGTCCAATTAACTTTTGAGTCAAAATTTCCTCGATTGGTCTTGGATTCCGAAAAAGACTTGATCATTTTTCCGGCTTTGAAATTTGATCGCGTCAAAAATTTAATATCCAAATCGCCAAAAAACCAAAACTTCACGCGGCTATCTACCGAATAAAGTACCGAATCTGCTCTTCCTGTTTTCTGAGCTGTAAGGTTTCCTATTTTTATTCCAAGAACCACTATTTCAAAAGAGGCTGTTTCCTTTGTGGTTTGCGCATACCCAAGAGAAACGACCATCCCTAGAAAAATGAGCAGGCTAATCCTTTTAAAATTGGCGTGTCGTGGTTGATTCATCGAAAATTACAAGCTGAGATTGTGTGGTTGAGAATTTTAGAATCAATTCTCCCAATCCTAAGTTAAATCATATTCCCAAATTGTCTACTATACCTTTGCCAATCTTCAAGGGTATCCATATCCGCTAGTACTGCCAGCAACGTGACAAGTAAACCGTGCTGAGACGCCACCTGCAGGGTCTGTGACAACACTTGAGAAGTACTCCAGGTGATGCCCTCAAACAGGTAAGCTGCCCTACTTTTCATTCCAATCAAATAGTAGCCTCCATCGTAGGCTGGCCCCAACACCAAATCGGAATGATCTAAGGCTTCAACAGCTTGAAGTAGGTGTTGGCTTTGAAGGGAAGGACAATCGGTTCCTATCAGTACCACTTTCCCCACCCCAGAATCAAAGGTGTGAGCAAATGCATTTGCCATCCGCTCCCCCAGATCTTGCCCTTGCTGCACAAAGCTCCTTTCTACAGTTGGGTGAGTGGATTCTGGGATAAAGTCTGAAAAAAAAGTCCAAATTGGCAATGGCACTTCCTCCAAGGCTGAATATGTCAGCTGAACGAGGTGCTTGTAAATCTCCAAGGCGCGGTGTTCACCCAACCCAGAGGCAAGGCGGGTTTTCACCTTTCCCAAAACGGCATTCCTTTGAAATACAAGCACCACTTCTTTTTTCATCTTGCGAATATAGGCCTCTTCCTAGCACTGACTCACGGATTGGATTTTAATTCAGATCAAAAATCCTTGGCAAAAACAGGCTGAGCTCAGGAAACAGGGTAATCAAGGCAAGTGCAATCACCATGGCCAAAAAGAAGGGCAATAAGGGCCTCAGCACTTGTGTTAAGGAGATTTTAGCAATAGACACCCCTACAAATAGCAAAGATCCTACCGGAGGAGTACACAAGCCGATACAGAGATTGACTACCATGATCATCCCAAAATGGACAGGATCTATTCCTACCTTGGTCACTACAGGTAAAAATATTGGGGTGAAAATCAACACGGCAGGTGTGATGTCCATAAAGGTACCTACAAACAGTAAAATGATATTGATCACAATCAAAATCACCCACTTATTGTCACTCAAGGTCAGCATAAACTCACTGATTAGCTGCGGAATATCTTCTGCTGACATCACCCAGGACATGCTCATCGAGGTACCGATCAGCAACAAAACGACTGCGGTAGTTTCTGAGGAGCGAACTAGAATGCCTGGAAGCTCAGCTACTTTAAGTTCCCGGTAAACGAATGAAAGCATCAAAGTGTACACGACAGCAATAGCTGAGGCTTCGGTGGCAGTAAACACCCCTGCTACAATACCTCCAATTACCAAAAAAAGTAGGAAAAGGCTAGGCACTGCTCTCCAAAAAGCTTTGGCCAAGTAGCCAATACTTACAGCTTCTGCATAGGGAAGCTTATTCTTCTTGATAAAAATGGCCGCACAAATCATCAAGGAAACGCCTAAAAGTATCCCCGGTAAATATCCCGCCACAAACAGCGCCGCAATAGACACCCCTCCACTGGCTAGCGAATAGATGATCAATACATTGGACGGCGGAATAATCAATCCCGTGGTAGATGAGGTGATGTTTACGGCCACCCCCAAGGTTTTGGGATAGCCTTCGTCATCCATACGCTTACCCAAAATACTACCCAAAGCGGAAGCTGCAGCAGCGGCCGAACCAGCAATAGCTCCAAAAAGCATGGCAGCAATGATATTTACATACAAAAGGCCTCCTGGAAGTCTGCCCGTGAGCCCTTTCGCAAAATCAATCAGACGATTAGCTATACCACCCTTGTTCATGATCTCTCCAGCCAACACAAAGAAGGGGATCGCCAACAAGGAGAAACTATCCAAGCCCGTGGCCATTCGCTGAGCAATGGTGGTAGCAGCAGGCAGGGTTGACACGGAAACCAAAAGGGTAAAAAAGCTAGACAAACCCAAGCTCCAAGCTACTGGAACACCAAGGAGTAAAAGCGAAACAAAACTTAAAACCAAGATTAAAATAGCGATCCATTCCATGGTTAATCTTGGCTTTTAATAAGTTGCACAACATGAAAACTATGGTAATACACCACTAAAATTCCAGATAGAGGCACCATGGCATATACCCAAGACAAGGGAACTTGAAGTGTAGCTGATTTTTGCTGCAACAGCTGGGAGATGTAAACGAGGTTAGACCCTCCTCCTACCATAATTACAGCTCCAAAAAAAATAACCATGCCATGAATGAAAAGACGTAAATAAAAGTGCTTTTTCCCCTGAATCCTTTCCAATAATACGTCAATAGCCAAATGACCCTGCTTACCAGAAACATAAGCAGCTCCCAAGAGACCTAACCAAATCATGCTGTAACGAGCCAATTCATCGGTAAATGAGCTTGGATCACCCAATACATAGCGGGAAAAAACCTGCCAAGTCACATTCAACACCATCAGCCCCATCAAAAGGGCAATAGTAAACTGAATAAATTGATCTAATACAGCTTTTAACTTCATTGCTTCGTCTGTTGAATTCGTTGAACCAATACTTCCAATTGTTTCTGTTCTTGAAATACCTGCGCATAAACTCCAGCAACTTTATCTAAAAAAGGGGCTTTGAGGGGGTAGCTAATCTTTACTCCCGCTTTCTGTACCTCTCGAAGTGCTTCTTCTACCGCGGCTTTCCAAAGTTGGGTCTGGTAAATGGCAGATTCATCCGCCGCTTCTTGAAGCCAACGCTGTTCCTCCTCATTCAAATCATTCCACACCTCCAAACTCACCAACACCACGTCTGGGATAGCCGTATGCTCGTCAATAGCATAATATCCACAAACCTCGTAATGCCTTGAATTGTAAAAACTAGGCGGATTATTCTCCGCTGCATCAACAATTCCTTGTTGCAGCGCCGTATAAAGTTCTCCATAGGACACAGGAGTGGGTGATCCCCCCATGCCACGAATCATGTTGATTGCCATTTTAGACTCTTGCACACGAATTTTCAATCCCGCCAAATCCGCAGGCGTTTCAATTGGCTTGGTTTTACTGTAAAAACTTCGCTTGCCTGCATCGTAAAAACACAATCCTCGCAACCAAAACTTTTCTGTACTCAACAACAATTCTTTCCCAATTTCCCCTTGAAGTACTTGGGAGATGTGTTCATCGTCTCTAAATAAATAAGGAAGACCCAAGACACTGATTTCAGGAGAAAAGGCTTCCAATGAGGCCGCTGACACTTTTGTCATTCCCACGCTACCAATTTGCAACAATTCAATAAGCTCCCTTTCGGTGCCAAGCTGCTGATTGGGGTACACCTTCACTTTTAATTTGCCTCCTGATTTTTTGGCTAGCCGCTCCCCAAGAAATACCATCGCCTGATGCACAGGATGAGACACTACCTGCGCATGCCCCATCTTGATTACTCTTACTCCGGTCTCCAATTGACAGCTACCAAATAGGAGAAAAACGGAAAGAAAAAGGGAAACTATTCGGATAGGCATTAGGATTTGGATTGGTTTTGAAGCGATGAGATGAGCGTCATGACTTCTTTGATTTTATGTTGAATTTTCAAATAGTCTCCAGCCGCAATGTCTTCTTTTCGAAAGAGTTGCGAACCCATTCCCACGCAAAGTGCCCCTGCGTCAAACCAAGGCTTGATACTTTCTAAGGTGGGTTCCACTCCTCCAGTAGGGATCAGTGAAATTGTAGGCATGACAGCATGTACCGCAGCAATAAATGCTGGCGTCAAAAGGTTGGCAGGATAGAGTTTGACCAATTCAGCGCCCAATTGCTGGGCAAAGAAGACCTCAGATACGGTACCGCATCCTGGAATCCAAGGTGTCCCAACCCCCGCACAATACTCTCCTAATGCTGGATTCATCACAGGCGCCACAATAAAATCCGCTCCTTGATCTAAAAAATACTCCGCCTCAACAGGATGGTAGATGGTTCCCGCCCCTAAAGACATTCCTGGGAGTTGGCTCACTACTTGTTTTAGTTTGGGAAAGATGGACTTCGCTTCTTTTCCTCTATTGACCAATTCAATCACGCGAACCCCACCGGCATAGGCTACTTGAACCAATTCACTACATACTTTTTCGTCGGGGTGAAAAACAATAGGCATCATCCCAGCAGCATGCATTCGTTGAATAAAAGGGCTTTGATTTCGCATCATCGTTTAATTTTTCCAGCTCCCCCGCCAGCCACAAGCTCCTGAATTTCTTGAAGGGTACAGGTCAATACATCTCCAGGAACACTATGCTTTAATACCCCAGCGGCTACAGCAAACTCAATGGCTTCCTTGGGCTTCAGGTAGAGTAATCCATAGAGTAATCCGGCGGCAAAAGCATCTCCAGACCCCACTCGGTCTACAATATGAGTCAATTCGTAAGATTTGGATGAATAAGTTTTTTTCTTGGTATACATACTTGCGGAAAAGCCATTGGCAGAGGAACTATGCGAAACACGGTCGGTTTTAACTAAAAACTCCAGGTTAGAAAATCGATTAAACACCTTTTGCTTTACTTCTTGAAATGACCCAAAATCTTCTTTTAAGCATTGATTGAAGTCACGTGTGCCGGCAATCATCACTTGACTTAGCTCCATCAACTTCGGCATGACCTCATGCGGTGCTTTTCCATACTGCCACAAATTGCTTCGGTAATTTAAATCCCCACAGACAAGTATTCCCCGGTTATTCGCTTGAAGCAAAAGCTGAAGAGTAAAGTCTGCACAGCCCTGAGAAAGTGCCGGGCTGATCCCAGACCAATGCACACAGGATACGTTATCCAAAAGGGAATCCCAAGCTATTCCTTCCCCGGTAAACTTTGAAAATGCAGAGTTGGCACGATCATAAATTATTTGTGAACTTCGCTGCATTGCACCATGCTCGAGAAAATAAATCCCCATCCGGCCTGGTATAAACTTAATGAATTGCGTATCAATGCCATATTTTCGAAGTTTGCCAGCAGCTGCCCAACCGATTTCATGGTCTGGAAATGCGGTCAAATGACTCACCTCCAAACCCCAGTAGGCCAATGCAGCGGCTACATTTGCCTCCGAACCTCCAAATTCTAGCTCGAATTGATTCGTTTGGAAAAAACGTTGATTCCCAGGAGGACTAAGGCGAAGCATCACTTCCCCAATGGTCACAATTTTCTTCATAGAAGAATTTAATTTATATTTAATTTGACCAAAATAAGAAATAATTGCGATGAATAACACCGCTCTTTTATTAGATTCTTTGGACAATGTAGGTGTAGCCCTCTGCGATCTTGCTCCTGGTGAGCAGGTTGAACTAGGTCAGCATCACCATCGAATCCGTGAACACATTCCAGCGAAACATAAATTCGCACTTCAAAACTTTCAGCCTGGTGATGAAATCTTCATGTATGGCACCGTAGTAGCCGAAGTCATACAAAGTATAGCAACAGGTGCTGCCCTCACTGTAGGAAATATTCGTCATAAAACTCAAGACTACCAGTTGGGAGAAGCGACGAAACCAAGGAAGGCGCCAGAAGTAACGAATTGGAGGACCCGAACCTTTTTAGGCTTCAATCGGGAAGATGGACAAGTAGGTACTGCCAATTACTGGTTGGTGCTCCCAATGGTTTTTTGCGAAAACACGAATATCAAACTCCTCCAAGACGCTTTTGAGAATGCACTTGGATTTGCGCAGGTCAATCCCTATGAACGTCAAATCAAGCAACTTCTAGCAGAAATGGATGACAACCTGACTCTACCACAGGAAACTTTTTCCTCTTGGGAAAATGAACGAATATTTCCCCAGGTAGATGGGATTCGATTTTTGACACACACTCTAGGTTGTGGAGGCACTCGAGACGATGCGGAAGCTCTTTGTGGTTTACTGGCAGGATACATTCATCATCCCAATGTCGCAGGAGCCACAGTTCTCAGCCTTGGCTGTCAAAATGCCCAGGTCTCCATTCTTCAGGAAAAGCTTGCTCAATTGAATTGCCAAAAGCCCGTGTTTGTTTGTGAGCAACAACAAGAAGGTACCACCCATAACTTACTTTCAAAGGCAATTCAAAAAACAGTGGAAGGATTGCGCATAGCCAATCGCTGCTTCCGAGAACCGGCACCGCTTAGCAAACTCGTCATTGGTCTTGAATGTGGAGGTTCAGATGGATTTTCAGGGATTTCAGCGAATCCCACTCTCGGGCATGTGTCCGATTTGATCGTTGCACTGGGCGGCACAGCTATTTTATCGGAGTTCCCTGAATTGTGTGGCGCCGAGCAAGAGCTGATTAACCGATGCCAAAGTCGAGACCTGGCGGAAAAATTCATCCACCTCATGGAAACCTACAATGCCTCTGCCAAGCGGATAGGAAGTGGATTTGATAAAAATCCTAGTCCGGGCAATATCAAGGATGGATTGCTGACCGATGCCATCAAATCCTGTGGAGCCGCGAAAAAAGGGGGAACTTCCCCCATTTCCGATGTCTTGGACTATCCAGAATACATCAAAACTGCCGGACTCAATCTCTTGTGTACTCCGGGTAATGACGTAGAAAGTACCACTGCTCTAGCTGGAAGTGGGGCCAACTTGATTCTTTTCACCACTGGGCTAGGTACCCCAACTGGGAATCCCATCAGTCCAGTAATTAAGGTCTCTTCCAATACCAAATTAGCTGAAAAAATGCCAGATCTAATCGATTTTAACGCAGGTACCATCATTTCTGGAGAGGATACCCCAGAGACTGCTGGAGAAAAGCTATTGGATCTGTTGATTGAGGTTGCTAGTGGAAAAATTCAAACTAAGGCAGAAGAAAAACGAAACTTTGACTTTATCCCTTGGAAAAGAGGCGTTTCCCTCTAACTTACTAGTTTGCTAGAAGTTTTCGAGTTCAATCCTCAAGTAGCCTATTCCCCAATTAACAAAAATCTAGCTTTGGAAGCTTTATCCCGAATCCCCTTCGCCTTTTGGTATTCTGTAGAATGGTACCAGGCCAAGGCTTTCTCCCGAGTTGGAAACTCCAAGAGCACCAGACGATCATGATCCCAACTTCCTTCCAAAGCCTCTACAGGCAAGCCTCTCAGCAGAAATTTTCCATCGTAAGCCTCTACTATAGCTGGGGTTCTTTTTTTGTATTCTTCATAAATGGAAGCATCATGAATTGCGACCTCAACAAGCATATAAGCAGGCATACAATGTGGGATTTATCTAGTTAAATGATCAAGTGATGTACAAAACAAAGATACAAGTTCTTCAATTTGGTACAGGAAATTTTCTCCGTGGATTCATTGAGCCCATGATACAGGAACTGAATCAAAAGGGAAATTCCCTACACGTTTGTCTTGTCCAAAGTACGGAGAGCACAATTCTTCAAGGGTTACGGGAGCAAAATTATACTTATTCGGTATATGTTGCTGGAATGGAGGATGGTGTAAAAATTGAAAAAACAAAGCCTATTTCCTGCATTTCGGATGGCCTTCGACTTCCCCATGATTACGATCAATTCATTTCCCTCGCCCTTAAACCCGAATTGCGTTGGCTGATTTCCAATGTTACCGAAGCGGGTTTGGAATGGAAACAGGATGACCAAACGAAGAAAATCCCAGACTCTTTTGTAGGAAGGCTCACAAAATGGCTTTACACTCGTTTTGAGTATGCTCCAGAATTAGAAACGGTCCTTCTTCCTTGCGAATTGATCCCGAACAACGGCGATCTTTTGAAAGATTTAATCCATCGAAAAGCAGTAGAGTTTCTTTTGCCTGCCCATTTTCTGCTTTGGATAGACCAAAAGTGCACCTTTCACAATACCTTGGTAGATCGGATTGTTCCTGGATTTCCCAAGCAGCTCCTTGACTCGGCTACTCCCTACATGGTACAGGTAGAACCCTACCTTTTTTGGGGAATTGAGGGGAAGGAGGAAGACCTAACCAAACTCCCCTTCAAAGAGTGTCAAGGTGTTTTACTGACTACGTCCCTGCTCCCCTATTCCCTTCGGAAAATCAGTATTTTAAATGGGTTGCATACTTTCCTTGCGGCCAAAGGCATGCTCCTCCAAATCGAAACGGTGGCTGATTACCTGAAAGATGCCACACGACAGACCGAACTTAAGTTACTTTTAGAGGAAGAGATTTTTCCCTTCCTTAATCAACCCTTGGATTCACTCCGTGACTATGCTGCAAAGGTATTCGATCGGTTTAGCAACCCCTTTACAGCACATGTACTGCGCTCAATTTCTTTCCAGTCGGTATCCAAATTTAAGATGAGGCTTGTCCCAGTAGGTCAGTTTTATTTAAAAAAAAATGGCACTTTACCTCCCTATTTCAGTCAAGGATTAGTCGCACTCATCCTTTGCTATTTAAGACTTCTACATCAAATGCAAGACACGGAAGAAACTCTATCTTATTTCAAGAAACTTCTACAAGGAAAGGGGTCAGAACTGGATAAAGTCCTACGCGCAAGTAAAGATTTGTTTGATTTTGAAGATCAGGAAAGCCTAAAATTGGCCTACAACAAACTAATCCTTACGCTTCCCAGTTAATTCTCAGCAAATCCAAGTCCTGCAGCAAAACGAGTCTGGGCATATGCAATTTGAAGTTTGGCAGATAAATCATTTAAAGTAACTCTTGAATCAAAGACTGCTACTTCCCGTGCATTCACCAAAAACAAACTACTTTCTCCAATTTCAAAACGTCGCATCTCCCCAGTAAGTAGGGCTTCTAAACTTTTTACATTTTCTGTGAGCGTGCGCATCTGTTGATTCAAGACATTCCAGGAGTTGAGTTCTGTCTCCAACTTCGTTCTGAGTTGCTGCTCTTTCAAATTTCTTCCCGTTTGCTTGATCTCAATTTTGGCTTTGGTGCTTCCCAAATCTCCACGAGTTTTCCTCAAAAGTAAAGGAGTAGACACAGAAAGTCCCCACTTGTAATTGTTCTCAAAAAGTGGAGAGGGCTGAGCATCCGCAAGAGTCTCGGTCAGGAAATTGTACTTCAGCTTGATCAATGGAAGCAATTCTTGGGCCTTTAAACGCCTTTCTACATTTAAACTTGCCAAATCAAAGTCCGTAAGTTGTAACTCTGGATGTCTGCCCACCACAGCTCGCAACTCTTCTGCTTCTGGTGCTGCATTCAGAAATTGAGAAAGCGCTTGAGGAATCACAGCCGACTCTAAAAGCATGGGCTCTCCCGATTCAGTCCATAAATACGTATTGAGTAGCTGCGTACTTTCAAAAAAAGAATTCTCCGCAAGTTGCAATCGGTATTGTCTATTGAGTAATTGAGACAAGGCTTCCACAGTATCGATGGCAGCCTGTTCCCCGAGTTCGTAACTCCGCTTGACGCCATCGTATCGAATTTTTGCAAGCTCCACGCCTTCTTCCAGGACCAATTTATTTTCATAGGCTGCTGCCCATTTCCAATATGCACTTGTGGCCTGTAAGTTGAGTTCATTTCTAAAATTGAGGCGTTCTACCTCGGTAGCTTGCTCATAGAGCTGCGCTTTTTGAAGGGCAACACGCCTCTCGTCAAGGATAAGTCCTTGACCTAGGTTAAGGGAAGCTCCGGCAGAAAGCAAGCCATTGCCAGGACCTGAACTCTCTGAATTGAGATAAGCCCCATTGTTTTGTTCAAAACTGCCCGTCAACTCCACACCCATCCAAGTCGGCACAAGCAGTCCAGCCTCCCTTTTTTCGAAGTAAGTGGATTGGTTAAATTCCTTTTTATCCAAATTGCCATACAGCATGGGGTCAAAGCCTCCTCGTGCCTTGCGCACCTCCATCTGCCCTAAACGAAGGTTGAGGTCTGCTTGAATGGCGATGGGATGGTAGTCCTGTACCCAGTGCATGTAGTCTTCAAAACTTAAGCGTTGGCTTTCCTGCGCTAAAAGCGAAATAGAAGCCAAAAGCCAGAAGAGCAGTAGTCCTATTTTTTTCATTTCGTCGCAGAAGCAGTTTTATCTTTTTCTTCTTGAGAATAATAATCAGCTGGGAAGCCATTGAGTTGACGCCAGATTTCGTACCAGACAGGTACATCGTTAAACAAGGCAATCCCCTCAGCACCCGAACCCATACGCAATAGATCGGGCCATCCTTCCTCCTCTGGATCCTCAGTCACCAAAACACGGTATTGGTTTGTCGGACCAGCAAACTGATCGATGGCAATCACCACTCCACCAAAGGTACCGTTGGAAAGTTGAGGCCATCCCGAAAAGACAATTGCAGGCCAACCGTCAAAAATGAATCGCACCTTGTTTCCTGGTTGGATCAAGGGCAAGTCCACCGGTTCGACATACATTTCTACAGCCAATTCAGCGTCTGCAGGAACGATATTGACGATTTCAGCCCCCTCTTTAATCGTCTCTCCAATACCCACTTGAATGGCTTTGGCAATGTAACCGTTTTGCGGAGCTAAAATATAACGGTATTGTGAGCGCTGGGCGTAGTTGGAGTACTGATTTTCAAGCTTGGTTACAGTAGCTTCTGCATCAAATTGGGAAGACATGGCGGTATACATGTCTGATTTTGCCTTAGCCACCTTGTCCTTAAACTCGTTATCAATGGCGCTTAAATCAATTTGGGAAGTGATCAACTCATTCTTACTGCTTAGAAATTTGTTTTCAGTACCGATCAACTTTGCTTGAACCTCCTGGAACTTAAGTCTTCTCCCTTCCAACGCTGTTACTGAGATCAATCCTTCTTTCAAAAGTTGCTCAGCACGATCCAATTGGTACTTTCCGATCGCATAGTTGACTTTGGCTTGAACCAGCTCCATACTATCCGATTGCACTTTTAGTTCAGCAATCTTTAAATTGTTTCTGGCCTGCTGCAGTTTTAGAATGTTGTTTTGTTCCAACGCTGAAATTTGGTTCTCCAAAGCCCCCACTTTCTCTCCATAAGATTCAGCAGCGCTTGTTTTGGCATCTACCTGCTGCTGTGTTCGCGGAAGCAACAAAGGGTCAAAAAACTCATCCTTGATTTCAGAGATTCTCAAAATAGTGTCTCCAGCAGCGACAAAGTCCCCCTCGGCCACATACCATTTCTCGATTCGCCCAGCAAGGATGGAATGAATCGTTTGTGGTCGTTGGTCAGGTCGAAGTGCCGTTACCAGTCCCTTGGAACGAATATTTTGTGTCCAGGGAAGAAATAGCATCAGTAAAAACACGACAATCATCCAAGCTAAAATTTTCAGCCTTTTCCTACTTTCCCTTTTAGGAAGTGTAATCACCAAACTTTTTGCCTCGCTAAAGAGTGTAGTATCTTGAATCTTGTTTTTGGAAATATTCAACATCGCCAATTAGTTTTTGAAGGTGAGATACGCATCATACTTTCCTTTAAATACAAGTTTACCTGCATCCATTAAAATCACTTCATCCGCAAGTTGCTGCACACTTGGCTCATCCGAAATTAGGAGTAAGGTCCAAGGTCCTTTCATGATGTAGTCCATCACGCGGGCCTTTACCTTAGGATCCACATAATTCAGAATGTTTTCCATAATCAATGCTTTTGGGTTGCCGACAAATCCTCTGGCAAGCAAAATCTGGTGTGCTAGGGTCTTAGACAAGCCCTTTCCTTCTGGTTGAAGCTGAGTTTCCAGTCCCAAGGGTGCCTGGTAAATAAACTCTTTCAGACCTACAAGTTCAATAAGGTAATCCAATTGTTCTTGGCTACATTCTCTACCAAGACAAATGTTTTCTAGGATTGTACCGTGGAAGATCTGTTGCAGTTCAAGGAAATCACCAACCATTCCACGGAATTTCTCCAGGTTGATGTATTCCAAGGACAAGTCATTGACTAAAACTTTGCCTTGGTATTCTTCGTACAGTCCAGAAAACAAGGCCATCATGGCGCTTTTACCACTTCCACTTTTTCCGGTCACCACCACTTTTTTTCCCGGATCAATGCTCACCGAAACACCATGCAATAAAGGTGTAAGGGCATCTGCCGGTTGAAAGACTACGTTCTCCATACTAAACTTTAGACCCTCGGAAGCTGGGTCCACCACTTTTTCATGTGGCTCATGGTGCTCCAAATCCAAGTCCATGATTTGCCCCAACTTATCTACCGAAACCAAGGTGTCGTAAACTGTCTCCAAGGAAAGGATAAGTTTTTCGACAGAATTGACCACCAACACAATGATCACTTCGGCAGCCACAAATTGTCCAATGGAAATCTGATCGTTGATCAAAAGGAAACTACCTGCTAACAGTAAACTTGTCACAATCAGCACCTTAAATGCAATCATTACTTTGTATTGAAAAATCAACACATTGAAATGCTGAGAACGAAACTCAATGTATTTCTGGATGAGTCTATCTGCACGAAGCACAGGCAGATTGGTAGTCCCAACTAGCTTAAAGGAGTTGAGCGTCCTCCCTACTTCTTCCAACCAATAAGCAGTCTTGTACTTGTAAGAAGATTCTTGAACTGCTGTTTCCATCCCTCGCGGAGCAGTGAAGTAAAAGATCAAACCCAAAATCCCAAATAAACCTAAGCCAAAAAGGATGAACGTTGAGTGATAAAAAGAAAGTAAGAGAAGTCCAAAAACTACCTGTAACAGTGCTGAAGAGAAATCAATCAAGATCTTTGCCATCCCTTTTTGAAGGCTTACCGTATCAAAAAATCGATTGACAATTTCAGGAGCATACTTTCCATGGAGTATCTCGGTTTTGATTCGAGGGAGACGATACGCTATGGATAGACCTGATTTTGAGAAAATGCGCTGCTGGAATTTTTCCATTATCTGCAATTGAGAAATCTGGAGAAAACCGCCAAAAATCACCCCAGCAGCCACAATTACAACCAAAATCACCCAAGAGGTGGTTATCCTACCCCCTAAAATAAAGTTCAGAATAGCTTGAATACCCAGGGGAAGGGAAAGGGTAATCAATCCATTTAATATGGCATAGAAGTAAATGGCATACACTTGATTTTTCTCTTCTTTGAGAATTGTGAAAAATCGATTAATCGGAGTGGTTTCAATTTCAGGCTGCATCAGTGAATGGTTTTGGTCACGAGTTGATAAAAGAATTGAAAACGGTCTTTGCTATCAGAACCAGCATCAAGCATGCCTGGCAAATGCAGGGAATTAAAGTTTTGCAATAGGCTAGATTCAAGAATGGTCGAAACCAAAGTCTTGGGATAGCGGTAATCCGGGTTGATCTCCGTGATAATGGAAGAAACGCGGTCTCCAAACCTGTAAACTTGGGAGAATATCCCTGAGGCATGTTCCAAATCTACCTCCTTGGTCAAAAAGCCTTTAATTGATTCATTGATCACAAGTCTTCTCAACACCATTGGATCCAAAAAATCATTCTCTTTGTAAATAGGGCCTTCTACCAATAAGCGAATTGCAACAGAAAGACGCTCCTCTACATTCGATTGATTTGCAGTTACAAACACTAAATTATGTTCTAGCCAAGCCCAATACCAAGCGCTGAGATACAAGAGCAATTTGTGCTTATTTTCAAAGTACCGATAAATCGCCGCTTCCGTACTTCCAATGTTTGCCCCCAATTTCTTAAAGGTAAAATGCTCCATCCCCATTTCCTGAATAAGGAAAGCTCCTTCCCGTACCAAGAGCAATCCCAATTCTGAACTAAATGGGTCCTTTAGAAACAGTTTGCTGTTGACCTCAACACGTATTTTTTTAAGAATAAACTCCATTTCTTTTCTGTAGAACCTGATGCTCTAACGAAAGATAGGAATCAAAAGTTTGCTTTTCAATCATTTTTGTTAGTAATAGTAACAAAAAGTGAATAATCATATTGAATAATCGAGTTTGAATTTCAAATCAAAAAGAGAAGTTTCTAAGCATTAGGCCAAAAAATAGCACTTAAACTCCTTTATTTTTAAAAAATTAGTGATTATCCTTTTGGTAATACTGGATTTTTACTCACCCAAAAAGCCCAAAAAAGAAACATAGGATGAATAATTAACAACCTGACCCAGCCTACCCATTCTGGAGCGCAAAGCCCACCATCAATACAGGAACCAATTTGGATGAAATACACATGGGATGGGATGAAACAAATCAACAAACAAAAAATTCCCCAAGCAGCAAGCTTGCGGGTAGGTAAATACAGGACACCCAAACCCAATAAAATCTCCGCAGCTCCAGAAATAAAATTGATGAGTTCAGGATGGGAAAAAAACGGAGGAATAAGTGAAAGGTAAAAATCGGGGGTATTAAAATGATTGACACCCGCAACCAGGTAAAAATATCCCATGCTGTAAATGAGGAACTTCTGAGCAAATTTTTTCATCTTTTTCCTTTATAGATTGAAAAAGATACAAAAAATCAAGAATAGGACAAGGCTTTAAAATCCCCTGTATTTCAATTTCCCTACCCCATATTGATACAGGGTCTTGGAATAGCGAAGCATGGCAGGCATCAATAGAATAGTCAAACCTACCACTGTACTCAAATACATCCAAAGTTCGGGCTTGGCAACCAGTACATTGATGGCTACCAAGGAGGTTACCATCAGCGCTACGGAAAAGGCATAGCTGATGTACATGGCTCCATCGTAAAAACCTGGCTCAGGAATCAAATCGGCATCACAAACAGCACAGCGAGAATGGATGACCGTTAGTTTCCGATAGCTAAATGGAGAAACAGGAAACATATTCCCTTCTCGACATCGAGGGCACTTTGCCTTTGCGATAGCAATTGTTAAACTTTTCGACATCATTGAAAAAGCGAATGCGTAAATCTAGACTTTCCAGAAGATTTATTGGGTGACATTTGTTACGCTGAGGACCCCTAGAACTAAATTATTTGGTACTCAAAACAAAAAAGTATAGAATTAGGCTTGACGCTTAACGCAGCTCCTCTAGGTCGTAATCCTTTCCCTTCCCCCATTGGAGCAACTCGTGCAAGGTGTAAAATTCAAGGGTGTCCAGATCCTTAATCTGGAAATTTTCTCCCGAAATCCAAGCCATCACTTCAATCTTTCGGACTTCACCCTGATTGATCAGTCGGTAAATCCGCCCTACGCGTAAGTTAGCTAAGGCCAGCGGCATCAGGACTTGGCTTTTATTAGGGCCCCAGAAGCTTCGAAAGTAATTTCCTTTTTCGGTGAAGTGATTGCTGCTACCTCTTCCTTGGTTTTACCCTGATCTTCTGCATAGTGGCGCAAGGTTTCTACATCTGTTTCAGTCAAGGTGGCTACACCCTCGATGGTAATCGGGAATCCTTGAGAATTGGTAGGAATAAAAAATCCGTAATCCTTGAAGGTAACCCGCATGCTAGACCCATTGGGCAACTCCATAGCAAACCAGCAACCTTTATTGGTACATACCTCCTTGATATTTCCTGAAACTTTTCCTGTAAATGTTCCAACCGATTCTACTTTTTGAACCAAGGTAGCTGTAGTCACCACATTTGCCTCTTTGACCACATCCCCATAATTTCCTGGTACCACCTTGGCTTCACCAACTAGTTCGTAGGTGGTTTTCTGTGCCACAACAGCCTTTTTTTGACAAGCAGCGAGTCCCATAGCAAGGGCTAAGATGAAAATTGTAGCGTTCGTTTTCAAGGTTTAATTTGTTCTTATCAAATGTGAGTAAGCAGGTCAACTCATCGAAGTAAATAAGCTTTTATTTCCTTGACCAACCTTTGCTTCAAAATTAGTAGAAAAGTCAAGGACTCAAAAGTAATTTACAAGGGTACTTAACCCCCCATCTAGAATTAAGGATTGAAAAGTGTAGAATAACCGATTGAGATATTCCCCTTGAGGACAAATCTGAATTTTCAGGAACACAATGAGAAAAAAGTTTTTTAACAAATTCAGAAATAGATGGTCTACTTTTTTGACAATCTCTTAATTTTACTGTTTAAAATTTCACCTGATCCATGCCAATTACCAAAAAATTCATCATTGATTTTGACAGTACCTTTACCCGTGTTGAGGCCTTAGATATTTTGGGTGAAATCAGTCTTTCTGGAGATCCCAATCAAAAAGAAAAACTCCAAGCCATCACAGACATCACGGACAAGGGCATGGACGGAAGCTTGACCTTCCGAGAGAGTTTGGAACAACGCCTACAAATCCTTCAAGCCAACAAGGCTCAAATTGGGGAATTGATTGTAATCCTGAAGCAAAAGGTTTCCAAATCCTTTGAGCGCAACCGAGATTGGTTGAAAGACAATGCAGCAGATGTGTTTATCATTTCCAATGGCTTCAAGGATTTCATCATCCCGATCGTCACCGAATACGGCATCAAAGAGGAAAATGTATTCGCCAATGACTTGATTTACGACGAAAGTGGGAAAATCATCGATTTCAACCGAGAAAACCCGCTTTCCAAAAATAATGGGAAATCAGAAACCATCCGATCCATTAACCTCGAAGGAGATATTTATGTGATTGGTGATGGGTATACGGATTACGAAATCAAAGCCTCTGGTTTGGCAAATAAATTTTATGCCTTTACAGAAAATGTAAACCGTCCCAAGGTCACCAGCCACGCAGACCACATTGCTCCTAGCTTTGACGAGATTTTGTACATCAATAAACTCAATACGAAGTTTTCCTACCCAAAAAGCAGAATCAAAGTGCTGCTTCTTGAAAACGTACATCCCATCGCCTTGGAACTCTTGAAAGAGGAAGGGTACCAAGTGGAAGTGGCCTCTGGAGCACTTAGCGAGGAAGAGTTGTGTGAGAAAATTAGCGGCATTTCAATTTTGGGCATCCGATCCAAAACAACAGTTACCAAAAAGGTGCTCGAACATGCCAACCGTCTTTTGGCAATTGGTGCTTTTTGCATTGGCACCAATCAAATTGACCTGGAGGAGTGTCAGAAAAAAGGGGTGGCTGTATTCAATGCTCCTTTCTCCAATACCCGCTCGGTGGTGGAAATGGCTATTGCTGAAATCATTTTCTTGATGCGCAGATTCCAAGACAAATCCCTAGGCATGCACCAAGGAATCTGGGACAAGTCAGCAACAGGCTCCTTTGAAATTCGTGGGAAGAAATTAGGAATTGTAGGCTATGGCAACATTGGTGCGCAACTCTCTGTCTTGGCTGAAAACCTAGGAATGAACGTATGCTACTACGACGTCATCGAAAAACTTGCCCTAGGAAACGCAACCAAAATAAACTCATTGGATGAATTATTGGCTACTTGTGATGTCATCACCTTGCACGTGGATGGTAGAAAAGACAACAGTTGCCTAATTGATCAGGAAAAAATCTCAAAAATGAAGCCTGGCGCCCTCCTGCTCAATCTGAGTAGAGGCCATGTGGTGGATATCCCCGCCTTACGTGAAGCCATTCTATCGGGACATATCGGAGGTTGCGCGGTGGACGTATTTCCTGAGGAACCCAAAAACAATAAAGAATCCTTCGAATCGGAACTCAAAGGATTGCCAAACACCATTCTTACTCCACATATTGGAGGAAGTACACTGGAAGCGCAAGAAAATATCGCCCGATTTGTGCCAGGGAAAATCATGGAGTACATCAACACGGGCAATACCTACAATTCGGTAAACTTCCCGAATATCCAACTTCCCTTCCTAAAGGATGCGCACCGCCTCATCCACTTGCACCAAAATGAACCCGGTGTATTGGCCAAGATCAACCAAATCCTTGCCAACTACCAAATCAATATTGTAGGGCAGTACCTCAAAACCAATGAAAAAATTGGATACGTGATCACAGATATTGACAAGGTATATGATCCAGAAGCAATTGAAGCCCTGAAAAATATTCCAGGTACCATCCGATTCAGAACCTTGTATTGATTGAAAAACCCAAAAAAGAGGCTGTCTCAAAAGTCTCTTAAAATTAGAAGGCTAGTCGATTTCTCGGCTAGCCTTTCTTGTTTAACTCAAAATTGTTATCTTGAGGTGTGCAAAAACAAGACACGAATATAGTCTTTAAAGACTACACGACCAACCAGCTG
>JAMNXQ010000002.1 GCA_023653075.1 Algoriphagus sp.
AAATTTCTTTTTGCACTCAATATGGAGCAGGTTTACGGGGATGATTCCAAAGTCACGGATGAGGTTACGACGCGCTATTACGAGTTGATGCTACGCGAAGGAAATCGACAAGCTACCTTAGATCGTTTGAGCCAGCCTAGAAATAGCAATATCCAATTTGAACGGCTAACCATGCCAACCTTGATACTTTGGGGTGCAGAGGATACCTGGATTCCCGTTGCTCAAGGGAAACGCTTGCAGCAAGCCTTACCTGGATCTAATCTGGTCATCCTAAATGGGGTAGGACATGTCCCAATGGAAGAAAGCCCGACTGAAACTGTCGCAGAATACCTCAGTTTCCTCGGTGTAGAGGTACGAAAGACCTACCTTCAGCCTTCAAACCAAGTAGCCTATGCACCTTGAACTTTTGCTCTACCTCTTTTCTGGACTTTCCCTATTCTTGTTGGGATTTCTATTTTTTGGAAAGGGAAATCGTAATGCGGACAAGGAATTGCGAGAAGAACTGCAGGCCTTAACCAAAACACTGAATGAGAACTTGGCCGAGGCGCGGAAAGAAGCATCAGAAAATCTCCTTCGACAGTTTCAACTGGTATTTGATAATCAGCGCATTGCTGCGAAAGATCAAAATGAAGCCTTGCAGCAGTTTGGGGAGCGGGTACGCCAATCCTTACTGGATTTGAGTAATGTGCAGCGGGAAAAGCTATCCGAATTGAGTCGTCGCCAAGACGAACTTTTGAAAAACACGGAGCAGCGTCTTGAAAAAATACGGGAGACGGTGGACGAAAAGTTACAAAAGACCTTAGAGACCCGGCTAGGGCAGTCTTTTGACTTAGTGAGTACCCAATTGCAGGCCGTTCAAAAAGGACTAGGAGAGATGCAAAGTCTGGCAAGTGGAGTGGGAGATCTCAAACGGGTATTGACCAATGTAAAAAGTCGTGGCCTTCTAGGGGAGTACCAGTTGCAGGCTATTTTGGAAAATATCCTCAGTCCAGACCAATACCTAACCAATGCAGCCGTGACGGGTACACGGGAACGCGTTGAATTTGCGATCAAGATGCCTGGGCAAGCGGAAGAAATTTTCCTACCTATCGATTCCAAATTTCCACAAGAAGCGTATTTGCGATTAGTGGATGCGCTGGAAATTGCGGATAAGGGATTGGCAGAACACTACCGATTGGAGTTGATTAAAGCCGTGAAAAAATCTGCTGCCGATATTTTTCAAAAGTACATTCATCCTCCACAGACCACAGATTTTGCCATCCTTTTTCTCCCCATGGAAAGTCTTTATGCGGAAGTGCTTCGCGAACCGGGTCTAGCGCAGTACTTGCAGCAGGAGTACAAAGTTATCGTGACAGGGCCTACCACGCTTTCCGCGATCCTCAACTCTTTGCAAATGGGTTTTCGAACCCTTGCCATTCAGAAACGAAGTTCGGAAGTTTGGCAGGTGTTGGGAGCTGTCAAAACGGAATTTGGTAAATTTAGTGTGTTGTTAGAACGGACACAGAAAAAGTTGAACGAGGCAAATTCAGAATTGGATAAGTTGGTAGGGGTACGAACTCGGACCATTCAGCGTAAACTCAAGGAAGTGCAGGAGCTATCCGAAGGGGAAAGCACGCGCTATTTGAAGGAATAATGGAGTGGTTCCCCTTTCCTTTTTTAGGAGTCCAGGTCCATTTGGGCTAGTATTTTGGCAATCCTATCCTCCACTGACTCAGAGGAAAGGCTTGTTCGACTCAGACGATCTACCAAGATCGGAAAGGAGAAGGGGGTAAGCTGACTTGGATAGCGTACTTGTATGGATTGCTTGTTTAATTTTCGAACGGCTTCAATGAGCAGTTCCTGCTCCATTTGTTGGTTTAAGACCTCGGCACGTGCTTGCTTCAGCAGGAGGTTGTCTGGTTCATAGTCCTCGAATACTTGAAACAACAAGCCTGAATTGGTCTGAATGTGTTTAAAGCTGGTCGGCTTGCCTGGAAAGCCTTGAAAAACCAGTCCTGCGATACTCGCGATTTCCCGAAACTTACGCTTGGCAAGTTCACTTTCATTGACACAATGCAGGATATCCTCCTCCAAATGATCTAGGCTAAATAGATCCTCTTCGAGTAATTCCTCAATGTCAAGCTGCACATCCGAAAACAATTCAAAGCCATAATCATTCATTGCCATGCTAAAGGATACGGGGAGCCGCTGTGCGATGCGGTAAGCCAGCAAGGCGCTAAGTAGTTCGTGGACCATTCGGCCTTCAAAGGGATAGAAAAAGAGGTGAAATCCTTCACGGGTTTGCAAGGACTCTATCAAAAACGTTTGGGCATCAGGAACCAAGGAAAGCTGCTGCTGCAGGTCCAAAATGGGCAGTACCTGCCGAACTTCCTCAGAACGAATAATTCCTTGGTTGTAGGCTTTAAAGATTTCTTGAATTTGCTGGGAAAGTTTGGAAGAAAGGGACATGCGAGCCCCCATCCAACTGACCACTTGATTTGCTTTCTTCGTGGTTACCTGTACCACGGCATCCAAGCCTTTCATATAGAGCAATTCCAGATTTCTACCAGCAAAATAGAATCGATCTCCCACCTTTAATTTGGCAATGAAGTATTCTTCCACTGTGCCTAGGTAAGCCCCATTTTTAAATTTGACCTTCATGGACACATCACTGACAATGGTCCCCATGCTCAAGCGGTGCTTCATCGCAATTTTCTTGTTCTTGACTCGATAAATTCCGTCTTCCTCGACGACCACTTTCAAAAAGTCATCGTAACTCCCCAAGGAACTCCCTCCTTTTGTGATGAATTCTAGGATCCACTTGTATTCTCCGAGACTAAGAGCTGCGTAGGACTCTGTCTTTTTGATGATTTCATAAAGCGAATAGGGTTCAAACCCTTCACCCACTGCGAGGGTCACTAGGAATTGAATCAATACATCGTAGGGGAGTAGGGGAGGGAATTGGGATTCCAAGTCATCCTGTTCGATGGCATGACGCAAGGCAGCCGCTTCAATCAACTCCAGGGCATTGGTTGGCACAAAGAACACCAGAGAAGGTAGCCCAGGTTGGTGGCCTGCTCTGCCTGCACGCTGCACAAATCGGGATACCCCTTTTGGACTTCCAATTTGGATCACGCGATCCACAGGGCGAAAGTCCACTCCAAGATCTAAACTCGAGGTGCAAACCACTACCTTAAGGATGCCTTCGTGCAAGGCGTTTTCCACCCAAGTGCGGATCTGGCTATCCAAGGATCCGTGGTGCATGGCCATCCATCCCGCCCAATCGGGTCTGACTTCTAGAATTTTTTGGTACCACATTTCCGTTTGGGAGCGGGTGTTGGTAAAGACCAACACGGAGTTCCCTTCCTCTATGGTTTGGATTACCTGGTCTATCATACGAATTCCCAGATGTCCTGACCAGGGGTATTTTTCTATTTCTTCTGGAAAAAGGGAGGTGATTCGAATCTCTTTTTTAACCTTGGCCTTGATGATGTGGAGCGGTAACTCGTCGCCCAATAAGGTTTTTGCTGCTTGTTCCAAATTGCCCAGTGTAGCAGAGATTGCCCAGCGCATAAATGGATGTTGACATTTCGCTTGCAAGTAGGCGAGGGCGAGTTGTACCTGTACGCCGCGCTTGTTGCCTACCAATTCATGCCATTCGTCTACCACCACACAGCGCAGATTTTCGAAAAGGGGTTCGGTTTCCTTTTGGGATAGGAGGATGTGCAGCGTCTCCGGAGTGGTAATTAGGCATTCAGGAGGATTTCGTTTGAAACTCGCCCGAGTCTTGGCATCTGTATCCCCATTTCGCACTGCCACGGTCCAAGGCAAGCCTAGTTCCATACAGGCTTCCTGCATCGCTTTTTGTAAGTCCTGGGCAAGAGCCCTCAGTGGGGTTACCCAAATGATTTGGAGCCCATTTTTTCGCGGATTTTGCCAGTCACTTGGATTATTTTGAATATAGTTCAAAAGTACCCCAAACCAGAGTGCAAATGTTTTTCCAGAACCTGTGGGAGCATTGAGTAGTCCTGATTTTTCGTCTAAATAATCGTTCCAAGCTTGGATCTGAAAAGGAAAGGGGGTCCATCCTTTTTGGTGGAAGTAATCCAATCCTGGTTTTAGGCGAGCATCTTTCATATCAGGATAGCAGCGCCTTTAAATCAGCCAGGTTGTTGGCCTGCTCGATGGTTTTATCTTTGCGCCAGCGCGCAATTCTTGGGAATCGTAAAGCCACTCCACTTTTGTGTCTTGGACTTGCTTGGATGCCTTCAAAGGCGATTTCAAATACTAGCCCTGGGGTGACCGTGCGCACTGGACCAAATTTTTCCTTGGTATTTTTCTTGACGTAGGCATCTACCTCTCGAATCTCTGCATCCGTAAGTCCAGAGTAGGCTTTGGCAAAGGACACCAAAACCTCTCCATCCCAAAGGCCAAAGGTATAGTCGGTAAACAGATCTGCTCGTCGCCCATGACCTTTTTGCGCATAAATGAGGACCCCGTCGATGTGCATGGGATCCATTTTCCACTTCCACCAAGCCCCTCGCTTTCTCCCGGTTTCGTACAAAGAATCCTTCTTTTTGAGCATGATTCCTTCTGTTTGAAGTTCTCTGGCATTTTCCCTGATCTGAGTGAGTTCCTCCCAGGAATTAAAGGACAGCGTTTCTGAAAGGTTAAACCTAGGCTGGTTTACTGAATGTACGAGCTCCTCAAGCAGTGCTTTTCGTTGGGATAAGGGTTCATTCCGGAGGTCTTTTCCCTCCCATTCCAAAAGGTCAAAACCAATGAAACTTACTGGAGCCTCAAGTAGGACTTTCTTGGATAGGGTTTTTCGGGTGATACGGGTTTGTAATGCAGAAAATGGAAGCGGAACATCCTCTTTGAAAGCTAGGATTTCCCCATCGAGAACTGTACCGTCTGGGATGGACTCAAGGAACTCCAAAATCTCTGGAAATTTTTCATTGACTAATTCTTCGCCTCGACTCCAGATAAAGGATTGCTGCCCTCTTCGGATCAGTTGCCCACGGATACCGTCCCATTTCCATTCGGCTATCCAATCCGAGCTGGAAAAGCTTTCTTGAAAACTGGCTTCAATGGAATGTGCCAAGAAAAAAGGGTATGGTTTGGACTGGTCTTCGCCAAGATCATCCGAATGTAGGAGTTCTTCTAGACTTACTTTTTCGGGGTTCCAATTGCCCATCAATCGGTGTGCTACTTGTGCTTGGGACAGTCCAGAATGGCTTGCAAGGGCTTGAATCAGCAGGTTTTGACTAACGCCGATTCGAAAGCCTCCCGTGATTAATTTGTTGAAAACGAATCGCTCCAGGCTTGTGAATTGATCCCAGGCAGTTAAAATCTTTGTTTTCTTTTCGTCTTCATCGTCCTGGGCCAAATTCTGAAGCCAATTGATCCATTCCGTTAGCATAAGGTTATGATTTCCAGTGGACGAAGGAAGAAGCAAGGCGATCGTTTCTGCTAAGTCGCCAACCGCTTGGTAAGATTCTTCAAAAAGCCAATCTGGAATCCCTGCTTTTTCTTGGCACCAGGTTCGTAATTGTTTCGTACTCACCTGACGCTTGGGACGCCTATTGGAAAAAATAGCAATCACCCAGACCGAATCCGTAGCCGAGGCATGCTTAAAAAACCAAGCCAATGCCTCGAGTTTGTCCCCCGTTTTGGTGGATTGGTCGAGTCTACGAATTAGTTCTGCAAAAATTTGCATCGATTCAAGGATCTGGTCTTGTGTTTAATTCAAAAAGAAAGAATGCTAGCCAAAAGGAATGCCTAAATAGGAAATTGAATTAAACCACTTTTTTGGAATTGGGGTCAACAAGAAAACTTACTTCTTGGGAAAAGGTTCCTCCCACTGCTCACTTTATCTTTCGGTTTGGAATCCATCACCCAGTTGGGCATATTTTCAGATGGGAGGACTATAAAATTTATCGAATAAAATTTCTTCGGTAGGTAACTTAAAATTCACTTAGCCAAGGAGGAACCCGACTAGTGGTGCCTGTGGGTGGCTGAAAATTGAGGTCCGGAATTCAGAGGAAGATTTATTCTGCATCAAGTAGCCGTTTGCGGAAAAATGATTTACTAGAAAAGGGGCTAATTTATTGAATTACCCCCTTTTTTTTAGGCGATTCCAGTTCTTAGTTTAAAATCACTGGGAAGGTGATGTCCAAGTCGGTTTCTCCACCTGCTTGTGCAAAATTGGAAAAATTTGGGTTGCTTGCTCCGGCAAAACTTTTATTCAGGTCGTGTCGCAGTACCACTCGCATGCTGCTGTTGTTTGTTCCTGTAGAACTAGATACGGTAACAGTAGTTTTAAGACCTAATGCTACACCTCCAGCATCCGCATATTGAATACTAAAGAAGCCGCTATCGAATACTTGGCCCAAGAAGAAAAACTGGTGTGCTCCAGCTTCCGACAAAATTTCTTGAGTGATGTCTTCGCCTTTAATCGCATTTGTAACTTCAATCGTCATTTGATACTTTTTGCCTTTGGTCAAATTGATGGATTGGATGGTAGGAGTCTTTCCTACTTCAATCCCTTGTGGGTCGCTGGCTTTGAAACTTAAAACCGATCCAACTAGCGCATTCGAGGAATTCAATTCTTGAAACTTCAGAGTCACGTCTGTGATTACTTCGCCTTCATTTTCTTTTTCAGGATCTTCACTTTCGCAAGAGGCGAAACCAAAAGCCAACAAGGCTAGGAGGTACAGGGATACTTTTTTTAGGTTTTTCATGGTAATTAATTTAGAATTGGTAATTGAATTTGAGTTGAAAATTTCTTCCCATATCGGCCGTGAAATACCGAAAGCGATTCATGTATTCCTTGAATTCGGTATTCACTAGGTTGTTGACTTGAAGACTTAGGTTCAAGGTGTTTTTGAAGAGTTCTAGTTTTTTGGAATAGCCCAAGTTGAGCAAGGCATAAGCAGGAGGAGCAGGAGCCAGGTCGAATACTGGTTCTCGATGCTGTTTGGCTACCAGTACATTGCTGAGGGTGATTCGATTTTTTCCTTGTTTGGGATTTTTACCCAAGGAATAGGAGAGTCCCCAGTCCATTCGATCTGATGGGATAAATGGGAAATAGGTAACGGATGCGGTATTCTTAGCCCGAATGATCGACCCTTTGGCATAGCCATTTAGACTCTCCGTAAAACTGTAAGTTCCAGAAAGATCTAATCCATAAAATAAAGCATCTGCTTGCAAGTACTCGTAGACATTGAAAGTACCGCGTAAACTCACAAAGGTCTCCCCAGTCGGGTTGAGGTAGATGTAGTCGCGAATTTGATTGACATAAGCAGTAAGTTCCATGGTCCCTCGCTTTCCTTCGTATTCGAGTCCATTTACCCATTTGAGGGACTTTTCGGATTCCAAATTGACATCTCCCAATTCGACTGCTGCGGCGCCATGGTGTAGGCCTTGGCTAAATAGTTCATTCACATTGGGGGGTCTCCAGGCAGTCCCAAGATTCGAGGTAAATGCCAAGTTTGTATTAATCTGGTACCTGCCTCCCAGAAAGATGGACCCGTTTTGGTAAGTCAAATTGGCTTCTTGCAAGTCATTACCCACATACCGTGCGGCGGAAACGGTGCGGTAATCGTAGCGCAGACCGCCTTCGAGTTCAAGTGGGCCTTTGAGGTATTTTTCCATCAAAAAGACCCCACCATTCAGGAGATCATAGTTTGGTATCAATGGAGTCACTCCAGTACCCGGCACATTGCTGTTGGCTTGTTGAATTAAGTGAATCCCCATGGAACCCGTCCACTGAGATTTCAAATTGTGCTCTAGAACTACCTCGGCCGTATTGGTAAATAATTCCAAATCCAGGCTTGGACGTGCGTTCAAATCTCCTCTCCGTCGGTCAAATTCCTGGCGACTATTTTTTTGAAATCCATACTGAAAATTGAGTTTCCAGGAGGGATTCAAGTGGTAATGCGCCTTCAGTTTGGCCAAGTGGTGGGTGACCACTTGTTTGGGATTGTTGATGGTATAGGTAAACGCTGCCTGGGTAAATGGCGCACCGTTTCCGATGATGGCAAGCAAGTCGGAAAGGTTTCCTGTATGCGCATCACGAAGAATGCCCAATTCAGTGGTAAAGAAGCTGTAGTAGGCTTCGGTGCCGATTTTGGATGAACTGTAGCCCAAGGCCCCGGAGAGGCTGGATTCAGACATGCCTGTATTTCCTTGGAAATAATTGGGCGTTTGGATAGTTCCTGCGCGTCTGCTGGCTCCTTGGATTCGATAGCCTAGTCCTGAATATTTTCCAGAACCGCCGGCATGGGAAACCGCCACATTGCCTGCTCGTCCATTGCTGTTGCCGACCAAATTGAGTTCTGTAATGGATTTTTTAGAAGTTGGCAGTGCAGGAGGGTTGACCAAAATCACCCCACCCATGGCTTCAGGTCCATAGCGAACCGTCTCCGCACCTTTGATCACTGTCAATTCATCCGCCAGAAATGGATCAATTTCTGGAGCATGTTCTGCTCCCCATTGCTGTCCTTCCAGACGAATTCCATTGTTTAGGATTAGAATTCTGTTGCTGTGTAACCCGTGAATTACCGGCTTGGAAATCGTGTTTCCAGTAGAAAAGGTGGTCACTCCAGCGACCCGCTTCAAACTTTCGCCCAAACTCTCGCCTCGCGATTGAAGGAGGGCTTCTCCGTAAAGAGTGGATACGGCTGTGGTCGTTTGTACTGCTTCTCGATGTCCATGCACCTCAACACCAGTGAGGGCTACCGCCTCTTCCTCCATTTTGAAGGTCAACTTGCTAGTTGCTGTATTTAAAACAAGGGATTGCTTGATTTCCTTGTGCCCAAGAAAGGTGATTTGAATGGTTTGCTGACCCGGGCAAAGATTGGTAAGCATAAAATTGCCATTGGCATCAGTGGCTACTCCAGTAGCTGATTCGGAAAGCCACACGTAAGCGGCTTCTATGGGCTGGTTATTTTCCAAATGCAAGACCTTACCTCGTAGGACGAGGGCGCATTTTTGTGCGAAAAGGGTGCCTAGAGAAACTGCCATAGCTATACAAAGCAAAATTGCTTTTTGAATCATAGTTGCAAAAATAAAGTATAACTTAAAAATACCTAGGATTTTTGTAACAAAGTTGCAAATGATGACTAAAGGTAAAATTTATACATGTGCAGTGACTAGGGATGGATTGGAAGTGATTTGTAAAAAAAAATCCAGCACTTGGCTGGATTTCAAAGAGATCGGAAGAATAAGTTCAATTAACTTCCTATCCAATTTCCCCAAGGGATTCGGCTCAAGATCAAGACTAATCCGACTGCATAAAGCATGTAAATGCTTCGGAATTTGGCTGTAGAACTTTCCAACTTCTTGGCTCGGCTGTATCCAATGGTAATCAACACAATGGCCACGATATTGATAAGTGGGTGCTCCAAGGCAGTTAAACGCGCAGCTGCATCAGACATGGCTCCTCCACCTGAAAGCAATTCATAGCCTACAGGGCTGACAAAGTAAAGAATCAAACCGACCAAAAGTTGGATGTGGCAAAGGATAAATGCAATCAATGCAATTTTGCGGTCTTTCTCTTGAAACTCGCGACCTGAAAGTGCTCCTACTAGAGACCAAACAATAACAAGGATGAGTGCCGCTAATGCAAGATAGGCTAGGCCTGAGTGTGTGTGTTGAAGTCCAGTGTACATGGGGTAGGTGTTTTTGTAATGGGTTTGCTAGTGAAATAAAATACGATGGCAATATGTTTGAAATCTAATCTACATACAAGACTAGGCCCTTCAAATATTCTGTTTCCGGGTGAAAGCAATTGATCGGGTGATCGGCAGGCTGGGAGAGCTGGTGCAGGATCCGCACCTTTCGCTTGCTTTCTAAAGCTGCGGCGGTGATCGTATGGGCAAAAAGCCGTTTGTCTACCACCTGGCTGCAGGAAAAGGTAAACAGGATTCCTCCTGGTTTGATTTTTCGAAGTGCTTCCGCATTCAGGCGTTTGTAGGCCTGCACGGCATTGTGTCTTGCCTTGAGGCTTTTGGCAAAGGCAGGGGGGTCCAAAATGATGAGGTCAAAATCATCCCCAATCTCGCGAATGTATTTCACCACATCCGCCACAATGGATTGGTGCTTGCCTTTAAATCCTGTATTTATCGCGACGTTTTCTTCCGTCAGGTCAATTGCTTTTTGAGAAATATCTACAGAATGCACTTCGGTAGCACCCTCTTGCAGTGCCAGAACTGAAAATCCTCCTGAATAGCAAAAGGTATTCAGTACTTTTTTACCCTTGGAGTAGCTGGCGACTAATTTTCTGTTTTCACGTTGATCGATGAAGAAACCCGTTTTCTGGCCTTTTTCCCAATCAATTTTATAAGAAGCTCCATATTCCTTCACCAAGTCGGTTTCAGCTTTGCCCCAAAGCCATTCGTTGGAGGGGACAGCTTCTGCTTTGGGAAGGGTTTCGGAACTTTTGTCGTACACCCCTTTGAGCTGCTTTCCATAGACTGCGCGTAAGGCTTCTGTGATGCCTTGTAGCTGCTGGTGCATTCCGATGTGATGTGCCTGAATCACTGCGGTACCGTTGTAATAATCAATGATTAAGCCAGGCAGCTCATCGCCTTCTCCATGAACTAGCCGGTAAACAGTCGTTTCTTTCTGTTGGGTGAGATGCAAGGCTTCCCGTACGGCATGGGCAGCACGAATCTTTTCTGTCCAAAATGCAGCATCAATGGCACGTTCTTCGAAGGAGATAATCCGAACCATGATGGATCCCAAGGCATAATGTCCAATCCCCAAAAAGTCATTTTTGGAAGAATACACGGCGACCAAGTCTCCATTCTTGATGCCGTCTTCTTTTTTGGCGAGTGCGCCAGAAAATACCCAATGGTGCTTTCGGAATAAGGAAACTTCCTTTCCTTTTTGAAGAATAAGCCTAGGATAGGTCATGAGTCGTTGACAATTTGTTGGGGAAAATCAAACTTCCAATTCCCATCCCTAAGCCACTAGCAAATAGTCCTAGGATATGGGTTTCTTGATCGGGAATGTAGGTTTCTGCTGCAAGATAGGTGGCCATCCCTACAAATAGGGCAAGAAAGGCTCCAACCGAGGAGGATTTTTTCCAGTAAAGTCCTGCCGTCAAGGGGACAAACAAGGAAACCAGCATTAAAATAGATGCTCCAGCTACCAACTCGTAGATGTCTGATTTCCAATAGGCCATGATTAAAGCAATGGCTGCCACCAGGATCACATTTGACCGTAGGACCCACAAAAACTGCTGATCTGAAAACTTCTTTCCAAAATAGGGTCGGATCAAATTTTCGGAGATGATGGCCGCTGGGGCCAAAAGCCCAGAGCTAGTCGTGCTCATAATTGCGGAGATCAAGGCGCCAAAAAAGAGTACTTGAATGGGGAGGTTGCTGTGCTGCAAAACCATGGAAGGCAGGAGCATTTGTTTATCTGCCAAGTACAACTCTGGATATAGGATTTTTGCGCCTAAGGCAATAAACAGCGGAAGCAAACCAAAGGTGAGGTAAAATATTCCTGCCAAATAAGTGGATTGAACAGCTACTTTTTCAGATTTTGAGGACATCACCCGTTGGAAAATATCCTGTGAGGGAATGCTTCCCAACCCAAGGATCATCCAGGCCCCAAAGTAAGTGGTCCAGGCTGAAAAGTTGGCCTGAGGAAAAAACTGGAAACTTTCAGGGGGAGCTTTTTCCAAAATCACGCGCACGCCACCTGCTTCGTCCGCGACGAGATAGGCCACTGCCAACATCCCAATGATGATTAGGGTGGTCTGCATAAAGTCGGTAATGGAAATGGCCCACATTCCGCCTAAAAAGGTGTAAAAAACGACAATAATTGCAGAAATGACAACACCTTCCATAAGGCTGAGATCTGTGACTGCTCCCAATACCAGGCTTAAGGCAATGAGTTGCGCGGCAACATAGCCAAAATAGGCGGGAATCATAAAAATCGAGGCAAAGAAAGCTAAGCGTTCGCCAAAGAGTTTCTTAAACACGTCCCCAATGGTCAACACATTCATGCGATACATGGGACGGAGATAGAAAAGTCCAAACAAAATCAGGCAGAGTGCTCCTCCAAAAGGGTCCTCTATTACACCCAGAAGTCCTTCTTCCAGGTAAACCGAGGAAGCACCGAAAATGGTCTCTGAGCCAAACCAAGTGGCAAAGAGCGCTGATGCAGAAAGAAATAATGGAAGTGAACGCCCTGCTAGGACGAAGTCATTCGAATTTTTGACTAACCTCGCAGACCAAGCTCCGATAGCAAGGGTAATGGCTAAATAACTAAGAATTGCAATGAGCAGCACGACTGGTACGCTTACGATTTAGACGGTACCCCCGTACATTTTTTCACGCAAGGCCTTAATCTCTGGATTTATAAGGTAATCATCATAAGACATACGTCTGTCGATAGTGCCCTTGGGCGTAAACTCAATTACCCGGTTACAGGAAGATTGCACAAAGGTGTGGTCATAAGAGGACATCAATACAGTACCGTTAAACTCAATGATGGCGTTGTTGAAAGCGGTAATGGATTCCAGATCCAAGTGGTTGGTAGGCTCATCCATCAGCAACAAATTTGGGTTTTGGAGCATCATTTTGGATACCATGCAACGGACCTTTTCCCCACCAGACAAGACACTACATTTTTTCAGGGTCTCTTCCCCTGTAAATAACATTCGGCCTAGGAAGGTGCGCACATAGGCTTCTTCTTGGTTGCTAGAGTACTGACGCAACCAATCGATCAAATTAAGATCCGTCTTGAAATAGCCAGAATTGTCATTGGGTAAGTAGGCCTTGTTGATGGTGACACCCCATTTCAATTCACCCCGGCTAGGCTTAATTTCTTCCACAATGGTTTGAAAAAATTTATTAACGGCCTGCTTGGTTTTGGAAATAAAGGCAATCTTATCTCCCTTGTCCACCATCAGGTTGACATCGGTAAAATAAGTGACTCCATCGGCCTTCAGCTCCAAGTTTTCAGTCATGAAGATCTGGTCTCCAGCTTCGCGCTCAGGTTTAAACAAGATGCCTGGATATTTTCTACTGGAGGGCTCAATTTCATCTACATTCAATTTCTCAAGCATTTTCTTACGGGCAGTAGCCTGTCGGGACTTGGCCACGTTGGCAGAGAAGCGGGCGATGAAATCTTGCAATTCTTTTCGCTTTTCATCTGCCTTTTTGTTTTGATCTCCTCGCTGCTTTAAAGCGAGCTGGGAAGATTCGTACCAGAAGGTGTAGTTACCGGAATAGATTTTGATTTTCCCAAAATCAATGTCGACCACGTGGGTAGATACGGTATCCAAGAAGTGACGGTCGTGGGAAACGACAATCACCAAGTTTTTAAAATCAATTAAGAAATCTTCCAACCACACAATAGTCTCTGCATCCAAGTCGTTGGTCGGTTCATCAAGAATTAGGATGTCTGGATTTCCAAAAAGTGCTTGAGCCAAAAGCACACGTACTTTTTGATTACCTGCTAGGTTTTTCATTTGCTGGTAATGCAGGTCTTCAGAAATGCCTAGCCCAGAAAGTAGAGAAGCTGCGTCGGATTCGGCGTTCCAGCCGTCCATTTCAGCAAATTCAGATTCCAGTTCAGAGGCACGGATGCCATCAGCTTCTGTAAAATCTTCCTTCAAGTAGATGTCGTCCTTTTCCTTCATGATGGCGAATAATTTTTTATGTCCCATCAAAACGGCTTTCAAAACCTCTACTTCGTCAAATTCAAAGTGATTTTGCTTCAATACCGCCATCCGTTGACCTGGGGTAATGTTGATTGCCCCTGAGGTCGAATCCATTTCGCCAGAGAGGATTTTCAAAAAAGTGGACTTACCTGCACCATTGGCACCTATCACTCCATAGCAGTTGCCTGGAGTGAATTTTAGGTTTACTTCCTCGAAAAGGGTTCTTTTTCCAAATTTGAGGGAAAGATTATCTACTGAAATCATGTGTATCGCTGAATAAGAGCGAGCAAAGATAGAAAAATATCCCTTTTGGCAGGAAGCTTGTTCTTTCTAATCTTTGTGCGATTCCTAGGAGTAGATGCATCAACTTCTAAAAATAGTCTAGTATATTCACTGCGCTATCTAAAAATATCCAGTCCTTCAGCATGCGTTTCATTTACTGCCTTGTATGTGCTTTACTCTTTAGCTTGGCGGCCACTTTTTCAAGCTATGCGCAGCTTTCCACCACGGGGACGGAATTTTGGGTAGGCTTTATGGAGAACAACCGATCTCTTCCCGCTACACCTGATTATGCTGTATTATTGATCACAGCCACAGAAAATACGACTGGGGTGATCGAGTACCTTGGGCAGACGACTCCTTTTGCTCTGACGACAGGGCAACAGTTTACTTTTCGCTTGTCTTCAGCTACTTTAGATTTGTTGCATCGGAGTTCAGGGGTGATTGAAAACCTAGGGATCCACATCACGGCTTCAGGTAAAATTGCCGTTCATGCAATCAATGAACGGTACCGAAGTGCGGACGGTACGGTAGTGCTACCCATCACGGCCTTAGGAAAGGACCATTACATCACTTCTCATTTTGAAGTGAATCCTTCCAATAACCTTAATTCCAATAATGAAAGTACCTTATTGGTAGTTGCTACGGAAGACAATACACAAGTGGAGATCACCACAACGCAGAATTCAATCGCAGGAGGGCAACAATTTTTCTTAGGAATTCCCGCTGAAATCACCCTAAATAGAGGGCAAAGTTATCAAATTAAGGCACGTGGAGACCTTACTGGTTCCCGAGTACGGGTGGTGGGAGCTAGAGCGGACGACTGTAAAAAAATTGCGGTATACGGAGGAAATAAATGGACCTCAGTAGGGGCTTGTGGACAAGCCAATGACCACTTGTACCAGCAAGCTTATCCTGTGAATACTTGGGGGAGTTCCTTTGTGCATACAGCGCTTTTGGGCCGATCTTCAGGTGAATTGGTGAAGGTATTAGCAGCCGAAGACAATACGGAAGTTCGGGTGAATGGGCTCCTTCAGACCAAGGTACTCAACAGAGGGGAATGGATGCCCTTGGAGTTTGGAGCCAATGCATCCGCAAAAATAGACACTTCTAAACCTTCCTCTGTGACGGTCTTTTCAAAAAGCCAGGCCTGCAACAATCCGACAGATCCATTTGCCAGTAATGGAGACCCCTTTATGATCTCCTACAGCCCTACGGAGCAATTACTCACAGATTTGACATTCAATGCCTACGCCTTACCCTCTATAGTCAACCATTACGTGAACATCGTAGTAAAGACAGGCGAAGAGAATAAAACCCGCTTGGATGGGGTAGTTGTGGGTGCAAGTTTTCAAATGCTTCCTGGAGATCCAACCTACAAAGTTGCGCGAATCGAAATTACTCAGGGAGTTCATACGCTTTCCAATCCTTCGGGCTTTGCAGCCTATGTCTATGGATTTGGAAACATTGAATCCTATGGCTATGCTGCAGGGGCATCTTTGACTAATTTAAATTTTGAAACCGAACCGGACTATGCCTTTGATGTAGTAGGAGATAATGTAGCCTGCCTCAATCAGGAGGGTTCCTGGACGGTGAATCCTGAAAATCCAGACTTCACCTATTTTGTGTGGAATTTTGGGGATGGGTCAGCTCCAAAAATAGGTAAAATTGTCACCCACACGTACAAGACACCTGGCAAATACGAAGTCAGTATCGTTGCTTCTTTGAGTCCCAATTCCTGTGATGAACAGGAAGAAACTACTTTTGAGGTGGAGGTATTGGAGACAAAAGTGGAATTGATTGGTTCCCAATCCGTCTGTCCGCTAGTAGAAGAGGTAATGTATCGGGTGAAAAACAAGGAAAACATCTCCCGAATGACCTTTGAGGTAGAAGGGGGAACCATTCTACAATCCTACTCCGATTCGGTTTTAATTCGTTGGGGGCCTTCCAATACCAATGCCAAGGTGCGAGTACTGCCCTTCTCTGGCAATGGCTGTCCTGGTGCTGCGGTTGAACTTCCTGTAGTGGTCAACCTTCGGATCGTGGTCACTGAAGCAGTAGGGGAAAAAGAGGTGTGCTATGATCCATCAATTCAATTTACCTACTCTGCACCGGATCCTTTACCAGGTAGGAGATACGAATGGATAGTGAAGGGTGGAACCCTTGTAAGCGGTCAAGATTCGGCTAAAATAGTTGTTGTTTGGGATCAAGCAGATGTGACAGGGACGATAGGATATACCGCTTACAGCTTGGTTGATGATTCTTGTGCTGGAACAGCTCCTGATATTCAGGTTAAAGTTGCCAAAGAACTTATCTTAAGCACACAATCCATCGTAGATGTCGCGTGTTTTGGTCAAGGTACAGGAAAAATTGAAGTGATTGCCACTGGTGGCACCCCGCCCTACACCTATACTTGGAGCCATAATCCTACCTTAAAGACCGCAATAGCCTCTAATTTGAAAGTGGGATTGTATTCGGTGAAAGTTACCGATGGTCTCGGCTGCGAAAAAATCATTACAGAGATAGCGGTAAAAGAGCCGCCTCTATTGGAACTTTCTGGACTTACCACCACAGCCACTACTTGTTTTGGAAAGAAGGATGGACAGGTGAGATTGGAAGTGAAGGGGGGAGTAGCTCCTTACAGTTTGGAGTTTGGAGGCAAACAGGTTTTTAATGGACTTTTTGAACTCGATACGCTCAAAAAAGAAAAATACGTTTGGGAAGTGACAGACGCTAATGGCTGTAAAATCCCCGTTTCCTTTGAAATCACCTCCCCTCCGCCTTTGGTCGTGGATGTCACCTTAGCGAAGACGGCATGTCCGGGGGAAGCCAATGGAGAATTACTCGTAGTGCCTTCCGGTCCAGCAGGACCGTTCCAATACTTGTGGACTCCTTCGAGCCAACTAACGGACCTTGCTACCGGTTTGGCGAAGGGTACCTATCAAGTACAGGTAACCGACGCTGCGGGATGTGTTTCCTTTGGTTCGGGTACAGTGATTGAGGAAGCTCCCAAAATTCGGATGCCGAATGCTTTTAACCCTGCAGATGCGCCGGGTAAATTTTCCGGAGTCTCCAATTGTGTGATAAATTTTTCAATGGTGGTTTACAATCGCTGGGGCCAGCTCGTCTATTCGGGAAATGAGGGTTGGGATGGAACGTTTGCTGGGGAAAATGCCCCAATTGATACCTATGCCTATGCTACTACCTACAGCTACTTGATGGAAGGCAATACCGTTCAGGTGACTTTCAAGGGTTCTGTGCTGTTGGTTCGGTAGCGCCACTTACTCGACGATCTACTGCTCTTTTGGTCTCTTTTGGGATAAATTCTCTAGTTTTGTTGGCCTTTTCTTTTTAATGGATATGAAAAAAATTTTGATCACCGGGGGTGCGGGTTACATCGGTTCGCATACTGCAGTTGAACTTTGGAATGCAGGATTGGAACCGATTATTTTGGATGATTTTTCTAATTCTCAGGAGGAGGTAATCGACCGTTTGGAAGAGATTACCGGCACCCGCTTTGCTTGCTACCGGGGGGATTGCAATCAACGAGCAGTCTTGGATCAGATCGCTGAGGAGCATGTTCTTGAAGGTGTCATCCATTTTGCAGCGTTCAAAGCCGTAGGAGAGAGTACCCGGTTGCCCTTGGCCTATTACAAAAATAACCTAGGTTCACTACTCACCTTACTCGAGTTTATGGGGGCTGAAAAAATAACCAACCTCGTTTTTTCTTCTTCCTGTACGGTTTATGGGCAGCCTGATGTCTTGCCTGTCACCGAGGAAACTCCTCGAAAAGATGCGGAAAGTCCCTACGGAAACACCAAGAAAATAGGAGAGGATATCCTCTTGGACTACGTGACTAGTAAACCCGGAATTCGCGTTGTGGCACTCCGTTACTTTAACCCAGTCGGGGCGCATCCCAGTGGTAAAATCGGAGAATTGCCGATGGGTACCCCACAGAACTTGGTTCCCTTCATTACACAGACTGCTGCGGGAATTCGCCAAAAACTCACTGTTTTTGGCAACGATTACGATACCTTGGATGGCAGTTGCGTCCGAGATTACATCCACGTGGTGGATTTGGCGGATGCGCACGTCAAAGCGCTCAGGTTTCTCTTTGAAAAATCCCTTGATTTTTACGATGTATTTAATGTAGGGACAGGAAAGGGCAATACTGTACTGGAAGTGATTCATGCTTTTGAACAAGTCAATGGCCTTAAGTTAGCGTATGAAATTGGTCCAAGAAGAGCAGGGGATGTAGTCAAAACCTGGGCGGATACTCAAAAAATCAATACAGTATTGGGCTGGTATCCTAGGTACAGCTTAGAAGACTGCCTACAGGATAGCTGGCGCTGGCAGCAAAGCCTCACTGGTTGAACAAAAGTATTCAAATTTAACGCATCAAGACACTTCTGGTGCCGATTGGACAAGTAGCCGCTCAGCTACTTTTTCACTTAAAACCTCTTTCGGATGATTGGGATAGCAGACTACCATACTTTGGTCAAATAACTCCTTGGATAGCACTTCTACCGTAATCCCGAGGAATAATTCTTTGGAATTCAAATAGGCTAAAAATTCGGAAGAGGAGTTAGCAAGGCCTTGGAGTTTTACACGCTGTCCAGGCGTAGTCTGTGTAAGCGGGCTGTACTGCGCAACTTCTAATTTTCCATTTTGATCTGGGATAGGAGACCCGTGTGGATCGACAGTTGGATGGCCTAAAAGTTCATCCATGCGCTGAAAAAATTTGGGAGAATGAACGTGTTCAATTTGCTCCGCTACCTCATGAACCTCTTCCCAACCAAAGTTCATCATTTTTACTAAAAACATCTCAGTCAATCGATGCTTCCGGATAATAGATGCAGCTAAATCCCTTCCACTAAGGGTGAGGGCAAGCGGTTTGTATTTCTCCTGATGGACCCAATCTTGTTTTTTTAAAGACTTTACCATGCTATTGGCAGTGGGTAAACTCACTTGCAATTGGTTTGCTAAATCTGAAAGCGTGATTTTTCCCTTCTCGATTTCCAAGTTAAATAAGGCTTTTAAATAATTTTCTTCAGTGAGAGAGGCCATGGATGGTCATTTTCTCAAAATTAGATTCTATTATTTAAAAAACAAATTTGTTAGAATACTCTAACTTTGTAATTTAGTAATTCTAATTAATATAGTAATCATGAAAAGTTGGTTGGCAAGAAGAAGCGATTTTTCGCGATCCCAAAAACTCTCGATTGGGTACACTCTGGTTTTGTTTGGGTTGAAAACGATGCGAGTATACCTAATTTTTGGGCTCTTGATTTTTTCTGAAGCAAGGGTTTTTGCTCAGGAAATTCTCTTGCAAGGAAAGGTCACCACCTCAGATGGAATTGTTCTAAAGAATGCCTCCGTTTTTGTAAAAGACTTGGAAAAGGGTACTGTCACGGATAGTCTAGGGAATTTTACTTTACTTCTTTCAAAAGGTGATCGGATTCAAATCACCGTGTCATTGCTGGGATTCAATTCGGTGGAGCGCTGGGTGACGGATCCGTTTGAGTACATCCATTTCCAACTTGAAACGCGTACAACAGGCTTAGAAGAAGTGGTTGTATCTGGAACCTTGCAAGAATTGTCCCGATCAGCTAGCCCTGTACCCGTAGAGGTATTGACTAGCTCCTTTTTCCGGTCCAATCCGGCCCCTTCCTTGTTTGAATCTTTTCAACAGGTCAATGGCGTACGTGCCCAAGTAAATTGTGCGATATGCAATACCGGAGACATTCAAATCAATGGTCTTCCTGGTCCCTACACCATGATTTTGATTGATGGGATGCCCATTATCAGTGGTCTAGCCACTGTCTATGGCCTTTCGGGAATCCCTCAATCTTTGATCGATCGGATCGAAATAGTCAAGGGTCCAGCCTCCACGCTGTATGGTTCGGAGGCAGTAGGAGGCCTGATCCATATCCTTACCAAAAAACCTGAAAAAGCTCCTCTTTTTTCTATCGATTTCATGGGAACCTCCTGGCAAGAATTATCGATGGATGCATCGGTAAAAACTTCGTTTGGAAAGTACGTCCAATCCTTGACTGGGGTAAATATCTTTCAGTACAAGCAACCCTTAGACAAAAATAAAGATGGTTTGACGGATTTGGCCTTGCAGGATCGGGTTTCTATTTTTCAAAAGATAGCTATGCAGCGTAATAAGGGCAAACTTCTTTCGTTAGCGGGTCGTTTGGTGCTGGAAGATCGCTGGGGGGGAGAAATGAACTGGACTCCCCGTGAACGTGGAGGTGATCAAATTTATGGAGAAAGTATCCAAACTTGGCGCTGGGAACTATTTGGAACTTATGATTTACCCTTGATCCAAGATTTGAAATTGCAAGTTTCTGCCAATGGCCACCAACAAGATTCTTATTACGGAACTACATTTTATGGAGCTCATCAAAAAATAGGCTTTGGACAACTGACTTGGAATAAGCGTACTGGTATTCACCAACTTTTGCTTGGTGCAGCTTACAGGCTCACAAGTTACGATGACAGTACACCGGCTACCGCAGATCCAATTAACCAAAACAATGCGCCTTCTATCACCCATTTGCCTGGAATTTTTCTTCAAGACGAACTAAAGATCAGTTCCAAGGCTCAACTTTTACTCGGTTTGAGACATGATTTTAGTAGGGTACATGGTTCAATTTGGTCCCCAAGGATCAATTTCAAGTTTAACTCAGAGGATAAGTCCCTAATTTGGAGAACATCCCTAGGAAATGGTTTCCGGGTGGCAAATGTTTTTACCGAGGATCATGCCGCTCTTACCGGAGCTAGGACTGTGATCTTTACCGAAAAATTACGCCCCGAAGCAAGTTGGAACTTAACAACTAACCTGTTGAAGAAAATTTACTCCTCTTCAGGAAACTACTTTGGAGTGGATGCCTCCCTATTTTATACCCATTTTTCAAATCAAATTATTCCAGACTACGAATCCAACCCCAACGAGATCCGCTATGCAAACTTGGATGGAACTTCTCGAAATAGGGGATTGAGCCTTAATTTGGATGGACTTTGGGCCAATGGATTCAAACTCTTGACCGGGGTGACCTGGATGGATGTATCGATGAAGGAAGGTGTTCGGCGGGTTCAGCAATTGTTTGCCGAACGCTTTTCTGGGGTGTGGACGATTGGTTACCACATTCATTCTTTAGAGTTGACCTTGGATTATACAGGAAATGTGTATGGCCCTATGCGATTGCCCTTATTGGGTCCGCTAGATGATCGACAGGAAAACTCACCCTGGTGGAGTTTGCAAAACATTCAAGTCACCAAGCGTTTTGGGAATAAATGGGAGGTGTACGGTGGAATAAAAAACCTGTTGAATTATCGACCTCCAAGCAACAGTATTGCCAGAGCATTTGATCCTTTTGACCGGGGAGTAACGTTTGATGATGCTGGTACCGTGGTTTCCACAAGCACTAATCCCAATGCACTTTCTTTTGATCCTACGTACCTCTTTGCTCCAAATCAAGGAATTAGAGGATTCTTGGGGCTACGATTCACGCTTTAACAAAAAACACCCCTAAAATTATGATCTAGGGGTGTTTCCTCAGTATCAAGTTGACACCTTACTCTTCTTCTTTTTTGGCGTCTTCAGGTTTTACGGCAACCATCTTTTTTACTCGGTCTCCTTCCTTTAGTTCCTTGCTGACCACAAAATAAGGTCCTGCGATTACTTCCTCTCCCTCTTTCAATCCTTCCAAAATCTCGATGTTTTCGTAATCAGAGATCCCTGTTTTTACCTCTCGAATTTTGGCTACGCCATTTTCGCTAACAAACACAATTTCTTTAGGCTTAGCCGTGCTGGTAGCCAAGCTATCTTTCTTTTCTTCTCGGGTAGTTACCGCAGATAGAGGAATAGCTAGTGCATTGTTTTTAGAGTTGGTCAAAATTTCTACCGAAGCAGTCATTCCGGGGCGGAACGGATACTTGTTACCTGCCTTTACCAAATCCTGATAGGATTCGTTGAGGATGCGGATTTTTACTTTGAATTCAGTCACAGCATCTGGTGAAGCTTTTGTATTGGCAGTATTCGCGATGCTGGTTACAATGCCTTTGAACTTCTTCCCGGAAGCGGAATAAGCATCTACATCGATAAGGGTGGTGTCTCCCAAGGATAGGCGTACAATGTCATTTTCGTTGACATCCACACGAACTTCCATTTTGGAAAGATCTGCAATGGTCATCATCTCGGTACCGGCCATCTGCTGCGTGCCGACCACGCGCTCGCCTTGCTCTACTTTTAAGCTGGATACAATACCAGATACAGGGGAGTTGACATTGGTCAAACGAAGGTTTTCTGAAGCTTCATTGACAGAGGCTTGGGAGCTCTTTACAATAAATTCAGAAGCAATTACATTTTGCTTAGCCGCTTCAAGGTCTTTCTGAGCAGATACATAGTTGGCTTGAGCTTGCTCAAAATCAGCATCAGAAATCGCTTTTTGCTGGTGTAGTGTACGCTGACGTTTGTATTCCAACTCAGAACGCGTATACTGTGCTTCGGCCCGTTGCAAACTCGCACGTGCTTGAGCTAGGTTTGCCATCTGCTGGTTCAGGTTGGCTTTGGTACGATCCAAAGCAGAGATGAAGTTATCAGGTCGAATTTTCACCAAGAGCTTGCCCATTTCTACTGAGTCGCCTTCTTGAACGTTCAATTCAATGATTTCACCAGCTACATCGGGAGATAGTTTTACTTCCACTTCAGGTTGAATTTCTCCAGAGCTACTTACTTTTTCGACAATTGCCACTTTTTTAGCAGTAGCAAATTCCACTTCCGTTTCTTGAGCACCTCCAATCCATCCGGCTTGTTTACCGATGATGGCAATAATGATAAGTACACCCACTCCGCCGAGAAGGTAGTAAAGCAATTTGTTAGACTTTTTAGTAGCCATGGTTTAGTTTAGATTAATGGGGTTACCAAGATAAAAATCAAGGACTTTAATTCTGAAAATATAGGTGTACTTCGCATTCAAGAGGTCTGCCTGTGCGTTAAATAAATTGTTTTGTGCCACTTGGAAATCAACGGAATTGATGGCTCCTAAGTTAAATCGTTGCTGTGCAATTCGGAAGGTTTCTTCCAAACTTTTCACCCTCACCAAAGAAGCTTGGTAGGAAAGCTCAGAGGAAAAAGCAGAATTGTAGGCCGTCTCAATATCTTGTCTCAATCTGTTTTTAGCCTCTGCAACCGATACTTCCGCTAACTGTCGTTGTACACGAGCACGCTGCAGATTGGACTTGTTACTGAATCGGGTAAATAAAGGGATGCTGAAATTCAGGGTTCCTGACTGGGAAAAGTTATTCTCTACTTGGGTATTAAATGCGATGATTTCCTTCGATCCCGGAAGAAATGCCTGATCTACGTAGTTGGAAAAAGCAGAAACTCCAGCATCCAAGGTAGGTAAGAATCCTCCTTTTGCAATCTTTACTCCATACTCTGCACTTTTCACATCTGCTTCCGCTGCCTTTATTTGTGGCATCAAAGAAACCGAAATTTCAAAAATCTCAGCTGGACTTCCAGAAGTTAAGGCTTCCTTAGATACTTCATAGTCAGGTTCAATTACATCAAAACTTTCGGTAAATGGAATTTGTAGCGCCTGCGCCAAAGCAAGTTTGGATAATCGAAGGCCATTTTTTGCATTGATGACATTCAACTGGTTGGTAGCATTTTGGGATTGCAGATCCAATAAATCCGAATAGGGAAGTGAACCTGCATCTACAAGTTGCTGGGTGCGGCCCAGTTGTTCCGAGGTGGTGTTCAACTGATTTTCCGAAATTTTTACCTGCTCCCGATTAAATACCACATCAATAAATAGGTTGATTACATTTAAAGTGATGTCGTTGCGCGTAGCTTCCAAAGTATATTGACCCGATTTCAAGTCAGACCTTGCCTGGTTAATGCTGTTGTTGATTCGCATGCCTTGGAAAATCGGTGCCCCTGTGTTTCCAAAAAGGTTGATGTTCCCAATTCTTCTGGTTTCAAACAAGTTGGTTACTGGGTTGATGGATCGACCCCAACGGAAGCCTGAACTTGCTCCGGCAGTCAAGCTGGGTAATCTTCTTCCTTGGCTTTCCAAGAGGTTGGCTTCGGTAATCATTTGGTTGAGTTCAGTTCGCTTGAGCGTGAGGTTGTTTTCTATGGCAATCGCCACACAGGTGTTCAAATCCAAAGGTCCATTTGGAACCTCCGTTTGCGCACTCACCTGTTGGAGAATGGTTAGCCCAAGGAAAAACAAGGCAAAAAGTTTCTTCATCTGTAGTTGTCGTTGGTTTTGTGTAATTAAAGATCAATATCTGGAATGTAAATCAGTTCCTTGATCCAGGGCAAGGAAAGAAGGTATTTACGCGTAATTTCTTGAATTCCGGAATCCATTTCAATCACATGGCAGGCCTGATCATGCTTTCCTTTTCTAGACACAGACATCGTCGCAATGTTTACTTTTTCTTGCGCGATGACACTCGAAATAAAGGCAATTGCGCCAGAAGCATCGTCTGCTTTAATGATTAAGGTATGGTTCTGCGCCGAAAAGTTGGCTACAAATCCATCCACCTCGGAAATATTGATTACTCCTCCACCTAGGCTTTCTCCTACGATTTCCACCTGACGCTCTCCCTTTTTTAATTGGAGTTTGATCGTATTGGGATGATGGACTGAAGAATTTCCAATAGATTTGAGGCTATAGATCAACCCCTTTTCTTTGGCTAACGCTAAGGCATCTTTAATTCGGATATCATCCGTTTTGAAGTCCATGAGCCCTCCAATTAGGGCTCGATCGCTTCCATGTCCTTCGTACGTTTTGGCAAAGGAATTGTAGAAGGTCACCTTTGCTTCCTCAGGAATGCCTCCCAAAACCCGAATTGCAGCTCTTGCAATTCGAACAACTCCAGCTGTATGCGAAGAGGATGGCCCAATCATAATGGGACCAATCATATCAAAAACACTGCTTTTGTTTGCCATAGGTCGAAAAGCTCCAAAAATGATGCTAAGTCTAAAATAGAACCAAATCTAAAGGTTCTGTTTTAATAAATCCCTATTTATCCCTCAATTAAGGGGGTTGATCTCCCTTAATTTCACTTGATTTTAGTCTCAAATTCTAAATATGAACGAATTTGAACAGTTCGCTGCACGAAAGCGATACACTAAGTCGTGTTAACATCAGCATTAAGTAGCATCTTAGTTTTTACTCCATGAGTGTAGATTTCTGAGTAACTGATTTTTTTGACTTTGATTTATTCGGATAAAGATTTTCCTAGAATTGGGGTGATCGGTGTGTACACCTTTGATTCAATCGCTTATATTTAGCCCATAGATTATTTCTTTTGGACTAAAAAGTCCTCTATTTTACCCAAAACAACCTATTCTCCCTTTTTCTATGCTCTTACAACCCCTTGATTTACTCGTTTTTCTTGGCTATGCATTTCTAATTATAGGAATGGGATTCTTTGTGTCCCGTGAAAAGAAAGGCCATGTAAAAGATTCGAATGACTATTTCCTTGCCAGCAAGGCCCTTCCTTGGTGGGCAGTAGGAGCGTCTCTGATTGCCTCCAACATCTCTGCCGAGCAGTTTATTGGGATGTCTGGTTCTGGATTTGCACTCGGGTTAGCGATTGCTACCTACGAATGGATGGCTGCAGCCACGCTTTTGGTGGTTGCAATCTTCTTTTTGCCCGTTTATCTGAAAAAAGGCATCTATACCATGCCAGGTTTTCTTTTTGACCGTTACGATGCCCGTGTCCGTACGACCATGGCGGTGTTCTGGCTCCTCTTGTATGTTTTTGTCAACCTGACTTCTGTTTTGTATTTGGGTGCCTTGAGTTTGAATACCATTCTCGGTATCCCGATGACCTACAGCATCATTGGTTTGGCGCTTTTTGCCATGCTTTATTCCATTTATGGCGGCTTAAAGGCTGTGGCTTGGACCGATGTAATTCAAGTGGTGTTTTTGATTGGGGGTGGTCTAGCCACCACCTACATAGCTTTGGGAATGGTCGGCAATGGAAATGCTTGGGAAGGGTTATCCATCTTAAGAAATGAAGTCCCAGGACATTTTTCGATGATTCTCTCCAAAGGTGAAATGATGATTTCTGACGGAAAAGGAGGTACTCGAGATGCGTATTTGGATTTACCTGGCTTATCTGTGTTGATTGGGGGAATGTGGATTACCAACCTCAGCTACTGGGGATTCAACCAGTACATCACCCAGCGTGCACTTGCAGCTAAAAATTTGGATGAGGCTCAAAAGGGGATGATTTTTGCCGGATTCTTGAAACTTTTGATGCCATTAATTGTGGTGATTCCGGGAATTGCAGCCCTAGTCATTGTAAATAATGGAACGGACCTAGGTTTTATTGAAACGATGAAGGATCCAGTAACGGGATTGATCAAATCCGATCGGGCCTATCCTTCCTTACTTCAGATTTTGCCTACTGGCTTGAAAGGACTTGCCTTTGCAGCGTTGACCGCCGCAATTGTTTCTTCCTTGGCTTCCATGGCCAACAGCACCTCCACCATTTTTACGATGGATATTTATTCCAAGTATTTTGGAAAAGATAGTTCGGAAGCAAGCAAAGTACGTGTAGGCCGCATCACTGCTGTAGTTGCCTTTGTTGTTGCCGCCATCGTAGCTCCAGCACTTGGCCAATTGGATCAGGCTTTCCAATTTATCCAGGAATACACTGGCTTCATCAGCCCCGGGGTATTTGCGATCTTCTTTTTTGGTGTATTTTGGAAAAAAACCACCTCCAATGCTGCTTTAGTTGGCGCTTCCCTCAGTATTCCGCTTTCTGTGGTCTTGAAGGTAGTGTTCCCTGCTTTGCCATTTATAGACCGTATGGGCTGGGTATTTGTGGTCTTGGCTGTATTGATGATTGGAATCTCACTTCTTGAAGGTAAAGGTAAAGATCATCCAAAGAGTATCGATATTACCAAAAACTTGTTCCAAACTAGTCCAGGATTCAAGATTGGTGCGATCCTTATTGTAGGTATTATTGCAGCACTTTACACGATCTTCTGGTAATATGCGTAAACTACTCTTAGGGATTGATTTGGGGAGTTCCTCAGTCAAATCTTGTATTTTAGATGCTTCCACGGGCAAAGCTTTGGCATCCAAAGCATTTCCTGAGGTTGAAATGCCCATTCATTCCCCACAGTCCGGATGGGCTGAGCAAGATCCAGAGATCTGGTGGAAGCATGTTAAGGAAGGTATCGCCTTTGTTTGCAGCCGAGCCCAAGTGCAGGTAGGAGAGTTGCTTTCAATCGGCATCGCCTACCAAATGCATGGGCTGGTTTGTGTGGATAAATCTCATCAAGTCCTCCGTTCGTCCATCATTTGGTGCGATAGCCGCGCCGTAGGACAAGGTGAAAAGGCTTTTCAAAATTTGGGAGCTGATTACTGCCTCCCGCACTTGCTCAATTCTCCTGGGAATTTCACCGCATCCAAATTGCGTTGGGTAATCGAAAATCAACCGGAAGTAGCCGCGCAAATTTATAAAATTATGCTTCCAGGTGATTTTATTGCCATGAAGTTGAGTGGGGAGATCCTCACCTCCGAAACAGGCCTTTCCGAAGGAATCTTCTGGGACTTTAAGCAAAATGGACTCAGTGAGCGGTTGCTCACAGAAATGCATATTCCAACCGAATGGATTCCAAGCGCTGTTCCATCTTTTTCCATTCAAGGGAAGGTCTCTGGAACTGCAGCTGCAGAAACAGGCTTGGAAGCAGGCATCCCCATTGCTTACCGTGCTGGTGACCAGCCCAACAATGCTTTTTCCCTACAAGTACTTCATCCAGGTGAACTGGCGACCACCGCAGGGACCTCCGGTACCGTCTATGGGGTAGCCAATACGCCTGTTTACGATTCCAAATCCCGAGTAAATACCTTCGTCCATGTCAACCATTCCCAAAGTGCTCCTTCCTACGGAGTGCTACTCTGTGTCAACGGTACAGGTATCTTAAATTCTTGGTTGAAGCGATTGTTGGGAGGAAGTACCCTGAGTTACGAGGAAATGAATACCCTCGCTTCCGGAGCACCCCTTGGTGCAGATCACTTGACGTTCTTGCCTTTTGGCAATGGAGTAGAACGCATCCTCCAAAATGTCCCTATGGGAGCGCATTTGCTCGGTTTGGACTTGCTGAAGCACGATCAAAAGCATATCCTTCGTGCAGCACAAGAAGGAATAGTGTCGGCCTTGACCTATGGATTCCGAATCATCAAGGACATGGGTATGGACTTGAACACGGTAAAAGCAGGACAGGCCAACATGTTTCTGAGCCCAATTTTCCGGGAAACCTTTGTGCAAATGAACCAGGTAAACTTGGAACTTTACGCTACTGACGGAGCACAAGGTGCTGCTCGAGGAGCAGGAATTGGTGCTGGGATTTTTTCCTCAGAAGAGGAAGCATTCCATGGCTTGTCCCTCCTACAAACGCTTGCTCCAGATCCTGCAAAAGCAGATCAATACGAAGAAGTATACCAGACTTGGTTGGCTCGCCTGGATCAATTACAAAAACTAGTAAATAACTAATTCTTTAACCACATGCAACAAAACCTATACAACTATGGCTAATTCATTTTTTCCCCAGATCGGAAAGATTCAATTTGAAGGAAAAGAAAGTGACAACCCCCTAGCGTTTCGCTACTACGACCCCAACCGTGTGGTTGCTGGGAAGACCATGAAGGAGCATTTTAAATTTGCGATCGCCTATTGGCATTCCTTCTGCGGCACTGGAGGAGATCCCTTTGGTCCGGGTACCCTCAAGCATCCCTGGGATGTGAGTGCTGACTCCATTCAGCGAGCAAAAGACAAGATGGATGCGGCTTTTGAGTTTATGACTAAGATTGGAGCGGAATACTACTGCTTTCACGATGTAGATTTGATTGACGAGGCGCCTACCTTGCTCGAATACGAAAAGCGCATGCAGATTATCACAGATCATGCTGCAGCCCACCAAAAAGCGAGTGGCATCAAATTGCTTTGGGGCACAGCCAACGTGTTTAGCAATCCTAGGTACATGAATGGTGCCTCTACCAATCCAAATTTTGATGTATTGGCATTTGCGGGTACTCAAGTGAAAAATGCCCTGGATGCGACTATCAAATTGGGCGGAGAAAACTACGTGTTCTGGGGTGGTAGAGAAGGCTACATGTCCTTACTGAACACAGACATGAAGCGAGAAAAAGAACATCTCGCTCGATTCTTGACCATGGCCCGAGATTATGCACGTAAGAATGGATTCAAAGGAACCTTCTTCATTGAGCCTAAGCCAATGGAGCCTACCAAGCACCAATACGATTACGATTCGGAAACGGTGATTGGATTCCTAAGACACTTTGGATTGGATAAGGATTTCAAATTGAATATTGAAGTGAACCACGCAACACTTGCAGGACATACTTTCCAACATGAATTGCAGGTAGCAGCGGATTGTGGTATGCTCGGATCCATCGATGCCAACCGAGGAGATTACCAAAATGGTTGGGATACAGATCAGTTTGCACTCAATCTCCAAGAATTAGCAGAATCCATGTTGATCATCTTGGCTGCAGGAGGCTTGCAAGGAGGAGGAGTCAACTTTGACGCGAAAATCAGACGAAATTCTACTGACCCTGAGGATTTATTCTTGGCGCACATTGGCAGTATGGATGCCTTCGCACGTGGACTAATAATCGCGGCAGATATTCTCGAAAAATCGGACTACTTGGAACGCAGAAAAAATCGTTATGCGAGTTTTGATGCAGGCAAAGGCAAGTCCTTTGAAGAGGGTAAATTGACGCTAGAGGACCTTCGATCCTATGCCCTAGAAGTGGGAGAGCCCACCCAAATCAGCGGGAAGCAGGAATACTTCGAAAACCTTATCAATAGATTTATCTAAATCAAAATGGGAGGCTTAAACCTCCCATTTTTTTTGTGCTTACCTGAATCAGTTTTGCTTTTCAAAAGGGATGCTATCCAACAATTGATTGGCCTGGGTCATTTGCTCCACTTGCTGCTGGTAGACAGGATTGGCAGGTACCCGGGTTACTTTTTCCAGGAAATCTATTGTCTGAAATAATACTGTCTGCCAATCTTGGGAAGTAATGGAAGAAGCGATCACGTGGTCTCCCGTTTTTGGAAATGGCATTTCTTTTTTCAGTGAAGATGCAGTTCCCAGTTGGCCAAACATTTCTTGCATTTTGGCTACAGATACGACCCTATCTTTTTCCTGTTCATTCTTGTAATAGTAACCCATAAATACGGGTTGCTTCACCTTGGCGAAGGTTTCTTCATTCATTTCGCTGTACAGGAGAACTGCCAAACTCTGGTAGCCATTGGCATGGTATTCTTCAGACCAGTAATCACCTTTTTCACCTTCACGCTGCTGGTTCATTACCCCATCTTCTAAGAGAGTTTTCTTCATGATCCAAAATACCCAGGGCTTGAAAAATCCTTCCAATAACCTTTTTTCATCACGAATTGCGGGCGAATAGAGTACCAGAGCATGAATATCTGCTTGCTGACTAGCGAGGAGAAGACTTAGGGATCCACCCATGGAAGTGCCCACGACAATCACTTTTTCACCCAAACTTTTACCTAGTTGGTAGGCTTCTCCTGCTGCATTTGCCAAGTCTTGGGCCGTCAAGTATTCCATTCCATTTTTTCGGCTGATGCCATGTTCCGGTAGGCGGGTTACAAATAAATTGGCACCAAAATGCGCTGCCAAAAAGCGATGTACGGGATCCCCTTCCATAGGGCTAGCACCAAAGCCATGGATGTAGACGATGGAGTAGGGTGTTTTTTGCTTGTTTAAGGAATCCGCCCAAATGATGTAGGCCTCGTTTCCGTGCTTCATCCCTTTGACGGTATCTTCCCGTGTTTTCAGGTAATCTTCAAGCCCTTTTGGATCACTTGGAACTTCGGGGTAAGCAATGTTCAATTGCTGGGTATCCACCTTAGGTCCTAGCATGTACACGATTGCCAAAATCATGGCAGTTGCAAAAAGACCTAAAAATATTTTTTTAAGCATGGGTTGAGGTGCTAAGTAATAAACCAGTTGTGGGGCTAAATATCTCGGTTTTTTACTTCATAGTTCAACTGGAACAATCTGAATTTTAAATTTTCTATCCCTACAACCTTTGGAGGCTAATTTTCGTTTACCTTCGCATTGCAAAACTCTCCACCTATGAAAAAATTACTGCTGGCCCTTTTTATTTTCTTAGCCCAAGGATTCACTGCTCAAGCCCAAGAAAAAGCGGTCCCCTCCCGTTCTGTATTTTTGGAATTGGGCGGTTCAGGACTTGCGTATAGCTTCAATTACGATTTTCGATTTGATTCCACTCGAACCGATTCCTGGGGGATGCGAATTGGCGCTGGCGGTTATGCGATGGAAGGAGACTCCTTTTATTCGTTGCCGGTTTTGGTCAATAAACTGTATGGAAATGGACCGCATTACTTTGAATTAGGACTAGGAGCGACCTTTTTTGGGTATTCGAATGATAGATACACTTATTGCGCATCGGGCTATTATGATGCGAATGGAATGTACGTATGTAACCGACAGGCTATAAATGAGGATTACAATTTTATCCTCCCCGTAGATGGAAATCCTAGTTTAATGGGTACCATGAACCTAGGTTACCGCAAGGTGCCTGTAGATGGAGGATTTACCTGGAGACTCAACCTTACCCCCATCTTCAATAAAAATGGTTTTTGGCCGCTCTTTGCTGGGGTAGGTTTTGGCTATGCATTTTAGGCGCTTAGCCTACTTGTTTTTTTCTTTGGCCAACAGATGCAGCGTCAACCGTTTGGCTTGTTTTTCTAGGTCAATGCCCAGTTCGTCACGAGTAACTTGAATGACACGCTCCCGATCGGCTGTAGGCAATCTGCTGTAGCCCAGCCAAGCACCAAGAATACCCCCAGCCAAAGAAGCCGTGGTGTCGTTGTCTCGACCATAATTGGTGAGGAAGGTAAGCGTTCCCTGGAAGTCAAAATCCGTAAATAGCATGGCTGTAATCGCTTGCAGGTAGATTTCTCCTGAATGAAAAGGCATGTCCTGCTGACGGAGATCCAATTCGGTATACGCATAAGTTAAGGCAGGATTACCCAAACTCAAGCTAGTGGGGAGGGAATCCAATTTTTTAGCCTCTCGAACGATAGTCATTGCATCTTTCAGCAGTTTATGAGCAGTACGCCCAACCAATCGACTTTGAAAATAACCTTCAGGATCCAAGCGAAGCGATGCCAATAGGCTATCCTTAGTGGCTTCCGGGGTCATTCCTGATGCCGTCAGTGCGGCGGCAAGGGCGGAAAGATCTCTTGCATAGCCTAGGTCAAAAATGGATATTCGGTAGGCTTCCTGGTAGGCTTTTGCAGGATTGCCAGGATAAAAGGCCCCAATAGCGGGCGCATACAACAATCCAGCGCAGACCATTTCGCCTCCATAAAACTTGCTTAAGGAATCTGCATAGCCTCCCAAATTGGCATCTCGATAGGGTGCAGCCACCTTGGCCCACTCCGATAGCCAGTTGGCTTCTTGCAAGGCATTTTCAAAAGGTTCAACGGCGGTACCATCCGTATTTTTCAATTTGTTCAAACTTCCCTCATAGGCTTTAAAAATATGGGAAGCAAAATCTTTGGGTTCCAGCGATTCGGTTTGCTGCGTAAGCAAGTAGTTTACCGCCAAGTTTTTCCAACGGGTATCGTCCGTGGTGCCGCCTGCGGGCAAATTAGCCTTCCAGATTCCCTCTGGGGAGGCTTCACGAATCATGGAATCCAGATCCTTTACGAATCCATATTCGAGTTGGATCGCATCTCGGGTCCACATTTCCGTTGGTGCTCCCATGGCATCTCCAAGGGCTGAGCCAACAAGCATTCCCAATACGCGGTCGTACAAAGCTGCCTCTGTGAGTCCAGAGGAGGTAATAACTTCCGTTGAAAAAGCAGGAGCTGCATTTTCGGAATCCTGTTGGCTGCAGGAAAAAGCGAATACCGAAAGTAGGAGGAGGACTAATTTTTTCATTTAGGAAAGGAGGTAGGTTCTTGCTCGAGCAAGAAGTGATTTTTTGGTGTCCAAACTTAAAGATACCGGGAGTTGGGCAATACCGATCAAGCGACGTAGGATTTCTACCCCTCTGTACTGCTGGACCAAGGACCAATCCACTGGTAAAAGGTAGTGTTTTCGCACCTGATCACTCAAATCTTCCGACTGTGCGGAAAGATCAAGATGAGCTAGGAAAACACCCAGATCAAATTCTGCATCACCTAGCCCTCCAAATTCGGGGTCGATAATTTTGATTCCAGAGGCGACCTGCAGCCAGCTGCCGGGATAAAAATCTCCATGCATCAGCACTTTTCCATCAGCTAGGTAGCGATCTCCCAGTGCTTGAATTCGTTGTTTGAGGTCGGTATCGGTTTTAAAGGGCATGCTTTCCTCCTGTAGGCCGGGTTGTATGCTATCCAAGTCAAACCCATTTTCTTTTCGAAAAGGGAAATCAAAGATGTGTTCGTGATTCAATACCCGCATCGCCCCAGTTGCTGGAAAATTGGTGATTTCCAATTGGTGCAAATGCATCAGGTAATTCACCAAGTCTCGGATTTCTTCACTAGTTAGTGGTCCCTGTCCGCCGTACAGCCATAGAAAGTCGCTTCCTTCGCCCAGATCCTCCAAGAGCATGAGGTGGTTGGGCGCGTCGTAATGCAAGACCTTTGGGGATAGTGACGCCAAGAATGGATTGCTGTCCAACTGCCTTAAAAATTGGTATTCAAACGCTATTCGAGAGATGGGTGCTGGAATTTGGGGGTATTTTCGTACAAAGGACTTCGCTTGCTTGAGAATGTAGGAGCCCTGGTTGGTCTCAATTCGAAGCACCAAGTTCATGTTGCTTTCTCCTGGTACAGAGGTCCTTTTAATTTTTTCTCCTGCTTTCCAAAATCCAAGGTTTTGGAGGAGTACGAGTGGAGAATTTTGTTGGATATCAATCATGATTTTTCAAGTTGACAAATTTAGACTTTAGCAGGAAAGAAGGAGCAGTTTGGGGTTAGAATATTCAATTTGCCAGCTATTTTTTGGTGCTCTTGCTAGGTATTTTTCTATTTTTGGTAAGTAAAACTAAACCCAAATATGTTCGGACTTCATCGATCCCTCTTTCAAGAGGAACACGCGCTTTTTAGACAAAGCGTTCGGGATTTTATCGCCCGAGAGATTATTCCCTTCAATGCGGAATGGGAAATTCAAAAGCAAGTCAGTAGAGAGTCTTGGCTGAAATTAGGGGAGAATGGATTCTTGGGAATCCAAGCTCCCGAGCACTTGGGTGGGCTCAATAGTCAAGATTTTCGGTTCAATGCCATATTCATCGAGGAATTGGGCTTAAGCGGTTGTTCGGGTCCTGCCATTGGCTACCCCTTGCACAACGACATTGTCATGCCCTATATCCTCCATTACGGAACCGAGGAGGCGAAGAAAGCCTACGTGCCCAAAATGGTGTCCGGAGAATGGATTGGTGCCGTAGCAATGACTGAGCCAGGAGCAGGCTCCGATTTGCAGGGGATGCGTACTACTGCTATGGACCAAGGAGATCATTTTGTGATGAATGGTTCGAAGACCTTCATCACCAACGGCTATTTGTCAGATGTGGTGGTGGTGGCTGCCAAAACCGATCCTACTCGAGGAGCAAAAGGCATTTCGCTTTTTCTTGTAGACAAGGACATGCCTGGTTTTACCAAGGGAGTTCCTTTCGAAAAGGTGGGTTTGCATGCCCAAGACACCTGCGAACTCTTTTTTGAAGAGGTGAAAATCCCCAGGCAAAATCTTTTGGGTAAACTGGGTGAAGGATTTACCTACCTAATGACCGAGTTGGCTCAGGAGCGCTTGGTAGTGGCTTTGGCGGCAATTGCCTTGTCTGAATATGCCCTTTCGTGTACCATTGAATACGTGAAGCAACGCAAAGCCTTTGGAAAGGCTATCAGTGAGTTCCAAAACACTCGATTTAAACTAGCTGAAATGGCCGCGATGGTGGAGCAGGGGAGGATTTACTGTGATTACTTGGTGCAACTTCATAATGAGGGTAAATTGGACTCTGCCATGGCATCTGCAGCTAAGTACAACATGACCGAACTTCAATGTAAGGTGGCCGATGAATGTGTACAGCTTCATGGAGGCTATGGCTACATGTGGGAGTATGGAGTCGCCAGGGCATGGGCAGATGCTCGTGTTCAGCGCATCTATGCAGGCACAAACGAGATCATGAAAGAATTGATTGCTCGAAAAATATTGAAATAGTGTCCTTGATGCTTGGCGATGCCCAACTATTTTAAGTAATTGAACTCTTAATACACCCAAAATAGTGAACAAATGAACGATTTCTCTTGGTTTAAATTCTATCCTACCTCCGTCCCTAAAGAGGTGGATTGTACCGCATATACCAGTGTTGCAGCCCTATTCGAAGAAAGCGTAGCCAAATATGGTTCTGCTGTGGCCTACGAATGCATGGGTAAAACCCTTTCTTTTCAAGAGTTGGATCGCTTGAGTGCCCATTTTGCTTCGTACCTGACCCAGGAACTTAAACTGGCAAAGGGCTCTCGAGTTGCCATTCAGATGCCCAATGTCTTGCAATATCCAGTCGTCATGTTTGGTGCGCTTCGTGCAGGGATGGTAGTCGTGAATACCAATCCACTCTATACCCCTGCAGAAATGAGACACCAGTTTAACGATGCTGGAGCCGATGTGGTGGTCATTGTGGCTAATTTTGCATCTAACCTAGAAAAAATCAAATCCGAAATTCAGGCCAAGCATGTCATCGTTACCGAATTGGGAGATTTACTGGGTGGTTTAAAAGGTACTATTGTCAATTTGGTGGTCAAGCATGTCAAAAAGATGGTGCCTGCCTTTAACCTTCCTGGTGCAATAAGTTTGAAAAAGGCATTGGCTTTGGGCGCCAACCATTCGTTTTCGAAGCCGGCCATCACATTGGAAGATCCAGCATTTTTACAATACACTGGAGGTACCACAGGAGTGTCCAAAGGGGCCGAACTCAGTCATGGAAATATTGTGGCCAACATGCAGCAGATCTCGGCTTGGATGAAGCCTAAGTTGCGGGAGAAAGAAGAAATCGTGATCACCGCTTTGCCGCTCTACCACATTTTTGCATTGACGGTCAACTGTTTGGCTATGCTAAAAATTGGAGCACATAACGTACTGATTACCAATCCAAGAGATATGAAGGCTTTTATTGGGGATTTAGCCAAAAAGCGCTTTTCAGTTATCACTGGAGTCAACACGCTATTCAATGGATTGTTGAACCAAGAAGCTTTTGGAAAATTGGATTTCTCAGGTCTTAAAATTGCCGTAGGTGGCGGCATGGCCGTGCAGAAAGCAACTGCCGAAAAATGGAAATCAGTTACGGGTGTTCCCCTAGCAGAAGGATATGGCTTAACCGAAACAGCCCCTGTGGCCACTTGCAATCCCATCGATGGAACCGAGCGAATTGGCACCATAGGCATGCCTTTGCCCAATACCGAGGTGATGATTGCAGATGATGCGGGCAATCCCGTGGCTCTTGGTGAGCGAGGAGAGATTTTGATCAAAGGTCCCCAGGTCATGCGTGGCTATTGGAATAGACCAGAAGAAACCGCCCTGGTCATGCATGGAGATTGGTTTAAGTCTGGGGATATCGGCGTGATGGATGCCGATGGATATACTAAAATTGTAGACCGCAAGAAGGAAATGATTTTGGTTTCAGGGTTTAATGTGTATCCCAATGAGGTAGAAGATGCAGTGGCTTCCTGTCCCGGAGTTTTGGAAGTAGGGGTAATCGGCATGCCTGATCCGAAGTCTACTGAAAAAGTAGTTGCCTATGTAGTCAAAAAAGACCAATCGCTTACCGAAGAGAAAGTTATTGCCCATTGCAAGGAATCCTTGACCAATTACAAGGTTCCAAAGGAAGTGTTTTTCACAGACGAACTTCCAAAGACGAATGTGGGAAAAATCCTTCGCCGGAAAATCAAGGAGGCTCACCTCGAAAAGTTGGGTTTAGTTTAAAGGGATCTGACTTATTTCATTCAAAAACCGCTTAATCGCGGTTTTTTTTGTTTTTTTGTGCTCCCATTTCAATCGAATTCCAATAGGAATTGGTTTCATCGTTTCCCTCAATTTTTATGACCTGGCAATTGATTAAAGATGCGCTCTTGGGTAAGGAGCAAGATTTTACCCAGCTTCCCTTGAAGACTGCTATTTTTATTCTTGCGCTGCCTATGATTCTGGAAATGATGATGGAGTCCTCCTTTGCGATTGTAGACCTTTTTTTTGTGGCACAATTGGGAGAATATGCCATTGCAACGGTGGGATTGACCGAATCGGTTATTGTTTTGACCTATGCGCTTGGTTTCGGTTTGAGCATGGCTGCTACCGCACTCGTTTCAAGACGGTTTGGAGAAAAAAACTACCAAGATGCAGGGTCGGTTACCTTTCAATTAGTGCTGGTAGGCGCCTGTATTTCCGTAGTTCTTGGGGTTTTGGGTTGGACCTTTGCTTCCGACCTACTTCGCCTGATGGGGGCCGAAGAGCAATTAATTGAATCGGGGTCAAATTATGCTAAAATTGTATTTGCTGGCAATACAGCTATTCTGTTACTTTTTTTATGCAATGGCGCATTCCGCGGAGCGGGTCAAGCCCACCATGCGATGCGCTCCTTGATGATTGCAAATGGACTGAATATTGTCTTGGACCCCTTGCTCATCTTTGGGATAGGATCTTGGGAAGGATTTGGATTAGATGGTGCTGCCATTGCCACTACGTTTGGAAGGAGTATGGGGGTAGTGTATCAGGTGTACCACCTCCTCAATGGTAAGCACAAACTTAGAATCCTCAGAGAAAACATTGCCCTTAGCTGGGAGACGATCACCAAAATTATGGTCTTGTCTTTAGGTGGCATGGGACAATCTCTCATAGATTCCCTATCTTGGGTAGCCTTGACTCGAATGAATGCTGAATTTGGATCTGCGGCCTTGGCAGGCTACACCATTGCTTTTCGGATCTTGATCTTTACGATTTTGCCTGCCTGGGGATTATCAGGTGCAGCGGCCACCTTGGTGGGGCAAAACCTAGGGGCACAAAAAACCAAACGGGCCGAATTGGCCGTTTGGCTGACTGTTCGCTACAATGTGATCTTTATGGCTGCTGTCACGGGCATTTACTTGCTCTTTAGCAAGCAGCTGGTCCGTTTATTTACCAGTATTCCGGATGTAGGAGAGGTAGCTTCTCAGGGTTTGTGGGTGATTGCCTTGGGTTATGTGTTTTTTGCAGTGGGGATGGTGCTGACCCAAGCCTTTAATGGGGCTGGGGATACCAAAACTCCCGCTTGGATCAATGCCGCAGTGCTTCTTGGCCTGGAAGTCCCCTTGGCTTACCTACTCGCCTTTCCATTAGAATTGGGTTATGTGGGGATATTTATTGCCATTGCTACGTGTCATTCCTTGCATGCACTGGTGTCCCTTTACTTTTTTAGGAAAGGCAAGTGGAAATTGAACAAGGTGTAATTTCTCAGGAGTTGAACTGATTCAGTAGCAGAAGGGGAATCCAAGTGGATTTACCGCAGGCCTTCAGCATGGTCTATTTCCTGTCCATTCAAACTCAGGTAACTTCCCATGGCATCTGCAGTCATGCAAGAATGTACGGGCAAGATACCCAGCAAGTCACCGACTTTGACCGAATTCAACAACTCTTCGGAAGCCTGAATAATCCCATGTTCCTGGGAAATGCTCTTCACAAAGGAGTAGTGGCTAGGAATGGACCAACCTTTTTCTGTTACCAGTACTACCTCTCCAAAATTCTTGGTTCCATCGGGCTGCATCAGCACATCCTTGGCTAGATGCACACCCCCACCATGGATCAAAATCTCCTTTCGATCCTTGCGGATATCCACTACGGGTACGGCTAAGCAAACGGCAATGTCTTCTCGCTTACAACTTCCCAAGTGTACCTGCATCAAATCAAAAAAGACAAAATTACCTGGCCCAAGTTCATCTACAGCACCAAAATCCTCCATCACCGCACATCCAGGCGTGTCACCCAATCGCGTCACCAAATTGGGATAGCGATCCAGATACTTGGCTTTCCTAAGCGCCAATGCTTCTTGACTTTCTTCGTGTATTTTAGAGGTATTTTTGCCGTAGTAGGTATGGCCAGGATGGATGTAAAAGCCTTTGAATTTGAGGTGTTGCGAACGACCAGCCTGTGTCAAAATCTCTTCCAATTCCGCTTCATCAGAGGCTTGAATCCCCGTGCGTCCATAGCCCGCATCCAATTCCACAAAAAAGGATACCTCTTCTCGCAGACCTTCAGCCAGTGCCTTTGCAGTAGCCGCATTGACTACTTGTACGGAAATAGTCTGATTCGCTGCAAGGCGATTCAATCGGGGGATTTCACGAATATTGAATGGAAAAGCAATGTGGATGCTATCCCAGCCTTGGCCACAGAGGTATTCTGCCAGGGAGATGGAGGAAGCGGTTACCTCTCGAATCCCATAGTCTTTGGCCCAGTTTCCTACGGTACGAGATTGGGAGGTTTTCCAATGCGGCACCAATTTTTTCCCTAATTTTTGAGCCTTGTCTGCCATTTTTTTAAGGTTGGCTCGCGTGATTTTTTCGTCAATAAGGAGAGTGGGTGAGGCAATTTGATCGAGGTAGTTCATGGAAAAGGGGTCATAAAAACAAATATAAACAGAATCTTTTGTTTTCATTCCTCTCCAAATTTCCCTGAAAGTAGAAGGAAATTCAGTGAGTTAAGGCCATAATCCTTTTTGTCAAAATCTCAAATACCTGTGCATAAGCCATTCAATTCTATTAAATTTGTGGATTGCAAGAGGCTCAATTCTGCCGGTTGCACTCCAACTAGTATTTGCCACTGTACCGACTATCTTCCATGGAAGCCAAAAAAATCAGAAGTACGTTTATTGAATTTTTTCAATCCAAGCAACACCAATACGTTCCATCTTCCCCTATTGTAGTAAAGAATGACCCTACCCTGATGTTTACCAACGCAGGGATGAATCAATTCAAAGATGCTTTTTTGGGTAATGAAATTGCCAAATTTCCACGTGTGGCCAATTCTCAGAAATGCCTTCGTGTCAGTGGCAAACACAACGATTTGGAAGAGGTGGGGGTAGATACCTACCACCATACCATGTTTGAAATGCTGGGCAACTGGTCTTTTGGAGATTACTTCAAGAAGGAAGCGATTGAGTGGGCTTGGGAATTATTGACTGAAGTATACAAACTCCCAAAGGACTTGTTGTATGTGTCCGTATTCCAAGGTGATAAAGGCGATAACCTGGCCATGGACCAGGAGGCCTACGACCTTTGGAGTACTATCGTAGCAAAAGACCGCATCATCATGGGTTCCAAGAAGGACAACTTCTGGGAAATGGGTGATACTGGACCTTGCGGACCATGTTCGGAGATCCACGTGGACTTGCGTGCTGCTGACGAGCGTGCTGCTGTACCAGGACGTGAATTGGTAAATAACGATCATCCTCAAGTAATCGAGATCTGGAACCTGGTATTCATGCAATTCAACAGGTTATCGGATGGAAGTTTGAAGCCACTCCCAGCCACCCATGTGGACACGGGAATGGGTTTTGAGCGTTTGGTACGGGCCATCCAACACAAATCTTCCAATTACGATACCGATTTGTTTTTGCCGTATATCCAAGCCTTAGAACTTAAGTCTGGAAAAACGTATGGCAAAGACGAGCCTACAGATATTGCTTTCCGCGTAATTGTAGACCATATCCGCGCGATATCTTTCACCATTGCAGATGGACAGATTCCTTCGAACAACAAGGCGGGTTATGTAATTCGAAGAATCCTACGCAGAGCGGTTCGCTACGGTTATACCTTCCTAGGATTTCAAAAGCCATTCTTGCACGAGTTAACTCCTTTGATCGCTTCAAATTTTGGAGATATTTTTCCAGAGGTCCGTTCCCAGCAGGAGTTTATTGCTAAGGTGATACAAGAGGAGGAAGCTTCCTTCTTGCGTACGCTTGACAATGGTCTCCGTATGCTCGATGGCATCAAATCAGAGTTGGTCGCCAAGGAAGAAGCGGTAATTTCAGGAAAAACAGCTTTTGACTTGTACGATACCTTCGGATTCCCGCTAGACCTTACTTCTTTGATAGCCCGTGAAAATGGGTTTTCAGTAGATGAAAAAGGCTTTGCCGAAGAAATGGAAAAACAAAAGACCCGATCTAGAGCAGCCTCTGAGCAAGATACAGGGGATTGGGTGTTGGTCCATGAAGATGCAGGAGTGGAGTTTGTCGGTTACGATACGCTGGAGGCCTATGCGCAAATCGTAAAGTACCGAACCATCTCGGATAAGAAAGGAGATCGCTTCCAACTCGTTTTAGATAAAACTCCTTTTTATGCAGAGAGTGGAGGTCAGGTAGGGGATACGGGTTGGTTGAAGACTGAAGTCGAGCAGATTCTTGTGTTGGATACCAAAAAAGAGAATGACTTGATTGTTCATTTTGTGGAAAAACTCCCTCAGCATCCTGAAGCCCAGTTTTTTGCAGCAGTGGATGCTACGAAGCGTCATTTGACCATGAATAACCATACGGCTACGCACTTATTGCAGTCAGCCTTGAAGTCCGTTTTGGGGGATCACATTCAGCAGCGTGGTTCCTTGGTGAACGAGCAGTTGCTTCGTTTTGATTTTTCCCACTTTGGAAAAATGACGGATGAGGAATTGGCGCAGGTAGAGGCTATTGTCAATGCCAAGGTACGCGAAAATATTGCCTTGGTGGAGCAGCGCAATGTGCCCATTGAAGAGGCCAAAAAGCAAGGTGCAACAGCCTTGTTTGGTGAAAAATATGGTGATTTTGTTCGTGTGATCACCTTTGGAAGGGATTTTTCAGTTGAACTTTGTGGAGGTACCCACGTTTCCCAGACTAGCCAAATCGGATTATTTAAAATCAGCAGTGAGGCTTCTATTTCCTCCGGTGTACGGCGTATCGAAGCGATTACAGCTACTGCAGCAGAGCAGTACTTGCGCGAGCAGGAAGGGCTGGTGAAGGAATTGCAAGAACTCTTGAAAAATCCTCGAGACCTGGTGAAGGCGGTAGAGGCCTTGGTTCAGGAGCGCAATGCTTTGCAAAAAGAAATTGAACACTTGCACTTGGAAAAGTCCGCAGGCGTGAAAGAGCAGTTGAAGGGACAGTTTGTCGAAAAGGATGGCAAGCAAGTGCTCATTGCTTCCGTCGAATTGCCGAATGCGGATTCCTTGAAAAAGTTGGTGTATGAGTTAAAGAATGAGGTTTCCAAAGCATGCATCGTTTTGGCCGCCTCCATCAGCAATACCCCTCAAGTGGCTGTGTTTATCGAAGAATCGATAGTGGAGTCTACTGGGCTGCATGCGGGCCACCTAGTTCGTGAATTGGCAAAAGAAATTCAAGGAGGCGGTGGAGGGCAACCTTTCTTTGCTACTGCTGGTGGTAAAGACCTTGCAGGGTTACCCAAAGTAGTTGCCAAAGCGAAGTCTTTCTTGTTGTAATTGATTTTTAGGAATCCATGTTAACTCAGGAACTAACAGACAAGTACCAATTGGTGGTGGGGCTGGAAGTTCATGCGCAATTGGCCACCTCCAGTAAACTGTTTGCTGGAGATGCCACCAATTTTGGTGCTCAAGCCAATACCCAGGTTTCTGTCATTACCTTGGGGCATCCGGGAACTTTACCCAAACTAAATATCCGTGCGCTAGAATTTGCGGTGCGCATGGGTTTGGCATGTGAATCCCAAATAAGCAGAAAAAGCAGTTTTGATCGGAAGAATTACTTTTATCCCGACTTACCGAAGGGATACCAAATCACACAGGACAAGGAGCCAATTTGTGTTGGAGGCAATGTCATCCTGACTTTGGAAGAGGGTACTGAGCGGGAAATTGTACTGAATCGAATTCATTTGGAGGAAGATGCTGGTAAATTGATCCATTCTTCGGAACAGGAAGAAAGCAGGGTGGATTACAATCGAGCGGGTACTGCATTGATTGAATTGGTGACCGAACCTTGCCTTCGTTCGGCCGAGGAAGCGGTGGCATTTTTAGCAGAGATTCGAAAGTTGGTCATGTACCTGGGTATTTGCGATGGCAATATGGAAGAAGGATCCCTACGCTGTGATGCCAATGTGTCGGTTAGACTTCATGGTTCGGCAACCCTAGGGAAGAAAGTGGAAATTAAAAACATGAATTCTTTCCGCAACTTAGGTCGTGCCATTGATTTTGAATACGAGCGCCAAGTAGGCTTGCTGGAAGTAGGGCAGGATATTGTATCGGAAACACGAACTTTTGATGCAGATAGAGGGGTGACGGCGAGCATGCGCACCAAAGAAGAATTGAACGATTACCGCTATTTTCCTGAGCCTGACTTGCCTCCTGTTATTCTTACTGAAGAATGGATAGAAAAAGTAAGAGCTGAATTGCCAGTTTTGCCTCGAGACTTATATCGCAAGTTTAGAGAGGTCTATGGATTGCCTAGGTATGATGCAGCATTGTTGACAGAGACGAAGGAAGCATCAAGCTGGTTTGAGTCACTCTGTACTCGAACAGCACACTTCAAAGCAGCTTCCAATTGGATGATGGGTCCCCTCAAGTCCTATTTGAATGAATCAGGAATCACCTATTCAAATTTGCCCTTAAGTGTCGAGTCGGTGGCGCAATTGATTGCTCTTGTAGAAGATGGGAAAATATCCTTCTCTGTTGCGTCTCAGAAGATTTTTCCTGAACTTTTGCTGCATGCGGATGTTTCACCTCTGTCCATAGCGCAGAGGCTTAACCTAATTCAGGAGAGTGATGCAAGCTTTTTACTGCCTATGGCAAAAGAAGTATTGTTTGAAAATCCAGGCAAGGTATCCGAGTACAAATCTGGAAAAAAAGGCTTGTTAGGGTTTTTTATGGGGGAATTGATGAAAAAATCAAAGGGGAAGGCAGACCCAAAAGTAGCCACCCAAGTGATAACGGATTTATTAATGAATTAAATGATGAGAAAATTTATGTTAGGAATTTTAGTGAGTACCACCATAGGCTTGTTCTCCTGTGGAGCATCGGATTCAGAAGCTGGTAAAGTAGTCATCAGTGGGAATCTACAAAATACTCCAGAAGGAGTGGTGGTGCTATCCCAATACACAGAAAGTAGACCCAAGGTGTTGGACACTTTGGAAATCAATTCCAATGGAGATTTTACTTTTGAATTTGATTCAATTGGAACTCCAACTTTTTACGAATTGAACTTGTACGGTCAGCGAATAGTCAAATTGGCACTTTACAAAGAGAATGTGGATGTAAAGTTTAATTTTTCCGACCCCAATAGCCTCCAAATTGAGGGTTCGCAGGACAGTAAAGAAATGCTTAAGCTGGAAACTTTGATGGAATCCTATCAGGGGCAAGTCAATCAGCTCAATGAGAAGTACTACGAGGCCATGAGCAAAAACGATGCAGCAGTGATTCGTCAAATTCAGGTGGATGCGATGAACTTAGAGGCTCAGCAAGTGGTCAAGGTGAAAGAGATGATTGAAAGCATGGGTGATTCCTTTGCCTCCTTGGCCGCGGTAGGGCTCCTTAATCCCCAAAATGATTTCTTCTTTTTGGACGCCTTGGTCACTAAGCTCAATGAGAATTACCCTAAAACTACAACCATCTTGCAGTTGAAGCAGCAATTGGACGAAATGAGAGCCTTAGCAGTAGGTCAAATGGCGCCTGATATCGTTCTTCCTGATCCAAGTGGAAAGACGACAAAGCTTTCTGATTTGAGAGGGAAATATGTATTGATTGATTTTTGGGCAGCTTGGTGCAAGCCTTGTAGAGTGGAAAATCCAAATGTGGTTCGTCTCTATAACCAGTACAACGCGAAAGGCTTTGAAGTTTTTGGAGTATCCTTGGACAGAAGTAGGGAAGATTGGGTCAAAGCGATTGCAGATGATCAATTGAAGTGGACGCAAGTTTCTGATTTGCAATACTTCAATTCTGCTGCGGCCGTGTTGTATCAAATTCAGGCAATTCCTGCTACCTACTTGGTCGATCCGGATGGAAAAATCATCGCAAAGGACTTGAGAGGACCTAGTCTTGAAGCAAAGCTGGCTGAACTTTTTGATTAACCCAATTTTCTCGGGAATAAAAAAAACCGCTTTCTGTTTTTTTATTCTAGGATTATCCGTTGTGTTACCAGTAACGAACGATAAGTAGGATTGAAGTTCATTAAGGTGAGTTGTGGTCAATGAGGGTTAATTCTATCCAGTCAGTTTACTAAATCTTAAACCGCTAGTCTTATTGAGGATAATCACAATTTATTTTCGGGAGATCTGCTTGAGCGTGAGTGAAGGGCTAGAAACCTCATTGGAACGATTGAGAGCTCGGTCCTGGATTTGCACATCTATACGTACCGTATCTGTTCTAAAAATGGATTCCCATCCGGAAGAGAGCATGCGGTAAGTAATCTTACCTTCTACTGCCTGCCCGGCATCTGTCGTTAAGATCCTAGGAAATCTTCCGTTGAAGGTGGTATAGAAGGGAGGGTCTTGCCATCTAAATTCTCGAAACTGTCCATTTCGTTTGATGAAAAAACGAACAAAAATATTGTATTGGTTTTCGTTTTTTTCCACCCAGACAGTGTCCTTGATGATCACATTATTGACGATGGGATCTATAACCCAGTCAATGGGATTGTAGCTTGGTGCATTACTTGGTCTTTTGGAATAGGTAATCAACGATCCAGAAGCATCTCTTTTGTATACCAGGGGATTGAAGGGAGGGTTGATGTCTGTAGCAGCTAATCCTAAATCGCCCTCTGCATCCTTAAATTTTAGTGTGAGAAGTAAGGAATCTTGTCCGGAGGTTCCCACATACTCCAAACTCGAAAATTCAATCTGGGGAGTACTTGGAAAATTTTCTGGAGGGCTAATGCAGGAGTACCCACACAAAGCAAAACCAAACAATAGGGAAGAATAGTTTTTCAAACGCATGAGATGAAGGTACATTTACATTCCAAAACAAGGCCGATCTGTTAAGGAAGAGCCAAGATATAAAACGATGCAAGAATTTAAAAGTTTTTCAAAAAGGTTGGAATCCTTGACATTGGATAAGTTTGATGATTTCGCATTGGAATTGGCCCAGTTTCAGGCTCACCACAACCCCATTTATGCAGCCTACTTGAAGGCAAGAAAGATCCAGCCTACAAGTATTCGGCGAGTGGAAGACATTCCCTTTTTGCCCATTCAATTTTTTAAAAACAGTCTGGTATATTGTGGAAATCCCGATTCCGTAGCTCAGGTATACAGCAGTAGTGGGACAACAGGAGCGATCACGAGCAAGCATTTACTTTGGTCTGAAGAGTTTTACCTCAACCATGCCCAACGGTTATTTGAAGAGGCTTATGGGCCCTTACCGAACTTTCATGTGCTGGCTTTGCTTCCCGGCTACTTGGAACGACCGGGAAGCAGCCTTGTGGCTATGGCGAGCCATTTTATAAAAGAAAGTAAGTCTGAGGTTTCGGGTTTTTATTTGTACAACCAGCAGGACCTTTTGCAGACTCTAGCCGAGCTTTCTCAAGGTAGCCGTAAAGTGTTGCTTTTGGGAGTAACCTTTGCCTTATTAAATCTGGCAGAATCAAAAGAGCCTTTCCGCAGTTTTCCTAACTTGATCGTGATGGAAACAGGGGGGATGAAGGGGAGAAGGAAAGAGATGGTTCGGGCTGAGGTTCATGAGCAGCTGTGTTCTTTTTTTCAAGTAGACTCTATTCATTCCGAGTATGGGATGACCGAACTCCTTTCACAGAGCTATTCCAAAGGCAATGGCAAATACCTGCTGCCAGTTTGCATGAGGGCTTTACTTCGTGATCTTAATGATCCCTTCAGTTTAGCCAGTCGTAGTCAAGGGGGGATTAATTTAATCGACCTGGCTAATTTTCATTCCTGTGCTTTCGTTGAAACACAGGATATTGGAAAATGGGATGAAGAGGGGTTTTTAGAAGTTTTGGGCAGAATTGATCATTCCGAACTACGAGGATGCAATTTATTGGTTCAGTGATTATTCCTGATTCAACTTGTTGGTTCAATAATTGCTTTGGTAAATATTAATCCACATATTTCGGAACCTAATCGATTTTCTATGAAACGTTTTGCCTCCCTAGCGCTAGTTGTTTTACTTTTAGCTTTGGCCTCTTGCGCATCTACCAGACCCTGTCCGGCTTATGCCAAGGAATTTACCCCTAAAAAAGGATTGAGCTAAAAGAAATAGGCTTATTTAATAGTCAGCATATTTTTTTACATCCTCAAGACTAAGGGTAGTCTCTCCCAAAATTACAAGTCGTTCGACTACGTTTCGTAGTTCGCGTATATTTCCAGTCCAAGGAAGTTCTTGAAGTCGCTTGAGTGCCTGATCGCTTATTTTTTTCTTGGCACTTCCATTCTCTTGCGCAATGTCTTCAAGGAATTTGTCGAGCAAAAGGGGAATGTCTTCTTTTCGATCCTTTAAAGGCGGGACATGGATTAAAATCACACTCAATCGGTGGTACAGATCTTCTCGGAACCGGCCTGCTTCAATTTCCTTTTTCAGGTCCTTATTTGTGGCTGCTAAAACTCGGACATCCACTTTGATGTCTTTGTCGCTTCCTACTCGGGTAATTAGGTTTTCTTGTAGTGCGCGTAACACCTTAGATTGTGCAGAAAGCGACATGTCTCCAATTTCATCTAGAAATAACGTTCCTCCATGTGCCTGCTCAAATTTCCCTACTCGCTGTTTGTGAGCAGAAGTAAACGATCCTTTTTCATGTCCAAATAATTCAGATTCAATCAATTCAGAAGGAATCGCTGCACAATTTACCGCCACATAAGGCTGCTCCAGACGTCTACTTTTTTCATGAATCCAATGGGCGACCAGTTCTTTTCCTGTACCGTTTTGTCCTGTAATCAAAACTCGTGCGTCCGTAGGGGCTACCTTTTCAATCGTATCCTTTACAGCTTGTAGGGCAGGGGATTTCCCGACCATATCAAATTTCTTCAAGAGCTTTTTCTTCAACACCTTGGTTTCGGTAACCAACTGTTTTTTGTCCAAAGCATTTCGAACAGTTAGAAGCAGTCGATTGAGATCTGGGGGCTTGGAAATAAAATCAAAGGCACCTTTTTTGGTGGCTTCCACGGCTGTTTCGATAGTGCCATGAGCCGAAATCATGATAAACTCAGGGGAGCGATCGAACTGTCTGACTTGGTCCAAGACATCCATTCCATCTAAAATGGGCATTTTTACATCACAAAGTACCAGATCCACCTCCTCGTCTTTGATCTTTTGTAAACCTTCTGCTCCATCTTGGGCTTCGATCACTTCGTATTTTTCGTACTCCAAGATTTCACGTAAGGAGGAACGAATAAATCGCTCATCGTCGATAATTAGGATTTTTGCCATAGTTAAATCAGTAAAAAAGTGCAAGTCTATAAGCCGGGTTCTGTTGCAAGGTACGCTTCGAACGAATCGAAAGTTGTCTTGCTCTTGCCATTTATCTCGATCTTGGTTCACACCAAGACTCCATCGATCTACCCACCTCGGAATTCCTTTCCGAAGAAAAGATATCGAACGAGCAGCTCTTTGCCCGAGGCCTATTTGATCTTTCAACCCATAAGGTTTGCCATGCCCTCTCCATTACTGTAGAGGCGGTGGGCTCTTACCCCACCTTTTCACCCTTTCCCCTAGAGGGGATACAAGCCAGGCTTGCACCTACCAGAGGTGGTTTGTTTTCTGTGGCACTAGCTGTACCCTGACCGTCTCCAGTCAAAGCCCTTCCTGTTAGGAAGTATGGCGCTCTATGTTGCCCGGACTTTCCTCCCCGATACTTCGGAGCGGCAAGACGACTTGCACCTTGCAATTTACGTCAATTTTGGGGAATCGGGATGTTCTTCTACTTCAATTCAAAGATTCTTTTAATTTTTAACTAGTTTAGAAAACCTTTTTTTCAATAACCTGTTTTTAATCAGAAAGCTAACCGCTTTCCATCTTAGTGCTGGGTTGAGCCGCTTCGATAGGAGCGGTTCTTTTTTGTACCCACCTTCTATTTTCCCTAATCCCTAATCTACCTATCTTTGAAAAAAAACATTCCCCCATGATTTTAATAGGTAATGTAGTTTTGTCTGATGACATCAAAGAAAACTTTTTTGTTTGCGACCTAGAGGCCTGTAAAGGAGCCTGCTGTGTAGAAGGAGATGCGGGTGCTCCCTTGGAAGATGAAGAAACCAAGATTTTGGAAGAGATCTATCCACTAGTGAAAGACTACCTAACAATAGAGGGAAGAAATGTGATCGAATCTCAGGGAACTTGGGTGATTGACAAGGATGGGGATAAAGGTACGCCTACGCTTGGAGATAATCGGGAGTGTGCATATGCGCTGTACGATGAGCGTGGGATCTTAAAATGTGGAATTGAACAAGCCTATTTGGATGGCAAAATTTCTTGGAAAAAACCTATTTCCTGTCACCTCTACCCCATACGCGTAACAAAGTACGATCAGTACGATGCCTTGAATTACGATCGCTGGCACCTCTGTGATCCTGCTTGCCAGCTCGGTAAAAGTCTTCAAGTTCCCCTGTATGCTTTTTTAAAAGATGCCCTTATTCGCAGGTATGGAGAAGATTGGTACGCAGAATTGATGGAAGATATTGAAGGACCTAAGCAGAACTAAGGTTAATTTTTACGGCTGTAGGGTTCAGTTTTTCAAAAGCCAATTCGGCAATTTTTTGGTAGCCCAAATCCGAAGGATGTACACCGTCTGCAGAAAAGAATTCGGGCTGGAGATTTATGGGGATTTCCTGATAAATCACTTTTGAGTGGCTTGCTGCGATTTTTTTTAGTTCCGCTTGTAAATAATTCCGTTGCATCTGAAGGAAGAATTGCATTTTTTTCGAAAAGGAAGGGAATAGATGAACGGGAGGGATTGCAGCTAAGTAAATCCATTGGGAGGATGTAGCTAGCTGAATTTGATGAATCAAGTTCTCCAACTCCTTTTTGAATGCATCTGGGTTAGTCAAAAGAAAACAATCATTTGCACCCAAAAAAAGGATGATCCCCTTGAATTTTCGTGTTTGCTCTTGGCGATGCTGGTAAAACAGTGAAAGTGCTTCTTTGGCTCGTAATCCTTTTTTACCGATGGTTTCAATTTGATAGGATTCTCCTAGGAGGCGGTGAAAGTTTCCAGCCAAGGTATGCGCAGGTGAACTAGCACCCACACCCGCAACTGTGGATTCCCCGAGTAGTAAAATGTGCTTGTTGCCTTGGCCCAATGTGAGTAAGGAGGATTGGGAGGGAAGATTTGGGCTTGTTTTTCGGATTTGTTGGGCTTGGTAAACTAAAAATGGAATCCAGGGAATGAGGCGTAGCTGAAAAAACCAGTAAGGAGCCATTTATCCCCCAACCTTTTTTGCACCATACCCTGCCTGAATCAATACCTGCAGCACCTTGTCCCGATGTTCTCCTTGGATCAATATTTCGCCGTCTTTGGTAGATCCACCTACGCCGCACTTGTTTTTAAGAAGTTTACCCAATTCTTTTAAATCTTCTTCAGCGCCTACAAAGCCTTCGATTAGGGTCACTTGCTTTCCCGCTCTTGATTTTTTATCCAAAAGCACGCGTAGTTTCTGTTGGGAAGGTGGAAGGGTGTCCTGAGCCTCCTCTTCTCCAAAATTGTAGTCGAAAGAATCAGCAGTAGAGAAAACGATACCGTCTCTTTTTTTCCAATCGTTCGTTTTTTTACTCATGCAATTTGAAAGTTGTCTTGGGTTTAAGCTTTCAAAGAGGGGGTCTTCAAAGTCCAAACGGGTCGCTTGGAGTGATTGACCACATCCTCTGCAATGCTACCTGTAAGCAGGTGCAGAATGCCTGTTCTCCCATGGGTGGTCATTGCAATTAAATCTGCCTCAATATCGTCAGCAAATTCAAGAATTCCAGCTTCTTCGGAGAGTGAATTGTAAATCTGAGTAGGAATGTCCTGAAATTTAAATTCATGTATAAACTTTTCGAGAAGGGAGGAGGCCTCTCTACTTGTTTTAAAGTCCCCGGGTGTATTGACAAATACAAAATAAAACACTGCATCAAAGATCTGTTGCATATTTTTGATTCGAGAAGCCACTAGAGAATCTAATTCTTGAAAGTTGGAGGCAAATACCACTTTTTTAAGTTGGTTAGGATCTGTTTCTCCCTTGATGGTAAGTACTGGGCAAGTGGCATGACGGACGATTTTTTCGGCATTACTGCCTATCCAAAACTCTTCCCAACCTGAAGTCCCAGAAGATCCCATGACGATTAGATCCGGTTTTTTCTCGGCAATCACCGAGGAAATTTCTCTAAACATATTTCCAACTTGAATCAGGGCGTCCATGGTATACCGTGGAGAACTGAATTGATCTGAAATTCGAGCCAAATCCTTCTTTCGTTGTTCGATAAGTTCTTGAAAAAAAACCTGACTTTGGTAATCAGAAAGAAGATCTAGGCCTCCACCTAAGGTCCCAACAGTTGCATTCAGTGGGTATTCCACCACGTGCACTAGACTGATATGTAGGTTGACGTAGGTGGTAGAAAGCTTGGTTGCAAAACCTAACGCATACGTAGCTTCCTTTGAAAAATCAAATGGGACTAGGATATGAATCATAAGTTCTAGCGTTTAGAAAACCAAGGTAACTTTTTTCCCTGCGCTAAAACAGGACTTTTGTCAGCTTTTCTTAACTAATCAAGCCAATCCCAAAAAGTAGGGTCCAAACTAAGGTACTGAGCGCCATTTGCTTGAGGTAAGGATCTGTATCGGTAGCGGTACTTGCCTTCTGTATCCCTTTTCCAATGGAATACATCCAAGGAAAGGTGAGGCAAGCCAGTAGTGAACTGTAAGATGCATCAAGCCAAGCAAACCCAAACAATGCTAGGTAGGCCACAGTAATTAAAGTCCAGTGATAGGTAAGGGCTTTTGTTCTTCCGATTCGCACGGGAATGGAGCGCTTGCCAGCAAGTCGATCCGAGTCAATGTCTCTAATATTATTGATATTCAAAACAGCCGTACTAAAGCATCCCAAGCCTATTGCAATCAAAAAGACCATGGGCTCAGCTTGTAAACTATTCAGGAAGTAGGTGCCAAAAACACCCACTAATCCAAAGAAAATAAATACCGAAATATCACCTAATCCAGCGTATCCATAAGGATTCGATCCTGAAGTGTAGCGGATGGCTGCCCAGATAGCAAAGAGTCCTAAGGCTAGGAATCCTAAAAAAAAGGGCCAATTGGGCAGTACTAGGCAGAGGAGGAGAAGGCCAGTGACCAAAGAAAGTCCTCCGAAAAGATACATCGCGCGCTTCATCTCTGGCAGGGAAATCAATCCAGATTGAACCGCTCGAATGGGGCCTTTTCGGGCTGAAGAATCAGCCCCATGGATGCTGTCTCCGTAATCGTTGGCTAGGTTGGATAAAATTTGGAGAAATACGGTAGTCAATGAAGCCAATGCGAATACCTCCCAACGGAAGGCATCTTGCCATTTCGCCAAAAAAGATCCTGCTAAAATACTAGCAAGAGCTAGGGGTAAGGTACGAAGCCTGACCGCGTGTAGCCAGGCTTCTTTTTTGGATTGAATTTCTCTTTTCAAGGAAAGCAGTTAATCAAGGAGTAATCAGGCTCAAAATTTCTTCGTCCATAGGTTTCACGGAAGAAGGGAAAAATTTGACCAATTCTCCTTTTTCATTGATGAAGTACTTGCAAAAATTCCAGCTAGGCTCCTGGTTGTTCCAACCATTCAAACTGGCATCGGAAAGCCATCTGTACAGCGGGTGCTTATCAAATCCTTTCACGGAAATTTTCTCAAACATAGGGAAAGTAACTCCGAATTCCGTGGAGCAGAATTCTTTGATTTCTTCATTGGTACCAGGCTCCTGACCACCGAAATTGTTGGCTGGGAAGCCAAGAATCAAAATATCGTCCCCATGCTGAGCATACAACTCTTGGAGTTGGGCATATTGCTTCGTGTAGCCACACTTGGAAGCCACATTCACCAAAAGTAATTTCTTTCCTTTGAAAGAGGCAAAGTCAACTTCTTGCCCATTGATATCTTTCATCTTAAAATCGTAAAAGGAACTTTCCATGGTTTGGTCGTAAGAAGGGTGGAGATCTGTTGTGTCAGCAGGTCGATCTAAGGACGTGCCGCATGCCAATAAGGCTAGGCTGAGGGAAATTAGGACTGTTTTCATCATTACATTCTTTCAGGAACTTGTATACCTATCAAACTCATTCCTCTTTTTATTGTTTTGGCTGTTTGCGAAGAAAGCGCTACCCTAAAGGATTGGAGTTGGATGTCTTTCTCGTGGAAAATGGGAAGTTCCGCATAGAATCGGTTGTACTCCTTGGCCAAGTCAAAGAGGTATTGCGCAAGAATAGCTGGGGAGTATTCCTCAGCGGCTTGCTTAATTTTTCGCTCAAAATCGTTCAATAGTTGAATCAAGGCTGCTTCTATTTCTGCCAGTTCAAGTATTCCAGCAAAACTATCTGCCGAAAGATCTACTCCGATTTGTTCTGCTTTTCTCAAAATGGCTGCAATACGGGCATGAGAATATTGAATAAATGGACCTGTGTTGCCTTGGAATTCGATGGATTCTTGTGGGTTGAATAGCATGCGTTTTTTAGGATCCACCTTTAGCAAGAAGTACTTAAGGGCTCCCATTCCTAAGATTTCATACAGCTCCTTGGCTTGAGTCTCCGTAAATCCTTCAATCTTTCCAAGCTCTTTGGTGTGCTGGGCAGCAGTCTCCACCATTTCTTCCATCAATTCATCCGCGTCCACTACTGTACCTTCTCGGGACTTCATCTTGCCTGTGGGAAGGTCCACCATGCCATAGGAAAGGTGGTACAAGCCAGGACCATAGGATCGCCCAAGTTTGCGCATGATTTTGAACAAGACATCAAAATGGTAATCCTGTTCATTCCCAACTACATACACCGATTTATTGATTTGGTAATCTTGATACTTTAAATCAGCGGTACCCATATCTTGGGTGATGTATACCGAGGTGCCGTCACCTCTTAATACCAGTTTTTCATCCAATCCCTCCTCTGTGAGATCTACCCAAACCGATCCATTTTCTTTTTTGAAAAATACGCCTTTGCCTAGTCCTTCTTCTACAATGTCTTTGCCAAGCAGGTAGGTGTTGGATTCGTAATAGGTCACATCAAAATCCACTCCCATCCGTTGGTAGGTGGCGTTGAATCCTGCATATACCCAGCCGTTCATTTGATTCCAAAGTGCAATCACTTCCGAATCCTGGTCTTCCCATTTGCGGAGCATTTCTTGAGCTTCGAGTAGGAGCGGAGCGTTTTTCTTGGCTTCCTCTTCGGTTTGTCCTGACTCCATCAAACTTTTTTGCTGTGCTTTGTAATGCATGTCAAAAAGCACGTAATATTTTCCTGCCAGGTGATCCCCTTTAAGTCCGGAGGCAGTAGGCGTTTCGCCATTTCCAAATTGCTGGTAAGCTACCATGGATTTGCAGATGTGGATTCCACGATCATTGACCAGGTTGGCCTTGATGACCTCGTAGCCAGCAGCTTTTAGGAGTTCTGCAACGGAATATCCAAGAAAATTATTTCTGAGGTGGCCGAGGTGCAAGGGTTTGTTGGTATTGGGAGAGGAATACTCTACCATGACCTTTTGCCCATTGCTTGGAAGCTGTCCAAAGTTGTTGGAGGTATATACTTGTCTGAATAAACTGATCCATTCCTCCTGTGCAACTACCAGATTCAAAAATCCCTTGACCACATTGAAATCCTTCACAGCGGCCACATGTGTTTTCAAGTAGCTACCCAGTTTGGCTGCCGTCGCTTCAGGACTCAATTGGGATTGTTTCAAAAAAGGGAAGACCACGAAGGTGTAGCTCCCCTCAAACTCTTTTTTGGTGGGAGCCAAACTGAGTTGATCAAGTGCAACGGTCGTTTGGAAGCAGGAAGTAAAAGCATCTTGGATGCCTTGAAGTATGGAATCTTGAAAATTCATGGTTTTGCAATTTACCCAGAGAAAGCATCATGGTATCTGTGTCATTGGATTCGATACAGCTTTTGCAATCACTTGGTGGAGCGAATTTAAGTCGGCTTCTTGTAAAAAGCCGCACTGGATCACATTTTAAATAAAAAATGGTTTGAAAAATGGTTTGAAAGTAAGGAGGAGTGCTTGGGCAGCCCCCCTTTTTAGATTAAAAGTGATTGACCAAGGATTTGGTTGTAATTTCCAGTACTTCGAAAGCAATCTCAGCCATCGTGTTTTCACGATCTAAGGTTGGGTTTACTTCTACAATCTCCCAGCAGCATACTCGTTTGTCCTTGATCAGTTCTGCATTCAATTGAATAGCTTCTTCTACAGTAAGTCCATTGGGTACCGGGGTACCAGTGCCCAATGAGATGGACGGATCCATGCTGTCCACATCAAAGGAAATGTACAGTTGGTCACAGTCCTTCAACAGCTCCAAGGCGCGCTTGGCAACTTCAAGAACTCCAAGTTTGCGCACGGTTTCTGTGGTAAAATTGGAAATGCCATACTTCTTGATCAGGAAATCTTCCGGTTGCTCTGTGTCGCGAACAGAAATGTAGACAATGTCTTTAGGGAGAATTTTTGGGGAATCGCCTCCAATTTTTTTTATCCGGTCCCAAAAGGCTCGTGTTTCTTGGGAAGGCTGATTTTGTTGGCATTCCAGATTGTCCAAATGTGCAGCCATGGCCAAAGGCATGCCGTGCATATTGCCCGAAGGGGTAGTGTATGGGGTGTGCAAATCGGCATGTGCATCAATCCAAATCACGCCCAAACTCTTATCTGGATGGGCTCCTTTGATGCCCATGATGGTGCCAGCAGCGGTGCTGTGGTCTCCTGCAAGGACGATAGGGAATTTCTTTTCCAAGCGTAGGGATTCAATGGTAGAATACACATTTTTCACCACCTGGTACACCCCATCGATGTAATTGGCAAAAGGGTGATTATTTCCTTTCCACAGGAAATTATTGGCATCGGGTACGCTGATGGGTTCAAATTGAGAGAAAAAATTTGACTTTTTGTCTAGGCTCGCAATTTTTAGTGCATCCACTCCAAGGCTAGCTCCTCGGGTACCGGCAGCAATTTCCGAACGAACTTCGACTAATTTAATCTTACGCATCTCAAAGGTATAGTTGGGTTTTCTTGTGGTAAATCTAGGAAAAAAAGAGCACAATCCGAGCCTTGTAAACGGCCTAGATTTCGCGTTTTGGCAAGTAAAAAGTGAGTTTGGTAGGTTGGGTACGCGTTAAAATCAGGAGTCTTGAGGATTAACTTAAGGATAAAAAAACAGGTACTGTGTTACCCAGCTTTTATCAAATTAATTCCTATTAAGAATTTGTGGTTCAAAACTTTGGTAACCGTCAAGAAAAGCGCAATTTTTGCAGCCTTATTTACACGCTTAGCACATTTTGGTAGATGAATAGATACATTGATTTGATCCAGCAGACCTTTGATTTTCCAACAAAGGAATTTAAGGTAGAAAATAACCAGCTGTATTTTAACGGGGTAAACTTGATGGAGATCATAGAAACTTATGGCACTCCCCTCAAGCTTACTTACCTACCTAAAATTTCGGAAAACATTCAGCATGCCAAGACCTATTTCGGTAATGCCATGCAAACCCATAACTATCAAGGGAAGTATACCTATTGCTACTGCACCAAATCCTCTCATTTCAGTTTCGTATTGGATGAGGCATTAAAAAATGACATCCACATCGAGACTTCATCCACTTTTGACATTCCTTTGGTGAGAAGTTTGTATGCAAAAGGAAAAATACGAAAGGATACCTACATCATTTGCAATGGCTTTAAGCGGGAGAAGTACAAACAGTACGTGAGCGAACTGCTAAATGACGGCTTTGTGAACTGTGTACCCATCCTAGATAACCTGACAGAAATCGATTACTACTTGGAGCATGTAAAAGTTCCTTTTCAAGTAGGAATTCGAATCGCTTCAGATGAAGAACCCAAGTTTGGATTTTACACCTCTCGATTGGGTGTTCGGTACAACGATATTATTTCTTTGTATGAAGAAAAAATAAAAAATAATCCTCAAGTGAGCTTGAAGATGCTTCATTTTTTCATCAACTCAGGCATCAAAGATACGGCCTACTATTGGTCTGAACTGACCCGATTCATACAGAAATATGTGGAGTTGAAGCGTGTAGCACCAAGTTTGGATTCCATGGATATTGGAGGAGGTTGGCCTATCAAGACCAACGTATTTTTTGATTACGATTACCAGTACATGGCTGACCAAATCGTCAAAAATATCAAGTGGATGTGTGCCAAAAACAACACCACCGAACCTAATATTTTCACAGAATTCGGAAGTTATACCGTAGGCGAAAGTGGGGCGGTACTGTATTCTATTTTGGAGGAAAAGCTTCAGAATGACAAGGAATTGTGGTACATGATTGACGGTTCGTTCATTACTCAGCTCCCAGATAGTTGGGGATTGAATCAAAAATACATCATGCTTGCAGTCAACAATTGGGAGGAGGAATACCACAACATTTCCCTCGGTGGCTTGACTTGCGATAGCATGGATTATTACAATTCAGAAGCACACCAATTCAACATCTATTTGCCCAAGCTAGTGGAAAAGAAGCAACAATACATTGGCTTTTTCCATACGGGTGCTTACCAAGAGTCACTCGGAGGCTATGGAGGCATTCAACATTGTTTGATTCCTGCACCCAAACATGTGCTGATCGATCGAGATGAAAAGGGTGAAGTCAAGCACTGGTTGTTTGCTTCCGATCAAAAAGAAGAAAGTATGCTGAAGACTTTAGGATACTAAAAAAAAGACCGCCGAGGCGGTCTTTTTTTTGGATCAACTTTTGGCTTCCTTGATGGGAAACAGGATGGAAGCGGCTACGGAGATAATCAATACTCCTCCGACGATGGAAAGCGAGAGAGGCGAAGTAATGTGGTAGAATGGTGCGATGATCATCTTGAATCCAATGAAAGCCAAAATGATGGCTAAGCCGAACTTCAATCGGCTAAACATGTGGATGAAGTTGGCCAATAGAAAATACAAGGAGCGAAGCCCTAAAATCGCAAAAATATTGGAGGTATAGAGGATGAATGGATCATCCGGTGCGATGGCAAAAATGGCAGGAATTGAATCTACTGCGAAAATCAAATCTGTAAATTCAATCACAGCCACAACTACCAAAAGGGGGGTAGCCATTTTGACCCCATTTTCGAGGGTAAAGAAATTTCCACCCTTGTATTCCTTACTTACCTTAAACAGCTTATGGATTACTTGGGCTCCTGGGCTTTTGCTAAAGTCTTTTTCATGGTCGTCTTTATCGTTGGCAAACCAGGATTTGATTCCAGCATAGATTAGGAAGAAACCGAATAGGGTCAGGACGGCATTGATTTTTACGTCTTGACCAAACAAATTCATCTCAGGCAAAAAGGTGAGATTGATCAACCCAACACCCGCAAAAATGAAGATGGCCCGCATGACAAGCGCTCCGATAATGCCCCAAAAAAGGACCTTATGGTGTAAATCACGCGGCACGTTGAAATAACCAAAGACGAGAATGAAAACAAATAGATTATCTACTGAAAGTGCTTTTTCTATCCAATAAGCGGCCTGATACTGGGAAAATTTCTCCAATCCTGAGGTTTCAGCAGTAACGATGTAAATAAAAATACTGAATATCATGGATAAGCCAATCCACACGATAGACCAAATGGCTGCTTCCTGATTGGAGATGACGTGTTTCTTTTTGTTGAAGATGCCTAGGTCAAGCAAGAGCATGAAAAGGACAGCAACAGAAAAACCGATGATGATACCTGGATGGTTAATTAAATTATCCGCATTCTTCATAAAGATTGGAAACTAGTGCTTTTGTGTGCGTGCAAAATTACTCCTTTTTCCGAGCCATCTTACTAAAAATGTACCTGGTCCTTAGGAATTTTGGCTTAGGTAGGAATCAAAAAAGGCAATCGTTTTGATCAGCCCCCCTTGGAGTGGAACCTGAGGCGACCAATGAAGACCTCGAAGGGCCAATGAAATATTGGGTTGACGCTTGTGTGGATCGTCAGTAGCTGCAGGTAAAAAAGAGATTTTACTTTTGCTTCCAGTCAATTCTAAAATTAGACTAGCAAGCTCCAAAATGGTGCATTCGGAAGGATTCCCTACATTTAGTGGACCGGTGATTTCCTTTGATGAATCCATCAGGAGGCGTATTGCTTGAATAGTATCGTCTACATAACAAAAGGATCGGGTCTGTGTACCATCTCCAAAAACAGTAAGGTTTTGCCCTTGAAGCGCCTGAAGGATTAGGTTGGAGACCACTCGACCATCCGTCGCACTCATTCGTGGGCCGTAGGTGTTGAAGATCCGCATGACCTTGATTTCCACCCGGTGCTGGCGATGGTAATCAAAAAACAAGGTTTCTGCTCCACGCTTCCCTTCGTCATAGCAGGCACGAGGTCCTATGGGGTTCACATTTCCAAAATAAGTTTCGGGTTGGGGATGAAGTTGTGGATCTCCATACACTTCAGAGGTTGAGGCTTGAAAAATCTTTGCTCCTGTAGATTTGGCTAATTCAAGCAGGTTCAAGGAACCCAGAATGGAAGTTTTGAAGGTTTCGATAGGAAATCGCTGGTACAATTGAGGCGATGCAGGACATGCTAAATTGTAAATCTCGTCCACTTCAAGAGAAAGTGGATTACAGACATCATGGACCAGTAATTCAAAATTGAGATGAGACTGCAGATGACTGATGTTCTGTTTGGAACCTGAAAAAAAATTATCCAAGCAGGTAACCTGATTTCCTTCCGCTACCAACTGATCACAAAGGTGACTTCCTAAAAAACCTGCTCCACCACTGACTAAAATTCGTTTCATCTACGTTTGGGTTGATCCCTTTGTTCCGGTTTGGATTTGCCTCGCTAAAAGCCACTTACAAGTCAAGGTTGTGAGAAGCCATACAAAAGTACGTTAAAACCAATCCGTTTTCATGGTAAGGGTAGGGTAGTTTGTCGAAGCAAATCGCTCCACTATTCCGTTTAACTTGACAAGTTCGTAGGAGAAAGTGTAACGTGCCGTTTCGATTTTCCCCAAATGGAAATCTTGTTCCTTACTCCCCTTATTCAAGGCTTTTTGAGCAGTAATGGCTTGCTTCAACCACATCCATCCCATGCAAAGGTGACCAGCACCTTCTAGAAAAAGGGAAGCGTCTGCCAAGTAATACTCTGGGCCTTGGTTTCGCTTAAATAAGAGTTGAGCAGTACCTGAAGTGAATTCTTGGGCATATTTTTCAAGACTCAGTGCAATTTCTTTCAATTCAGGTAGATTTATCCCTTCCTGAATTGTGTCATGTAGTTCTTTTTGGAGCATTTTCCAGCCCAAACCTTCCTGGAGCAGTAATTTTCTTCCGAGTAAGTCTAACCCATGTATGCCGGTAGTTCCCTCGTGAATAGGATGAATTCGGGCTTCGCGGTAGTATTGCTCCACAGGAAAATCGGTCGTGTAACCCGCTCCTCCAAGTACTTGAACTGCCATAGAGGTGCTTTGCACTCCCATTTCAGAAGGATAACTTTTAGCAATTGGAGTCAGCAAGTCCAAAAGTGCTTCCAGTTCTATTTTTTTCATTGGGTCGGATTCTTGGGACAATTTATCCCCTAGAAGACCACAAAAGATGAGTAAAGCTAAGGAGCCTTCCGTACTACTTTTTTGAAACAACAGCATGCGCTTCACGTCTGCATGTTGGATGATGGGTACCTGTGGTCGATTGGGCTCCTTATCGGTTAAATTTCTTCCTTGAGGACGAACTTTGGCATAGCATAAGGATGCTTGAAATGCCGCTGCTGCAATGGCCGTAGCATTCATACCCACACCCAGGCGTGCTTCATTCATCATTTGAAACATGTACTTTAGCCCTTGATGGGCTTCGCCAACCAAGTATCCCTCGCAACCAGATTCACTACCAATCATCAGGTGGACGATGGGAGCACCCTTGTAGCCCATTTTATGGTAAATGCCCTGGGTAAGTACATCATTTGGCGTACCATCCAATCGGATTTTTGGCACCACAACTAAGGAGATACCTTTGGTTCCTGATGGGGCTCCTTCAATGCGGGCAAGCATCAAATGGATGACATTGTCACAGGCATCGTGGTCTCCTGCAGAAATGTAGATTTTTTGTCCTCTGATGGAATAAACACCTTCTTTCGAGGTAGGTATTGCCAAGGTAGTCAAGTCGGACAAGGAGCTTCCCGCATCTGGTTCTGTAAGTGCCATGGTACCCTGCCATTCTCCCGTATACATTTTGGGGGTGTAGGCATCTCGGAGGGCGGAAGAACCAAAGGTTCGAATCAAGTTGGCCGCCCCAGTAGTCAAAAATGGAAACACACTGGCCGAATAGTTGGCTGCCTGAAGAATATATCCAGCAGAAAGATGCAGCGTCCAAGGGAGTTGCTGTCCGCCTTCTTCGTAAGGAAAAATGGCATTGATCCAGCCATCAGCTCCAAACTGACGGATGATGGTTCTCATATTCGGATGTACTTTCACTACCCCATTCTCCAATTGAGGTTCATTTCGGTCCATTTCCTTGAAAATGGGAAACAAAGACTTTTCAGCAATCTGTTCTGCAGCCTCCAAGACCAAGGAAAAGGTTTCCTTGGAGTGGTCAGAAAAGTAGGCATACTGCGTCAGCTCCAAGCAGTTTTGATTTTCAAACAATTGGAAATGCAGATCTCTTTTGGAATAAAAGGTAGCCATTGTTTAATCTTTAAATATCAACAAACAAATTTTTGCTGGTAGTAAGCCATTACAAAATACGCTAAACGGAGGTAGCTGTCCTTGATTAGCTACTTTTATTTTTTGTTACCTACCCATACCAAGGCTTCTTCCACTCCACGGAGTTCGGCAAGTCCTTTGAGTCTTCCGATAGCGGTGTATCCAGGATTTGGCGATTTTTTATGCAGGTCATCCAAGATTTGATGTCCATGATCTGGTCGCATAGGAATTCGTTTTTTTCGTTTTTCCTGCCAGATTAAAACCTCTTGAATTACCGCGACCATGTCTACATTTCCCTCAAGGTGGTTGTCTTCGTAAAAATTTCCTTCGGTATCTCTTTTCGTGCTACGGAGGTGGAGAAAATGAATTCGTTCCCCAAATTCCCGTACCATGGCAGGTAGATCATTGTCTTCCCGTACGCCATAGCTACCGGTACAAAAGGTAAGTCCATTGTGATGACTAGGCGTTTGACTGAGGATGCGCCGTGCATCGGCCGCAGTGCTGACCACTCTTGGCAATCCATAGAGTGAGAAAGGAGGATCATCCGGATGGATACACAAGTAGCAACCCACTTCTTCGGCTACGGGTGTAATGGCATCCAAGAATAGGCGTAAATGCTCCTCCAGTCGATTTGCATCAATGCCTTCATAGGTCTTGAGCATTTCTCTGAATTCTTCTAGAGTAAAGCCAATTTCTGAGCCAGGTAGTCCCTTGAGAATGTTATTCACGATCAATTGTTTCGATTCGTGACTCAGATTTTGGTAATAGGTCCCTGTATCTGCAACTTCTTCTGCCGAGTATTCCAAATGAGCTTCGGGCCTTTGAAGGATAAATAGATCAAAAGCTAACACTGCCTTCTTTTCGTAGCGCAAGGCTTTGGCACCGTTGGGAAGGAGGTATTCCAGGTGGGTTCGTGTCCAATCCAAGAGGGGCATAAAATTATAGCAAACCGTAAAAACACCTTCCGAAGCCAGATTTCGAAGGGTTTGCTTGTAGTTTTCAAGGAGCTGAAGGTAGGCTCCGCTTCTGGTTTTGATTTGTTCATGGACGGGTACCGATTCCACCACCGACCAGGTAAGCCCTGCTTTTTCAATTTCGTTTTTTCTCAAGCAAATTTCTTCTCGAGACCAAACCGCCCCATTGGGGATGTGGTGGAGTGCAGTGACTACTCCTGTAGCGCCTGCCTGTCGAATGTCTTGCAAACTTACCGGATCCTTGGGTCCATACCAGCGCATGGTTTGTTCCATTCTGTAGTTCATGGAAATTTGATTTTTTCTTTTAAAAGTAATTCGATTTAAACTCCTGCATAAGCACTGAAGCCACCATCAACGGCGACGACGCTGCCTGTAACAAAGGCTGAAGCATCACTGCATAGCCAATGTAAGGCCCCTACTAAATCATCGGGTTGCCCAAATCGATCCATTGGGGTATGACTGATGATTTGTTGACCTCGTTGTGTTAAACTTCCATCTTGTTCAGTTAGGAGAGTTCTATTTTGTTCGGTTAGGAAAAATCCTGGAGCCAAGGCATTGACACGGAAGTTAGGACCGTATTTGGCAGCCAGTTCTACCGCTAGCCACTTGGTCAAATTGTCAATGGCTGCTTTAGCAGATGCATAGCCCATCACGCGTGTCATGGGTCTGGATGCAGCCATAGAACTGATGTTGAGAATGGTACCGCTTTGATTTTTGAGAAGTAAAGGAAGAAAAGCCTTAATCGGAAAGACGGTACCTAGGTAATTCAAGTCCATCACATCCTTTAAAGCCTTGCTATCCAAATCCAAAAAAGTTTGGTCGGGTCGAATTACTGCTCCAGGTAGATTACCTCCTGCAGCATTGATCAGAATGGCGATGGATTCGTGTTGCGTGGAGATCAATTGGGCAACCTTTTTCAGGGATTCCTCATCGGTGACGTCTGCATAATAACCCCAAGCTTTGCCACCTTGGGCAAGGATTTGATCGCGCAATTTATTTACTTTCTCGGGCGTTCTCCCCAAAAGCAAAAGTTCTGCCCCATGGGAAGCGAGGTATTGGGCCATAGAGGTTCCCAGAACCCCAGTAGCTCCTGAAAAAAGCACTTTCTTTCCGGTTAGGTCAAATGGATTTGAGGGATTCATTTGGAGAGGCTAAAGTTTTGGGGACTAAAGTTGAAATAGTTTTTGGCGTTGTGGTAGCAGATGTCTTGTATGATTTTTCCGAGCCATTGCGGGTCCCAGGGCAATTCTCCCTGCTCCACTTCCTGACCAATTAGTTGGCACAAGATCCTGCGAAAGTATTCGTGTCGAGGAAAAGAAAGGAAGCTTCTCGAGTCGGTGAGCATGCCAATGAAGCAGCTCAAGAGACCAAGATTGGAAAGGGCGTTGAGTTGTTTTTCCATGCCGTCTTTTTGATCCAAATACCACCAACTCGATCCATACTGCATTTTTCCTTTGACAGATCCATCATTAAAGTTTCCAATCATGGAAGCAAACACTTCGTTGTCCCGGGGATTTAGGTTGTAAATGATGGTTTTTCCGAGCTGGTCTGTCTTATCCAATTCATTAAAGTAGGCCGCCAAGGAACTTGCCTGGTCAAAATCTCCGATGGAATCGAACCCGGTGTCTGGGCCTAGCTGTTGAAGCATGCGCTCATTGGTGTTGCGCAATGCCCCTAAATGAAATTGTTGTATCCATCCCTTGGCGTGGTAGCGCTTGGAAAGGTGGAACAGCACTTCAAACTTGAAATGTTCCAATTCTTCCGTTGTGGGCAACTGTCCCTCCAGGGTATTCCTTAGGATACGATCCACGGATAATCCTCGGATCTTTGAAAAATAGAGGTGGGATAACCCATGATCGGCCACGCGGCAGCCATGTGCATGAAAGTAGTCGATGCGGTCAAAAAGGGCTTCCATTAGGGTATCGAAGGAATTGACTTCAAATCCTACGGCCAAACCCAGTTTTTGTAAATAGGCTTTGTAGGGTTCCGGTTGCTCAATACCAAAAGCCTTATCCGGTCGAAAGGTTGGGTAGAGTTGTAGGGAAGAACCTTCCTGATGAAAGGCCAAATGATGCTCCAAGGAGTCGGTAGGGTCATCTGTGCTGGCCACCACTTCCACCTGCATGTGATGTAGGAGCCCCCTTACGCGGAAAGGTTCCTGTTGTAGCGTTGCTTTAGTTTCCGCATATAGCCGACTGGCATTGCTTGGATTGAGGAGCTCCTCGATTCCAAAGTAGCGTTTCAATTCCAGTGCACTCCAATGAAAAAGTGGATTACGAAGGGTATAGGGTAGGGCGTAAGCCCATTTGTTAAACTTTTCCTGGGCTGAGGCATTTCCTGTGATGTACTGCTCATCGATCCCAAGGGTTCGCATGGCCCTCCACTTGTAATGATCCCCCGCTAGCCATAGGTCTGAAATGTTGTCAAACTTACGATTGGATGCGATTTCAGCTGGGGAAAGGTGGTTGTGGTAATCGATAATGGGAAGGGATTTGGCGTAATCCTGGTAGAGCTGTTGGGAAAATTTATTTTTCAATAAAAAATTGTCTGAAATAAAGTAAGGATTTGATTTACCGATAAGCATCAAGTTGGCTATTAGATTTTTGATTTTGGACTCAAATGAAAATAAATTTATTCCTAAAAGTTTTGTAAATCTTAACTAAATACGGAAACGATTTCATTTTGTATTTAATCGGAAATAATTGAGTATTTTAAGAAACCTTTTTCATTTGAACGGGCAATTCATCCTCAGTAATTTTCACAAGTGTGCTATGGGAGTAAATTTAAAAGAGTTAGCAGCTGAATTAAAACTATCTCCATCGACAGTTTCTCGGGCATTGAATGATAGCTATGAAATTAGTGAGGCAACAAAGCAAAAAGTCATTTTAATGGCAAAAAAGCTTGATTACCAACCCAACCCTTTTGCAAGGAGTTTGCGCGAGAATAAAAGTAAAACCATCGCAGTAGTCATCCCCGAACGGATCAACAATTATTTTGCGAATGTAGTGGATGGGATAGAAGAAATAACGCAAGCACATGGCTACCATTTGTTGGTCTATTGTACACAAGAAGATGTAGAGCGAGAGAAGAAAATCGTCAATTTACTCATGAATGGAAGGGCTGATGCGATTGTCATCTCTGTTTCAAGTCAGTTAACAGATAATTCCCATTTGAATCTGTTGCATCAACGGGGATTTCCATTGGTATTTTTTGATCGAATTTGTACTGAAATACCTACTACTAAATACATCACCAACAATTATGAAAGCGCTTTTGAGGGTACCAAACATTTGATTCAACAAGGCTGTAAAAAAATTGCTTTTTTCATGCTCTCAAAAGAGTTGTCCATCACAAAGGAGCGCTACAGAGGCTATAAGGATGCCTTGGATCAAGCCGGTATAAATTTAGATCCAAGTTTAAACCTCACTTTTTCTCAAAATGAAGAACAGAACATTGAATCGATCAAGGAGCTTCTAAATTCTGAGAAAAGGCCCGATGGGATTCTTTCTTCGATTGGTAAATTGGCTTTATCGACCTACCAAGCGGTAAAACATACCACCTTAAATATTCCAAGAGACCTGAAAATAATCAGTTTTTTTGCAGATTCAACTGTCGCTAGTTTGCTGAATCCTTCTCTCACCACGATTACGACTCCAACATTTAAGATCGGGGAGGAATGTGGCAAATTATTGATCCAAAAGCTTACTAAACCAAAGCAACCCGACTTACCAAACCAAACTCTTGTCATTCCTTCAAAAATCACGATACGATCCTCCACGATTGAGATTTAAGGTTAACGAATTCAAGGTGAACTTATTTGGCGGTGGCAGGGAGTCCTTTTACAATTTAAATTTTTAAATTTTTGGGGTTTTACTTTTAACTAATGACTTGATGATTAGTTAAATGAGGACAAGTAAAGCGCTAGTTTGCAAAAAAAGAGGCTGTACCAAAAGCAGCCTCTTTTTTATTTAAGCTAGTAATTAGTTAATAACCAGGATTCTGAGGGAATGCAGAAGCTCCACCTGCAGCTCTGTCAATTTGGTTTTGTGGAATTGGTCTCAACACGTGAAAGTCCTTGATATTTGGTGCAGCTTGAGGATTGTATTTTTTCACACGCTCAATTAAGTTGCCCCAACGCTTCAGGTCTAACCATCTTGTTTGTTCACCAGTTAATTCTCTAGCACGCTCTTCCATTAGGAAATCAAAGGTCATTTTGCTTGGATCAATTTCCATCGCTGCTTGTTTTCCTGGCCACGCGGCTCTTTTGCGGACCACATTTAAGGTGGAAGTGGCTTCGGATAGTTTGCCTTGACGGAATTGTGCCTCAGCGAGAAGGAGGTAGGTATCTGCTAGCCTTATTGCGATGAAGTCCCGTCCACCTTCAAATTGTGTACGATCTACTCGGCCTGGATCTAAGTGCTTGGTTAAAGCTGGAAAGAGCTTTTCATCATAAGCACCGGGTACCAAAACCTGATACCTCTTTTTAGCACGGTCAGCTACAGGCATGTTAAAACCTGGTAAATAAATAGTAGTATCTCCAGCTGCAAATGTGACTTTAGGTTTACTATTATCAAAAGTGGTATTGAAAGTACCTGGTTTGTTTGACCTGTAAGTATCCTTAAATGATTTTTTATAACGACTATCATTTTCTCGGTTTTGATAAACAGTTTCTATTGCATAAACTGTAGGTCTATAGCGTTTGAAAGGTCTTCCATTCTCTGTATCTCGCTGCATACCTGGTTGGGTATCGTATTCCATCAGGAAAAATACATGGGCATTATTGCCTCCTCCGTTGGTCAAAGGTGATCGAGTATATTGAACGGACCAGATGACCTCATCATTTATTTCATTTCCAAAGGCATGAACTTGACCAAAATCATCAAGTAGTTTCAAGCCATAATTTGAAATTACATTTTTGAAAAGAGGCTCTGCTTTGGCAAAATCATCTGACGATTTTGAACTTGAGGTCCCTTTTGTTACGTACACTCTCCCCAATAAATGTTCTGCTGCAGCTCTTGTAGCTCGCCCATATTGGCTAGAAGCTTTCTTAGCTTCCAAACTAGGAATAGCTTGGCTCAAATCTTGAATGATTGCAGCATAAATTTCCGATTCTGGAGTACGACGTACTTCCTTGGTAGGGACTTTAGTTTCTTCCATTCGAAGTTCTACGGGACCAAAAAGCTGAACCAATAAGAAATAATGGTGAGCTCGGATAAACTTTGCTTCAGCTACTCGCTGGGCCTTTACCGCTTCACTTACTCCGGTAATGCCTGGAGCCCGTTCAATGACTGCATTACAGGTGTTGATTCCACGGTACAATTCATCCCATAATTCACGAACATGGCCATTGTTGGAATCAAACTCATTGGTGTAGGTATTCATAAATTTCCAGGAGCCATCCGCACCATTGGTATAAATATCTGTACCAAATTCAGTAAAATTAGTACCTCTTTCGGTGCCATACCATGCTCTCATGGTACTGTAAGCCGCACTAACGGCATCATCTAGCCCCTTGGAAGTATTTAGGTAATCAGAACCTATCTGAGAGATTACGTCTTCTTGAAGGGCATCTTGACAGGCTTGGCCTATCAACAATCCAAGAACAAGAGCTCCTTTTAAAGCGAGGTTTTTGATTTGTTTTTTCATACTTAAATTTTTCATTGTTTGCATGCTTAGAATTAAAATTTAGCATTAATACCGAATGTAAATTGAACCACTGGCGGTGCAATATTGGCGTTGATGACACCACCTTCTACTCCTTGTTCTCCATCTATAAAGGTTTCAGGATCAATACCTTTATGCACTTTTCTGTATTCGGAGAAGATAAATGGATTTTGGATACTGGAGTAGATCCTTAAGCTGCTCAGACCAATTTTCTTAGCCGCGAATTGACCAAGATTGTAGCCTATGTTGATGTTTCTTACTTTCAAAAAGGTACCTGAGAAATAAGACATCGAACTGTTGTATTTAGGTCTTTCTTGGTTTTGGTTGGGTCTTGGATAAAGGTTTGTTGGATTATTTGGCGTCCAATAATCAACCGCTAAATTGTTGTAACGTCCAAATAAGGAGTTGAAGTTGTCGTGGAATGCACTTCGAATTGAAGATCCAACTCTTCCAAATACGAAGAAGGAAAGGTCTATGCCTTTGTAGGCAAATCTGTTGGTCATACCTATAGAGAAGTCAGGAACCGCAGATCCTAAAACCTGTCTATCTAGGGAATTGATTTTCCCATCTCCATTGGCATCTTCAATTTTTATTTCCCCTACTTTATCTCCAAAGGAAGCAGCTAGGTCTTTCTCAGCAGTTTGCCAAATACCTACTTTTCTTAAATCATAGAATACAGTAAGCGGTTGACCAATAAATCGGCCTGCTGCAATGTCATCTCCGTTTGGAAGGGATATGATTTCTTCTCGGTTTCTAGTGAAAATCATATCTGTAGACCAAGTGAAATCCCCTCTTTCGAAATTCAACGTTGAGAGTGAAAGTTCAATACCTTTGTTTTGTGTTTCTCCAATGTTCGTCGTAAATCCACCAAATCCGGTAGAATTTGGAAGTGGCTGAGGTGCTAAGAGATCTGAGGTATTTGTGAGGTAGTATTCAATGGAACCGAAAATTTTATTTTTTAGGATTGAAAAATCAAATCCTGTATTGAAGGTAGAAGAGCTTTCCCACTTCAAATCAGGGTTCCCGATCGTGTTGGGTCTGTAGCCAAAAGCTGCTGTATTGTCCCAAGCATAAGACGTTCTTCCTAACAAGGCCTGAGTTTGGTAAGGGGTAATCGCTTGGTTTCCGATGGAACCATAACTCACTCTAAACTTCAATTGATCAAAAAGAGACGAATTTTTTAAAAACTCTTCTTGATGAAGGTTCCATCCAAATGCAGCCGAAGGGAAGAATCCAAACTTGTTGTTTTCTCCAAATCGGGAGCTACCGTCAGCTCTAGCAGAGGCAGTCAACAAGAATTTTCCTTTGTAATCGTAATTAACACGTGCCATATAGGATAGCAGTGACCATTCTACCAAGTTGGTGTTGGCTGAGGTGATCTGAGAGGCATCACCCAAGCGGTGGTACAACTGTGATGGCGCTGGAATTCCCAATACACCAATAGAGGTCTGCTGAAAACGATCTCGCTGAAACGACTGCAAGGCAGTAAAACTCAGGTTGTGAATTGAATTAAAGGTTTTGGTATAGTTCAATACGTTTTCCAAAGTGTAGTTGAATTGGAATCGATCATCCACACTTCCGGTTGCATCACCACCCCTTCGATCATTGGTTTGTGATCCTGTAAATCGACCATTTCTTCTAACCGTATAGTCTGGTCCAAAATTCACACGATAGGTTAAGTTTTTCGTGATATTCCAATTTAAATAGATGCTATTGAATATTCGGGTTCTTGAAGTTTCATCTACTTGAGCACCCGGCACCACCTCAGCAAATGGATTGGTCCGCAAACCATCTGAAGTAGGCAAGAAAATCAAGTTTCCTTCCTCATCATAAGGCTTTCCGAGTGGATTTTCTTGCAAAGCTCCACCAATAGGATTGAAATTTTCTCCATTTCTATCACTCATAGTGAATAGGGTGGAGGTTCCTATGCTCACCTTGTCTGTAATTTTATGATCCAGATTTATTCTGAACGTATACCGGGTAAAATCTTGATTGATAATTACACCTACATCCTTAAAATAATTACCAGAAACGAAGAAGGTGGTTTTATCATTTCCTCCAGATACGCCTATTTGATGACTTTGAATGGTTCCTCCTTGCATTAAACCTGCTATGTAATCCGTACTTCTACCAAGGCCGATACTTTCTAATTCTACTGGTTCAAAAAGTTTGGCATCAGCAGCTGCGGTAGCTGGTCCTTCCGGATAGGCACCTGTTGCTCTTCGAGACTCCCTCTTGTATTCTGCAAAACCAGGGCCATCAAAAACTTCAATTCTACCTAATTCAGTAGAAGCACCATAATAAGAATCTAAGGAAACGGTTGTTTTGCCTGGCCCACCTCTTTTTGTGGTAATTAAAACTACCCCGTTCGAACCTCTGGAACCATAAATAGCTGTTGCGGATGCATCCTTCAATACTTCCATGGAGGTAATATCCTGTGGGTTGATGTCCTCCAAACCACCTACTGTGGGAATCCCATCAATTACATAAAGAGGCTCGTTGGAAGCGTTGAACGAACGACGACCTCGAATACGCACTTGTGGGGCTGATCCAGGCTTTGAACCCGGCTGTACCACATCCACACCCGCAGCACGACCTTGCAGCGCTTGGCGCGCATCCGTGATGGGGAGTTCTTGAATTTCTTTATTGCCAACAGAAGAAATTGCCCCTGTAAGCTGACTTTTCTTTTGGGTACCGTAGCCAACAACGATTACTTCATCCAAATTCGAAACGTCAGGTGTGAGGGCTAAATCTATTTTACTTCGGCTTCCTACCGTTTCTTCTAAGTTATTGTATCCAATAAAGGAGAAGACCAACACACCAGTAGCTGGGGCTGCAATGGAATATTTTCCATTCAAGTCTGTGGTAGTGCCCCGAGTGGTACCTTTTAGTAGAATAGTTACACCTGGTAAAGGCGTGCCTGTTTCATCTACAACAGTTCCACTCACTTGCGTATCCTGGGCCTGCACGATTCCGGCAGTAAGGACAAGCATCAACACTACCGTGAGGTACGTGTAAATTTTTTTTAGCATAATTATTTTGGGTTAGAGTTAATTGATCGACTAGGGAATTAAAAATGTACTCTTACTTTCTTTACTTTATCAAAAGTTATGTATAAGTGCTAGCTATGTCCAAATTAAGCTAAGGCTGAATTACGGAATCGATTGCGAAAAAATGTAAGAGAGTACCACTGTCCTCCTCGATAAGTAGCTTTTAAATGGAAAGACACAGCTAAGGGTAAGAGAGTATGGCCCTCCATTTAACTTTTGTTGGTTTAGCATTAACCGTGTCAATGAGTTTACATGACCTAAACTCGGCAATCCATAATTCCCATAAGTTTAATTCGATTGATAGTTTCTTGGCTACTACCACTAAAAAATGAATCAAATACAAAAAAATGAAATCTAAAAAAACAAAAAGCCTGGAGCATATTACATCTTCCAGGCCATTTGTATTGGTGTACTGAAATAAGCTCCTTAAACCTGGGGTGGGGCCCAGCCCTTTTCATATTCCCGACTCCACAAAGCCATGGCCTTAGGAGAGTTGAGAATGTGCCCATTTGTTGGGTCACAGGTCAAGGATTCTCCGGTGCGGCTACTGATATTCGCCAGATGACACAATAGGGTAGACACTGCACCTTCTTCAATGGTGGAGTTTTGCTTTTCTGTGCCTCGTACTGCGTTGAAGAAATTGACAATGTGCAAGGTACTCATGTCTCCACCACCGCCTAGGGCTGTTCCTGCTTCGTTATTGGCTGCGAGATTGGATTTGATTTCCTTCCCAGAGCGGTCGTGAAGGCGGTAGCCACCGCGATCTACATAGACGGTACCCTCCGAACCGTAAATAATCGTACCTCGGTCCGAACCATAGGTTTTGTAGTTGTTTCGGCTTTTTCCATCCCACTGGATGACTTTTCCATCTCCAAATTTGAAGGTGGCATCCATGGTGTCGTACATGGTCCATCCGTCTTCTGGGTAGTGCATTTTGCCCGCCACTACGGACACCGCAGTAGGAAACTCCACTTGCAGTGCCCAGCGGGCTATATCCAATTCATGGGTGGCATTGTTGCCCGTTTCCGCGGTGCCGTAATCCCAGCCATACCAATGCCAATTGTAATCCCAAGTATCATGAAAATAGGGTTTGCGAGGTGCAGGACCCTGGAAAAGATCCCAATCCAAGCCTGCCGGTGCAGCTTGTTGGACGGGGTTAGGAACCGTTCCTCGGGAATTGCTGTAAAAGGCCTTGGCGAAGTATACCTTACCAATGACACCCTCATGGATGGCTTTAATGATTTCCTTACTTTCTGGTGCGGAACGTTGCTGGTTGCCCATTTGCACCACCTTGTTGTATTTTTTCTGGAGCGCGACGAGGACTTCTCCTTCACGAGGGTTGTGGGAACAGGGTTTTTCCACATAGACATGCTTTCCTCGCTCTAAGGCAAGCCAAGTACCCGGTGCATGCCAGTGGTCAGGCGTGGCATTGATGAGAACTTCAACTTCTTTGTCGTCGAGAACCTTGAAGATATTTTGCTCTTGCTTAGGTTGATAGTCAATCCATTTTTCAAAGTTTTTTGATGCCTTGGGCATCTGGGACTGCATGGCATCGCATAAGTAGAGCAGGTTTACATTGCTGCTTTTCAATCCTATGGGCTCATAAAATGCACCTAAACGTCTTCCTAAGCCTGCAATAGCCACATTCAGTCGGTCGTTGGCACCCAGAATGCGGACATAGGACTTGGGAGAAAAGGCCAGTGAACCTAGGGAGGCTACCCCAAGGGTAGCAACAGTACTTTTCTTGATAAATTCTCTTCTGTTTGATTTGCGCATAGTGGTATTGGCTTCCCTGATTTACTTCAAGGGTTTGATTTTGATGTTTTTGTATTGCACCGCATCTCCATGGTCTTGGAGGAGAATACGGCCTTGTTCGGCTTCGCCAAAATTATTCCAGATTGCATATTTGCTGATGGCCACTAGGTCTCGGTAGGCTTGGGATCCTCTTTGGTATTCGAGGACTTTGACTCCGTTGAGGTAATGTTCCACTTTATTGTCCGGATACACTACTATTCTTCCCTGATTCCATTCGCCTGGTTTGCGCACAAATCGTGCTTGCTTTTCGGCTTTGATCAGGTCATACAAGGAGGCGAGGGTTCGGTTGCCATCTCTGCCCATTTTGGCATCCGGATGGAGGGCATCGTCCAGAATTTGGTATTCTAGGCCAATGGCCGAGCCTTTATTGCCCTCAGAAAGGGTGACAAAGTACTTGACCCCACTATTGGCACCTTCGCTAAGGTTGAAATCAAAAGCCAAATCGAATGCCTTGTACTGCTCGGTGGTGACGATATCCCCGAAAGTCATGGATTCGCTTCCGTCAGATTTTTGGATTTTCAGTATGCCATCTGCAATGCTCCAGCCTTTGTCTGGGAAGGCATCCTTGTAGGCACCTACCCAACCCTGGCTCGTTTGGCCATCAAAAAGTAATTTCCATCCTTGGGATTTCTCCTCTGGAGTCAACTCATTTTTGACGGTGCTCACCACAAAAACGGGCTTTTGGAAGGGGAGGGGCTGTAGGCTTTCCGTTTGCACGCGGATATTTTTGAAATAGGTTTTTCTTCCTTCATCTTCTTTTTTGGAGATGCTATGTACTTGAAGTCCAATAAAGCCTTTTGCGTCCATGTCATCCACAAAGTAGGCTACCTCTTGGCCATTGACCCAGGTTTTTAGAGAGTTTCCGATGGCTTCGATGCGGTAATGATTCCATTCACCTAGTTTAAAGGCAGATTTGGCAGCAGGATTGAGGTCCAAAGGATAAAACCATCCCCGTCGGGCTTCGTCGTAGATCCCCCCCGACCAGGCTCTAGGACTGGGATCGGCCTCTACTTGGTAACCATATACCAGACCCTTGCCCTCATTCCGACTTGCATCGTATTGGCCGCGAGCCATAATTCCACTGTTGGAAGAGGAATGACTTATTTTGAGGTCTAATTCGAGGATGAAATCTCCATACATTTCCTCAGTAACCAAAAAAGTGTTTCCAGTACCATAAACTGCCGTACCCTCAATGGTTCCGTCTTTGACTTCAAAAGTGGCTTTGCCGGCCACGGCCTTCCAGCCACTTAGGTCCTTTCCATTAAAAATTGGTTTCCAATTTTCTTTTTGTCCAAAGGCACTAAAGGAGCATAGAACCAAGAATGCAAAACAAGTGACTTTTAGTTTCATGTAGTAGGTCTATTTTGAGTCTGTTAAATTCACGAAATCAATCGCTAGCGCCAACATAACCTAGTTTAAATCTACGAAAACGATTGCAATTATTTGCTGCAAAGTAAATTTTACTCTTGAAATCTTATCCCATTCACATGCTTAAGTTGCTTACTTTTGTGCATGCTTGATTTTAATACCAAAGGAAAGGTTTTCATTACCTGCAAGGACCGTTCGGTCAGCTATTTGGAGCAGGAAATTCGTGAACTGGGTTTTTTCCCTGTAGAAATTAGTCGTACCGGCATCGAGATTTTGGCTTCGCTGGAAGAATGCATGGACCTCAACTTGCACCTGCGCACGGCCTCTCATGTTTTGTATGAAATCAAGTCTTTTTACCTCCGCAGTGCGGAGGATATCTACCGCCGCTTTAAGGCCATCCCTTGGGAGGAGTATTTGGATGTGGACGGGTATTTTTCGGTCAATTCGGTCGCCGAAAATGAATCCATCACCACCCCTTTGATTGTGAATGTGAAGGTAAAAGATGCCATTGTGGATCGCTTTCGAGAGTTGAAGGGGAGGAGACCCGATTCCGGTTCGGACTTTTCCGGTTTGGTCATTCAAGTCTATTGGAAAGAAACGCAAGCCATCGTCTACTTAAATACCTCTGGGGAAACCTTGGCCAAACACGGGTACCGCAAGATTCCTGGAAAGGCGCCGATGATGGAAGCCTTGGCTGCCGCCACCATTTATGCCTCTGAATGGAATACCCGAGTGCCTTTTATCAACCCCATGTGTGGATCGGGTACCCTAGCCATTGAGGCTGCCTTGATGGCCAGCAAGCGCTACCCGGGATTGTACCGGGATCACTATTCCTTTCAGCATATTCTGGGATACAATGAGGAGACCTTTCAAGCGAAAAAGCGAAAGTTGGAGAATAAAATCATTGACAACCCAGGTGTAAAAATCATTGCCTCTGACATTTCCCTGCAAGCGATTACTTTCGCTCGGGAAAATGCTTCTTTTGCAGGGGTAGAAGACCTCATTGATTTTCAGACGGGGGATTTTGCAGAAACGGAGATTCCAGAAAAGCCACGTGGGGTGATTCTATTTAATCCAGAATATGGAGAGCGATTGGGGGATCTCACCGAATTGGAAGAAACCTACAAGCGCATGGGGGACTTTATGAAGCAAAAATGTGCGGGTTACCGAGGGTATATTTTCACGGGCAACTTGGACTTGGCCAAAAAAGTGGGCTTAAAGGCAAGCCGACGCATTGAGTTCTGGAACGGAACGATCGACTGCCGCTTGTTGAAGTACGACATGTACGCTGGAAAAGGGTCTGAATAAAAAAAAGTCGCCAAGATTTTCTGGCGACTTGGATTAGATCTTTCAAATTTAATTGGTCAGCAAAGTGCTCAGGTTCTTTACCTTGTTGCTGAGATCAAGAATGGCATTGGCATAACGCGTATCCCATTCTTCCAGTCTGCTAGTATTCTTTGTTGCTACTTCGTACTGGATGCCTGGTAGGATCCAAGAGGCATAGCCTGAAAAGGGATCGTTACACACATACAAGGACTTGTACCATTCGCCGTAGTACATCCCCTTGGGATCAATCCAGCTTTTTTCCAAGTCAATCAACCCGGTATTGATTTTTTTCAGTTGCGCTGCTGTTAGCTTTTCAGATGCCAAGGCGTTCTGAATCGCATTTTGGTAGCCTTCTGAACTTTCTTCGAGTGCCTTTAATGCAGTTTGTACCTGATCAAACCCACCAAAAGTGGCATCCATGGCTTTCACATTCTTTACTGCCTGCTCAAAGTGGCCTTTCAAATCCTTGGCATAGCGGGGCACATCGTAGGGAATGATCGTGGCATTGGCTTGACGGATCGCAACTAGCCCAAATACTTGCGCCACAGCACCTCCCATCTTAAAGCTTGGATCAGAAAACTTGCTGTAATAGTGAATATTGTCGTAGTTGGAGTGGTAGGCAGTGGTGCCTCCAGAGCCACCGCTCAAGGATGGAATACCTACGTGCATGTAAAAGGCAATGTGGTCGGAGCCACCACCCAAATTCCCTATTCCTGGCTCGGTATTTTTTCCTGCCCAAATCTCAAACACTGTTTTGGCTGAGTCTGGGTAGATTACTTCCTTGGAAGCATCAATGATCAATTTCTTCAAGGTAGGAGCTGCTGAGGCACCAAAATTTCTGCCTGAGGCACCCCCGTCAAAGTTCATGTAGGAAATGGCTTTAGCTCCCAACTCTTCTCGCAAATGCTCTACCCATTCGGTAGATCCAATTACGCCCTGCTCTTCGGCATCCCAATGTCCAATCAAGATGGAGCGGGAAGGCTTTTGGCCATTTTTGTACAACTCACCCAAGGCTTCCGCAAAGGTCAGTAGCATGGCGGTACCGGAATTTGGATCCGTAGCACCGAAAGACCAAGCATCGTAGTGACTACCCAAGATGATCCACTCGTCAGGATGGTCTTTTCCAATGAAGGTTCCGACCACATTATTGGCTCGGATAAATTCCGGCTTTTGATCCACCATTACGCGAACCTTCAAGTCGGCACCGCCTGTAAGTTTGTAGGTAAAGGGAAGTCCTCCTTGCCAGCTAGCAGGCACATCTGCACCTGTCATGCGGCTCAAGATCTCTTTGGCCGCGCCATAGCCAATAGGCGTTACTGGAATGGTGTGAAATTCTACTGTGGCTGGGTCATCACGCTTGATTTTTACTGGACCATCCAAGGGTAGGGCAGGGCGATTAGGAGTCAAGGGATCACCTGTAAAATCTAGAGTCAGCATGGAACCACGTTGGATGGTGGTTTCGTTGTAATAAGGGCCTTTGGGATAGACATCTCCTCTGGTAAATCCAGAATCCTTTGGATCGGTGTACACCACCAAGCCTACCATGCCTTGCTGCTCAGCAAATTTGGCCTTGTAGCCACGGAAGTTACCTCCATAGCGAGCGATAGCAACTTTTCCTTTTAGCGGAACGCCCATCTCTACCAACTTCATGAAGTCTTCCCGAGTACCATAGTTGACGTACACCACCTCTGCGGTGACATCACCGCTTCCGGAGAAGGCATTGAAGCCTAGGTGTAGTCTGGGATCTGTGGAGAAAGGATCTTCTGCTAGCTCGCCTTCTTTTTGAGAAAGGGTAAGCTGTACCGGAGAGATGATTTGTAATTCAGATTTGCCGGGATGGTTGGGCAGGTAGACGTCGTAAGGCCAAACCTTCACCTCCATGCCAGCATCGGCCATGATCTGCACCATATAGTCTTTTACCAGTTCATTTTCCGGAGTACCGGCGATGTGTGGGTTTTTGGTCAACTCAGTGAGGTGTACTTTGAAACGGTCTGAATTGACGGCTTTGAGATAGTCAGCCTCAAATTTCTTTTGGTCTGCTAGTTTGGATGTAAAAAATCCATCTTGCTGGGCTTGCACACTTAGCGAAAAGAGGGAAGCGGCAGCGAGGTAAAGGAGTTTTAGTTTCATAGGGTAGGGGTAATTCCACAGCTAATTTTTGGGGAACTTTCAAGTTAGAATTTTCCCCAATGAAATAAAAAAGGCCATGGGTTTTTTCCATGGCCTGTAGTTTTAATTGGTTTTCAATCCGGGAGACCTTTCCAAAAACTCTTGGTAGAGTCGGATATGTCGGTTGGACATTGGGATTCGGTACCCATCGATAAACACATGGTGGATCTGTGATCTGGTCTCAAATGGATCGCCTGTGGAAACAATCAGGTTGGCACGTTTGCCTGCTTCTACCGATCCATATTGGTCTGCCACCCCAAAAATTTCAGCGGGATTGATCGTGACCGCTTTCAAGGCTTCCTCTTTTCCAAGTCCATAAGCTGCTGCAAATGCTGCGTGGAAAGGGAGGTTTCTCACATTTTCTTCCTCATCGGTACGGAGCGCCACTTTCACTCCGGCTTTTGCAAGCATGCCTGCATTGGCATAAGGGGTGTCGTAGCGGTCAGATCCTCGAGTAGGGAGATCCTGGATGGGTCCTGTTACCACCGGGATTTTTGCTTTAGCGATCTGTTCGGCTACACGCCAGCCTTCCGCTACTCCGGTAAAGATGACCTTGATATTTTTTCCTTCCACCCATTTGATGGCATTCAAGATATCTGAAGCTGAATTCACTTCGATCAAAAGCGATAGCTCACCAGCAATTACCTTGGAGAGTTGATCCATTTCTGGGTAATAGGTGAGTTCTGCTCCAGACTTCTTCAATTCTAGGTAGCTTTTCGCATTTTCCCAGATGTCATTCGCTTCTTTCATTGCCTTTTCTCCATCTTTTTTAATGTCTTCATCTGATCTTCTGTCAAATCGACCTCGTCGACCTGAGCTTGGGAAGGTCATGGCTACTGCTTTGAAGCCACCATACATTTGATCTGGAGTGTAGCCATTCAAGTTAATCAGGGCAGCAGTTCCTGGAAATAATCCTCCAGTAGGAACAGTCAATACTGTTGTGACTCCAGAAACTCGGGTCACCCCGATGGCTTCTGAATTGGGATTCACGGTAGTCAAGGCTTGCATGTTGGGCGTGACATTCCCTACATCGGAGTAGTCCACTGTTTCAGGGACAGAACTTACCTCCACCAATCCCAAACGGGTGCCCCCGTCAATGATTCCGGGATAGATAAACATGCCTGTGCAATCAATGACTTCAGCACCTTCGCTGGAGAGGGTGGTCCCTACTTGAGAAATTTTACCGTTTTCCAGCAGTACTGAAGTATTTTTAAGTGTGCCTTTGGTCACGGTGACAACAGTGGCATTCTTTAGGAGAAATTTTCCATTTCGAGGCTTTACAAATTCCCCGTCGATTTGGGCTACAGCCACTACGGGAAGTAGGGCTAGAAGTGCAGCACAAAAGCTTTTTAAAATTCGTTTCATAGTTCTTGAATTTTCGGGGTGATTACTGTTTTCCGTTCATAAATGCACCTTGAAATGCTTCAAAGTACTTATCTACATCCTGCATGCAGCGGTGTGCTTCTTCGTTGGCACGTAAGAAGATGGGTTCTACCATCTCCGTAGCTGCTACAAACTGTCTTTGGTCTTCCTTATCGGCTTTGCGATCGAAATACTTCACACCATCCACAAAGGTCATTTGTGGGACGGCATAGGAAGAAAGTGGATGTCCTTCGAAGATGACAAGATCGGCTTGCTTGCCTACCTCGATCGAACCTACTTTGTCTTCGATTCCCAATTGCTTGGCGGGGTTGATGGTGATCATGGCAAGCGCCTCTTCGTCTGTTAAACCTCCATAACGCTGGGTTTTGCCTGCTTCATGGTACAAGTGACGGATCAATTCGGCAGAATCAGAGTTGATCGAAGTAATGGCACCATTTTTCTGAAGAATAGCTGCATTGTAAGCTGTGGAATAGTAAACTTCCATCTTGTAAGCCCACCAATCCGCAAATACCGAAGCCCCCATCGTGTATTCCGCGATTTCAGGAGCCACTTTAAATCCTTCGTTGGTATGTTGGAATACTACCTTTTTGATGTTGAAATCCTTGATTACGTTGATCAACATGTAGATTTCATCGGCACGATAAGAGTGGCAATGGATGATGATTTTTCCATCTAAGATATCAACTAATGTCTGCAGTCGTTCGCTGTAAGCAGGAGGGGTGAGGATGTTGCCCTTTTGAGCCTTGGCAAGGTTGTATTTCTCCCATCCCTTTTTGTATTGGATGGCCTCGTTAAATCCATTACGAATTACCGCTTCCACGCCCATTCGAGAACGCGGTTGGATGCCGTTGCCTCTGCCGTGTACACGGGTTGGATTTTCACCCAAGGCAAACTTGATCGTTCGGGGAGCATCCTGCATGATGATAGCTGCTGGATCTTCGCTTCCCCAACGGTGCTTAAGTGTGGCATTTTGTCCGCCCACCACATTGGCAGAGCCGTGCATGGCGTGGGAAATGGTTACTCCTCCTGCCAGGGCTCGGTAAATTCCTAGATCCTGAGGATTCACTACATCTTTCATTCGGATTTCTGCAGTGATCGGAGCAGAAGCTTCGTTGACCACATCTAGTCCCACGTGGGAGTGTGCATCAATGATACCTGGCATCACGTATTTGCCTGTAGCATCAATTGCGGTTATTCCAGCAGGAGCGGTTAGGTTCTTGCCGATTTGCGTGATCACTCCATTTTCAACCAACACATCCGAAGATTCAAGGTTGCCTTTGGTAACCGTTAGAACCGTTGCATTTTTAATCAATACACTGCCTTTTTGAACCTGTGCCTGGGACATCCCAACACCCAATCCAAAAAACGCAGCGAGAAGGTAAATGTGCTTTTTCATGTTTAGTTTGCTTGGCTAGGTGAAGAAAGAGTTGCTTTTACAGGGAAAGAACCCATTTGGGGTACAGACAAGGAGCCTTCCATAATTTTCCCATTGATTTCTCCTGAGATAGCTACCGTGAGGCTCATGCCACCTGCAGCTACATCAAACTCGAAACTGAGTGTCTTTCCTGAAAGGCTAGCGTTTTTGATTGGTGCAGTGGCCTTTCCAGCACCAGATGGATCATCAAAGGTGATACTTCCTCCCAAAACTCCGTTTTCGCGCTTTAGGGTAATTTCCCCTCCGGAACTTCCTGCAGGTGTCTCAGAGCTGTATTCCCATACTCCCTCTACTTGAACCCCATTGGGAGCACCTTCAGGTTTTGCTTCAGTTTTTACTGATTTCTTTTTGATCTCGTAGTCAAAAACATAGCCATCCGAAATGACGTATTTGATTTGGGATTCTTCCTTGAAAAGGGTATCTGTGGTCACTACCAAGTTGGCAAGCTTTCCTTTTTCAAGGGTTCCAGCCATGCTGCTGATTCCTAGGATTGCAGCTGGATTTGTAGTTAAAGCTGCTAAAGCTGCCTTTTCACTCAATCCATTCGAAATCATGGTATTCAAGGTCTTCTGAACATCGGCTGCTTTGGCGTCTGCTGTACTGAACCCAAATGGAATTCCCGCTTTTTCCAACTGGGCCGCCTGTTTCAAAGCGTTGTCATACGATTCTTTTACTCGGGAATACTGGGCCTTGGTGGCTTCGGTGACACCTTCTGCTTTTTGTGATTTGATGGACTTGTCATCTGGAACCTGCAACTTAATCAATACTGGAGTATTTGAAGATTTGATGACACCAATCACAGATTCATAGTTTTCCAATCCCATAAGGATCAACTTGAAGCCTAATTCTTTTTGCAAGGCAATCGCTCGGCGAATTTCAAGTTCAGAGCCTGCTGCAAATAGTACTGGAAGTTGCTTTTGTACCACCGGCATAAAGGCCGTGTGCGTTGGGCTTGTTTGTGGTCTTTTTATCCCTGCGCTGGTAGCAAACATGCGTTCGTGTTCAATCACCAAGGCAGTGTTTTGGTAAATATCCCGAAACTTGGCCATTACCCCGGCCAAGGTAGCAGGATACATTCCTCTTGAGCTTCTGAAATTTGCAGCAGCGGCTGCATTTACCTTTAGGATATTCGTAGTTTTTGGTTCACCCAAGAACACTAGAGCCGTCTTCCCAGGAAGCATGCCGCCATCAGGAACAACTTGACTAAGCGTGAATCCTGCTTTTCTCCAGTCATCTACTTGAGTACTGGCCCCGGAATAGGTGTCGGTGGCCATTCTCCAAGGCGTGATTCCAGCTACTTCATCGGGTGGGGTAGAAGAAACAAAATCTTTTGGACGCTCCACCTCTTTGGGTTTGGAAATACCCATAGTTCCTGCACCATCGATAAATCCTGGATAGACATACAGGGAATCACCTGGGATTACCTTCGCTTCTTTGGGAAGGGTAAGTGAAGCGCCTACACCTAAGATTATTCCATCTTTGATGAGGATTGTGGCTTTACTTCCTGGGTCTCCAGGAGCCTTAACTACCGTGGCATTGGTGATGGCGTAGGTGCTGGTTACCCTACGTTTACCCGTAGGATCACTTTGGGCCCAAGCAGCTTGGTTGAGCCATCCTGCGACCAACAATCCCAGCATTCCTGCCTTTAAAAATTGTTTGTTCATGCTTGAATTGGTTAAACTTTAGTTAGCAAACTACAAATTGCAAGAAGAGTTCTTGCAAACATTATTTTTAGAATCCATTTTAAAGGATTAGTGGTCCAATAGCTGGGTAAGGATTCGTATCCGGGTGATGGCTAGTGGAACCCAATGTGAATCAAAAATAAAACTTCAAGTCCATTCATCAAGTCTGTTTACTAATTTCATTTTTCTAGTTCCTCTTGCAGGGATTTATTGCCCAAACTAAAGCCCCAATTTCTCGTTTAGTCTTAAAATTTAAAGCCATGGATACACCCGAATTGCTTCCCAAAACGGAATTGAATTGCCCCAAAGGATTGGAATTAGTCCTATTGGGAGGAGGCTGCTTCTGGTGTACAGAAGCTGTGTTTTTGCGTTTGGAAGGAGTGAAATCGGTGGTGCCTGGATATGCAGGTGGCATCGTTATCGAACCGACCTATGAAGCCATCTGTAGAGGAACTACAGGGCATGCAGAAGTCATTCAGGTTACCTTTGACCCCAAACTAATCAGCTTTGACACCCTTTTGGCAGTTTTTTGGGCGACCCATGATCCCACTACGTTAAATCGTCAAGGAGCTGATGTAGGGCCACAGTATCGATCTGCGGTTTTTTACACGAATGATGCTCAAGGAGAAAAAGCGTTGTCTCTTAAACATAAATTAAATCAATCTGGGGTGTACACCCAACCGATTGTGACTGAAATTACCCCATTTTCTAATTTTTATTCGGCCGAAGACTACCATCACAACTATTATGCTTTGCACGGGCAACAGCCCTATTGTCAATTTGTGGTTCGACCAAAGGTGGAGAAACTTCAACAACTTTTTGGAGACTTACTAGGTAAGAAGTAACGGTAGGATGGGTTTTTACTAGACTAAGCTTCCCTTAAAAAGTAACTATCAACTTCTAATCAATAGAGTCAGGGGCTGCTGTTTCCTGAAATCAAAAAAAATAGTAATTTTGAAGAATTTATCCTTTTGGTATTAAAGAAAATATGATTATCCGCAATCACTCCAGTAGCTTAAAACATCCTTGAATTTCTGCGGATAATCGTCGACAGACGACTGTCCACAGACCACAGCTCACCTAAAGGAACTTCAAACCTTACTTTTCTTTGGGTACTGGTAACAAAGCGGATAATCAGTAAAGAAAAAATGGGATTTTCCTTATGTTTTTCCTATCCCTATTCTATAAATACCTAGGAAGTAGGTGTAGCCATTTGCTGGAATGATAACTAGGGAATTTGAAAACCACTAAAACCAATACGACAGGAATGATCAGAACTAGAGCACAAGAATCCAGAGCAGCCATAGAGCGCTTGTACATCACGATGCGCCATCTTTTTAACCGAGGGAGCTACAAACCCATGGGGGTATCTGGGGAAGGCTTGATCCAGGCTTTGATGGTGCTTAGCCCGGAAATCTATGGGAAGTTGACTGATCCTGAAAAAATAGAATTGGATGGACTGCTTTATGTCATGGAGCGCCTTCCAAAAGGAATTGAAGAGTGCCGATTTGTGCGCTTGATCAGTCGAGAAGGATACGAGACGTCTCACCTCAAACCCATCGTGCCTCCACGGAGAAAGCGCAATTGTTATCGCTTAGATGAACAGGTTATGTATGTGGAGATGACTCGTGGAAGATCAGATATTTATGACATCCTTACTCACTTGACTTTTCTCTACATAGAGTCTCGGAAAATCCAACAAAATAGCACCGATCCAAAAGGAAAAATCTCTTCCAATTGGAAGATGCTTGAAGACTATGTAAGCAAGGAAAAGTTGGGCGAGGAAGTGGCAGTAGAAAGTGCCGCGGCTTATTTAAGTCATATTATCGGTAGAACCTACGAGGAGACCGTACATGCGGTACAGAAGTTTGCCGAGAGCAGCAATTCCAATAGCTTGTTTTCCATTGTTTACCACTTGGGTAGGTTGTCCATTGAAGAATCAAACCAGGGTTTGGATCGAGAAATAAGTTTCTCTGCTACGCTACGCGAGCGGATAGGGCATCACGTGTATGGGGAGCTTTGGGCCAATCGAATCAAAGAAGCTTTATTGGAACGGAAGTTGATTCATCGCCCCATTCACATCATCTCCGCCAACATGCATAGCGTGGTCAATACCATTTATGCACACCAAGCGCTAGGTGCTGGAAGCTTTGAAGACATCGAACAAGTGGCTACTGAGATTTCCATCAAGGCAAAAAATAACCAAGGCAAGAAAATATGGGCTTATGCCGAAAAGCATGGGTTTATAGATCTTCCGGATGAGTCGGGAACCAATATTGGAGCGCAACTCTTGGATACCGCTCTAATGGAGGTAGATTCCTTGATTCCTGGAGTCCATTTGCCCAAAGAAAAGGAAAAACGTCCTGTATTTGTGGTCATGGATTATGCCTTTGGAGAGCAAGCTTACGAATGCTTTGATGAATTGCTCAAACCCTACACCAAGGATGGGATGAAATATCCCTTGAATGTGGTTTCCACCTCAATCATGGGGAAGGCGGGCATTCTTCACGGAGGAAAGGGAGATTTGATGGTACCTACTGCGCATGTGTTTGAAGGAACTGCCGACAATTATCCTTTCCGGAATGAATTAAAAAAATCTGATTTCAAGGGCTACGGTTTGGGTGTATACGAAGGCTCCATGATCACTGTATTGGGAACATCTCTGCAGAACCGAGATATCTTGACCTACTTTATGGAATCTTCCTGGAAGGCAGTGGGATTAGAGATGGAGGGAGCACATTACCAAAAGGCCATCCAATCTGCCTCCAAAATCCGTGCAAATATCCGATCCAATATCAAGGTACTCTATGCCTACTATGCATCGGATAATCCTTTAGAGACGGGTAGCACGCTCGCCTCAGGCGCCTTGGGAATGGATGGAGTTCGTCCTACGTACCTGATTACCTATAAGATCCTGGAGAAACTGTTTAACTAATTCGGAAAACTTCATCCCAGCTTCTCAGTGGCCCGGATTTTTTATTTCTTACTCTCCACTCGGGTTGAATGAAGCAGTTCTAGCCTCCAGCCTTCGCTGGTCCGAATGGCGGAAGCACTTTCAAGCCAATACACCTCACGAGGAGCGGCACCTTCCTTTGTAAAAGTTGCCCAATTGTGATAGGCTACCCAGGCTCTATCTCCAAAAACTTCCGTTTTAATGAATTCGAAACGATTGGTTCGTGTCATTGGGTTGGGATTTTTGCTTCGATCTCCGAGGTAGGTTTTGATAAAATCCATGTCCCATACTTCTCCTTGCTCCAGCAACAAAAAATCAGGGGTGTAAAAGCGGTCCAGCAATTCCACCCGATAGCTAGAAAATAAGGAATCGAAAGATACTTGGATGAGTTGATGGATTTCGAGAGTCTCCTGTTTTGAGGAACTAGTTTGTGCCTGTGCAGCTACATGAAAAACTAAGGTTAGGAATAGGATAAAAGTGATTTTTTTCATAGGAGATTAGGGTTAAATTATAAATCAGGACTGGAATCATGGAATGAGTTTTAATACATGCTGGAATTGAAAACTAAGTAAAATTCAAATATGCCTGGCGAAAGCACAAAAAAAAATCGGCTAGAAAAGCCGATTTTTAATGAGAGTAAAACAGAAACTTACTTAGGTAAGAACACAGCATCCACCACATGGATGACGCCATTGCTACCTGCAAGATCAGCGGCGATCACTTTCGCTCCATTGATGGTTACTACACCACCTTTGATCGCTACTGTCAACTCCTGACCATTCAACGTTTTCACTTTCTGACCGTCGGTCAATTGGCTAGACAATACATTACCTGCTACCACATGGTAAGTAAGGATAGTAGTCAATTTCTCTTTGTTTTCAGGCTTCAATAAATCTTCTACTGTTCCTGCTGGCAAGGCTGCAAAAGCGGCATTGGTAGGAGCAAATACAGTAAATGGACCTGTTCCGCTAAGGGTCTCTACTAAGCCTGCAGCTGTTACAGCAGCGACTAGGGTAGTGTGATCAGCAGAACCTACTGCGATGTCTACCACAGTGTTTGGTGCTACTTCTTCTACTACAAGGGTGGTAGAGTCAACAGCCGTTTCGTCTGTTGCTTCTTCCTTTGGAGCATTGCAACTTACTAAGCTGGTAGCTACAAAACCCAAAAGGGCAAAAGCTACTAGATTGAAATTTTTCATTGGATTAGTTTTTTAGTGTTTACAGATACCGAACTAGAAACCTAGAAATAAGTTTAAAAAAAATGAAAATCAGGGGGTTAGGATAAAAAAAGCCCGCTGCTTTGAAAATGGCAGCGGGCTGATTTTGATTAATACCCTGATTTCAATGGTGGAGGGCCATCAGGAACGATTCCTTTGTAGACATAATCTCCTTTCTTTTGCTGGAATTCCGCTTTGATTTCGTTGCGCAAGGTTTCATTTTGGTAAAGGTCCACCATGGTCATGGCTAATGCTTTGGAAGCATAGCCCATGCCCTTGTGCCCAATGGACATCCCTACTGAGGCCACGACAGCCCAGGAATGCCAAGGTGTTCCAGTAGGGGCGACAGTGGCTCCCATTCGGATGGTAGGCACGACCCAGCTCACGTCCCCAACGTCTGTACTCCCGCCCATGCTATGCTCTTGCGTTTCTTCCATGGGTTTAATTTCTGAAATCACCCCCACTTGTGGTTTGCCATTCGCCTCCTGAATTTTCTTAGCAAAAGCCTGTTCCTCCTCGGTGTAGGAGATAGCTCCCAATGCTTCAATATTTTTTTGCATGACGGCCGAACCGGTGCGGTTTACCAAAATTTCATGTACCCCAGAAACCAAGGTTACTTTATGATCAACATTGGCCATGATGGCCGCACCAGAAGCCATCTTCTCCACTTGTTTCCAAACAGGCAATAGACCTTCTCTGCTGGTATCACGGACGCGAACCCATAATCTGCTGTAATCGGGCACTACATTGACTACTTTTCCGCCGTCTTGAATATGGTAGTGAATGCGGACGGTAGGCTTGATGTGCTCTCTATAATAGTTGATGCCATTGGTGTATAATTCAAGCGCATCGGAGGCAGATCTACCATTCCAAGGATCACCGGAAGCGTGGGCAGTTTGTCCGTTAAATTCCACCAAGAAGTCCACCAAGGCCAATCCTTTTTGAACTTCAGTCTTGGTTTCGTCCGCAGGGTGCCAATCCATCATGATGTCTACATCATCCATCAAGCCTGCTCGGATCATCCATAATTTTCCGAAGTACTTTTCTTCTGCAGGAGTTCCATAGAATCGGATGGTTCCTTTGAGTTGACCCGAAGCGATCAGGTTTTTGATGGCAGAAGCAGCTCCTAAGGAGGCGACGCCAAAAAGATTGTGACCGCATCCGTGACCAGGAGCTCCAGCGTGGAGTGGGCTTTTGAAAGGTACTTTGTTTTGTGATAAGCCAGGTAAACCATCAAATTCTCCCATGATGCCGATAATCGGAGCGCCAGAGCCGTATTCTGCTACGAAGGCAGTAGGGATTTCCCCTACACCTCGAGTAACTTTAAATCCTAATTTTTCTGCGTAAGCGGAGAGTGCCGCAGAAGATTGCGTCTCTTGAAATGCGATTTCTTCAAAGGACCAAATCTTATCACTGAGTTCGGTCATGTCCGCAAATTGTGCTTCAATACTTTGCTGCACTGATTGCTTGAGCGGATCTGGTTTAGGTAATCCTTTTTTCTGCGCCAAGATTGGGTTAGTAAGCGCTAGGAAAATGAGTAGGAGGAAGAAACTTCTTTTCATAGGTAAACTAGACTAGGGGTTTATTTGAATAAGTAAGATAAGAAGGGATTTTTAATCCTTCCTAATTAATTGATAAGAGGTAGTTTTTTCCTTGGATTTGAGGAGTAGCTGGTGATACATTTAGCCTCTGGAATCGTATTTTCTCAACCAAAAAAACTAACTCAATGAATTTTCACTATTTTACTGACTTTGAATCAATGAGTAAGCAGGGCTTTGAATACATCAAAGAAGCGGTAGAGAAAAAGCCCAACCTTTTGTTCTGTGTAGCTAGCGGTGGTTCTCCTTCAGGAACTTATGCCAAACTAGCGGCATACAAGCAGCAGCACCCTAATTTCGGATCAGCCTTGCGGGTAATCAAATTGGACGAGTGGGGAGGGCTTGAAGCCAATTCTCCCTTTACTTCTGAATTGGATGTACAGCGGAAGTTTATACAACCTATGAGGATTTCACTAGATCGCTATTGGACTTTGGACCCCTATACCCAAAATCCGGAAGGAGAATGTGAAGCCATGGAGCAGGTTTTGGAGCGAGAAGGTCCTTTGGATATTTGCATTTTAGGCATTGGGGTGAATGGACATATTGCGTTAAATGAACCTGGGGAGAAGCACCAACTTCCCTTTCATGTATGCCCACTTGCGGAATCGACTTTGGCCAATGGCATGCTGAAGACCTTGCAGCAGCCTCCCAGTTTTGGAATGACCATAGGCCTTCGAGGAATCCTTCAATCCAAACTCATTTTACTTTTTGTGGCAGGATCGGGCAAAAAAGAGGCTTTTGAGCAGTTGAAAGCACAGGAAGTACGGGGTCAATTTCCTGCTTCTTTTCTAGGGTTGCACCCTAATGTGCAGGTGCTCATAGATCAAACAGCCGTTTAAACCTAACCTATGTTTATTTATGTACTTGATAGCAAAGGAAATACTTACCTTTTGTTAAAAAAATAAAGTTGATTTATTGCGGATAAGTTCCGTTTTTCTACCTTTGCACCACTTCAAAAGTGAAGCCAAACGGAGTGGTAGTTCAGCTGGTTAGAATGCCTGCCTGTCACGCAGGAGGTCGCGGGTTCGAGTCCCGTCCATTCCGCATTGATTTAGAGTATCCAAGATTGATTCATTGATCTTAATTTAAGGGAAGTTTATTCTTTCCGTCACTAGCCTTGGAGTGGTAGTTCAGCTGGTTAGAATGCCTGCCTGTCACGCAGGAGGTCGCGGGTTCGAGTCCCGTCCATTCCGCATCAAAATCCCTAAATTCTTAGGGATTTTTTTGTTTTTCGATGGTTTGAATTTTAAGGACCTCCAAGGTCTTCAAGCTAAAGAGGCTAAAAGTTCAGTTTATCTGACTCCGTATTCCCTTAAAAATTCCATCGGTGATAAAGACTAATCCTTATATTTGTTTTTCAAAAATTTACGAAAATGGTCTTAGAATTTGAAAAACCTATCGCTGATTTAGAGCAAAAGTTGCAGGAGATGAAGGAGTTGGCGAAGGGTAAAAACATCGACCTAAGCAAAGATATTGACTCCCTGGAGGGTAAAATTTTGTCCTTGAAAAAGGAAACCTTTGCAAATCTAACGCGATGGCAGCGGGTCCAACTTTCAAGACATGCCGATCGCCCTTACGCTTTAGATTACATCTACGAGATCACCAACGATTTTATTGAATTGCATGGAGATCGAAGTGTGAAGGATGATAAAGCCATGATAGGTGGATTAGGAGATATTGATGGCCGAACAGTCCTCTTTATTGGACAGCAAAAAGGCAGAAATACCAAGCAACGCCAAGAGCGAAACTTCGGAATGGCCAATCCGGAGGGATACCGGAAGGCGCTCCGTTTGATGAAGATGGCAGAAAAATTCAACAAGCCCATCGTTACCCTCATTGATACTCCGGGTGCATTCCCAGGTTTGGAAGCAGAAGAAAGAGGGCAGGGAGAAGCCATTGCACGAAACATCAAGGAGATGTTTATGCTCAAAGTTCCTGTGATCTGCATTATTATTGGTGAAGGGGCCTCTGGTGGAGCTTTGGGAATTGCTATTGGAGACAAGGTGTACATGTTGGAAAATACCTGGTATTCTGTGATTTCGCCTGAATCCTGCTCTTCCATTTTGTGGAGGTCTTGGGACTACAAAGAACAAGCCGCTGAAGCATTGAAGTTGACTGCCACTGACATGAAATCCAATGGGCTAGTAGATGGAATCATTCCAGAACCACTTGGAGGTGCACACAAAGACCTCAAAGTCATGGCAAAAACATTGAAGCAGGTGATTGGCCAAGCCCTAAATGAATTAGATGTGCTCGAAGCAGAACAACGAATTTCGCAGCGTATCGAAAAGTTTTGTGCAATGGGTGTGGTAGTTGAATAAGAATTAGTCTTCGTTCCTTTGTCCCTAAGTCAAGTTTATTCGTGTTTGTTGGGTACATTCTTAGTACAATAAATCCTTTCCATGGAGCTTTTTACCGTAGATACAGGCTTTTTTAAATTGGATGGAGGTGCCATGTTTGGTGTAGTTCCCAAGTCCATTTGGTCTCGGTCCAATCCTGCAGATGAAAACAATCTCTGTACTTGGGCCATGCGCTGCTTACTCGTTTCGGAGGGGAATCGATTGGTATTAATCGATACAGGTATTGGGGATAAGCAGGATGCGCGCTTCTTTTCACACTACTACCTGCATGGAGATGCAGGTCTGGAGCAAAGTTTACGAAATCTAGGTGTTCACCCTTACGATATCACTGATGTTTTTTTGACGCACCTGCACTTTGATCATTGTGGTGGGAGTGTAAAGTATGGTTCCCATGGGCAATATGAATTGACTTTCCCAAAGGCCAGGTACTGGACCAATCAAGATCATTGGGACTGGGCAACCATCCCAAATCCTCGTGAAAAAGCCTCTTTTTTAGAGGAGAATATGCTCCCTTTGCAAGAACATGGAGTTTTAGAATTTTTAGATCTTTCTAAAAAATCGCTATTTCAAGGATTTGATTTTCTTACCATGGATGGGCATACGGATAAGCAGATGCTCCCCAAACTTCAATACAAGGGCCGAACCTTGGTATTTATGGCGGACTTACTCCCTTCCATTGGCCACCTACCCATTCCCTATGTAATGGGCTACGATACACGTCCTTTGATTACCTTGCAAGAAAAACAAGTCTTTTTGGAAGAGGCTGTTCGTGAAAACTACCTCCTCTTTTTTGAGCATGATGCGAGCAATGAGTGCTGCACCGTAAAATTGACCGAAAAAGGAGTGCGGGTAGACCAAACATTTCGATTAGATGAACTCTAAGCCAAGCATAGGTCTTGCCCTATCTGGTGGCGGTGTTAGAGGAATTTCTCATCTCGGGGTGTTAAAAGCCCTCAATGAGGCGGGAATTTTTCCCAATCAAGTCAGTGGTAGTTCTGCAGGAGCAATTGTAGGTGCCATGTATTGCCAAGGTTTTTCTCCAGATGAAGTCCTGAAGATTGTCCTAGAAACAAATTATTTCAAGCTGATGCGCCCTGCAATTTCCTGGAAGGGCTTGTTCAATCTGGATAGTTTGGCGCAACTTTTGAAAATTTATTTGCCACACAATGATTTCTCTGCTTTAAAAGTATCCTTAATTGTAGCTGCTACAGATATTGGGAGAGGAGAAGTCAGGTATTTTAATTCGGGGAGTTTGATCGAACCAATTCTGGCTTCTTCCTGCATTCCTGGCATGTTTGAACCTATCGAATTCGATTCCCGCTACCTGGTAGATGGAGGGGTGTTAAATAATTTGCCTGTTGAACCTTTAAAAGGGAAAAGTGACTTGATCATCGGGGTCAACTGCAATCATTTGCCCGAGCTAGGGAAGGTACGCAATGTGAAAAACCTACTCGAACGAGCGGTCATGATGAACTTAAATTACAATGTGTACACCCGAAAAGGGGCATGTGACTATTTCATTGAAGCGCCTGGTTTGGGTAAATACGGTGTTTTTGATTTGAAAAAAGCGCCCGAACTATTTCAAGCAGGATACGAACAAGCCATGCGTATTATTGAAGCCAATCCCTCCTTGACTGAATTCAATTCTTAACCTAATTTTCAAAACTTGCCTTCTTATGATGAAGTTACTTTCACGATTTATTTTCTGGGTGGCTGGATGGAGCTTGAATCAAAATTGGCCAGCAGGTGTGAAAAAGGCGGTTTTGATTGCCATTCCCCACACCTCTAATTGGGATATTCTGTATGCAAGAGCTGCTTTTTTTCTGATGGATATTCCCGTTCGCTTTACCATAAAGAAAGAAGTGATGGTGGGCCCTTTGGGTTGGCTCTTGTCCAGTTTAGGCGCAATTCCAATTGACCGTAAGCGGATTCCTGGAGGAAAGAAGCAAACCTATACGGAGGCCATGATCCAGATGTTAAATGAACGGGAGGATTTGGTAGTGATGGTAACCCCAGAAGGAACTAGAAGTGCAGTAACGAAATGGAAATCAGGATTTTATCATACAGCTCTTGGAGCAAATGTGCCCATTGTGATTGGCTATTTGGATTACAAAAAGAAAGAAGCAGGCATAGGACCTTGTATCTATCCAAATGGAGATATGGATGCTCAAATTGAGGAACTGAAAGCTTTTGGTAAGTCAGTGGTGCCCAAATATCCTGAAAAAGGGATTCGCTAATGGAATTATTCGCAATTCTACTAGCAGCTCAAAAGGGATTTGTACCAAGCGGATTATGGTTCACAAACCGCTTTAATCAGTCCACAGCTCATTTGATTGAACTACAAACCTAATTTTATTTGAGTTGTGAAAAAAAATTGAAAAATCCTCTTCGGAAATAAAGCGATTGAAATTCGTTTCGAAGTAGATAGCTGTGGACTAAAGATCTCAAGTACTAGATTCCATCTGACACCAGGCGGAAACCTACATTTGAGGTTCCAGAATCAATAGCCTGCCCTTGCCTCGCAGCCGGCCTGTAATTGGTGCAATAGGTGGAGGCACACAAAAAAGATCCTCCTTTGATGACACGTTCCATCGCATAGGGATTGCTTGGGTTGTAGCATGGATTCATACCTTCATCTAGCATGGCTACTGTACCCGCTAGGCGAGCATGCTTGAGTGCATCAAACCAATCCGAAGTCAATTCCCAAACGTTTCCAATCATATCGTAGGCTCCATAGGCATTGGGAGGGAAGGACTGAACAGGAGCAGTGGAGGTAAAGCCATCCTTACCCTCATCCGCTGATGGGAAATTCCCTTGGAAGGTATTGGCGATGTAGTTACCTCCTGGAGCAAATTCATCGCCCCAAGCAAATTTTTTTCCAGCCAAGCCCCCACGTGCTGCAAATTCCCATTCGGCTTCGGTAGGCAATCGTTTACCCACCCAAGTGGCATAAGCTAGGGCATCTTCGTAAGCGATATGTACTACAGGATGATTTTCTCGACCTGCTAAATCACTATCTGGACCTTCTGGATGCCTCCAATTGGCACCTTTTACCCATTGCCACCAAGCGGAAATGTCCTGGAGGGAAACGGGTCTGCTAGGAGCTGTAAATACCAGGGAACCAGGAGCAAGATTTTCCTCCGGTAACTTAGGGGTGTTCGGTGGTAATTGTTTCTTTAATTCCTCCCAGGCAATGGGGCGTTCAGCTACTGTTTTATAGCCTGTGGCCTCAATAAATTTTTCAAACTGAGCGTTCGTTACTTCTGTAATTTCCATCCAAAAACCCTCAACCCTTACTTTTACAGCAGGTTTTTCTGCTGCATAAGCATCGAAGTCATCGCTTCCCATCATCAATTCACCTCCTGGAATCCAAACCATGTTCTTCTTAGGGGAGATTTGACTTGGTGAAACGCTGGATAGTCCTTGATTCGGATTTTCAGAGGCTTTTGAAGTGCAGCCCAAACATGCAAACAGTAGCCCGTACAAAAAAAATGCTATCCAAGTTTTCATGCTCTAAAATAAGAAGGAATTTTTTCAGGAAAAATAAGAAAAAAAGCTAGGCATTCATTGCATCCAACTTTGCTTGAACTTTTCTCCGGAGCTTTTTGAATACCTGTGCACGTTCCTTGGCTCCAGCCCCACTTATAAGACTTGATCTTTTTATCAGGTTATTCATATTTTTAAACACCTCTTCATTAAAATCTGTATCTCTAGAACCTACAAAGTAGAGTATGCTATGGTTGAGGTAGGTGATTTTCGTGTCTCCAAGTTCTGCAAGTAATGTATTGTCTCCCGAGACAATGTCATTTTGATAAAGTCGATATTCCCCAAAATCTGGATTGGTAGCTTGTCCCAACAAGGATTTTTTTCCATCGGAAGCCATTTTTTCAAGGTGGTTTACCACCTCTAGAAGACTACCATAGACTTGTTTGGTCGTGTCGCTATCTTGGATCAAGCCCATATTATGATACGTTTCAATCTGCCTTATGGTGGTATTTAGGGTGTCCTTATTCCAGATTTCGGTGCTAGGGACTTTGGTATATGCTCGGAGAATTCGTTTGGCTAGGATTTCATAACCGCTTAGGTATTTGGTGTCCAAACAAAATTTCTCCTGTTTCTGCTCGCCTGGAGGTAAAATGGAATTTGTCCAAAAAAAGAATTTAAAGTTGGCAAGAATAGGATGGAAAAAATGATGAAAAGGTAGCAAATCTTTGACTAAAAAATAAAGATGCCTTTTGGGATAGCTATTGATGTAGTAAAGCTGCTTGACCATCTCAATCATCCAATGTGCAAGGGGGTCTTCTCTAAGTGGGGATGAGGTGGATTTGAATAAAATGGAGTCATTTTTCAAGCACAGAAACTCATCTATGGAGATATTAAACTCCTGACATAACAAACTGATTTCGTCGAAATCCAAGAGTTTTTCTCCACGTATCCGTCTGTAGGCACTGTCCAGACTCACCTTGAGTGTGGCTGCTACTTCTGCCGCTAAGGAAGAATAAGGCGGGATTGTAGGCTTTAGCCTTTGAAAAAACTGGGCTTGTGTATTCATAATAAGGCAATTCAAAAAATAAAATCAAAAAAAATATTTTGTCAAATAAATTAAAAAATAATTAATTAATAAACTATTTATAAAAAAAAGTATAAAAAATATTAGTTTTAATTGTTTTTTAAGAACAGAATGTATTTTTGCAACCTCAGCGCATGGAGCTGGCCCTAGGTAGACTTTAGCCAGGAGTTTTTTTTAAAAAAGAATGGAAACCATTATCGGGTAAGTGGGGAAGGGATGAGGGGCAAACTTTCCATGCCCTGCTCCGATAGTGCCTGCACGGCAAAGAAGTAGTTGTCTTTACTGTAAGGAAGTTTGAGGCTAGTCTCTTCGGTGTAGAACTTTTTCTCCCATACAGAGGAGGAGGTTTCCCGCATCAATACATAGTATCCTTTCGCTTTTCCATGAATTGGGGCTTTCCAAATTAAGGAGGTAGAGTTACTTAGGCCACGTACATCTATTCGTACTTCCTGAGGCATCCCTGGAGCATAGGCTAGCGAGGCAGCAGATGCCAAGTTCACTGCTGCTACCTTTCTTAGGTACTCAAAATCCATGAATTCGGGTAGATCTCCGTATTGAACCCCATTTTCTACACGTACATTTTCATGTTGATGCAGAAAGTTCTCATTCATTTCAGACATTCGCACGGCGGTAAATCCATTTTTCATGAAGGGAGTTTGGTCACCTCCACGGAGAAATCGGTCATTTCGGTAGATTAATTTTACTTCCATTTGATCTACATAGCGCTCGCCTACTTCCTTGATGTAGCGCGCAAGCTGTCGGGAGGGGCTGTCGTTATCCGAATTGATGGACCTTCGGATATTCGCTCCTCGCTCGTCCTCGGCAAGTGGGATAGTTTCTGAAAAAACGCGCATTACCGTGTTATTGCTGATGTTGGTTTCGGAAGAGTTGCTATTTCCGACAATATCATTGTTGAGTACCGCCTCGATTTTCCAAGACATTTCTTTTGCCTTATCAGCAAGGTAGGTAGCCCCTTTTAGGCCTTGCTCTTCCCCAGTAAATGCTACAAAAACCAAGGTAGCAGGAAACTCAGCTTGGGAAAGAATACGTGCCAGTTCTAGGACTAAAGCCACCCCACTGCCATCGTCATTGGCTCCTGGAGAGGCACCAGTAGCATCCATCACATCCTTGTTTCGGGAATCCAAATGCCCTGAAACTAGGATCATACGAGGATCTTGTTTGTTTGTCCCCTGGAGTAGGGCTACCACATTTGCCACTTTTGCATCGGATACAATTCTTCTTCCGTCTCCTGGCACTACAAACTCCTCAATCATGGAAGTTAATCTTCCGTTTGATTTACCAGAAAACTCTGAAAATTTAGCCTTCACGTAGTTTTGAGCGGCAATCATTCCGTCTTTAGCATCCTGATTTAGGGTATGCCTACTCTTGAAGGAAGCCAACACTTCGGTGTATTTTTTCAAACTATCGGCATTGACCTGCTGCACTAGCTTAGAAATTTCAGGATTGCGAATGACCACCTGCTGGCTAAATACAGGGAAAGAGAAGGTGAGTGCGGTAAGTAAGAATAAAATGTGACGCATGGTGGGGATCCTATCTTAAGTTCACCCTAAATTTAGTTCAGATTTTAATGGAACCTAGTCATTTTTACATGAAGACATTTTCACTGCCTTACAAAGGCGAATATCCTCCTTATTACGAAACCTACATTTCGAAACTCGCTGAGGCGAATTTTTCAGAATTGTTGCTTGCTCAAATCGAGCAAGTGAAAACGCTCTTGAGTTCCAAGCCAGCAGGCTGGGAAGATACTCCCTATGCCCCAGGTAAGTGGAGTCCCAAGGAGGTCCTTGGTCATTGCATCGATACCGAGCGGATCATGACCTTTCGAGCGCTTTGCATTGCTAGAGGAGATAAAAGTTTTTTTCCTGGATTTGACCAAGATCCTTATGTCACGCAAGGCCAATTTGATGACGTGCCGATGGAGTTACTACTAGCAGATTTTGTCAATCAACGTAAGGCTATTCTCAGCTTAATTCAAACATTACCAGAGCCTTCTTTTCAAGAAATTGGCAATGCCAATGGCAACCCCATGAGTACTCGTGCGCTGCTTTGGATCATTCCAGGACATTTTATGCATCATTTTCAAGTACTTCAACAAGCCTATTGATGGGACAACTAGCGATTGCAATTTTAGATGCTTTTTCCGATCAGCCCTTTTCAGGAAATCCTGCCGGGGTTTGCCTCTTGGAAAACTCCATTTCTCAGGCTCTGATGCAGCAAATTGCGATGGAGATGAACCTGAGCGAAACTGCCTTTGTGGAGCGTACTTCAGACCCAAGGATCTTTTCCCTGCGCTGGTTTACCCCGGCAGTTGAAGTGGACCTCTGTGGACATGCGACGCTCGCCTCTGCCTCTTGGATGTTTCACGAAGGTTGGGTGAAACCTGAGGATACGATCCACTTTCAAACTCGGTCTGGAATCCTTTCCGTTACAAAAAATGGGGAAGGGGTAGGTATGGACTTCCCACTGATTCCAACTGAGGTGGATACGCACCCAAACCACGCAAGGACCCTTTTTGGTGCTGTCCTTGTGCAGGCGGCAAGGCTGCGGGGGAATTGGATTTTTGAATTGGAGGATGAGGTGGTTGTACGGAATTTAGTCCCTGACTTTGCTGTGCTCGCTGCCACCAGTGAAGAGGGATTTATTGTGACTGCTGCAGGATCCAGTGAATATGATCTGGTGAGTAGGTATTTTGGTCCCAACTTAGGAATAAATGAGGATCCAGTAACAGGATTTGCGCACTGTGCTTTGGTGGATTACTGGTACAAGAAAACAGGGAAAACGAGTTTCAAGGCTTACCAAGCAAGCAAACGAGGGGGGCTTTATTTTTGGAAAAAAAAGGAGATCGGGTCCTAATCCAAGGGAAAGCCGTTGTGGTCTTAAAAGGGCTCCTTTCTATTTAAACCCATGGCAACCCAAGAGCGTGTTCGTGCCCATGTAAAAAAAGTCGCTGGCCATATCAATGCCTACCTGGTCCATGATTTGAGTTTTGTAGTCTTGTTGGTGATTTTGCTTTTTATTGTCTTCGTTTTGCCAGTTTTGATCGAATATGGACATGTAGACATGCTAGTTGTCAATCTTGTGTTCCTCTTCCTGTTTTTCACTGGAATTTGGTCTTGCAACAATCGCTTTTTGGTGGTGTTGACCAGCTCACTATTTGTTGCGCAAGTCATGCTCAAACTACTTCGAATTGGAGAAATACAACAGGATCTGTACTTACTCGAACGAATCGTAGGCATCTTGAATATGGGGGTGTTTACCTTTTTAAACGTACGGCTTTTGTTCCGAAACCAAGAAGTGAATTTGTATCGGGTGATTGGTGCCATCAATGTGTATTTGCTTGTGGCTATCATGGGGGCCTTTGGCTTTGAAATCATTCACCTGACCATTGGGAGTTCCATTGAAAACTTGAATCAATCGCTGACATCCAAACCTATAACCGGAGCGGAAGAAGATTTTGCAGGCCACTTGTATTTTAGTTTGGTCAGTTTAACTACCGTAGGGTTTGGGGATTACACCCCTGTGAATATTCTATCTAAAATGCTCGCTGTATTTCTTTCAACCCTTGGAATCTTGTATCCTACGGTGGTGATTGCACGATTGGTAGGGGCAGGCTCAAGAAATTGAATCAGAGGATTACCAGTCCTGTAAATTATTATTCACTACTCTCAAAAAAATGTTAATTACCGTTCAAATGCCTTACACTATGAAAAAACAACTCTTAACTGCGTTTTTAATGCTCACCGTGTGCTCGGTGATGGCGCAGACCACTCGTAAAATCGAAGTGGAATCCAAGGTAGAATCTACCTCCGAAGTCATGATTAAAGGTAAGCGTGTACCTTACAAAGCCACTGCAGGTACCCAGCCTGTTTGGGATGAGAAAGGTGAGCCTATCGCTTCTTTATTTTATACCTACTACGAGCGAACAGATGTAGTAGACCGCAGCAAAAGACCCTTGGTGGTTAGCTTCAATGGTGGACCTGGTTCCGCTTCCATCTGGATGCACTTGGCCTATACAGGCCCAGTGGTATTGAATATTGATGACGAAGGATACCCTGTTCAGCCTTATGGAACCAAGTCAAACCCACATTCCATCTTGGATGTAGCGGACATTGTCTACATTGATCCGGTGAATACGGGTTATTCCCGTATAGTAAAGGAAGATACGCCTCGCAGCACCTTTTTCGGAATCAATGCGGATATCAAATACCTAGCGGATTGGGTCAATACCTTTGTAACCCGTCAGAATCGTTGGGCTTCCCCGAAGTATTTGATTGGGGAAAGTTACGGTACCACCCGCGTAGCGGGCTTGGTTTCTCAGTTGCAGAATTCCCATTGGATGTATTTCAATGGAGTGATCTTGGTGTCTCCGACAGACATGGGAATCTTGCGTGATGGCCCCGTGAAAATGGCAAACTATTGGCCATACTATGCTGCTACTGCCTGGTACCACAAGGCCCTTCCAGCAGCATTGCAAGCCAAGGATTTGGATGAAATTCTAGCCATCGTAGAACCAATGGCGGTGAACGAGATTTTGCCTGCCATGGCCAAAGGAGGATTGCTTTCTGAAGCAGAGCGTGAAGCCATTGCTACCAAAATGGCCTATTACTCTGGATTGAGCAAGGAATCTATTCTTCAGCACAACTTAATGGTGCCGACTAGCTTTTTCTGGAAGGAATTGCTTCGCAGCAGAGATGGAATGACTGTGGGTCGTTTGGATAGCCGTTACAAAGGATTTGACCGTATGGAAGCAGGAGATCGCTACGATTTCGATCCAGCCTTGACGAGCTGGAACCATGCCTTTGCCCCAGCTTTCAATCTTTACGCCAAGAATGTACTCAAGTACACTACCGACTTGACCTACAACCTTTTTGGCCCAGTGAACCCATGGGATCGGAGCAACGAAAACACTGCGAACGACCTAGGAACGGCCATGAGACAAAATCCATACCTACATTTGATGGTTCAGTCTGGCTATTTTGATGGAGGAACGGACTACTTCAATGCGAAGTACAGCACGTGGCACATCGATCCGAATGGAAAAATGAAAGAGCGAATCGATTTCAAAGGATACCGTTCGGGACACATGATGTACTTGCGTGCCGAAGACTTGGCTACCTCCAACGAGGATATCCGTCAGTTTATTCAGAAATCCGCTGTGGCTCCTGGAGAAGCAGCGAAGTACAAGTAATCCATAGGTTTAGCAAAGTAGAATGGGTCCTGAGTCATCAGGACCCTTTTTCGTTAGGGAAGTGCCAGTTCGGAAAACTCTGGAAAAGACTGGATTTCTTCATGAAGGCCCAAACTTTTTCCCATTAGCTGCAATACATCCCTTAGGGTTTTGCCTTCCTGACGAAGCTGTCGGATAGAAAATGCTCCCGCTGATTTGGAGAGTTTACTTTGATCTGGACCTTTGAGTAGGGGGTGGTGGTAAAAAGTAGTTTTCGCAAATTCTTCTTTTCCTAGAATGCGTGCTAAGTCAAGTTGGCCTAGGGTGGAAGGAAACAAATCCTGCCCTCGTACAATCAGATCCACTCCAAAGTAGATGTCATCTACCAAGGAACTGAGTTGGTAGGCGGGATTTTTATCTTTTTTACGAACGACATAACAGCTTGCTTCCTCTGGAATTAGCGCTGATTTCTGAGTATCTGGGTAGGCGATGTAATCCAGGAAATCCGCGTCCAAGGTATTGATTCTCCAGGCGGCTTCATTTTTGTCGAGAGGCATTCGACGGTCCAAGCATTGTCCTAAATAAATGCCTCTTGGGTCGATTTGAAGGATTTGACTTTTGGTGCAGGTACAGGAAAAAAGAAGTCGACTTTGCTGGACTTGCTCCAGCGCAGCTTGGTATAGTGGCCTGCGTTCTTGCTGGGTCCACTGGCTTTCAAACTCGGCTATTGAACTTGGACCTTGGTGAATTTGAATTTCTAGAAAGTCTAGCGTATCCAAAATGTCCTGAACATATTCCTGTCGGTACCGCTCTCGATCCAAATCATCAATTCGAAGGAGGATTTTTGCTCCGTGCTTCTCAGCAAAGGCTTTGGTGAGGAGAAAGGAATAGGCGTTGCCAAGGTGTAAAAAACCACTAGGGGTGGGGGCGATTCGGGTCTGAGCAAACTTCATGCACCAAAGTTAAGAGATTCCTGGAAGTGGGATATCTTGAAAATTAGGCAGAATTAAAGTTCTTTAACAGGAAAACATTTTTCGACTTCTGGGGACTGTCTACTTTTGAGCAATCATGAAGTATTGCCTCCTAATCGTCATCTATTTTTTTGGTCTGGTCAACCTCTGTGCGCAAGGTCGCTATTCAGGAAATGTGGTCGATGCTTGGGATAAGAAATACGTAGAAGGCGTGGTCGTGACCAATGGAAAAGGTGAAGAAGCCAAAACCAATGCTCGGGGTTATTTTTCCATTTCCTCCTTAATGGGCGACACCCTTGTTTTTAATTTCCCTGGTTTTTTGGAGAAAAAATGGGTAGCCACCTCTGAATATTTCCTATTTATTGAATTGCAGGATCGTGCGCGTCTGCTGCCCACTTTTCAAGTGAAGGCTGAGCCCTATAGCTTTCGATTTAAGGATGGAAAATTGATTTTGATCGAGGAGCCATCTCTTGAAGACAGCCCTTTGAGCCAGCAAGTGGGAATAGGAGTAGATCCCAGTTCGCCCAATCCTGGATTCGCCATCTATGGGCCGATCAGTTACTTTACGAAGCGGAATCGGCAACTTCGAGCTTATGAAAAGCGAATGGAATGGGAGAAGCGGCGCCAAGGATACCTCGAGGTAATTGATTCGGATTCGCTACGCACTTCTCTAATGGATACCTATCAACTGGATCGTAAGGAATGGGATGACTTGATCCTCTTATTCAATGCATTTCATGCTTCACATGAATTCCTAGATTGGCCGAAAGCACGTGTGCTAGAAGGCCTATTAACTTTTTTTAGACTAGAAGCGGTACTTGAAGATTAGTTTTTCCGCTTGAAGGACCAAGTAATAAAAAAGCGAGCCACTTCTTCTCCAGCTTTGTTTTTGCCAATGGAAAGTAGGGTCAATTGATTGGTCTCTCCAGGCTGGAGCGATTCGATTAGGCTATACAATTCTGCTCCCTGCTCGCAGGTGAACAAAATTGTAGTATTCGCCTTTTTGCGGTATTCCGCCCTAAAATCCACCACAAGCATGCTGAAGGATCCTTTTCCCGCTAGGGCCAGTTGACACAAGGCCCCGGTGCTGAGTTCGGCTGCACCTGCTAGCGCAGCAAAATAGATAGATTTGAAGGGGTTTTGACTTCTCCAGAAATAGGGAATGCTTACCTGGCATTTTTGGCTATCCAGCTGAATCACCTTCAATCTCCAAAATAGGGCCGTTGGCAGTTTGAAGAGCATCGCAAACCAAAAGACAACTGGATTTTTCATCCTTTTTTGGTAGGTAAGAGCGGCAGGAGAAAGGAGGGTGTTTGTTGACATGGGAGTGGTTCTGAAGTAAAAAACGTAGGTATTTTTAACGGGTATTGAAGCCACGCAACTTGATTTGGGTGAGTTTTCGTTTGGTGTCCAAGGGAAAATCACCTTTCATCATCCATTCGTAATAGCCCGGCTCTTCCTGGAGTGCCTGTTCGATGGTTTTCCCCTTGTGCTTGCCAAAATTGAAGATCTCCTGTCCTTGAGCATTGAATACAAATCGGCCAGCCAAGTCAACCATTCGTTCATTTACTAAGGCATGGACTTTTTTCATGTCATTTTCCATTACTCCTAATTTATTACCCTGCAAGTCTTCTACAGATTCCCCGAGGTAGCGTTCGATTTGAGCACGGAATACATCCACTGTAGCCAAGGTATCCGCCTCAGCGCTATGGGCATTTTCCAATTTTTTACCGCAATAGAACTTGTAAGCTGCACTCAAATTTCTTTTTTCCATCAGGTGAAAGATCTTTTGGGCATCGAGCAGGTTGCGCTTGTCTAGATCGAAGTCGATTCCAGAGCGAAGAAATTCCTCTACAAGTAAGGGGATGTCGTATTTCAACACATTGAATCCAGCCAAATCCGATTGCCCGATAAATTGAAAAACTTCCTGGGCCAAGTCTTTGAAATAGGGTTCATTTTTGAGATCCTTGTCATACAATCCATGAATTAGGGAGGCTTCCAAAGGAATGGGAATGCCGGGATTTACGCGTCGGGTGTAGATTTGTTGCCCTCCGTCGGGATTGAGTTTGACGATTGAAATCTCCACAATTCGGTCGGTAGATACGTTGGTACCTGTTGCCTCCAGATCAAAAAAAGCAATTGAATTTTTAAGGTTGAGCTGCATAAGAACGAAATTTTTGTTTGAGTGGCTCCAAGTTCAGGTTGTCGTAATTCCCCGAACTCATAAGTAAGAGGTTGGTATCAGTATATTCTTGTGCAAGTAGGTATTCGCCCAAGGCACTGCTATCGGTAAATAGGATCAGGTCTTTCCGTTGAAAACCATTGCGGAGCATTTCTTCGGACAGGAGTTCCAATTTTTTTAAGGCTACTGCATGGGGATTCAAATAGATTACTGCGGTATCCGCTTGATCCATGCTGTGTGCATAGTTGGGAAGAAAGTCTTTGTTGAGCGAAGAATAAGTATGGAGCTCCTGAACTGCTAGAAGACGGCGTTTCGGAAATTGATTTTTAACTGCATTTACGGTAGCCTTCAGCTTGGAGGGTGCGTGGGCAAAATCTCGAAAAAGAATTCCTGAATCGTGTTTTACAAGGATTTCTTGACGCTTGGCAGCTCCTTTGAATCCTTGAATGGAGGCATAGAATTTTTCTCGAGGAAGTCCTAGCGCTTCGCAAATATGGAGGGCTCCTTGTAGATTTTGAAGGTTGTGCTCTCCGAAAATTTCGATCTCCAGTTCTCCATCCGGAGTAAGTAAGCTGGTCTTTCCATCTTGGATTTGGGAAGGATGGGCTTGGTAGCCTATTTTTTTTCCTGGGCTCGGAGATTTTTCTGCTGCTTCCTTGACCAATGAATCTGCGCTGCAGTAGATCAGGCTACCCGAGGCAGGAGTTCGGTCCATGAGTAGGGAAAATTGCTTTTTGTAGTCTTCGAAATCTGGAAATACATTAAAATGATCCCAAGCGATGCCACTTACCAAAAGGATTTCGTGTTGGTAATGGAAAAATTTCGGAGTACGGTCAATTGGAGAAGTGAGGTATTCATCCCCTTCAATGACGATGATGGGGGCATCCGAGAGGCGAACCATCAAATCGAAGCCTTCGATTTGTGCGCCTACCAAGTAGTCAAAGTTCATGCCTTGATCCTTCAAAACATGCAAAATCATGGAGGTAATGGAGGTTTTGCCATGGCTACCTGCAATGACTACTCTTTTTTTGTCTTGGCTTTGATTGAAGATAAACTCGGGGAATGAATACACTGGAATTCCTAATTCCTGAGCGCGGATCAATTCTGGATTGTCTATCCGTGCATGCATTCCCAGCAGGACGCCATCTAGTTGGGTATGAATTTTTTCTGGAAACCAACCTTGGGCTTTTGGAAGAATTCCAGCCTTTTGAAGGCGAGTTTTGGAAGGTTCGTAGATTTCATCGTCGCTACCCGTTACTTGGCACCCTTTTTCCAATAGGGCCAAGGCAAGGTTGTGCATGACTGCGCCTCCGATAGCAATGAAATGGTACTGTTTCATAAACGTAAAATCCTTGTTTTTAGTTATTCAAACTTAGGTAAAAAACCTTGCAGCGCGTGTTTCAAGAAAGAATTGTTTTTTGATGGTGTACTCAATTGGAATGGTTCCACGTTTTTTAAAAGGCCCTGTACTTGCATTAGGTTGGTATTGGGTTTTTCCTAGAACCGCACTTTTGTCCTGTTGATAACTTAGGGAAAAATTGTTTAAAACTCTTGACTTCTAGCTGGTAAATTTGAATTATGACTGAAAATACCCCATCCACAGGACGTTTCCGCAAAAAGCCTTCTTTTGATAACCCTACCAACTATTTAGGTAAAGTACCCCCACAAGCGACTGAACTCGAAGAGGCTGTTTTGGGAGCCTTGATGTTGGAAAAAGATGCCTTAACGAATGTCATTGACATCTTAAAAGTAGAGAGTTTCTACAAAGAAGCCCACAAAGTGATTTTTCAGGCTATTTTGGATTTGTTTACTGAAAGCCAGCCCATAGACTTGTTGACCGTGACCACCCAACTTCGTAAAAACGGAGCATTAGAGGTGGCTGGAGGGGCATTTTATGTGACAGAGCTTACCTCAAAGGTGGCATCTGCAGCCAACATTGAATACCATGCTCGGATCATCACTGAGCAGTCCATCAAGCGGGAATTGATTCGTATCTCTTCCACCATCCAAAAAGATGCTTTTGAGGATACTACGGACGTGTTTGAATTGCTGGACGCAATGGAGCAGTCGCTATTTGAAATCTCCGAAAAGAATATTCGAAAAAATTACGCCGACATGCGCTCCATCTTGCGGGATGCGATGACTGAGCTGGAAGCTAGAAAAAATCAGAAAGATGGCCTCACGGGTGTTCCTTCTGGATTTACCGCTTTGGATCGGGTCACCTCGGGGTGGCAGAAATCAGATCTGGTGATCATTGCTGCACGTCCCGCAATGGGTAAAACTGCCTTTGTGCTCTCCGTATTGCGCAATGCTGCGGTGGATCACAATCGACCGGTAGCTATTTTTTCTCTGGAAATGTCATCCGTTCAATTGGTAAATCGATTAATTTCTTCTGAAGCGGAGTTGGATTCCGAAAAAATAAAGAAAGGTACCTTGGCAGATCACGAATGGGCCCAGTTGGTTCACAAAACAGCTAAGCTGTCTAAGGCCCCCTTATTTGTGGATGATACGCCGGCTCTTTCCATTTTGGAATTGCGCGCCAAGTGTAGGAAGTTGAAGGCCCAGCACGATATTCAAATGGTGGTGGTGGATTACTTGCAGTTGATGTCTGGAGATTCTAAAGGAGGATTTGGAGGCAACCGTGAACAGGAAATTGCGAGTATTTCACGTGCATTAAAGAAGATTGCCAAGGAGTTGAGTATTCCGGTGATTGCCTTGTCCCAGTTGTCTAGAGCAGTAGAAACCCGTGGTGGGGACAAGCGTCCACAGCTATCCGATCTTCGGGAATCTGGAGCTATTGAACAGGATGCGGATATGGTCATGTTCCTTTACCGCCCGGAATACTATGGAATCACCGAAGATGAAGGGGGAGCTTCTACTGCAGGAGTAGGGGAAGTGATCATTGCCAAGCACAGAAATGGTTCTTTGGATAGCATCAAACTTCGATTTATTGGTCGATACACCAAGTTTACAGATTTGGATGGCGGCATGGGATTTCCACCATCACCATCTTCTGAAATTGGCTATTCACGTAAGTTTACTTCTGGGGCCTCGGGAGTCAGTGGTTTCGATACAGACCAAACGCTCATGCGTACCAGCAAAGCGAATGAAGGGGATATAGAAAGTTCATTTTTAGGTGGCGATGAGCCAGCGCCATTCTGATTGAGTAAGATGAAAGGGATTGTACTTCAACGGGGGCTAGCCTCCAACATTCAGCTTGTAGAACTTCCCAAGCCAGTAGTGGGACCCACTGAAGTCATGGTTCAGGTGAAAGCAGCAGCGCTCAATCACCGGGATGAATGGTGCAGAAAAGGTTTGTACCCCAATTTGAGGGATGGCGTCATTTTGGGTTCGGATGGGGCTGGGTTGGTGGAAGATGTTGGTGCTGAGGTAGACCCATCCCTGATTGGTCAGGAGGTCCTTATTAATCCAGGGAAGAATTGGGGGGCCAATGAAAAGGCACAGTCCAAGGAATTTGAAATCTTGGGAATGCCTAGCCATGGAACCTTGGCAGAATACATCGCAGTGCCAGCTGATCGAATTCATTCCAAGCCCAAGCAGTTGAGTTGGGAAGAAGCGGCAGCTCTTCCATTGGCAGGTCTTACAGCCTACCGTGCATTAGTGGTGAAGGGACAAGTGCAAGCAGGAGATCAGGTACTTGTGACGGGTATCGGTGGTGGAGTGGCCCAATTTGCTGCCCAATTTGCCCTGGCTTTAGGGGCCAAGGTATTTGTAAGCAGTAGTTCTGCTGAGAAATTGGAGCAAGCCATTGCCCAAGGAGCAAGCAGCGGCTTTATGTATACTGAGTCGAATTGGAGCATGCAAGCACTCCAGCAAACTGGTGGAATGGATTTGGTAATTGATGGCGCATCAGGGAATACCCTTTCCAATTTGATGGAGGTCTGCAGGCCAGGAGCGCGGATTGTTTTTTATGGTGCCACGCGTGGTAATCCCGGTCAATTGGAAGCAAGAAAACTGTTTTGGAATCAACTCCAACTTATCGGAACGACCATGGGCAATGACGCAGACTTTTTGAACATGCTTCAATTGGTAGAAAAATTCAAGATCAAACCTGTAGTGGATCACTGCTTTCCTTTTTCACAAGCGGAACAAGCCTTTGACCACATGAAGGAAGGGAAGCAGTTTGGAAAAATTATTCTGGTTCCTTAACTGGGAGGTAAGTTTCTTCGAATTCCTTAGCAGTGATTCGATAGGCTTCACTTTGGTCCATCGGAATTACTAAGTAATCGCCGGGATGAATGAGCACGGTTTTTTCTCGTGGACCTTGAAACTCCAGTTGGGTTGGATTTCCAAAAGGAGCTAGGTCTTTTTGTTGAACTTTCAAGGCATACACAGGAATCAAGGATTGAAAGGAGCCCCAACCTTCGCCGAGAGCTTGTCGGAGTTGGTATTTTTTTCTGAAGGTAGCCTCGGATACCAGGTAATGTTCTTTGGCGGCTGTTTGATTTTCTACCAACCAGTCCCCTGGTTTTGCAATAGTTTCGATTCGTTGTCTGTCACTAGTTTCGGTGAGGACTACCACACCTGGAGTTGCTTTTTTTGCTAAGGTGAGGCTTTTCTTGGAGTAGCACTGTCCATCCCGCTCCAGCAAGTCAAAAAAATGGGCGATAATTTCCAGTTGGGAGTACAGCATCTGTCCAAATTTAGAATGTCAAGACTGAGTAAAATTTACTAATCTTCGTTTGAAATTCCTACTGCAAACAAGTCTTAAGCAGCAGAAAAATGGGTGTTTTGGGAGGAATTTAATTACTCTAGGTCGGTTTCAAACAAAAAATTCTGGTAGGCATTGGCCAACTCTTTTTTTGCTTTTTCGTCTTGGAGGATATGGGCGAGCGCTAGTCCTTCTTCAAAAAGCTTTTTTGCTTTCTGTAGGTGACCTTCTTCGTAAAAAAAGTGAGCAGCTGGGAAATATACTGGGAGATAGGTTGGAAAACGGGACTGGATAAATTCAAATAATTCTGCTGCTGCAGGTTTTTCGGATTCGCGGTATTCTAAAGCCAAAGCATAATAATTGAAAGGATTTTCCGATTCTGCTTTGCAGTATTCTTTTAGAAGTTCGATTCGTTCCAAATTGCGCATGAATAGTTTTTTTAATTAAGGCTTGCCTGTTAATTTCACGCAAAATAAATCTAAATAACCAAACGCTAAACCCATGAGGATTCTTGTTTGTATCACCCACGTACCGGATACGACTTCCAAGATTCAATTCACTGCCAACAATACCAAGTTTGATCCTACTGGAGTTCAATTTATTATTGGGCCTTACGACGATTATGCATTGGCGAGGGCAGTAGAATTGCGAGATCAAACCGGCGGAACTTTAACGGCCTTGAATGTAGGTGAAGCTGAAACAGAGCCAACGTTAAGAAAAGCGTTGGCCATTGGAGCAGACGATGCCATTCGAGTAAATTCTTTTCCTAAAGATAGTTTTTTTGTAGCCAGACAAATTGCCGAGGTCGCTAAAGACAGAGGGTTTGATCTGATTTTAATGGGTAGAGAGTCTATTGATTTCAATGGAGGAATGGTTCATGGAATGGTAGGAGAGTTGCTTGGTATGCCTTCTTTTTCTCCTGTGATGAAACTCGAACTAGAAGGAACTACTGTAAAGATGGCTCGTGAGATTGAAGGTGGAAAGGAACAATTGGAAGCGAAGTTGCCACTAATTGCCGGTTGTCAGGAGCCTATTGCCGAATGGAAAATTCCAAATATGAGAGGAATCATGTCTGCACGTACCAAACCCTTATTGGTTCTAGAGCCAGTCAGCCAAGAAACTCATGCCGAGGCAAGCAGCTACCAATTGCCTCCGGCAAAAGGTGCTGTCAAATTAGTAGACAAGGATCAGGTTTCAGAATTGGTTCGCTTGCTTAAAAATGAAGCAAAAGTACTTTAACTATTTTTTTTAATACACTCTAATTCAATAGAATATGTCGATTTTAGTATATGTAGAGCAAGCCGCTGGAAAAATTAAAAAAACCAGTTTAGAGGCAGTTTCTTATGCCTATGCCTTAGCACAAAAAACAGGAGAAGGACCTGTAGTGGCAATTGCCTTGGGGACAATAGAGTTGCAAGAATTGGCTTCTGTAGGCGAAGCAGGTGCAAGTAAAGTGTTGCATGCATCCGATGCGCGTCTCAATGCGGGTGTCATACAAGCGCATGCCAGTGCCGTGGCGCAAGCCTTTCATTCCGTAGGCGCAAGCACCTTGATTTTGGCCAAATCCTCTCTAGGGGATGCGGTAGCGGCTCGACTTGCGATTAAGTTGGATGCAGCTTTGGTATCTAATGTGGTTGAACTCCCTCGATTGGAAGGGGGATTTGTGGTCAAACGAAGTATTTATACAGGGAAGGCTTTTGCGGATACTACGATCACTACTGCCAATAAAATCCTAGCCATTAAAAAGAATGCGGTAGATCAAAAAACAGAGGGTCCTAAAGCTCAGGTAGAGCCTTTTGCTGTTTCCATTCCCGAGGATGATTTTGCTTCAAAAATAACGGCCACGGAACAAGCTACAGGGGAAGTATTACTTCCAGAAGCAGATATTGTAGTTTCCGGCGGTCGAGGAATGAAGGGTCCAGAAAACTGGGGGATGATTGAGGACCTGGCCAAAACACTTGGTGCGGCAACGGGTTGCTCTAAGCCTGTATCTGATATTGGATGGAGACCCCACCACGAGCACGTAGGGCAAACCGGGGTAAAAGTGGCTCCAACTTTGTACATTGCCATTGGAATTTCAGGAGCGATTCAACATCTTGCGGGTGTCAATTCATCCAAATGCATCGTGGTGATCAATAAAGATGCTGAGGCTCCTTTTTTCAAGGCAGCTGATTATGGAATTGTAGGGGATGCATTTGAAATAGTACCTCAACTAACGGCAGAACTTCGGGCAGCACTGTAAAATTTGTGGAAAAACTGGTAGAAATGGAAATCTTAGGACTTTCGTCCAATCACTCTCAATCGGGTTCGTTTACCTTGGTGATGGGAGAGGTGGAAGGATTGCGTAGACTTCCCATCGTCATTGGGATGTTTGAAGCGCAAGCCATCGCCATAGAGATTGAGAAAATCATTCCCAATCGTCCCATGACCCACGATTTGTTTAAATCTTTCTCAGATAGTTTTCAGTTTGAGATTGAGAAAATAGTCATTTCTGAAATGAAAGAAGGAGTCTTCTATGCACAAATTCATAGCAAAAATGAGCAAGCTGTAGCAGAGATTGATAGTAGACCCTCTGATGCGATTGCTATAGCAGTTCGTTTTGGAGCCCCCATCTTTTGTTCAGAAAAGGTGCTTTCAGAGGCGGGAATTGAGTTTACAGAAGAGGATAAGCAGGAGCCCGCTAAAAAAGCGAGTAAAACTGTTGCTGGAAAGGGCGTACCCCCTAGGGAAAACTCCTTGAAGGATTTTAGTTTAACCAAGTTAAATACCCTGCTGGATAAGGCTATAGACGATGAGGACTATGAAAAAGCTGCCCGTATCCGGGATGAAATAAATAAGCGAAACTAAAAATTTAAGCCCCGATTTCTCTCGGGGCTTTTAACTTGCTAAAGATTGGCCTATTTTTAAAAGTTATATTTACCCTAACTTCATGGATTACGCGAGAGGTGCATTCGGAATTCTAGTCATCGTAGTGGTGGCTTATTTATTTTCCTCCAATAAGCGGAGGATTGACTGGAGGATAGTGGCGATAGGTATCTCACTTCAGCTTGTATTTGGATTCTTAATTACACAGGTAGCAGTAGTTAAAGATGCATTTCAGTTTCTTTCTGAAGGCTTTGTGAAGTTTTTGAGTTTCAGTGAAGCTGGAGCACGATTTATTTTTGGAGACTTGGCTGGAGATTCCTTTGGATTTATTTTTGCCTTTAAGGTATTGCCTACCATTATCTTTTTCTCCACGGTTTCCTCAGGTTTGTACTACCTAGGAATCCTGCAGAAGGTGGTTTATGGCATTGCTTGGGTGATGGCACGATCCATGCGTCTATCTGGACCAGAGTCTCTGTCTGCTGCTGGTAATATCTTTTTGGGACAAACTGAAGCGCCGCTCTTAGTACGGCCCTTTATCCCTCAGATGAGTAAATCGGAGTTGATGTGCTTGATGACAGGAGGTATGGCAACTATTGCTGGAGGAGTACTTGCAGGCTATGTAGCTTTCTTAGGTGGGGATAGCATGGAGGAGCAAAGTAAGTTTGCGGCCTATCTATTGGGTGCAAGTATTATGAATGCACCTGGGGCTATTGTGATGTCCAAAATGTTTATTCCCGAAACTGAGAAAGAAATCAAACAGGATAAGCTCGAAGTAAATAAAGAATCCATGGGGGTGAACCTCATCGATGCGATGTCCATTGGAGCAGCAGAGGGCTTGAAACTCGCCCTAAATGTGGGGGGAATGCTTTTGGCATTTATTGCGGTGATTGCGGCAATTAACTACGGCCTCACCGGAATAATCGGGGAATATACAGGATTGAATGCTTTGGTGGAAAGTAGTACTGGAGGTCAATTCAAAGGCTTATCCTTGGAGTATATTTTTGGACAAGTATTCCGTGTGTTTGCCTGGGTGATTGGCGTAGACTGGGTGGATACCCTTCAAGTAGGTAGTCTATTGGGTCAGAAGACTGTAATTAATGAATTCGTGGCTTACTTAAGTTTGGCTGAAATGAAGGAAGCAGCTTCCATCAGCACCAAATCCATCATCATCGCTACCTATGCCTTGTGTGGATTCTCTAACTTTAGCTCGATTGCAATTCAATTGGGTGGTATTTCCATCATTGCTCCAAATCAGCAAGGCAACTTGAGCCGATTGGGCTTTCGTGCTTTGTTTGCCGCCTCTCTAGCCTGTTTGATGACCGCCACGGTCGCTGGGATGCTGGTTTAAATTGTACAAAGTACCAAGTACAAAGTACTAAGTACAATGTATCTAGTGCCCTGGCTGCCTGCCGTAGCCAGTCGGGTACATAAGATTATACAAATCTTAGCACTTTCTCGCAAAGTAGAGAAGCTGCAAAGGAGCTGATCTGATCATTATTGATCCATATTTAAATCAAAAACCACATAGACATCTAGGGTTATTTCTAGGTGCATATGTGGTTTAATTAGCTTGCCTGCCCTGTGCTGAAGTCAGACTTCTTGCCTATTTAGGTACAATTTTTATTAGAACTCCAGTCTTAATCTGAATCGCTACTTTGTACTTGGTACATGGTACTTGGTACAATACTTTGTACCTGGTACTTAATTCCCATACAATTTCTTACTCACCTCTTCGTACTTATCGCCAGGGGTCCATTGTGGTCTTTGAGACCAATTCGCGATTTTTTGAGTGGCTAAAATGTAAGATTTCCAATACAGCTGCGCATAGTTTAAATCAAAACTATCCACTTCATCTGCTGCTTTGTGGTAGTATTTATTGATCTCATCGTCAAAGGCGGTAAAACCTAGGGTAAAGCTAGGGGCAGGGATACCTTTACGCGCAAAATTCACATTATCCGAGCGGTCATACAATCCTTGTTCGGGTGATGGATCTGATTTGGCAGTCAATCCAAACTCAGCTACGGCCTCTGAAATTAGGAAATCAGCAGAGGTTCTACCCAATCCAATCACCGTGATGATGGAGGTGTCGTTGTAGCCTGCGTTGTCGATATTTAGGTTGTAGACGATTTGATTCAAAGGAATCAAGGGATTGTTTGCAAAATAGGCACTCCCGAGCAAGCCTTTCTCCTCCGCAGTCCAAAGTGCAAAAATGATGGATCTTTTGGGAGGGTTTTTTGCAAAGTACTGCGCTGCATTGAGTACAGCTACGGTACCCACTGCATTGTCACGAGCTCCGTTGTAAATCGAATCACCTGTTTCATCTGGAGCTCCTACCCCTACGTGATCGTAATGGGCGGAAAGCAGGATATACTCATTTTTTAGCTCTGGGTCGGTACCCTCAATGACTCCAAGCACGTTTTTGCCATCCACTTTGGTAGTGACTTTACCCTCTACTTCCACCTTGGCTCTGCCTAGGTGGGTACCAGTCAATTGATTTTTTAAGTCTTCTACCCAGAGGTAAGGCAACTTGCTCGCTTCTCCTTGGTCAAGGCCCAATTGCGAGCGATTTAAAAAGCCCGATACAAGCTGCCACGGGACAGATGGTACATTGAATCGCTCAATCAGTGCGACTGCGCCTGCTTCTTTGGCACGTATTGCCTTGGCTCGGCCTTCTGAGAAGAGTTGATTGGGACTAAATTTGTTTGGAGCACCAACATTGGTGATCAAAATTTTACCTCTTAAGTCCTTTCCTGCAAACTCTTCCTCCGAACCAAAACCGATATCTACTACTTGGTAGTTGCCTCTAAATGACCGACCATCCAGAACGAGTAGATTTTGGCCCTGGGAATAGGAAAACTTACCTATCTGTACGGAGCCGCGTGTAGGTGGGGAAGATAGGGTGAAAGGAATGTTTTGGTAGTAGCCATTGGCTCCTGAAAGTGGTTTGGCTCCACTGATTTCCAGCGCTTGGGCAATGACGGTATAGGCTAATTTTATTTCTGGACGCACCGGATCACGTCCCATCATCAGGTCAGAGGAGAGTGTGGTAAACAAGGAATTGGCAAACTCTGAAGAAAAATTCTTATCAATGTCTTGCTTTTGTGCAAGCACGAAACTAGTACAAACAAGTACTGCAACTAAACTCAAAAGGTATTTTTTCATGGGAATGGAATTAGAATAACTAAAGTAAGTCAAAAATTGAATGGAAAAACTACCCTCTTTTAAAATCCGCTCCTGTCCAGCCTAGTTTTTCGACTATTGTTTGGAAATGTGGGGGTGGTGCACAGGTGAGTTGAAGTGGAGCCTGGGTCAGCGGGTGAATAAAGCCCAATTTCCAAGAATGGAGTAGTAAATTTTGTAAACCAAAATGAATTTCAAAAAAACTATTTTGCTTGTTGTCCCCATGCTTGCGATCTCCTAAAATGTAATGTCGAATATGGGCCATGTGCCTACGGATTTGATGCGTTCTGCCAGTAAGGAGTTCTACTTCTAGGAGACTGTAGCGACTGGTAGGGTAGCGCCCTGTGCTGTCAAAGGCTTGCTCGGATTCCCTTAATACTCGGTATCTGCTTTGTGCTTCTTGTAATTTGCCCGAGCGTTCGCTTGTTAGTGGATGATCTATCAGGCCTTTTTTCTGGGCTGGAATCCCCCTCACGATGCAGAGGTACCGTTTTTCGATTGCTCGGTCCATAAACAAGGATTTGAGGGAAGGAAGGACCTGTTCGTTTTTTGCAAACAACAAGCAGCCACTTGTCACACGATCCAGGCGATGAACTGGAGCAACCCAGCTTCCGATTTGATCCCGAAGTTGAATCAAGGCATTTTCTTCTTCTCCATAGGCTATTGCGGTCTTGTGTACCAGCAAGCCCGCCGGCTTATTGATTACCACAAGCTCTTCGTCCTCGAATAGTACCTCAAGCATGGGAAGGGGAAATGAGAAGGAGTGGCATCTATGGCTTAGTCAATAGTTCCCGAACCGATGCATTCTTCGCCTTGGTACCAAGCCACAAATTGCCCAGAGGCTATTCCTTTTTGAGCTATTTCAAAGACTACATAGAGTCCATTTTCTTGCTGGATAAGTGTGGCCTTGGAAAGTGCCTGTCGGTAGCGAATTCTAGCCGAATAGACCGCAGTTTCCCCAGCTTGGAGTTTGAGATCTTCTCGAATCCAATGTACCTGATCTTGGGCAACAAAAAGTCCAAATCGATTTAAACCAGGATGTTCTTCTCCCAAACCGGTGTAAATGACGTTTTCTTTCGTATCGGTTGCAATCACAAATAGGGGTTTGCCCGTTCCGCCGACTTGGAGTCCTTTGCGTTGACCTACCGTGAAGTAGTGTGCTCCACGGTGCTCACCGAGGACCTTTCCTTGAGTAGGGGTGTAAGTTATGGGGATACAGATTATTTCCAACTGCTCTTGGGTCCAGTCTTGAGGAGGGATTCCTGCTGGAACAAGTCGGGTTTGGTAGGCGGGTAGTTCTTCTGGGATTTGAATGATCTTTCCAATTTTGGGCTTGAGCTGCTGCTGCAAAAAGTCAGGTAGGCGCACTTTCCCGATAAAGCAGAGTCCTTGGGAATCTTTCTTTTCGGCGGTAATTAATCCTGCTTGCTTGGCGATTTCCCGAACTTCAGATTTTTGGAGATGTCCGATGGGAAACAAGGCCTTTGCCAATTGCGCTTGGGACAGTTGGCAGAGAAAGTAGCTTTGGTCTTTGTTGGCATCCGCGCCGGCAAGCAATTGATAGGTGGGCTTCTCTTCTTGCACGAATTCCCCTTTCTGGCAGTAATGTCCTGTGGCCACAAAGTCGGCCTTCAGTTGAATGGCGGCTTTGAGGAAGATGTCAAATTTAATTTCTCGGTTGCAGAGAATGTCTGGATTGGGCGTACGTCCAGCGCTGTACTCGGCAAACATGTAGTCCACGATCCGCTCCTGGTATTCCGAACTCAGGTCGATGGCTTGAAAGGGGATGTTGAGGGTTTCGGCGACCAACATGGCGTCAGTAGAATCCTCTAGCCAGGGGCATTCGTTCGAAATGGTAACCGACTCATCGTGCCAGTTTTTCATAAACATGCCGATGACTTCGTAGCCTTGGTCAATTAAAAGTTTGGCAGCAACGCTGCTATCTACGCCGCCCGATAGGCCGACGACAACTCGAGGTTTTGGTTTCATAAGGATAGTGGTTAATGGAGTAAAGGTCCATTAGGGGACACTAGTAGGCTGACTCCAGGGAATCAACAGGATGCAAAGTTAAGCAAAGCTTTCTTGATTTGAACAAAACAAAAATCCCCATTGTTCTAAAGGGGTTAACTCATTTTTTCTGATGTCCGTCAATTCCCTGCAATCTCGAATCAAGCGCGGTGATTTTTTACCCGAACTTGACTTTCTCACTTCTCGATCTGGGGGAGCAGGAGGGCAGCATGTGAATAAGGTAGAAACGAAGGTGCAACTCAAATTTGACCTGATGCAGTCAAAAGTTTTGACGGAGGAGGAAAAATTGACTTTCATTCAAAAAAATTCAAGCAAGGTCGATCAATCGGGATGTTTGCAACTTACTTGTCAGGAAACCCGCTCCCAGCTTCAAAATAAGGATCTAGTTATCCGTAAATTCCATGACTTGTTGACGACTACTTTTCAAAAAAAGAAGGTACGACAAGTGACTCGTCCCAGTAAGGCAGCACGTGAAGAACGCTTAAAAGACAAAAAATCTAAATCGGAAATCAAACGAAATCGTTCCAATTTTAGGCCAGGTTCCGACTAATTTTTTTTCATATTCCATCGCTTCTTCGGTTAAAAGTTTAAATTTGGTTTATGGTCCATTCCATTTCTTAATGAAGTCAACCGTTTTGTCAAATTCTACCCAAGGGATGCTTGGGCTACTTGTTGGATCTTTCCTTTTTTTGGGAAGTTGTCAATCCAAAACTCCTAGCGAAGGCATGGAATCTACATCCGAGATGACAACTGCCAGTCCTGTACTTACTTCGCTGCGATTTCAGCAAGCAAATGGGCAAGAGTTTGGCCTCCAAACAGAAAACAAAAAATGGACGGTACTTCATTTTTGGGCAACTTGGTGCAAACCCTGTCTTGCAGAATTCCCAGAACTTAAGAAGGCACTTCCTAATCTTCAACAAGCCAATACCCAATTTATTTTGGCCTCTGAGGAGGATTTGGAGCAAATTCAAGCTTTTGAAAGCAGGCACCAAACTGGTTTAAACTTAAGCCGGTTTGTCCAAGGTTCTTTGGCGAATTTTGAAATATATGCCCTTCCTACTACGCTTGTGCTCGATGCTCAAGGAAAAGAGGTCTTTCGTCAGGTGGGATTAGTGGAATGGGAAAATGTAAAAAGCATTGAGGAACTTATTCAAAGCAAGCCATGAGGAAAATTTCAATTCCCAGTCTTTTACTCCTTTTCTGGGTTTGGGCTTGCAGACCAGCCACTCCGGAATTGATTGAATTGGAATCCATTCCTTTTCCAAAAATAGAAAATGCAGCCATGCCCAGTTTGTTTGCCAGCGATTCCAATCTCTATATTTCTTGGGTGACGAAGGGGAAAGACACCACTGCGGAGTTATATTATTCCAAATTGAATCCGGAAAAGCAATGGGTTAGGCCTCAATTGATCCATCAAGGATCGAATTGGTTTGTCAATTGGGCGGACTTTCCAGCGCTGGTTGAAAATCAAGGAGTTTTGCTCAGTCATATCCTTCAAAAATCTTCCCCAGAAACTTTTTCTTATGACGTCAAGCTCCAAGTACTTCCCAACGGTGCTAGTCAATGGAAATTGAATCTTCCTTTGCATCAGGATAGCACACTGACCGAACATGGATTTGTGTCTTTGGTACCTTACACCTCGACGAGCTTTTTTACATCCTGGCTCGATGGTCGGGAAACAGGCGGTGGAAGCCACGATCATGCTGCCCATGCAGGAGGACCAATGAGTATCAGAGCCGCCGAAGTGGATTTAGAGGGTAAGGTTTTGTGGGACGAACTTTTGGATGCAAAAACCTGCGATTGCTGCCAAACGAGCAGCGCCATCACCGATTTGGGTCCTGTGGTAGTTTACCGCAATAGATCCGATCGAGAGATTCGTGACATTGCTATTGCACGGCTTGTGGGCGGCAAATGGACCGAACCAGCCATTATCCACCCTGACGGATGGGAGATTAGTGGATGTCCAGTCAATGGCCCGAAAGTGGTCGCCAAAGGTACTAATCTGCTGGTGGGCTGGTTTACTGCGCCTAAAGGTATACAACAAGTCAAATTCGCCTTTTCTACCGATGCAGGAGCATCCTTCGGCAAGCCTGTGGTGATTGAATCTACCGGGCTGATTGGCCGCGTAGATGTAGCGCTACTCAGCGAGGACTGGGGTGTGGTTTCCTGGATGGAAACCAAAGGTGCGAACACCTTCCTTTATGCGGCGGGTGTTGACCAAACAGGAGAAATGGGAGCTGCCATTCAGATTACAGCAGTAGATCCGAGCAGAAAAAGTGGTTTTCCACAACTTGAAGTGCTCAGTGGCCAAGTCTATTTTGCTTGGACCGAGGTTGTAGGAGAGGCTAAAAATGTCCGAACAGCACGAATCCCTCAGGAAGCCTTTTTGTTCTAAAATGATTTCCTGAGGTTAAATTTTTAATGAGCATGTTTGGAAGTAGTTCAAAATTTTGACCTATCGCCCTTACTTTCACTCGGACTCATCCTATTTTGTTCATAAAAGCTGTGCGATTGCATCCAATTATTTTTTCGAAGAGAAAAAAATGTCTTATTAGTGATTCTTTACGACAAATTTGATCTTCGTTTTATCCCAAGCCATCGAAATTTCTGTGGTTTGGCTCGCAATTTTTTGTACAGAATAGGTGAGTGATTCCACAGTGTTTTCAAGAGTTTCAGGGGTGCACCTGATTCGAATCACATCTTTACTTGCATCGTAGTCATCCGCTAAGTGCATATCCCAAACCGAATTGAAGATGACCGTCCATTCTTGCTTTCCGGGGATGGTAAATAGGCCGTATTTACCTGCAGGTATATTTTGATTACCAATAGTTACCGGTTTATCAAATTGTATCCAAGTGGCTTTATGAGCACCCGTGGCCCAAACTTCTCCATAAGCTACTAATCCTCCAAAAATTTGTCTGCCCCTTACGCTTGGCGAAGAATAATCAATATGAATATGATTTCCATCCACGATTTCCATTGCAGTTTTTTTAGGACTTTTTGATGCAGCTGGCTTTTCTGCGTCTTCTTGGTGCTGGCTATGGTCTTCTGTTTGGGAAGTAGTAATTTGCTTCTCTGCATTACCCCCACAGCTTGCAAAGAAAAAAGGGATGAGTAGGGCTAGCGTAATTTTATTCATGGTCAAAGGTTTAATTTTAATAGATCGATATTTTTTCATGGTTACTTTTCACTACCTCAAGGAATTAGGTTGGGCAAATTAGTTGGATATGCTTTTTTTACCTCCCCACAACTGAGCATGGATGCACCGAAATAGGGATTTTTGATATCCTCGGTTTCACTTAACCAGTAGGCCCCTTTGTTATTAAATGCCATGGGACAATAATCTTGGTAAACCACTTTCTGGGGAAGTTGGTAGTTTTCCGCAAGTTGAATGATGGCAGATGACAGACTAGAAAAGTGGGTTCTAGCCGCACTTATATCTTTGGCAGTCTTTAGTTTAGCCGTGGCTTGGGAAAGTTCTGCCTCTATTTTTTTCCATTTGTCCTTATCTTTTCCTGTTCCGGCTGCTGAGCTCACTTTTGCTAACGATTGAGCTAGAATTTGGCTAGCTGCAGTGGGCATCTGATCCTTCACCAAACTATTTTTTACTTGGAAGTAGGCGGCTACCACGGCAGTAATTTCTTGGCTAAAGGCTGCTGAAACTTCCACTTGTTGTGCGTTACTGCGATTGAGGAGGCTAGGTTTCCCAGAAAGTTGTGCGGATGCATCTACGGCGAAAGCTCCTTGAGAGACTATTTCTTCGCCTGCCTCTAAGCCAGCAGTGATTTGGTAGTTTTCTCCGAGCCTATTTCCTAAAGTTACTTCCCGCATTTCAAAACTTGGCACTTCGGCTTTGGGAACCTTTACATAGACCACGGAGCGCTTGCCGGTCCAAAGGATGGCCGTTCTTGGAACTACCAAGTCAGTAGTCGCAGTTGATTTTCCTGCTGAAATTTTTGCGGTCACAAACATTTCTGGCTTCAACACCATCCCTCCATTGGAGATTTCTGCCCTGAGGGACGCGGCACGCGTGGTGGGATCGATTAGGGGATCGATAAAGGATACTTGGGCCTGCTTTGTTTCGCTCGGTCTCCCCGCCACTGTAAATTGGATATTGTCTCCTAAGGAAACAAAAGGCAAGTCCGTCTCATATACATCTAGGCGTAGCCAAAGTTTGGTAAGATCGGTGACGGTAAAGAGGACCGAACCCGTTCCTATATAATCTCCAAGGGATACATTTTTCTGAAGAACGATTCCAGACTGATCCGATAAAATATCCCATTTTTCTTTGACTACTCCTGCACGCTCGATTTCAGCGATCTGTGCAGTTGTAAGTTTCCATGAGGTAAGTTTTTCTTTGCTGGCTTTATAAAGTTGCGGGTAACTGCCTTTGGTTTTGAGGGCTTCCAAAAATTCCTTTTGAGCTGTAATTAATTCTGGAGAATAGATGGTGGCTAGTTTTTGCCCTGCTCGAATTTGTTCCCCGGTGAAGGTGACAAACAATTTTTCAATTCGTCCAGGAAACTTGGCAGTGATGGAGGCGTTTTCTCGTTCATCTGCTTGCAGCTTACCTGTTAGAAGCAACTCTTTGCCCGTGGATGTGCCACCCACTACTTGGGTTTGCACCGCTGCCATGGCGATAGCTTCCTTGGTCATTTGGATTGCATTTGGATTACCACTTTCAGTAGTCCCTTGTGCCAGGGGTATCAAGTCCATGCCGCAGATGGGACAGGATCCCGGGGCGTTTAGCTTAACTTGGGGATCCATGGAGCAGGTCCAAAGGGTAGGTTCCCCTCCCTCGCTTGATTCGTGATCGTGGGAATCAGAGCTGCTTAAGCTAAGGGAATGAAACATCCATCCCAAAATCAAGCCTAGGAGTAAGGTGATCGAAATCAACCCAATTTTTGATGCGAATAGTTTGTTCATGTCTTTTCTAGTTTGAAGAAATGGAGGAGTTTTGGATCAAAGCTTCGAGCTGCAGTAAGCTCTGATGTCCTTGATAGGTGGCATAGAGCACCTTTCGTTGGTAATCTAACTCCTGCTGCTGAAGTTGAAGTACGTCAAGTAGGCTGCTTTTGCCTGTGGCTAAACCTGATTCGAGCAACTGCAGTTGCTGTTCGATCAAAGCTACTTGTTCCTGATATAAGTTGAGGTTCCGGTTGCTTTCTTCCCAACTTCGGAAAGCGGAAGCCCACTGCATGGCTAATCGATTTTCGGTCTCCTTTTTTTCGAATTCCACAGCTTGTTGAAGTAAGGAAGCCTCCTTAATTTTTGAATCTATTTTCTTTCGGTAAATCGGAAGACTTAGGGTCAGCATGGGCATGGTCATGTTGTTGCCTCCCATAGGCATACCATTCTCTAGTCGTGGGGAAAAGGTCATGTAATTGACTCCAGCGCCAAGCATGGGACGACCTTCCAGTTGGGCCATCTTTTGTTGCTGGGCTAAAGCCGATTTTTCGGCTGCAAACATGGCTAACATAGGATTGCTCTCCTTGATTTTTTCCAGATAGGCTTGTTTTTCTAAAGGCAAGGATGCTGCATCCAGTTGCTCAGGAAGAGAAATTGGGCTATCAATCGGTCGGTTGAGCACTTGGTTAAACTGAATTTTGAGTACCGCAAGATTTTCTTGCAGTTGCATCCATGTGGTCTCTTGTTCGTTGCGTTGCAATTTGAGTTGCAATACGCCAGCCATACCCACAGAAGCGGAAGTCATGGAAGGAGTAGTCACTCCACTGGGCATCCCTGGGTTAGCGCTTTCAGGGTTAGCGGCATTCCCCATGCCAGACATTCCTGACCCAGTGGACCGTGTAGGTTGCTGTAGTGGCATGTTTGGGGTAGGGGAACTCGGCCCAGCAGAATTCCCTACCTGATAGTCGATCAGCAAGAGACTTTCTTGCTTGTTGAGGTATTCTAGCTTCTGTTGCGTAAGCTTCAGTTCACTCTGGCGCAATAGCAACTCCAGCCAGATAGATTTTACCTCAAGAAAGAGTTGGTTCTTCTTATCCAAAAACCGGAAATATTCTGCCTGGCCCATATGGTAGGCTTCTTCTTTTTGGCTAGCGAGCATCCCTCTCCAGGGAAACATTTGCATCAGCCGTAAATCGGTAGACTGATTTCCCATAAATCGCTCCATGGGTCGCAAAAATACCCCAGCCTGAAATTCAGGATTAGGCATGCTCACCTGATTGACCTGCTCAGCGGTGGCTTGGTACTGCGCATAAGCCGCTTGGAGGCCCGGATTATTCTTAGCTGCTTCCAATAGGTATTCTTCCAAGGATTGGGCTTGAAGAGTTGTTGTGCTAATCAGAATGAGGAGTAGGAGTGCTCCCAGCATCTTGACGAGAGGAAGCATCGGTTGGAGCTGCAGCCCACAGTCGCTTGCTTTCAAAACCTTAATTAATTGCTTCATCACTGTCAATTTTTGTGTTCTTACTTAATTTTCGTTCTGCCCACCAGCAGTACAGGGTAGGCACAATAAATACGGTGGTCACTTCCAAAAGCATCCCTCCTAAAGCCGGAATGGCCATTGGGATCATGACATCGGAACCTTTTCCTGTGGAAGTGAAAATAGGAATTAAAGCAAGTAGGGTCGTAGCCGTAGTCATCATACAAGGCAATACCCGGCGTTTTCCGGCTTCAAGTACAGCATTACGAATTTCTAGGACGCTGCTCGGCTTTTTCTTGGCAAAACTCTGATCCAAGTAGGTAGCCACAACCACTCCATCATCCGTAGCAATACCAAACAAGGCGATGAATCCTACCCAAACGGCCACACTCAAGTTGTAGGCTTTCATTTGGAATAGATCACGAAGGTTGGTGCCCCAAATATCAATATTCAAGAATCCATCTAGACCAAAGAGCCAAAGCATCAAAAAGCCTCCTGAAAACGTCATTGCGATCCCTGTGAACACAAAGAGGGTAGTGGATACGGCCCGAAACTGAAAATAGAGCAGTAAGAAAATCAGTACCAAGCAGAGCGGTACTACAAAGGCGAGACGTTTTTCAGCACGAACTTGATTTTCATAGGTTCCTGAAAATTCAAAGCGTACCCCATCCGGAATTTTTAGTTCGCCGGAATCAATTTTCCCTTGCAAATAATTCTTTGCTTGTTCTACAACGGTCACTTCGGAGTAGCCTTCCTTTTTATCCAAAAGGACAAATCCCACCAAGAAACTATTTTCTCCGCGAATCATGTCGGGGCCTGGTCGGTATTGGATGTCTACTAGCTGGCCTAGAGGAATGTAGTTGCCCACAGGAGTGGGGATTTGGAGATTTTCAATGGCCTCCGGATCATCTCGGTATTCGCGAGCATAGCGTACGCGGATCGGAAAGCGCTCCCTCCCTTCTACGGTCGTGCTCAACTTCATGCCTCCAATGGCCGTTTCGATAAACTCCTGCACATCCACCACATTCAAGCCGTAGCGGGAGATTTTTTCTCGGTCAATGGCCAATTCCAAGTAGGGTTTGCCCACAATTCGGTCGGCAAACACCGCCTCCTTTTTGACTGAAGGCACCTCTTTGAGATAGCCTTCTAACTTTAAACCAAAGGATTCAATCGTTTCTAAGTCAGGGCCATACACTTTGATTCCCATGGGTGCACGCATGCCTGTTTGCAGCATGACTAAGCGGGTTTCGATAGGCTGGAGCTTGGGCGAACTCGTCACCCCGGGTAAGTTGACCACCTTTAAGATCTCAGACCAGATGTCATCTGGGGTTCGGATATGGACTCTCCACTGCCTGAAGTATTCCCCTGAATCGTCTGGAACAAGGTCAGTTACCCTTACGGTTTGAAGTGAATCCGTTTCTGGATCGTAGAATTTTCCCGTTTTCAGGGCATATTTCCCATCTTCCACTTTGAATCGTAGTCGTTTTCCTTGGGCATCGATCAGGTACTCGGACTTGTAATTGATCGTATTTTCATACATGGTGATGGGCGCAGGGTCAATGGCTGTTTCTGCTCTGCCTGCCTTGCCTACGACCAATTCCACTTCCGGGATGGAAGCTACCAGCATATCCAATTTCTGCAAGACCTCCTTGTTTTCTTGAACTCCCGCATGAGGCATGCTGGTTGGCATGAGCAGGAAGGAGCCTTCGTTGAGGGAAGGCATAAACTCCTTGCCAAGTCCAGGAAAAGCATGGGTCATTCCAGACCAAAGTGATGTGGTGCGAATGTTTACCCCTAGGCCATCGGCCGCCGTAGGTATAAATCTGAATACACGCCCAAAGCCTAGCCAAATGATCAATCCCAATCCGATAATAAGGGATGGAAAGACCAAGAAAGCGCGCTTGTGGTTGAGGCACCAGCTGAGTATTCTAGGATAGATTTGGATGAAACCCATAAAGCCGCCCAGTACAGCAAACAAAAGCAGCCCAATAAAGAGAAAATTGACAAAGGTGCTGACAGAAACGCCCAAGGGCATCCATAGGGTAGTAAGCAGCCATGAAATGGCAATAAGCGTAGCGCCCAGTAAGGCTTTGGCTTTGTATTTTTCGAAGCGATCTGGAAAATGAAAAGCCAAACTGTGAATTGCGCCGTAGCTGAAAAGCAAAAGACCAGCCCAGGTCCAAGCAACTATGCCGACCAAGGGTCCTAGGAGAAGGAGCGCATAATTGCCGTATCGGCTTACTTTGTCACTGACTTTCCTCCAACTCACGACCCAATGTGTCAATGCAGGCAGCATGAACAGGGTAATTAAGACAGCGGCAATCAAAACAAAGGTTTTCGTGTATGCCAGTGGACCAAAGAGTTTGCCCTCTGCCGCCTGTAGCGTAAATACCGGAAGGAAACTGATGATAGTGGTGCTGACAGCTGTAAGAATGGCTCCAGAAACCTCTGCTGAGGCTTCGTAAATCGTTTGGAGTTTGGATTTTTCCTTGGGAGCAGATTCTAGGTGTCGAAGAATATTTTCATTGAGGATGATGCCCAAATCCACCAGAGTACCAATCGCGATCGCGATGCCTGATAATGCCATGATGTTGGCATCCACACCAAAATAGCGCATGAAGATAAAGCACATCAGCACCGCAAGTGGCAGGAGGGAAGAGATGAGCAAGGAGGCACGCACATTGACCACCATGACCAGGATCACCAGGATGGTGACTAGGATCTGCAAATTGATGGCTTCATACAAGGTGCCTAAGGTCTCGTAGATCAAGCCAGAGCGATCGTAGAAGGGCACTAGGGTCAACTTGGAAATAGTGCCATCGGCCAAGATTTTGGTCGGAAGCCCCGGGCTGAGCTGCTCAATTTCCTTTTTGATGCCCTCGATGACTTGTAGGGGATTGTCCCCATAACGGGCGATGACTACACCGCCAACTGCCTCTGCACCACCTTTATCTAGGATTCCAGCCATGTTTCGGGGCTGAGGACCAAAGTTGATCTTCGCTACGTCTTGGAGCCGAATGGGTACATTGTTGGTGACTTTGACGACAGCCTTGTCCAAATCTTCCAGGTTATCTATGTATCCCAGACCCCGGATGTAGTAGTCTACCTTGTTGATTTCGATGGAATTGGCCGACACATCTAGGTTGGATTTGCGTACAGCATCCATCACTTCCATCAGGCTAACGCCATTGGCTTTGAGTGCAGCAGGATCCACATCCACCTGGTATTCTTTGATAAATCCACCTACCGAGGCCACTTCAGCCACTCCCTCTACCGCAGTCAGGGCATAGCGGATGTAATAGTCTTGAATGGTACGCAGTTCCTCAGGATTCCATCCGCCGGTGGGATTTCCATCCGCATCCCGGCCTTCTAAGGTATACCAAAATACCTGGCCTAATGCAGTGGCATCGGGACCTAATTTGGGTTGCACCCCTTCAGGAAGTAGTCCAGTGGGCAGGGAATTTAATTTTTCGAGTACGCGGGAACGGCTCCAATAAAACTCGATGTCCTCCTCAAAAATAATGTAGATGCTTGAAAACCCGAAGGCCGAACTGGAACGTACACTTTTGACACCAGGCAAGCCTAGGAGTGAGGTGGTGAGGGGATAGGTGATTTGATTCTCCACATCTTGAGGAGAGCGTCCCATCCATTCGGTGAATACGATTTGTTGGTTTTCCCCAATATCCGGGATGGCATCTACGGGCACTGGATCTCGGGGAAAACTCCCTAAGTCCCAGTTGAAAGGTGCCGTGGCCAGTCCCCAGCCCAAAATGAGCAGGAAGAAGAGGAGCGTGACTAACTTATTTTCTAAAAAGAAACGAATTATGCGATTGATCATGATTCCAAAGTATAACTGAAAATTGCCTGAGACCTAAAGCCACAGGAGATTCACGAAAAGCTTGACACAAGCTTCCCTTGGAATTAAATCAAGAAGGATTGGTAAAGGAGCTGAAAGTCCCGTTTGGGAACTGGTGGACTGTGTTCGGTAGGGAAAACTACCTCCTGAATACTGAAAAAGTCATCTTCAAAAACAAAAACTTGAAGAAGGGGAAGGGTAAATGAAGGGTTCAGTTGAAATTCAACCTGGCTTACTTTAAAATCATCGTCAACTTGAAGGTGTTGGGTTCTGTTTTCGCAGCAACTGGAAGGATCCCCTGAAGAAGTGTTGGAATCTTCGGTTGGAAGTTCCATTCCGCAATCCAAGTGCTTCTCACCAAAACCAATTGCGGACTCCATCTCGTGCCCCATGCACCAATGCGTCGTCTTTGCAATTCCCACGGTAGAGAAGAGCAGCAGCAACGCTAGGGATATGGAAATAAAGGCTTTCACTTTACAAACGTACGTATTTTTTGTAAAAAAGTTTACTCCTTACTTTTTTGGAGCCTACTTATCAAAAGTGGGGCATTGTTTAATTTCAAATGTCGAACGCTAAGAGTAGAATGAAGAAGTGATGCACACACTAATCTATTGAAAATAAAATTTCAAATCGGCGTAGCAATAAATCCTGCCTTTAGCACTGCCTTTCGAATGTCCTCAGGGGCTAGGATTTCGGTTTCCACAGTCAGCGTTCGATTCGGGTCCTGCAAGTCCACCCCCCAGGTATGAATACCAGTTTGCTCGTTGAGTTTGGGACTTACTTTGGACAAGCAATTGCTGCACTGAATGTTGGTAGTGAAGGTATATTTTTTCATATATAGTAAATTGATATAGAGACTATTGAATTTATTAGAATGTATTTTTTGTTTACTGATTATCCGCTTTGTTACCAGTACCCAAAGAAAAGTAAGGTTTGAAGTTCCTTTAGGTGAGCTGTGGTCTGTGGACAGTCGTCTGTCGACGATTATCCGCAGACATTCAAGGATGTTTTAAGCTACTGGAGTGATTGCGGATAATCATATTTTGTTTTATTAATTTTTAGATCTATTGCGTATGCACTGTGTCAGTCCAAACTTTGAGTTTTTAATCGCAAACTATTACCCACCACGGACAAGGAACTCAGGGCCATAGCTGCACTGGCAATCATGGGGTCGAGCAAAAATCCAAACCAGGGGTAAAGGAGTCCAGCGGCGATCGGTATGCCGATCAGGTTGTAGGCAAATGCCCAAAATAGATTTTGCCGAATTCCATGAACCGTGAGTCTTGAAAGCCGAAGTGCTTGTGGAACTTTGGCTAGATCCGAGTTCATCAGTGTGATTTTGGCTACATCAAGCGCAATATCTGAGCCCATACCCATGGCAATACTCACATCGGCCTGTGCCAAGGCTTCCGCGTCATTGATCCCATCACCCACCATGGCAACTACATGCCCTTGCCGCTGTAAGTCTTGGATGAACTTGGATTTATCGGCAGGAAGGCATTCGGATTGGTACTGGGAGATCCCCACTTGATCCGCTACGGCCTTGGCTGAGGCATTTTGATCCCCTGTCAGTAGGTAAACGTTTATTCCCATGTCCTTCAATTCCTTCACGACTTGCCTGGTGTTCTGCTTGACTTGATCTTCGATTCCAAGAACAGCCACTAGTTGGGTTTCATTACTTAGCCAAATCAGCGTTTGTGCCTTTTCTTGACTTTCCTTTTCTACAGCTTCCACTGCGGGAGGCATAGGGATTTGAAGCGATTGAATCCACTTTTTGGTTCCCAAGAAATAGGTTTGACCTTCAACGATTCCAGTGATTCCTGCTCCTGGGTTATTTTCGAAATTCGTAACTGTGTAGGTTGGTAAGTGCTTAGGATCCAAGAAGGAAATGACCGCTTCGGCCAGTGGATGTGTGGAGTTGCGTTCCAAGGCTAGGAGGACGCCTTCCAATTTTTTGTTGTCCGTTCCACTTTCCGCTGTGTTTTGCCAAAAAGTGCTGACCTTGGGTTTGCCGAGGGTCAGTGTACCCGTTTTGTCTAGGACCAAGGCGGTGACTTGGTGTCCTAGTTCTAAGCTTTCCGCATCGCGGATGAGAATTTGTTGTTCAGCACCTTTGCCCATGGCCACCATGAGGGCTGTAGGAGTAGCCAATCCCAAAGCACAGGGACAGGCAATGACCAATACGGATACAGCGGAAAGTAATCCGAAGGAGAGCGCATTTTCCCCTCCGAAAATCATCCAAGACACAAAAGTAAGGATGGAAAGAACTAAGACTACGGGTACAAAAATGCTGGATACTTTATCCACAAGCCGCTGCACGGGGGCTTTGCTGCCTTGAGCCTCTTGCACCCGTTGGATGATTTGGGCGAGTAGGGTGGTGCTGCCAATTTTTTCAGCGGTAATTTCTAAGATCCCGTTCTGGTTAAGCGTACCTGCAAAGACAGGATCACCTGGTCCTTTGGATACAGGAAGGTATTCCCCACTGAGCATGCTCTCATTCAGGTAAGTTTGGCCAAGCAGCACTTGCCCATCCACCGGGATTTTTTCTCCGGGCTTCACCAGTATTCGATCTCCCAAGGCCACTTCTTCAAGCCCAATTTCCTGCGGGATTCCAGCAACCAATCGGGTCAGGGTTTTGGGTTGCAAGCCGATGAGTTTCTTTAAGGCTGTTCCCGTCTTGGTTTTTGCACGTTCCTCAAGCATTTTACCCAAGGAAACAAAGACCAGAATCACCGCTGCACTCTCAAAGTACACGGGCGCGTGCACACCCGTAGCATGCCAGAAATCTGGAAAGAAGGTAGAAAAAGCAGAAAATAAGAATGCGATGGAGGTACTTAGGGCTACTAGGGTATCCATATTGGCTTGCCCAAGTCGCGCAAGGGCAAAGGCACGGTTAAAAAAATGCCGCCCAAAGTAGAAAAGTACAGGGATACTTAGACCCAAACTAATCCATCTTCCAGGCTCCCAATCCATAAAAAACATGCCCAGTACGACGATGGGTAGGGAAGTGGTTGCAGCACCTAGAGTTTGCTGCTTGAGTTGCTGGTAATTTTTTGCTTGAGCGGCGGCCACAGATTCACTCACCTCTTTAGTACTGATTATTAATCCGTATCCTACCTCTTGAAGTGCCTGGTGGATGCCTTCAACCGAGATGCGTTCATCCCAGGATACCGCAACGCTTGAACTGGCGTAATTAACTGCTGCTGTGTGAATGCCATCCGTATGCATCAGGATCGTTTCCACGCTAGATGCACAGGCTGCGCAGGTCATGCCGGTGACGGGAAAAGTTTGTTTGCTGATTTTGGATAGAGCTGAATTCATGGCATAGGGTACGCTTGAAAAATGCTCGTAGGGAGACTAAAGTTCCAAAATGGGTAAAAAAGTAAGTGGATCCCGGGGTTCTGGGGGGTCTCTTACATTTCAAGGATCTGTTGGATGTCTTTGGAGGACCCAAATAGCACGAGAATGTCTCCAGCTTCAATTTTCGTGTCTCCATTGACCACACCGACTACTTTTTTGATGATGGATTTTTTTCCCAGCATGTTGGTACGCTCCATTTCATGGATGATGGTGATCACCGTTACCTTGTATTCCTTTCGAAGGTTAGTCTCTTCCAAGGTCATGCCTACGTAGCGCTCTGGCGTCTTGACTTCGATGACGTTGTAGTCATCGGAAAGGTCAAGTGAATCCAGCACGTTTTTCATTTGAAGGCGCTTGGCCATTCGCTCAGCAGAATCTTCTTCCGGGTGTAGGATCTCAGATACGCCAATGGCTTTTATCACTGTTTCGTGTACAGGGTTGATGGCTCGGCTGATCAAACGCGTCACATTGAGCTGTTTGAATATGGCCGTTACCATAATGGAAGCCCCCACATTTTCTCCAATAGTAATGATGACAGCATCCGCATCCTTGTAAGGAAGGGTTTTGACCGTTACCGCATCGGTGGCATCCATGAGGATGGCATGGGTGATCTTATCTTTAACTTGTTCGATTTTGATTTCGCTGGAATCTACTCCAACTACTTCGTGACCCAATTCGGTTAATCTGGCGGCTAGAAAGCCTCCAAAGCTTCCCATACCTACAATGATGTATTTCATAGTAGCACTGTGTTAAGAGATGAATACCCCTTCCTGTGGATATTTGTAGCGCAGGGAGCGGGTTTTTTTGATAAAAGCAACCAATACGGTAAGGGTACCTACCCTCCCCAAAAACATGATTAAAGAAATCACGAGTTTGGATCCTGTGGTGAGTTTGGCAGTGATGCCCAAACTCAAACCTACCGTGGAGAATGCAGAGAATACTTCAAATGCAACTTCAAGGATAGGCAATTCGGGGTTGAAAAACAGCACCATAAATACACCCAATCCAATCACGATAAAGGAGAGCAGCATTACGGCAAAGGCTTTTCGAACCGTTTCTGGGTCAATTTGGCGATTGAATACCTCCACGCGATCTTTGCCCTTAGCGATGCTGATCGCATTCAATACGGCTACCGCAAAGGTGGTCGTCTTCAATCCACCCCCTGTCGAACCCGGGGAAGCACCGATCCACATCAAAATTAGGTAAATCAAGACCGTGGGAACGGCCAATTGGGTCATGTCTACAGTATTGAAACCTGCGGTTCGAGGGGTCACGGATCCAAAGAAGGCGGTCACAAATTTTCCATAGCCGTCTAAACCTGCCAGTGTATTTCGCTCCTCAAATATCCAATAAGTGCAAAACCCAAGTATCAGTAAAATCAGGGTAGACACGGTGGTCAAGCTGGTGTTGATATTAAATATTCGAGGGGTATGGTGGTACATCGAATCTTTTTTCATCAAGATATTGAACCAGTTGGTACACATTCGTTTGGCTACTTGTGCAAAGGATACAATCACTGGGAAACCAATACCGCCCACGATAATGGAAAAAGCCAATAACAAATGGATATGGTATTCGGTACGGAATCCTATCTCATACAGCCCATTGGTTAGCGTGGAAAATCCCGCATTACAGAAAGCGGAAATAGAATGAAAAACAGAGAAAAATAAGCGATCAGAGAGCGAACTAAATAGGTTTGCATCTACAATAAAGAATATCCCAACAGCTATCAACAATTCAAATCCCATGGTGAATAGGATGATTTTGATTAGGGTAGAACCAATCTTACTGATATTGTCTTCGTTGATGTAGTCTTTGAGAAAAAGTTGGCTTTGCAGCGATTGGCTACCCTTAAAGAAAAAGCCAAAGAAACTGGTAAAAGTCATCATCCCCAAGCCGCCTATTTGAAACAAGATCATGATAATGGTTTTGCCCATTCCAGTGAATGCAGTAGCTGTATCGACAACAATCAATCCGGTCACACATACCGCCGAGGTAGCGGTGAAAAGCGCGTCAATCCAAGTAATTCCTCCTACCGTGGAATTGGGAAGCTTTAGGAGAAGGGTACCTCCTAGGATGACTAATAAAAAGCTTAAAATAAATATCAACGCGGGATGGATGGCCATTTTGTTGACTCCCAGACTCAACCGGCTCAATTCAATAAAAAAAAGCAGGAAGATGAGAATATTGGTGAGGATCACTTCGTAGGATTCGAGCCAGGTCCAAGTGTCCATCCATCCAAATTGAATGAATGCAGAAAAATGGAGGAGTAAAGTAAGAAAGACTTCCAAACGTCTTCTGCCTTTACTAGCGTCCTTGTAAATAAAAAGAAGCCGATACAAGTAGTTTTGCCCCAGCACAAACAGTGCAATTCCATACCAAAGAGAGTGGATGGGGAAGAATTCTTGATTTGGAAAGCCCAAATCAAAGATCCAAACTAGGAAGATCAACAAGGTGAAAATTACCCTGACGAAGCTGTTTGTTTTTCTGACCCACTGAAGGGCTAAAATTTGTTTGTCCGGATTTTTGAATAGCCCAGAGTAGCTCATTTCGTTCGATCTTGCATCAAATGTAAAGGAGATTCACAGGATAATCCACAAAAATGTAATTTATTAATAGGATTATCCGCAATTATGCCTGTGGCCCAAGAGGAGTACAAATGCCTTGGGATAGTTTTACCAAAGAGGACAATCCAGGAACCACAGCACACCCTATTGAACTTCAACCCTTATTTTATTTTCTTTGTGATCAAAAAGCAGATCATTTGCGTATTAATTTTTAGCCTGCTGAGGTTGCAACATTTGAATTTTTCATTGAAAGTCCTGATGCTTTAATTTCCCACTAGAGTGAAATTGGCTTTTGCCAGTACCTATTGCTCTTGCTAAAAATATTGACCTGTTTTTCAACTTATTTTTAATCAAATTCTTAACTTGAAGCTGCACTAACCAATCTACTTATGAAAAAGGTAAAGTTTACACTCACTAGTATGCTGCTTTTGGCATTCTTTTCTGCTACTTTATTGACTTCCTGCGGAGGCAAAAAGGAAGAGGCAGCCGAAGCAACCGATACTACGGAACAAGCCGCTGAGCATCCAGAAGGTGGAGAACATCCAGAAGGTGGAGAGCATCCAGCCAAAGACACTACTTCAGGTAGTTAAAAAAAAGGGGCTGTCTCATAAATAGTTTTTCAAGTTAGAGACAGTCGATTTTACTCAATAGAGGCCGATTTTTGATTTTCGGCCTCTATTTTTTTGACCCTTGGTCATTATTGTTATTCAGTTAGGATTAGAAACTGATTTACGATGTTGTTGGT
>JAMNXQ010000033.1 GCA_023653075.1 Algoriphagus sp.
AAAGGCTGCTGCAGCTCCAAATCGCATCCATCAACGGGTATCTTTAAAACTTTCCGTTAAACTATATCAATTTTTAGAGGGAAAGACCTGTCAAGTTTATGAAGCTCCTTTTGACGTTCGGTTCCCCAAGGATTCCAAGGAAGACCATCGAATCTTTGATGTGGTACAGCCCGATATCTGTGTGGTCTGTGATCCATCAATCTTAGATCAGCGAGGCTGTATCGGTTCCCCTGATTTGATTGTGGAGATTCTATCACCAGGCAACAGTAAATTGGAATTGAAACAAAAGTTTGACCTCTACGAATCCCGTGAAGTGAAGGAATATTGGATTATCCAACCCGAACACCAAACGATGACAATCTACACTTGGGTAAATGGCACCTATTTACCCTCTCTTTTGTTTACTACTGGAGATGTAATCGAGTCGCAGGTAGTGAAGGGATTTAAACTGGATTTGGAAGAGTTTTTCAGCGATATCCAGTGAACTTCTGAACATCTTTTTCGGTATCGAGATCTATTGCCCCTAAGGGGAAATCAACTAAAAAGGTGTCTTTCTGATGGTTTAAAATTACTTTTTTAGCTCCTTCAGTCCCCTTCAGCGCTACTAATTCAGGAAAATAGGTTTGATCAAAGAGGGCAGGAACCCCAACAGTTCCTGCATAGCTGCAGGCCACAATTCCTTTTCCGGAAGCCTTTTTTAAGTTGATCAATTGATCCAAAAGCTCTTGACTGACGTACGGCTGGTCACATAGCATCAAAATCACCTGCTCCACTTGGCAAGTTTCGAGTAGGTATCGCAAGCCACACTGCATGCTGGAAGACATTCCCTCTTCCCAGAGTGTATGAACAAGCACAGGAACTTCCTTGGATTCAATGCCTGTTTGGATCAGTTCCGAGTTACTACCAAGTACTACGACCAAGTCATCCGCCGCACTATACTGAGCGGCTTCAATGGCATTTTGAATCAGTGTTTTTCCTTGATAATTAATCAGTTGCTTTGGTCTACCTAAACGGGAAGATGAACCAGCTGCCAAAAGGATGACTCCAGTTTTCATAACCCGGAATCATGAATGGGACCTGGCTTGTCCCGAAGGAAAGCAGGTTTCCGCTTGCGAACTACTGCAGCGATTTCAGCAAGGATGGCTAGGGCGATCTCCTCGGATGTTTCTGCTCCAAGGTCCAAGCCAATCGGAGCGTAGAGATTGCCGGTAGGTATCGCCATTTCTTTTACCTTCAATCGCTCCAACAGCTTTTCAGTCTTTCGCTTCGGACCTAGAATCCCAATGTAAGGAATCAATTGCTGTGACAATTTCTCTAGGATTACCAATTCGTAATCAAAATTATGCGTCATCAAGAGCGCTACGGTATTCAAATCCGTTTCAATCTGCGCCATGACCTCTTCTGCAGGCCCCTGGATAATCCGTTGAACGGTTGGAAAGCGGCTGCTCGTGGCCAAGGCTTTTCTCCCATCCACTAGGATCACTTCATGCCCCAAGAGGCCCGCGAGTTGTGCCACGGGGAGGGTGTCATTGCCAGCGCCGAATAGGAGCAACTGCAGGGGAGGGTGAATCAATTCAAAAAATAGGGAAAGCTCGTCCAACTCGTCAAAGCACTGAATTCGACTGCTGGGCTGATCAAATGTAGCAATTTCTCGCAGGATACGGGGATGGAACTCTTCCTTGACTTTAGCCAGCGATCCAAATTTCTGCAGACCTTGGGTGAGGTGTATTGTGCCGATTTGCTCCTTTTTGGAGTTCTTGAGGGAAAAGAAAGTAAGCAATAGGGAAGTTTCCCGCTTGGATCTTGCCTGACGAATCAATTCCACTGGGTTGTCTGCCTGATTCACATCGAGGGGCTCGATTAAGAGGTGAATGATGCCATTGCAGCCCAGACCAATTCCAAACTTCTGGTCATCCTCATCTGTGGTGTCGTAGGTGACGAGCATGGATTTTTGCTGAAAGATGACTGCCTGTGCTTTGCGAAGCGCATCTCCTTCGAGGCAGCCCCCACTAATCGCCCCCGTCAGTCTTCCATCCTGAGTTACGAGCATTCGTGCTCCAGGACGTCTGTAGGCAGATCCATCGACCTGGACCACCGTTGCCAAGGCCATGGCATGCCCCTCGGCTTTGGCTAGATCATAGGCATCAATCAGCTGGGCAAATTCTTTCATCTAGCAAGTTGCGAACTAGGAGAGGAGGAAGCGTTTGATTTTTGCAGAGAGAATAGGAGAGAGCAAAGCGTGGAAATCACCAAATAACCCACAAATGCATAGACTGCACCCGGAAACTGGGCATTGAGCCCAAACCAATCCCCAGTGGTGAACACAAAATAAAGGGCATAACTGCTCTTTAAGGTTTCCCAGCACCAGGCAAGGGGATTGCGGTCCATCAATTCGGTGTAAGCAAACACCGTGAGGAAGACGAATCCACCGAAGTAAAAGATGCCAGGAGCTCCAATTGCTGCCAAATTGGAGAAGAGGTAACTCAATAGCAACAGCAAGACAATCAGCTGTCCGAAACTCCAAATTCGCATCCCAGCGTTCAGTTCTGGGTTGTATTTGTCAAAATGATACACATCCTGAATCTTAGCTACCGGATGCTTTGCTGCCACATCATTGGGTCGCCATCCCAAAGGCATAAACCAAATTTTCAGCTTATCTCCCCAGTTTTTGGCACGCCAGGCATCCTGGATCAGGAGCCACAAATGCATGAAATTGATTTTAATGGGATTCCAGGTTTGTACGGGTCGAGTGACCCCATAGACCGCAGGAATATCAGCTCGTTCTTCTTGAAATGTTCCAAACCACTTGTCCCAGAAGATAAAGATTTGTCCGTAGTTTTTGTCCAGGTATTCGGGATTGATCGCGTGGTGAACCCGATGATGGGCCGGGGTGACGATGACTTTCTCTAGGAAACCCAGGGATCGAATGTGCTGGGTATGGTACCAAAACTGCGCAAATAAATGCAGGGGAGCTACCACAGCAATTACTTCAGGCGGTACGCCCAGGAAAGCGGCTGGCAATAGGAAAATCGCGAAGATTTTGAAGATGGATGAGATGCTTTGACGCAGGGCGCAGGCAAGGTTAAACTCTTCGGAGGAATGGTGCACGATGTGATTGTTCCAAAAGATATTGTACTCATGTGCAATGCGATGGGTCCAATAGCCCGCAAAATCCAAGGCAAAAAAGGCAATGAAATACACAGCCCAAGTGGCCTCAATCGTGAAAAAGGAGAATTGAGTAAAGAGCCATTGATAGGAAATGACCGCTACACTAAGTCCAAGCACATCTTTGGTCACGTTGGTGATGCCCGAACTCAAACTTGCAATCATGTCCGAAACAGGAACGGTATCTTTTCCTTTCCAAATACCCCAAGCCTTTTCAAGGAGCACCAGCACAAAAAATGCCGGCATCGCAATCAACAATATCTTTCCGTACGCTTCCATAACTTCCTTCTATTTGCCCTAAATTTATTGATAAACTCCTATTCATTCAACTTTTGTTTGGATTCGAGAAAACTATCCTAAAAAAATTAGTTCTTGCAATCCCAAAATCTCCTGGTTTCAACCCTTTCGTATGAATATTCCTAGTTTGGCCGCTATAAAAAAAGAGCTTTCCTACCTCGATGAAAGGGAGCTCAGTAGCTTAATCTTAGAATTGAGCAAGTTCACCCGGGACAACAAGGCCTTTTTATACTTTAAACTCAACGAAAGGGATCGGCCCAGTCTTTTTGTGGATACAGTGAAAGAAGAGTTGGATGAATTGTTTCAAACGGCGAATACGACTTCTTTTTACCTATGCAAAAAATCAGCCCAGACCATTCGACGGAAACTCAACAAATCGCTCAAATTCAGCAAAAACAAAGAGGACCAGGTGGAATTACTACTTTATTTCTGCGAGCAACTTAAAAAGTATGGGTACTTCAAGTATCAGCATCCGATGCTTCAATCCCTGTTTTTGAAACAAACAGAGAAAATTCAAAAAAGCATCGCTGCCCTGCACGAGGATCTTCAATACGATTATGGCAAGAGGCTTGATGAAATTTTAGGAAAATAGCCTTGAAATCTCCATTTATTTTAATCTATTTGACTTCGTATTACGATTAACTTAACCCATGAAAAAAGCCTTTCGATTACTTCCTTTTTTGATGACTTTCCTAATTGGTTTTACTGCTTTTGCGCAGGAAATCAAATGGGACAAGAAAGGGGATACCTATTATTCGGTCATAAAAAATGAGATTTTCCGGCACTCCTTACCCAATACAGTAGGAGAGAAATTAATTTCAACGGCTCAACTAAGCCCAAAAGGGCAAGCACCCCTTTCCATCACCGATTTTGCATTTTCTGCTGATGGGCAGAAAGTATTGGTCTACACCAATACCAAGGCAGTGTGGCGCCTCCAAACGCAAGGAGACTATTGGGTGTATGAACTTGGCACTGGGAAATTAACACAGGTAGGAGAGAAGCTTCCCGAAAGTTCGCTACGCTTCGCCAAATTCGCTCCAGATGCTTCCAAAGTGGCTTTTGTGAGTGAATTCAACTTGTACGTTCAGGACTTGACTTCTGGTCAAATTACTTCATTAACCACTGATGGCACCCGCAAACTGATCAATGGAACCTTCGATTGGACCTATGAGGAAGAGTTTGGATGTCGCGATGGCTTCCAATGGAGCCCTGACGGAAAGCGTATTTCTTTTTGGCAGATCGATGCCAACAAGATTCGTGATTACTTCATGATCAATACTACCGATTCGATTTATTCTCAAATCATTCCAGTAGAGTACCCAAAAGTAGGAGAATCACCATCTCCGGCGAGAATAGGAGTAATTGAATTAGCCAGTAAAAAACTAACTTGGCTCAACATTCCTGGTGATCCACAGCAGCATTACTTGCCTCGAATGGAGTGGAATTCACCAGAACTCCTGCTGGTACAGCAACTCAATCGCAAGCAAAACCACAGTAAAGTCTTAGGGGTCAACGTAACGACTAATGAGGCGAATCTCATTTTCGAGGAACAGGACGAGACTTGGATCGATGTATTGTCCAGCTGGGAAAATACCTACGGGCTCACTTACAGACACGAGTTTAAGTGGATCAATGCAGGAAAGGAATTCCTATGGTTTAGCGAGAAAGATGGCTGGAGACACCTTTATCGAATTGACTTGAGCGGTAAAGTCACACCTGTGACTCATGGAAACTACGATGTGATCAACCTCTTGCAATTCAATGAGAAAGAAAATTCACTCTATTTTCATGCTTCCCCTGACAATGCCACGCAGAAATACCTCTACAAAGCCAAATTGGATGGAAAGGGAACTGCCGAGCGGGTTACGCCGACGGATCTGCCCGGAACGCATTCGTATGTAATTTCTCCTAGTGGGAAGTATGCCATGCACCAGTTTTCCAACAGCTATACTCGACCTGCTAGCGAATGGATCAGCCTTCCCAAGCACCAGCCCTTGGATCCTAGTCAAAGCATCGCATCCAAGTTGCCTGCTAACCAGGGTGCCAAAACAATGGAATTCTTTAAAATCAGCACAGCCGATGGCACAGAAATGGACGGATGGATGGTAAAACCCAAGAATTTTGATCCTACAAAGAAGTACCCCGTCTTGTTTATGGTGTACACCGAACCTTGGGGTGCCAATGTAAAAGATACGTATGGAGTAGGGCGCAACCGAAACTATGAGGGTGATATGGCAGCCGATGGGTATATCTACATTTCCATTGACAATCGGGGCACTCCTGCACCCAAAGGAAGAGCTTGGCGGAAAAGTATTTATCGAAAAATTGGACGATTAAACATTTCCGACCAGGCAGAAGCAGCCAAGCAGATCAGCCAATGGCCTTTCGTGGATCCTACACGAATGGCTGTTTGGGGACATAGTGGGGGAGGCTCTGCTACGCTAAACCTCCTGTTTCAGTATCCTGACCTCTTTCAAACGGGGATTTCCATGGCAGCGGTGGCCAATCAGTTGACCTACGACAACATCTACCAGGAGCGCTACATGGGATTACCACAAGAAAACTTGGATGATTTTGTGGCTGGATCACCCATCACGCACGCCAAAAACCTGAAAGGCAATCTCCTGTATATTCATGGTACTGGTGACGACAATGTCCATTACGCCAATGCAGAGATGTTGATTAACGAATTGATCAAGCATGGAAAGCTATTCCAATTTATGCCCTATCCCAACCGCTCTCATGGCATTAGTGAAGGTGAAGTCACTGCAGCTCACTTGCGCATGGTGTATACCAATTTCTTAAAAACCTACTGTCCTCCTGGAGGGCGGTAAATTACCCCAATTTACAAGTATATGAACTTAAAATTCACCCAATATATTCTAGCAGGAGCACTTGGTTCTTTTCTGCTCCTTTCAAGTTCCGCCGTAGCTCAATACAGCCGTGCAGACAGTTTGCGGGGAAGAATCGGCCCAGAACGGTCTTGGTGGGACCTCAAACACTACGACCTGAGTGTAGAAATCATTCCTTCCAAAAAATACATAAAAGGCTCAAATAAAATAAGTTACAAAGTAGTAAATGAAGCGAAGCTTTTACAGTTAGACCTACAAGAGCCTTTGGAGGTTACTTCGATTACGCAGGGAGGAGAGGAGCTTTCTTTTCGACGAGAAGGGGCGGTTTACTGGGTAACACTAACCAAGAAACAAGTTCCAGGTGCCCTAGAAGCACTTGTGGTGAAGTACGAAGGGATTCCCAAAGAGGCTGTTCGCCCACCTTGGGATGGAGGAATTACCTGGCAGAAGGATTCAAAAGGGCTTGATTTTATAGCATCCTCCAACCAAGGGATCGGATCCAGCATTTGGTGGCCTGTCAAGGACCATCCAGCCGATGAAGTAGACAGCCTGGATATGCACGTGACAGTTCCCAAGGGGTTAATGGACATTTCAAATGGCCGTTTGGTCGAAATTGAAGTGGGCAAGGACAGGGATACCTTTCATTGGAAAGTCATCAATCCCATCAATGACTATGGCGTAAATATCAATATAGGTAATTACGTCACCTTTGGAGAGAAATACGAGGGGGAAAAAGGCACGCTGGACATGGATTATTTTGTCTTGCTTGAGAATTTGGAGAAAGCAAAAGTCCATTTTCAAGATGCCAGACGCATGATGCAAGCCTTTGAACACTGGTTTGGACCGTATCCATTTTATGAAGACGGATTTAAGTTGGTGGAAGCTCCTTATTTGGGTATGGAACACCAGAGTTCCGTGACTTATGGCAATGGCTACCAAAATGGCTACCGTGGCAGAGATCTTAGCGGAACCGGCTGGGGTTTGAAATTTGACTTCATCATCATCCACGAAGCAGGTCACGAATGGTTTGCCAATAATATCACCTACAAGGATGTGGCAGATATGTGGATTCACGAGAGTTTTACCAACTATTCGGAGAGTTTATTTCTAGACTATCATTATGGTAAAGAAGCCGGTCAAGCCTATGTTCGTGGCACGCGAATAAATATCCTAAACGACAAACCCATCATTGGAGATTATGGAGTCAACCAGCGCGGATCTGGGGATATGTACTACAAGGGAGGCAATCTCTTGAATATGCTTCGTCAAATCTTGCAAGATGATGCCAAATGGAGACAGATTTTGAGAGGACTAAATAAAGAGTTCTACCATCAGACGGTGACTACTCAGCAGGTCGAATCGTATATCTCCACCCAGGCAGGTTGGAATTTGGGAAAAGTATTTGATCAATATTTGAGAGATGTACGGATTCCGATTTTTGAATACTACTTCCAAGGAGGGGAACTTCAATACCGATGGACCAATGCACTAAAAGATTTCGAGATGCCGGTGGATGTATGGATCAACGGAAAAGAAGTTCGCCTTCAAACGAAGACGGCCTGGCAGAAATTAGAAGCAGGCACCGCAGAAGAAGTAGTAGTAGATCCTGATTACTATGTGGGTGTACTCAAATCTAGAGAATAGCCCATTTGCGCCGAAATTAAGATATTTTATGTTGTATAATTTATATTATGTTAAATAAAGATTAAAACCTCTACTATCCTCATTCCTTACAACCAATCGGTAAGATCTTAGGACTTCTTAGAGTTGATGCTCAAAGCCCATCTTTGGTATCCTACCTTGATTACCCCACACAAAATATTTAAACCTATCGTAGCTTTCCTTCATAGTATTTCAATTCTCATTTCGAACTTCTTCTTCTATGAATAATTGGTTGCCGACACTTGGGCGTTTTGCAGGACCTTTTGCATTTATTCTTCTGTACTTTTTTGTTGAGGCTCCCGGCTTAGCTCCTGAAGGAAAGTTAATGTTAGGCTTGACGCTTTGGATGGCAATTTGGTGGATAAGCGAAGCTGTACCAATCGCGGGAACTGCTTTACTGCCTTTAATTGTACTTCCTTTATTGGATGTGCTATCCATCAAGCAAGTTTCATCCAATTACATGGATCCCACGGTACTGCTTTACATGGGGGGGTTTCTTTTGGCAACTGCCATTGAGAAATGGGGATTGCATCGACGTATTGCGCTTAACATAATAAATTTATTAGGGACTGATTTAAGACGTATTGTGCTTGGTTTTATGCTTGCCACAGGGTTTTTATCCATGTGGATTTCCAATTCAGCGACAGCTTTGATGATGTTGCCAATAGGATTAGCAGTGATTGGCCAATTCAAACACCATTTAGGCGATGAAAATGGAATTCTATCCACTCATTTGGCCAAAAATATATTGTTAGGTATCGCCTACGCTGCCTCCATAGGTGGTATGGCAACCCTTATTGGAACGCCCACTAACAATATTCTGCGCGCTGTAGTAGAAAAATTGTACAACTACACCATTGATTTCAACGAGTGGATGCTGTTTGCTTTTCCATTTACTGTGGTATTGATGGCAATAGCTTGGTTTTACTTGGTGAATTTTGGTAACCCTCTCCCCAAAAAATTTCAATTGTCTGAAGCCAAATCGGTAATTCAAGAGCAGCTGACCAAACTCGGTAAAATTACTTTTGAGGAGAAGACGGTATTGATTGTATTTGGAATTGTTTGTTTTTCTTGGATTACCCGTAGCTTCTTACTGGCACCGCTTCTCCCAGCATTAGACGATACGATCATTGCTTTGATCGGTGTATTGCTCCTACTTGTTCTCCCCTCGTCTGGCAAGAACGAGCACAAAGGGCGTATTTTAGACTGGAAAACTGCAGAACAAATTCCTTGGGGCGTTTTGATTCTTTTCGGAGGTGGACTTGCCTTGGCGGAAGGGTTTAAAGAAACAGGTTTAGCAGATTGGATTGGTCAACATTTAAGCCTGATCGAAGGGGTAAGTTTCTTTGTACTGTTGCTAATCATCGTGGCTGCGGTGAATTTCCTCACTGAGGTTACGTCTAACGTCGCTACTGCCTCCATGTTACTGCCTATTTTAGCCTCTGTAGCCATCAAATTGGATGTGCACCCCTTTGGACTGATGGTTGGAGCGACTCTCGCTGCAAGTTGTGCCTTTATGCTTCCAGTTGCAACCCCACCCAATGCCGTTGTATTCGGTCCTGGATACTTGAAAATAAAAGATATGGTTAAGGCTGGTCTTTGGCTAAATATCCTCTCTATAATCCTACTGACGCTCATGGTCTATTTCATTCTTCCCTGGCTTTGGAAAATTGATTTGCAGGCTTATCCATTTGAAGGTTTTTAAGTAAAATTGGCTCATAAAAAACGAGAGGCCTGAAACTCTTTGCGGTATTCTTTGGGAGATTGGTGTAGGCGCTCGCGAAAAAGCTTATTGAAGTTTGAAAGGGTGAAAAAACCACAGGAAAAGGCAATCTCACTGATATTCTGATCGCTTTCGTGGAGTAATTTACAAGCATGTGAAATTCGAACTTCAGTCAAAAAATCAGAAAAGGGTTTGTTAACACGGGATTTGAAATACCGACTAAATGCAGAAACGGATAGATTGCACAATTGCGCCACCTCCTGGAGCGTAATTTTGGATGAATAATGTTGCAACACATATTCATATACTTGACTCATTCGGTCTTTCTCAGATTCCTTATTCGTATTGAGATAGCCAGCATCCGTTATTAACTGGTAATCCTGGGATTGCGCCAATACATCTAATAAATGGAGTAGTTGCTGGAATCTTGCCAATCCTTTCAATTCAAGCAATTCCTGCATTAATTGGGTAATCCTGAGATTGGTTTCGCCCACTACTTCTATTCCGCGTTTGGAGAGTTGCAGCAACTTGGCTATCCCCTCCAATTCTTCCAATTCAAAAACGGAATTATTCAAGAAATTATCTGGAAAATAAATCACGATTCCATGGGTTTCTAGACCATTGGTCGGGTCATGATACGCTTTATCATTTTTCCATAAATGAGGCAAATTTGGACCAGTCAACACTAAATCACCCTCTTTGAAGGAAGTGGTACGGTCTCCCACAAAACGTGTTCCCCTCCCCTTCAGTACCACAAATAGCTGATATTCAGAATGAAAATGCCAATTCACATCAAAGTAAGGCGCTATGAGTTCTTGGATTACAAAGGCTTTTCCAGCTGGAATTCGCGATTTCTGAACGGGTTCTTTCACTGTATCTTTACTTTAATCTTCGAATCCGCTCACTTTTGTGAATGAATACAGTCAAAATTTAAGATAAAAGAGTGAGACTTTCACCAGATAAATGATGAATATTTACATCAAATTAACCAAACCCAGCCTATGCGCCCTAGCATGATTTGGAGACCTATTGGCCTTCTTTCCTTGATCTTAGTTCTTTTAGTTTCTGCCTGCGGCAAAAAGAACAATTTCCTATCGATGACCGAACCACGTCGCGTGGAGATTTTGGTCTTGGGACACGACAGTGATCATCACAATACTGAAAAATTGATGATGCACATTTCTACTCCCCTGTTTCAAAAAGGCATCAACCTTACCTATACAGCAGATCCCAATGATCTGAAGGACGAGGTACTTCAGAACTACGATGGCCTACTCATCTATGCCAACCATGATTCCATCTCCACTTCGCAAGAAGCAGCACTCAAATCCTTTGTTCAAGGTGGAAAGGCCTTGATTCCCTTGCATAGTGGCTCCTTCTGCTTTAGAAATTCGGACTGGTATGTGCAAGCTGTCGGTGGACAATTCAGTACCCATGGCACGGGTAGATTTACTACACAATTACTTGATTCAAAGCACCCTATTTTACAAGGAATCAGTGAGTTTGAGACTTGGGATGAAACCTATGTTCATAGCCAAATCAATCCTGACATTCAGGTGCTGATGGAACGAAAAGAGGGCGATAAAAAAGAACCCTATACCTGGATCCGGAACGAAGGAGAAGGACGCGTATTTTACACTGCCTACGGCCACAACGAGGAAACTTGGAAGCAGCCAGAATTTCATGAATTGTTGGCCAACGGTATCCTTTGGGCAGTAGGCGATAAAGTAACCCAACTCCTAGCCGACTATAAAATCCCTACACCTCAGTTTCAGGACGCAGAAATTCCCAATTACGAAAAACGTGATCCTGCACCTCGCTTTCAGTTGCCCCTCTCTCCAGAGGAAAGTATGAAATTGGTACAGCTTCCTATCGAGTTTGAAATGGAATTGTTTGCCAGCGAGCCCATGATCATCAATCCCATGGCCATGGCTTGGGATGAGCGTGGTCGACTTTATGTGATTGAAACAGTAGACTACCCCAACGAAGTGCGTACCGAAGGTGGCAATGACAAAATCAAAATCCTAGAAGATACCGATGAGGATGGCAAAGCAGACAAAGTCACCGTCTTTGCGGACAACTTGAATATCCCTACCTCCATTATGGCCGTCAATGGAGGAATTCTGATTTCCATGGCACCAGATTTTGTATTCTTAAAAGACACCAACGGGGATGATGTAGCAGATGTCCGAGAGGTAGTCATTACCGGCTGGGGCAAAAGTGATACCCATGCGGGTCCTTCCAACCTCAAGTATGGATTCGACAACAAAATTTGGGGAGTATTGGGCTACTCTGGTTTCAATGGTGAAGTGGGTGGAAAGTCCCATTCCTTCGGACAAGGGGTTTACCGATTTACTCCCAATGCTAGCGAATTGGAATACTTAGGTAATTCATCAAACAACACCTGGGGATTGGGCTTTACCGAAGATTTTGAGACCTTCCTTTCCACTGCTAATGGACAGCACAGCGTGTATTTTTCCATGGCCAACAAGTACCTAAAGCGTCCCATCTTCCAAGGATCAGCCAATACCGTACACGGCATTGATAGCCACTACGACATGCCGCACCTTACCCCTTTCCTACGTCAAGTGGACTGGTTTGGAGGCTACACCGCTGCAGCTGGTCATAACTTTTATACGGCTCGAAGTTTCCCAGAATCCTACTGGAACCGTGTAGCCTTTGTAGCAGAACCAACAGGACGTGTACTTCACAAAGCAATGATTAATCCAGATGGATCAAGCTACAAAGAGAAAAATGGCTTCAATATCCTAGCTAGCTCAGACGAATGGTTCTCTCCTGTTCATGCTGAAGTAGGTCCTGACGGTGCGCTTTGGGTGGCGGATTGGTATAATTTCATCATTCAGCACAACCCTACCCCACGTGGATTTGAAAATGGAGCTGGTAATGCTTACATCAATCCACTGCGCGATAGCAAGCACGGTCGTATCTACCGAATCAGCTACAAAGGAGGCAAGGATGCAAAAACATTCGATTTGAAAGATGCCAAACCAGCTAAACTCATAGAAGCACTAAAAAGTGACAACCTCTTCTGGAGAATGACTGCCCAGCGTTTGATTGTAGAGCGAAAGGAAAAATCTATCCTCAGCGAATTGTACTCCATTATTGGAAATACAAGCCAAGACAAAGTGGGCATCAATGGCCCCGCAATCAATGCCTTATGGACATTACATGGTTTGGGTGAATTGACTGGAAAAAATCAAGAAGCTACCAATGCCGTGTTGAAAGCACTCAACCACCCATCTGCAGCGGTACGCAAAAACGCGCTTCGTGTACTTCCACGAAATGAGGCCTCTTCCAAAGCGATCCTTAGCAGCAGCTTGTTGCGAGACGCTGATTTGCATACCCGTAAAGAAGCCTTCTTAGCCCTTTCTGAAATGCCATCATCCGCACAGGCAGCAAAGAAATTGATGGATGAAGCCAAGCTGGAAGAAAATGGCAAGGATGCATTCTTACCGCAAGCCATATTTGCAGCGGTATTGACTCACCCATCCGAATTTGCGAAGCGGGATGCAAAAGCTGCAATCCAAGCTTCAGGAGAAAGCCCTCTCCCACTTTCGGATCGAATCAGCAGAAGCTTGGTAGCGGAGCAATACCCACTAGATCAACGCAACAGTATTTTATTTCCGCCAGATGTAACAGGCAAAGAAATCGGTGTTCGTATGATACTCTCCAAAGCAGACAATCCACTCGAAGGCGTACTAATGGCTCAAGGCAACAATACAAATGGCTACAGCCTCTACATTTACCAAGATGCCCTTCATTTTGCGGTTGCCCAGCAGGATAAGCTTACTATCATTAGTTCCAAAAAAGCCCTTCCTACCACTCAGTTTGTTGTAGATGCGACACTAGTGGCAGACGGTACCCTTTCCCTTCAAATCAATGGAGAAGAAATCGCCAAAGGCAAGACAAATGGACTATTCACCCAGCCACTTAGCCCTAATAAAGTTCGAGTGGGATCCAACGACAGCAAAAATGTGGTCGGCAAGTACGAAGGCAACTGGTGGTTTGGAGGTAGATTAAGCAAAAGTTCAATACTGACACTTAAGAAACCGGGGGCAGAATTGGCTCTGGTAGCTAGTTTACCAACCCTAACCAATACGACTGGAACCACCGCCATTAAATTGGGGGTGATTCCTCACGAAATGAAATTTGACAAGCCTTCCTTTACGGTCCAGGCAGGCACACAGGTGACCATAGACTTTGAAAACCTAGATTTCATGCAGCACAACCTCGTAATCGGTAAAAAAGGAAGCATGGAAGTGATTGGCAAGGCAGCAGATGAACTGGCAAAAAATCCAAAAGGTGCAGAACTGAACTATGTGCCTGAAATCCCAGAAGTAATTATTGCTACTGTGCTAGTTAGCCCTGAGGGCAAGGAAACGTTGGTATTTACTGCTCCAACAGAGCCTGGAGAATATCCTTTTGTGTGTACCGTACCGGGCCACTGGAGAATTATGAACGGGATCATGGTCGTACGGAAATAAACCATGGCACTATCTGTAACTTTTGGTGTCAGTACTTGGCTTTGGACCTCTCCTTTCAACCGTAATACGGTTGGGCTATTTTCAAAAATTAAAAACTATGGTTTTGATGCGGTAGAAATACCTGTGGAAGACCCTGCCTTGGTTGATTTAAAACTTGTCAAAAAGGCACTGCAAGAACATGGGCTCAAACCTATCATCTGCGGTGCCTTTGGCCCAACACGCGACCTTACAAATGAGGATTCCAAGTACCATCAAACTTGCTTTGACTATTTGGATTCCTGTTTTGAGATTGCAGCAGAACTAGGTTCCTCATTTGTAGCAGGACCGATGTATGCTGCCGTTGGAAAAGCTCGGCTAGTTTCCCACGAACAGCGGCAAATCGAATGGGATCGAGCAGTAACTAACTTGCAAAAAGTATGCAAACGGGCTGGAGAATTTGGCTTAGATCTGGGAATTGAAACACTCAATCGTTTTGAAACTGACTTGATCAATACCAGTGAAGATCTGATGCGCTTGATCCGTGACATCAACGAGCCTCAAGCCAAGGCGACCTTGGATGGGTTTCACTTGAATATTGAAGAACCTAGTCTTGAAGATGCCATTCGACGAGTGGGAGACAAATTGATTCACGTGCAAGTATCAGAAAATTACCGCGGCACACCGGGTACAGGACAAACCAACTGGGCTGCTTGGAAACGTGGACTGGAAGCAATCAACTACCAAGGTTGTGTTTCCATCGAAAGCTTTACCCCTCAAGTTCAGGAACTGGCTGGGGCTGTTTGCATTTGGAAACCTTTGGTGCCTAGCCAAGATGAATTTGCCAACGAAGGATTGAAATTTTTGAAAAAATGGGCCTCAGAATAAGTTTAGGCTTAGAAAAAAAAGAGTTATGACCACTAAAAGATTAAATATCGCCATCATCGGCTTAGGATTTGGAGCCGAATTTATTCCCATCTATCAGAAATATCCTCATGCCAATTTGTATGCGGTATGTCAGCGAAGTAGAGAAAAAGCGGAAGCCATTGCAAAAGCCTTTGGAATTGAAAAAGTGTACACGGACTACGAAGAACTCCTGAAGGATCCCAATATCGATGCAGTACACATCAATACTCCTATCCAAAACCATGCGGAGCAATCCATTCAAGCCTTAAAGGCAGGAAAGCATGTGGCCTGTACCGTGCCGATGGCTACGACGGTCGAAGAATGCAGACAAATCGTAGAATTGACCCAATCCACAGGGCTGACCTACATGATGATGGAAACGGTAGTATACAGCCGGGAATTCCTATTTGTCAAGGAAATGTACGAGAAAGGTGAGTTGGGCAAAATCCAGTTTCTTCGTGCCTCCCACCAGCAAGAAATGGCGGGTTGGCCCGGGTACTGGGAAGGCCTCCCTCCCATGCATTACGCTACTCACTGTGTAGGACCGGTACTTGCACTTCCCAAAGGGCAAGCAGAATATGTGTCTTGTTTTGGATCGGGAAGAATTGATGAAGAACTAATTCCTAAGTATGGTTCTCCTTTTGCGATTGAAACCTGCCACATCAAGCTCAAAGATTCAGACTTGTCCGCAGAAGTAACCCGTTCGCTGTTCAATACGGCACGTCAATACCGCGAAAGTTTTGATGTCTATGGATCCAAAAAATCCTTTGAATGGACACTGATTGAACATGAAGATTCGGTAATTCATACAGGGGAAGTGCCTGAGCGCGTAAAAATCCCAGATTACGCCCATTTGCTACCTACAGAAATTGCTGCCTTTACCCAGCAAGGAGTTTACGATGCCGATGACAACCAGCACCTTTCTTTTATTCAGGGTTCAGGGCATGGAGGTTCGCATCCCCACTTAGTCCATGAGTTTGTAAGTGCATTGGTGGAAGGTAGGCAGCCTTATCCCAATGCAGCCCAGTCTGCCAATATTACCTGTGTGGGGATTCTGGCGCATGAGTCGGCTATGGAGGGAGGAAAAATCAAACAGCTTCCAGATTTTACGCTTGGTTAAAATGAAACGGCCTGAATCACGAGTTCAGGCTTTTTTTTGTAAGCTAATTTCTAGCTTGTTTCTTCAAAAAACATCCATAGGATACATTTGAAGTTATCAAAAATATAAAATTTCATGATGATTTAATGTGCTGAATGCGAAGGAATTAAGTTTAGCCGTTATATTTAACTTATTTAACCCATGTGAATGAAAAAACCGAAGGTACTTAAACGGGTAAAGAAAGTTAAATTTAACCCACAAGGTAGTTTTAGAACCTTGGCAGGTGTTGAACAGTATGCAGCCGTTTGGAACGAATCAAAACTTCGTCATTTGTTACGAAGAACCTTGTTTGGTTTCAAGCAGGAGGATTTTGATTCCTGGAAAAGCAAAAGTATGGCTGAGGTAGTTCAGCTCTTAATAAGTACAAGTCCAGCTCCCCTCCCTCCTATCAACAATTACAACGATACCAATTTTTCGGACCCTACCGTACCTGCCGGGCAAACTTGGGTAAATGCTCCTTACGATGGGAATGCCAATGGACGAAGAAATAGTTCTTTAAAGTCCTGGTGGCTAGGCAATCTCCTTCAGCAGAATTCCTCCATTCATGAGAAAATGACCCTCTTTTGGCACAATCACTTCGCCACAGAATCGGCGGATGTGGGTGATGCTCGCTACATGTATCGGTATTACAGTCTCTTGAGAAAATATGCCTTGGGCAATTTTAAAGACTTGGTCTTGGAAATCACCAAGGATCCCGCCATGCTCCGCTACCTCAATGGCTATTTGAATACTAAAACTGCACCTGATGAAAACTATGCTCGGGAATTGCAGGAATTGTTTACGCTGGGCAAGGGTCCGCTTGTTTTTTACACCGAAGCGGATGTCAGAGCCGCTGCTCGGGTATTGACAGGCTACACCGTAAACGCCACCACAATCTCTTCTGCTTTTGATCCCAACCGGCACGATACGGGAAACAAGCAGTTTTCTACTTATTACCAAAATAAAGTTATTCTAGGCAAGACAGGGGTAAATGGTGCGAAGGAAACAGAAGAGTTAATCGACATGCTGTTTTTACAAGAAGAAACTGCGCTTTACTTGTCTCGGAAGCTTTATCGATTCTTTGTGTACTATGAAATTGACGCAGCCACAGAGGCGAACGTAATTGTACCCATGGCAAATCTTTTCAGGGCAAGTTCCTATGAAATCAGGCCTGTTCTGGAGTTACTATTCAAAAGTACCCATTTTTACGATCCAGTGAATGTAGCGGGCCTGATCAAAAGTCCTTTGGATTATTGCGTGGGTTTGTGCAAGGAATTTAAAATTCAATTTCCTGATTCTGCTGACTTTGCGAATCAATACCTCATGTACGATTACATTCGGACTCAGGCGAGCAACATGCAACAAAATTTGGCGGATCCCCCAAGTGTCTCGGGTTGGCCAGCGTATTACCAGGCACCTCAATTCCATGAGTTGTGGATCAATTCAGATACGCTACCACGAAGAAACCAATTCATGAATATCCTGCTTACCTCAGGATACACCCGAAATGGTAAAAAAATAGTTATCGATGTACTCCCCTACATCCATGAACTTTCCGATCCTGGAAATCCCAATCTTTTGATTCGTGATACGGTGGCCCACCTATGCGCAATTGAGTTGACAACAGAAGTGATTCAATTTCTAAAAGGTATTTTATTGTCAGGCCAATCCACTGATTCTTATTGGACCGATGCATGGACCAGCTACAAAGCCAATCCAAACAATACCGTGACGCGCAACATGGTGGTCAGTCGTCTGAATTCCATGTTTAGCTACCTGTTGAACCTCCCTGAATACCAACTGTCATGAAAAGAAGGGACTTTCTACAAACAATTGGCCCAGCGGGAATTGTATTCCCTGCTTTGATCAATGGCTTTACCTTCAAGGCTTTTGCTGAGTCGCCTTTGGTGTCTGCACTGACCCAAGCTCCTACTGAAACAGACCACGTCTTGGTCATTATCCAACTCAATGGAGGTAACGACGGCTTAAATACGGTAATTCCCTTTGATCAATACGACCAACTGGCCAATGCACGGAGCAACATTATCATCCCTAAAAACAAGTTACTCAAACTCAATGGAACCAGTCTGACAGGGCTTCATCCTTCCATGACAGGTCTTCAAACTCTTTTTAATGAAGAAAAATTGCAAATCATTCAGTCCGTAGGTTATCCTCAGCCCAACTTTTCACATTTTCGAGCAACAGATATTTGGATGAGTGCTTCCGATTCCAATCAATACATTAATTCGGGTTGGGCCGGCCGCTACCTAGCAGAAGAATACGCAGGATTTCCATCTGCCTACCCGAATGCCGTGATGCCTGATCCTTTGGCAATTCAAATCGGTTCTTTCGTATCCCCTGCTATGCAAGGACCTTCGGTCAATATGGGGATGGCGATTTCTGATCCTGTCAATTTTTATAACCTTATCAATGGCATCCAAGGTGCATCTCCGAATACGCGAGGGGGGAAAGAGCTCACCTATATCCGTCAAGTAGCGCAACAGACCACACAGTACGGGGCTGCCATCAAAAATGCCGCGGCTAAAGTTACGAAGCAGTTTTCTGGATACCCTACAGGAAATTCACTAGCAGACCAACTAAAAATTGTCGCTCGACTGATTGCGGGTGGTCTGAAAACTCGAATTTACATGGTGAGTTTGGGAGGCTTCGATACTCATGCCCAGCAGGTGATTGCGAATGCCACCGATACGGGAGCGCATGCGCGGCTTTTGCAGCGTGTTTCAGAAGGAATTAAGGCGTTTATGGATGACCTTACTTTCTTAAATGCGCATAAGCGAGTCATCGGCATGACGTTCTCTGAATTTGGTCGCCGCATCAAATCCAATAGTAGTGGAGGTACCGATCACGGTGCGGCAGCACCCCTGTTTGTGTTTGGTCACTATGCCCAAAATGATGTTTTGGGAACGAGCCCAGAGATACCTTTAATCACTTCCGCTTCTGCCAATGTGCCGATGCAATACGATTTCAGGTCAGTTTATTCCTCTCTACTCAAACAATGGTTTTGTGTACCAGATACCACCTTGGAAAACGTAATGCTCAAGAATTTCCAAAACTTACGGGTAGTAAAATCTTCCGCACCCTGTATGTCCAGCAATCCGGACATCCCACCAAGTTTGGAAGCTAACCTCGTGCTCAACAACTACCCAAATCCTTTTCAGTCATCCACAACACTTACCTACGAAAGTAGGGGTGGACATACCTTACTACAGGTATTTAATACGGAAGGCAAGCTGATCAAAACATTGGTAGACAAGGAAGTATCCGCAGGCAGTCACAAGATTACTTTCGAAAACGAGGGCTATGCCCCAGGGATCTACTATGCTAGACTGCAAAACAATAATCAACAACAAACTAGAACCATGATGATGGGAAGGTAAGCTTTAGATTTAGTTATATCCTTACTTTGAATTATAGAATATAATTTCCTATAAATAAATGGTTTATCTTACCTTTTTTACAGCATTTTTTCCCAATTTGTATACCATGCTGAGTACCGATCCTAGGGCTGATTTTTTGGGTTTTGGATTTTTCCCCTCTCCCATAAAGTGGAGCTGATCCGTGTACCAAATAATTTCCAAGGGGAAGGTTTTATCCAAAAATTTCCAACCTGTGGTCAAGGGCTTAACTTGGCTTGTTACTGCTGAGCCAGATAACAATTGATTTGGGAAATCGGGTTGAATCGCCAGGGAACGCGCGATTCCAATTACATCGCAGGCTCCGGATTCCAAGGCTGCATTCATTCCTTGGGCCGAGCGGAATCCACCAGTAAGCATCAGCGGGCTTTGCACCAGTTTCCGTACTTCTTCGCAATAGGTCAAAAAATAGGCTTCACGCTGTTGGGTAGACTCCTTTTGCGCAGCGCCCATCATGGCTGGAGCTTCGTAGGTACCTCCTGATATTTCTATCAAATCCATCCCCAAGGCACTCAATTGCTTGATGACTTCCCTAGAGTCCTCTTGGGTAAATCCTCCTTTTTGAAAATCTGCTGAATTTAACTTGATGCTAACCGGAAAGGAAGCTCCTACCTCCTTGCGGATGGCCAAATACACCTTTTTGACAAAGCGCATGCGGTTTTCAAGTGTACCACCCCAACGGTCGGTTCGCTGGTTGTGTGAAGGGGATAAAAATTGACTCACCAAATACCCATGGGCTCCATGAATCTGTACCCCCGTAAAACCACTTTCCTTGCATACCCTTGCTGCGTAGGCAAAGCGTGCAATGATTTCTAGGATTTCATCTTCCGTCAGCGCCCTTGGGGTATTGAATAGACGATCCAAAGGTTTCTTTAGCGGGATCGCAGAGGGTGCTACCGGTTCTTTGCTTAGAAATTTTGGTGACTGCTTCCCAGGATGATTGAGTTGCACCCAGATGTGGGTTCCGTCTTTTTTTCCAGCGGCCGCCCAATGGGGCAAGTTGGCATCCTGAATTCCCTGTTCGATGACTACATTGTGTGCTTCACCCAAGGCAAATCGATCCACCATGACATTTCCCGTGATCAATAAGCCTATTCCCCCTTCTGCCCAGCGGGCATACAACCGGTTAAACTTCTCATTGGAAGTATATCCACGAGAGCCCATGTTTTCACTCATGGCGGACTTGCCGATTCTATTTTTTAGTACTGCGCCACAGGGAAGGGTGAGCGTATCGGTGATAGAAGTAGGTTTCATGGGTTTGGGTTATACGTTTTAAATGCAATTCGCACTAATTTTTGAGGGAATTTAGCCTTGGGAAACTAAACACCAGAAGTGGAGAGTTGTTTTCTGGTTTGATTTGAAAATTGGCAAGCTTAAGTGCGGATGTACTTAAACAGCATAGCTTATCTTTTCCCCTTACTGATTTCCTGCTACAATTTCTTTGGTACCCAGTTGGATACTGGTATGCAGGTTGCCCGTGCTGGAATTGTTAAATTTAAGTTGGCCAAGAATGGTGGTCGTAGCAGCTGTGTTAAATACGAGTCTTCCTGCAGTACCAGTAGACCCTGGACTTGCATAAGTGCCTTGCCAATCCTCAATAGTCAATGTTCTTCCCGAAGTAAAGGAACCTAGATTAGTAAAAGTTAGTGTATGCACCCCAGATCCTAAGCGAAGTGTGGAATTGGCAGACAAGGTGATCGATGCCATGGTATTGCTAAAGCCTGCAGATTGAAATTCCCCGCCTGCTAGTACTAGGCCGCTTGTGCTCGGGATACTATTGGCAGCTCCCAACTGCAAGGTACCTGCACTAATCGTGGTAGTACCTGTATAGGTATTCGACCCCTTCATCACAAAAACTCCAGCACCCGACTTGACAAAATTACCCCCAGTAATTACCCCACTCACCTGACCATCATTCACTCCAGAGCCACCTCCTGTAGTCACAGTCCCATTCCCACTGTTGATCGTAATCACTCCACTCGATACATTCCCAGATGTGGTAATCCCTGAAGTCATCGTTACACCCCCTGCTCCTATAATACTCACAGTACCTCCCATGCTACTCGTACTTCCTCCGCTATTGGTACCCCCGCTGGTCGTAATCCCACCCACAACGCGAACATACCCTCCTGCACTAATCGTTACATTGCCCCCATTGCTGCGTACAACGCTCCCACAACACGCACTAACACTCTGACCACTCGTATTAATCGGGCCCGTAGCAATTACATTACCCCCTGCAGTCAAACTTACATCCTGTCCATAATTCGAAGATAGATCCCAAGATCCTCCAGTCAAACTCATCGAACTCCCTACCACAATATCCCCACCTGCTACC
>JAMNXQ010000034.1 GCA_023653075.1 Algoriphagus sp.
AGTCTTTGCTCCTTACTTCGTCATTTTTTTGCAAATCACGTGCAACGAAAAAAAAGAACTTCGAGTAAAAAATGCGGAAGTGCCTGAATCTGAAGTGGGCCCACTTGGAATCGAACCAAGCACCTACTGATTATGAGTCAGTTGCTCTAACCGAATGAGCTATAGGCCCTAATTATGGGTTTTTTCCAAGTCAAAATCTGGGGAGAATACCGCCCTGACCTTGGTTTTGGGACTGCAATGTTACATATTTGAGTTGAATTAATCAACTGATCTCTCCGATGAAAAACTGGCCTGACGTAGACTTTGTCATCTTTGATTTGGGTAATGTCCTGATCGACATCGATTACAACAAAGCCATGAACTTGATGAAGGAAGCATTGCCTCAAGCCTTGCATCATCGGGTAGACACCTGCTATACCGCGGAATTTCATAAAGCCTACGAACGGGGAGAAATGGATTCCCCAAGTTTCCGGAATGCTTTCCGAGACTACTTTGAGCAATCTTGGTCGGATTCCGATGTGGATTTTCTCTGGAATAGCCTCCTCGGGGAGCTTCCTGCTTACCGACTAGATCTGGTTCGCCGACTCAAATCCCAGTATCAGGTAGGTATCTTGAGCAATACCAACGAGATCCATGTGGATGCAGTACATGCGATCCTACAAGCTGAACACGGAATGACCAACTTTTATCCGCTCTTCGACCGCGTTTTTTACAGTCAGGAGATGGGCCTCGCCAAACCGAGTGCTGCCATCTACCAACAACTGCTCCTCGAACTGGATACTAAAGCTTCCCGCGTACTATTCTTTGATGACCTGCTCGCCAATGTGGAAGGAGCAGCTTCAGTAGGGATTCAAGCCGTTCAGGTCAAGGGTCCCAACACGATTTTTGATTTTTTTGGAGATGTATAAGCCGAAGGAATACCTCATTCATGGGAGCTTATTTCTGTTGACCCTAGTCACCACCACCCTAGCAGGAGGGGAGTGGGTATACGGTAAGTCTATTCTCGCTTCGGGAGAGGCCGCACTAACTTGGACTTTTTTTCTTAAATCCTTACACTTTTCCATTCCCTTCATCGGGATTTTATTGGTCCATGAATTGGGTCACCTCTTTACGTCGATCTACCACAAGGTACGCTGTACCTTGCCCTATTTTATTCCCGCCTGGCTAGGCTTCTTGGGAAGTCCATCTTTGGGTACATTCGGAGCGATTATTCGCATGAAAGGTCGGGTCAATAGTCGCAAAAAATACTTTGACATCGGCATTGCTGGTCCACTTGCTGGCTTTGTGCTTGCTTTTGGAGTGTTGACTTATGGCATGCTGACCTTGCCCCCTGCGGATTACATCTACGAAATACATCCTGAGTATGCAGATCCCAATTTTCAAGGGTATGGGGAAGATGTCTTGGAATTTGAATTGGGAAATAACTTGCTTTTTTGGGGAATGGGAGAACTTTTGGCTGATCCTGGGCGCTTGCCCCAGTTGTCTGAAATGATTCACTACCCCTATCTCTTTGCAGGGTACTTGGCGCTTTTCTTTACTGCACTCAATCTCCTTCCGATTGGGCAGCTGGATGGGGGTCATGTCCTCTTTGGCATATTTCCCAAGCGACATACGCAGATTTCGTTGGGGGTATTTACCCTGTTTCTAGCCTTTGCAGGGCTTGGGGTGATCCGACCCAATTTGCCCGTGGAGGAATTGGTCATTCGAATTCCGCTCTACCTCGGCTTTCTCTACTTCTGTTTGAGCAAGTCTGGATTATCGCAGCTCAATCGACTCACCCTAGCGCTTAGTTTGGCCGCAGCGCAATACCTGCTCTCCTTTTTTTACCCAACTTGGGAAGGGTATCAGGGATGGCTATTTTTTGCTTTCTTGTTGGGGAGAGTAATGGGCTTGGTGCATCCTGAAGTAGTAGGATTACAGGCAGTAGACTCCAAAAGAAAGGTATTAGGCTGGATTGCACTTCTCATCTTTGTCCTTTGCTTTTCCCCTCAGCCATTTCAGGTGAGTTGATTTAGTTCAAAGTATCAAGTAGGAAGTAAGAATCTTTAAAATGAAGATTAGATTTCAAAATGGGTTAGCAGAGAACTACTTCAGCCTTCTTCAATTGACGATCGGTGTTTGACATTAGTCCTTATTTCGTACCTCTCATTTGATTACCTACCTGAAACAGTGTACAACTCGGATCCATACTTGGTACTTTGTACATTGTACATTGTACAATATGATCTAGAATTGGTTTGCACTATTCTGCTAAGGCTCGGAAGGCCAAAATACCTCCAAGCACATTGCGCACTTGGGTAAATCCATTGGTTTCCATAAATTTTTTCGCATTTCCACTGCGGGCACCCGAACGGCAATGAACGACGATTTCTTCGTTCTTGATTTTTTCCAGTTGGCTCAACTGATGCGCAAGCTCTCCCAAGGGGATATTATCAGCACCTAGGTTGTCTTCCTCGTACTCCCATTCTTCTCGTACGTCGATAAAGTGAAATTTATCGCCTTTTTCCAGCCTTTTTTTTAATTCACTTACGGTAATGTCTTCCATGTTATTTTTTAACTAAAATTCGAAATGAGCTGATTCCCAAGGCATGCACTACCTTTATCAGGTAAAGCCCAGGATGTTGATCTCTAAAATTAAGTACTTCTCCTGTATTCCCTGTCCTACGTGGAAGGGTAATCTCACGGCCAAAAGAGTCGAGTACCTGGAGTGAGGTGAAATTTCCTTCAACCCGTACTTCTTCAATGGCTGGGTTCGGATAGACCTTGAGGGTGTTTTCAGGGTCCAAATTTCCTCCAGCTTTACCCGATACACGCACATGTGGGCGGATTAGAAGTGCTCCAGTTACGTCCTTATTTTGTACCCAACCCCCGCCTACATTGTAGTGGATTCGGTCTCCGAAGTTTTGGCTTTTGTCTAGCCCTACTTGCAAGAAATCATTCGTAAACTGGGTAAAGCCCACATAGAAGGTACCGGATACGGGTACCGTTTCTTTCAAGGGGAAATATTGAAGGTCTTGTCCCGAGGTTTTGGCAGGAATCACCACTTCTTGTGTGTAAAGGGGCTTTTTGTCTAAGGAAGACCAAATCACTAAGTCCAGTACTTGATCTACCTGTCGTGCATTGTTGAAATCGATGGAAATTCCAGTCAGAAATACGGGTTCTGGAGTTTTGTAGGCAACCGCTACCTGTCCCGAGCGCTGGTTGATTCCTGCGGTATAGTCTGCCGTACCCTGGTCGTAGGCGAAGTAATCTCGTAGTGAAAAACGCGTGCTTACCCGATCGTTGTCACGAAAATCCACTTGGGTAAAGCGTGTGGTATCTGTGCCGTTAATGACAGTCAAGAACCCATCTCCCGTGATGAGGGCGGTTTCGAAAAATACATCCCCAGGTTTGCTTGGAAAAGGAATTTCTGTAAATGTTCGACTGACGATCGACCTTCTTTCCAAGGCATTGGGAACGGGGTTGAATGGGGTGGTGCTGTTGATGGGAAGCAAATTGGTTCCGCTGCTGTCACGAAGGGTCACGGAATACTCCATGGCCTTGAATCGATTTTCAAGATTTTGAAACTCACTCTTTACCGTAGACCAGGTTCCTTTTTGGTGCTTTTGAAAGAGTTCCCAAGGGTAGGCTCCAAAATCACCCAGTCGAACCGTCGTAGGAAGAGTCAGGGCTCGGTCTGGGTAGGATAAGTCTGTGCCTGTGCGTCGGCTATTTAAGTAGACATAGTCCAGTAACCAGGAATCAAAAGGGCCGCTTTGCCTTCCGTTGGAAAAAAACCGAAACTGAAAATTGCCATGCTGCCATTCCGGAAGGATAGGGATAATTACTTGGGCAAATCGAGTTCGATCCAAGGTTTCCCCACCTCTTTTTTCCCATACGGTAAGCCAACTTCCAGCAGGCGTCAAGACTTGGAGTGTCAAGCGGTCATTGCTGTCGGGAACTTCTGCTTTGCCGCCAGCCTGCCAGTAAAAGCTCAGGTAAAGGCTTGTTTTTAGAGGGAGATCAATTCCACTCAAATCAAGAGGGACGCTTGTTAGGTAATCACTTTCCCCCTGGTCTTTTTGTTGGATGGAATAGGCTCTTCCCAATTCATCCACTCCATTGAATAAGGCCATGCCTAGGGAGGGCGCTTTGTTGCCGATGGTTTCCGTGTAAGAGGCACCTTTGGCTATCCATTTGTTGGATTGAATGCCTTTTGAAAAATCATCCCAAAAAGGGATCGTGACTGTGGTTGCTTGCCGGGCTTCAGGACTTTTTTCTAAAAGTAGGGCACCTGAAGTCCGGTGAATTGGACCAAAGGTGATAAATTGGGCATAAATTGGGCTACTTAGACTCCAAAAAGCTAGGAGCAGCAGAATCTGAAGTAGCCGAATCCGTTTCAAGAGGATTAGTTTTTGGAAATCCAAAGGTCAACCAAATCACCTGTTTTCAAATCTGAACCCACAGAGGGGCTTTGCAGGTAAACTTTCCCTGGTGCCACGGAGTCTGTTTTATGGTAGGTTTTTCTACCCACACGCAGTCCGGAACCCAAGACCAGAAATTCAGCTTCTTCCTCATCCATACCTACAAAATTGGGAGCACTAAGCAGTTGGTTTCCCATTCCATCTCCCACTACCAGGTCAATCTTGGATCCTTTTGGGATGGATGCCCCCTCCCGAATAGGAGTTCCCTTGTAGCGCTGCTCCAGGACTACATTGATGCCGATGTCTGGCACATATACGATGTCTCCTCGCTGTAAACCAATGTTGGCCAGAATCTCTTGCACGTTTTTCAAGGGCATGTTGATTAGGCTTGGCATCTTCAAAATGGGGGCATTGCGCGCATTGAGTGTCAAGTAAATCTTACGGTTTTTTTTTACGAGCGCATTCGCTTCTGGGAGTTGCTTCAATATCGCGAGAGGGTCCTTTTCCGCACTAAATCCTGAATCTGGGGAGATTTCATAGTGTAGGGATGAGCTCATTAAAAGTGCCTCTGCTTCCTCATAAGACATTCCCGAAAGATCTGGAACCGAAACCGTATCTCCATGATTGGTGTAGAAGGGGAGGTAAACTTTTAAAAAAATAAAACCAAGGGTTACTGATATTCCTGCAATCAAGAGGAGGTGAAGCCCTACTTTTTTTAGTTGTGGGAGGAGTGATTCCATCGTGTAAATATAGCGTCCAACAAAGCTTAGACTTGTTTTATTCGAAGGCAAAATTCAATAAAACAGGCGTTTTTAGGGAAAGCATGCTGTCGAAACTTATTTTTTCGCCAGCAGGCTCCTTACTGGATCATCACGCGTTTGATTTCCTGTAAACTTGAACTGTTGATTTTGAAAACATAGAGTCCAGCAGCGAACATGTCTCTACTAAACGTATAGGTTTGGTTTAAGGTATTTGGAAACGACAATTCGCGAATCACTGCACCAGTGGAAGAGATAATCTGAAGTGTTACATTTTCTCTTTTTGGGAGATTGAAGGCCACATTGACAAACTCTGAAGCAGGGTTTGGATAGATGACCGTATTCCTTTCTGCAGGAATTACAGGATCTGGGTTTGCACTCAGGAAAAGTTCCAAGTTGTCCACGTACACCGCTGCATTTTGCGTCCCAACTACATCCAATGCAAAGGCCAGACGAATGTCTTTTTTGCCTTCACCAGCGTAGTCTGTCAGGTTGACATATTTCCGTTCGTAATCCCCAGCACTTGTTGGATTGGCATTTCCTGCGCTTACTGTAGAAAGAGCAGTTCCTGCTTCTGACCAGATCACTTTGTAGGTTTCTCCTTGGTTGGTGCTTGCGAGCAAAAACAAGGTAGTCCCTGGATTTACCGCTCCTGCAGCAACATCAAAGAAAACGCTGGCTTGACGGCTCACGGACAGATCGAAGGAAGGTGTAGCCATCCAATAGGAGTTTCCCTGGGTAGTACCTTCAATTCGGGCCACATTGTTTGGTCCTGTAGCCCCTGTTACGGCAGTTACTTGCCATGCAGCCTGATCACTCTCTGGATTAATGGTAAGCCATGGAGCTAGGTCCGTACTGCTGTTGAAGTTTTGTCTCCAAGGCACTTCAAGTCTAGCCGTATTTTCAAGATTGTACCAATTGATTTGAAGTACCGCTGCTATGTTTTGATCAAAATTGGGCTCGGAAACTCCAAACTTCAAATTGTTTTTACCAGTAGTAGTGGATTTGGTCAAGGTAACATTGATGGATTGCCCGGCAGGTATGGTTAGTCCAGAACCTACAAATACGCGGTTTCCTGAATTGTTGGTATTTCTGGAAAACAAGAATTTAGAAATGGGTAAGTTTCCCGTATTGGTAAGCCGTACGATTTCTTGCGCATTTGTTCCCGCACTGATAGGACTCGGAGCGATCACATCTTCAATTTTCAAATCATACTTGAATTCTTCTGTGGGCACTACTCGTATATTTCGAAGAAATATATTATTTCCAAATGCATTTTTTGTTACAATTGCCACTCGAATTTTACCTAAATCCTTGAATTTACTGAGGTTGACCAGCTCCGTTCTAAATTGCGTTGCACTGGTAGGAATAAATTCTTCCACCGTAGCATCAGAAGTTTGAAGTCTAGTTCCACTCTTTTTATAAGGAGGGGTAATGATGTCAAAATCTATGCTACAATCCGGTGCAATAGCAACTAGCAGCTCATCCTGGAATCCTGCTTGGTTGTAAGGACCGTGTGCTACTTCAAATACCAATTGAGCATTTGGGTATTTGCTTAGGTCAATTTGAGGAGAGACAAAGTAGTCGAACTGTCCCTGCGCCTCGTATTCGTAATGGCGAATGAATAGGGCAGGTAGTGCATTTCCATCGATGGTAAGATTGGTTTTCTCCCAAGTCAAAGACTGATCGGGGTTTCCAATAATCCAGGTAGAAGGTAGTGTGGTCAAAGGAACGGAATAAGGAAGGGTAAGCTGACCTTGTTGAACAGGCTTGGTAGTTAAGGTATTGTTTGAAGGAACCAAGTCGGCTACGTTGTTTACTTGAAGGAGATTAAAGGCAAATTCACTTTCCAATCCTTTGGTATCGAAGCCAGAAAAGCTGACTACTGATCTCTCTCCAGTTTTTAGATTGGTTGCAAATTGTTTGCTTTCGATCAAGGTTCCGTTCCATCTAAATTCAATACTCACTGATGAGACCAATTCATTCCCTCTATTTTGAATTTCCAACTGAGGGGTGATGCTTGGTTGGCACAAAGCGTCAAAAGGACTGATAACTCTCAACAAAGATACGTCTCTAGCAGATAGAACCGGATCTTTCGTTCCACGACCGTTAACCAGCGAGGCTCTTCGAGGGCTATTGGCAAGCACCACATCGAATCGATCTACTTGCCCTTTGGTAAACAGGTTCATGCATGGATCCGGGGTGTAATCCATGTAGTTTTGGATCATGTTGCTGTTTCCACAAGAGATCCGGGTTGGATTGGCATTGCAAATGGTATTGTTGGGATTGTCCTGATTGGGTGTATCGAGGACGAAATCATCTACTTCACAGCCTCCATCGCCCCAAATGTGACGCAAGCCGAGGTAATGTCCCACTTCATGGGTTGTAGTTCTTCCATTGGTATTGGCAGCTGTGCCAGCACCAGTTCCAAAAAAAAGGTAATCTACAGTCACTCCATCACGAATTGCTGCAGTAGGAGGAAAATTAAGTCCGGGTAGGTTGGAGGTGGGAAAGGTTGCATAGCCTAAGTAAGGATCCACTAAAGTCACGACCCAAATATTCAAGTATTCTTCAGGATTCCATTGGGAGGTCTGCCCAATCAAAGTTGCATCTTCAGGCCCATAAATGGATTTAGGCCCCTGCTTCCTGACAATTCCATTGGTAGGGAGACCAGTTGGGTCCTGTTTGGCGAGCACAAATTCAATATTTGCATCTGCTGCTACGGGAAGAAATTCTGCAGGGGTGAGGATAGCATCTGCATTTTTTCTTCGAAAATCTTCATTGAGTACTCGAATTTGCTGTAAAATCTGCGCATCTGAAATGTTGGCTTCCACACCTACGGCTGTCCCGTTGTGTAGGACGTGTACTACTACTGGAATCACGCGTGGTTCAGCTTGAACCTTCATAAACTGTGGCTTGCTATTTTTTTCTACGATTTTTTTGGTGATCCAATCTTCGAAAAAGGGCTTGGATCCAAAAATACCCAGTTCTTTTTCTTGTTGGTTTTCAAGAAATGTATGTCCGCATTTTTCATTGTGACCAGTACCTTGGTGGCTAATGCCTCCCGCTTGGTATTCCTGGAGGGTAATCCCCTGACCTGTTGCGGTAAGGGTAAACATGAAAAATAGCCCTGTTAGGAACTTTGGGAGCCAAAATAGTTGGTGTTGGTTTTTCATTTGGCGTAGGGTCAAGCCACGGTTAAGTTTACTGCTTCCACCCGCTTGATTTCAGGGATGGCTCTCAAAATTGCTTCTTCCACTCCCGCTTTTAAAGTCATGGAAGACATGGGGCATGAGCCACAGTTTCCGAGCATTTCTATTTTCAATACAAAATCTTCAGTAAGCTCGACAATGCGTACATTTCCACCATCTGCTTCCAGGTAGGGGCGAATGGTATCCAAAGCAAATTCAATTTTCTCTCTCAATACTGCTTCCATGAGCGTTGCTTAAAGTTTAATTTCTACTAATTCTGTTTTGTCACTTGAGGTGTTCCGTATCGCGATTTGACGGGCGACTTCTTCTGACAGCTTAAAGTAGGCATGCTGTGTAGGTCCAGTTTTCAAGACGGCTGGATACCCAGAATCTCCACTTTCGCGGATACTTTGAACGATTGGGATCTCCCCAAGGAAAGGAACCTCATATTTTTCAGCAAGCTTCTTGCCTCCATCCTTGCCAAACAAATAATACTTGTTGTCAGGCAATTCTACAGGTGAAAAATAAGCCATATTTTCTACAACACCTAAGATGGGGACATTAATTTGAGCTTGTCTAAACATGCTCAATCCTTTGGAAGCATCGGCAAGGGCTACTTTTTGCGGAGTAGTGACAATGACTGCTCCCGTTACGGGTACCGTCTGCACCAAAGTCAGGTGGATATCTGAAGTTCCTGGTGGTAAGTCAATCAATAAATAGTCCAACTCTCCCCATTCCACATCTGCTATAAATTGACGCAAGGCAGAGCTAGCCATAGGGCCTCTCCAAACCACCGCACTGTCCGTAGGAGTCAAAAAACCGATGGACATCATCTTCACTCCATATTGAGTAATGGGGACAATAATGTTCTTGTCGCCTTCTTTTTTAACGGCAGGTTGCTCGCCTTCCACATTAAACATGGTGGGGATGGAAGGTCCTGAAATATCCGCATCAATCAAACCAACCTTGGCACCCAATTCGGCTAGCGCTACTGCTAAATTAACGGAAGTGGTCGATTTACCTACACCACCTTTTCCTGAAGCTATTGCAATAATGTTTTTGACTTGCGGGAGGATGGGCGCTGCATCTCTTACGGTAGTGACGGTAGCAGTCATGGTGATTTCCCAATCCCAAGTTGTTCCAAAATCTTCAGTCAATACTTCCAAGCAATTGGATTTGATTACCTCCTTCAAAGGGCAAGCTGGAGTGGTGAGGACTACCGTAAATCGTACCTTTTTTCCAGTTATTTCAATCCCTTGAATCATTCCTAAAGAAACCAAATCCTTCTTGATATCTGGATCTTGGACTTTGGAAAGGGATTTTTTTACTAATTCTGGAGTCAATTGCATGGCTTGTGTAATTTTTATGCAAGTTAGCTTAAGAATGTGTCTTAGAAAAACTAGGACTCCTATTTTCAGAACCCTTGCTAGTCAATTTTCTTCTCTTCTTCTTGGATATAATTTTCCGCAGGAGTCCTTACCTTTGGTTACTTCATTCAGCCCATGTCCATCAGTAAACTGACCACCGACAAAGTAAAAGAACGCATAGACCTCGTCGAAGTGATCGGTGATTATGTGCCTTTGAAAAAGAAGGGGCAAAATTTTTGGGCCTGCTGCCCTTTTCATGGCGAAAAAACACCTTCATTTTCACTATCACCTGCCAAGCAAATCTACAAGTGCTTTGGCTGCGGTAAGGCAGGAGATCCCATCCAATTTGTGATGGACATCGAAGGGATCGGATTTCAAGAAGCCATTCGACAGCTTGCTGGGAAATATGGGATAGAAGTAGAAGAAGAGGCAAACCTGAGTCCTGAACAGAACTTGGAGCAAAGTGAGCGGGAGAGTTTGTTTATCGCAGTCAACTTTGCCAAAGATTTTTTTATCAAAAATTTAGACAGCGAGGAAGGCAAATCCATTGGGTTAAGCTATTTGAAAGAGCGAGGCTTTACCCTACCCATCATCCAGAAATTTGACCTTGGCTATGCCTTGGATGGCTGGGATCAATTTTTAAAAGCCGCCAAAGCTGCGGGTTATCAGGAAGAAATGCTCTTGAAGGCAGGTTTAATTTTGCAGAAGGAAGGAGAGCCGGAACGCTTGTACGACCGTTTTCGGAATCGGGTGACCTTCACGATTCACAACGTGAGCGGCAAGCCAATCGGTTTTGGGGCGAGAATTCTAACCAAGGATAAAAATCAACCCAAGTACATCAACTCGCCAGAAACCCCCATCTACCACAAAAGTGATGTACTCTATGGGATCTTTCAGGCGAAGAAGGCCATTCGTGACCAAGACAATTGTTACCTCGTCGAAGGGTATACCGATGTGGTTTCCTTGCATCTCTCCGGCATTGAAAACGTAGTTGCTTCTTCGGGTACTTCGTTGACAGAGGGGCAGATCAAGTTGATCCGTCGATTTACCAACCAGGTTACAGTCCTCTACGATGGGGACGCTGCCGGCATCAAGGCCTCCTTGCGGGGGATAGACTTGTTGCTGGAAGGTGGGTTGAATGTCAAAGCGGTGGTTTTTCCCGACGGGGAAGACCCAGATAGCTATTCTAGAAAAGTAGGTTCGCAGGCCTTTCAGGAGTATTTGAAAGCGAATAGTCGTGATTTCATTGGGTTTAAGATCGGCCTATACCAAGATGAAATTGAAAAGGACCCTATCCGAAAGGCAGCAATTATCCGTGAAGTGGTGCAAAGTATCGGTAAAATTCCTGATCCCATTATTCGTTCTGTGTACGCTAAGGAGGCTTCTGTTCTTCTGGGCATAGAGGAAGAAATTCTGCATGCTGAGCTCAATAAAATCCTGATCAAAACGCAGCGGGAGCAGTTTGAGCGAGCCAAGGAGGAAAAAGCGGTAGAAGATGCTGTCGAAGACCTGCTCTCACTTTCCGTAGAGGTGGGAGTAGCAGACCATCTTTTGGCGCAAGAACGGGAAACAATGCGGCTTTTGCTCAACTACGGAGGTCAAAAATTGGATGAGCAAGAACTTCATTTTTGCCAGTACATTCTTGCGGAAATAGCGGAGGTTACTTTCCAAACCCCTGTCTACCAAAAAATGCTTCTGATTTATCGAGAAAGCATGGTGTTGGGTGAGGTACCTACAGATAAGTTATTTCTCAACCATAAGGATACGGAGATTCGACAAGAAGCGATCGCCTTGATCACACAGCAGCATGAGGTATCGACGCATTGGAAAGATAAATTCCAAATTTTTATCCAACTGGAATCCGATGACTTGGCAAATACCGCATTCAAGTCAATTCTGAGATTGAAGCGACGCCTGCTTCAAAAATTGATGGAAGAGGCACTGACCAGCATAAAGGAAGCTGAATTACAGCAATTGGAGGAAAAAAGAATGCGTGAATTGCTGGAATTGTATCTAGAACTAAAGAATATTAAACTTAAAATAGACAAGGAACTAGGCATCGTCATTGGTTAATTCCAAACTTTCTTTGGCTGCTTACAGTTTTGTTTTTGAAGAGGCTACATTTGTATCCTCAACCCACTGCTTAACACCCCAACTCGTGGAAAATTATACGCTGGACCCCATTGAAGATGCCATTGAAGCCATTAAAAACGGCGAGGTGATCATTGTTGTGGACGATGAAGACCGTGAAAATGAAGGCGATTTTGTATGTGCTGCCGAAAAGGTCACGCCTGAAATCATCAACTTTATGGCCACCCACGGACGAGGACTAATCTGCGCACCTTTGATTGAGGATCGATGCGAAAAGTTGGGATTAGATTTGATGGTGGGTAGCAACACAGCTGTATTCGAAACCCCCTTTACCGTATCTGTAGACTTGATCGGTCATGGCTGTACCACGGGTATTTCCGCTTCAGATCGCGCCAAGACTATCCAAGCATTGGTGGACGACAGCATTCATCCCAATGAATTGGGCAAACCGGGGCATATTTTTCCTCTGAAAGCCAAGCGCGGAGGAGTACTCAGAAGAGCGGGACATACCGAAGCCGCTATTGATTTTTCACGATTGGCAGGACTACAGCCTGCCGGCGTCCTGGTCGAAATTATGAACGAAGATGGGACCATGGCACGGCTAGATGATTTAGTAAAGGTGCGCGAGCGCTTTCAACTCAAACTCGTATCCATCAAGGATTTGATCGCCTACCGACTCAAAAATGAATCCTTAATTAACCGGGAAATTGGCGTAGACATGCCTACTGCTTGGGGAGATTTTGATTTGCTAGCTTACCGACAAACCAACACCGAGGAAATTCACCTGGCATTGATCAAAGGAACTTGGGAAAAGAACGAACCTGTTTTGGTGCGCGTGCATTCCTCTTGCGCTACGGGAGATATATTTGGTTCCTGCCGATGTGACTGCGGACCTCAATTGCATGCAGCCATGGAATTGGTGGAGCGGGAAGGCAAAGGAGTAGTCCTGTACATGAACCAAGAAGGGAGAGGTATCGGCCTGATCAATAAGTTGAAGGCCTACAAACTTCAAGAAGAGGGTATGGATACCGTTCAGGCCAATTTGGCCCTTGGTCTTCCAATGGATGGTCGAGATTACGGAGTCGGCGCACAGATCCTTCGGGAATTAGGGGTCTCCAAGATTCGATTGATTTCCAACAATCCTCAGAAGCGAGTTGGATTGCTGGGTTATGGGCTTGAGATTGTGGACCAAGTTCCCATTGAAATTCAGCCCAATCCCCACAATGAAAAATACCTGCAAACCAAGCGGGATAAAATGGGACATACCATTCTTAAATAAGTGGGGTAGAATTGGCAACTAAATTTTAGAAACTTGAAGCCAGCAACTCCGTTTGAATACCTGATGCGAAACTTGAAACGATACCTATTCTTGATTTTTGTGTGTTTGTCCAGCCTGAGCTTGGCGCAAACCCGAAATCAATTCCCCTCCCAGAAATGGCACAAAGGCACTTTGAATTTGGCCGATGGAAGTAGTTCATCTGGGTTGGTGAAATACGATTTGGAAACCAATTTGGTACAGCTGCAAGCTGAGACGGTGATTACGTTTACGGCCTCCAATGTGGCAAGCTTTGAAATTTACGATGAGACTTACGAGGGCATTCGAAAGTTTTACAGCCTTCCTTATGCTTCGAATGGAGAATACGAAACACCCATCTTTTTTGAGGTATTGACCCAAGGGGAGCACATTGCCTTGCTTTGTCGGGAATACATTGCCACAGACAATAGGGGGATGAACAATTGGGTAGGCATGGGGATGAATCCTTTTTGGGGGCCACAGACTGTATCAGGTTATCGTTTGGCCTTTACCTATTATTTTTTGAAAAATGGCCGATTGGAACGTTACAGTGGCAAGAAAAAAGAATTGTTTGACCTACTTACGGGGTATGACGAAGAAATGCAGCTCTACATGCGAAAGAATCGCCTTGAACACGACCAGCGCGGGGATCTGCTTCGGATTACGGCCTATTACAACGACTTAAAGAACAACTAAACATGGCCAGACCCTTAATTCTCGTCTCCAATGACGATGGCATTACCTCCAAAGGTATTCGTGTGTTGGTGTCTGTCATGAAGAAATTGGGTGAGGTAGTAGTGGTCGCCCCAGATAGCCCTCAATCGGGCATGGGGCATGCGATTACCATAGGGCAAACGCTACGACTCTATGAAGAGGATATTTTTGAGGATGTACTAGCTTACAAATCCAGCGGAACTCCTGCGGACTGCGTTAAACTAGCCAAGCACCATGTCCTCAAAGACCGCAAGCCGGACCTAGTAGTCAGCGGGATCAATCACGGGTCCAATACCTCCATTTCTATTTTGTACTCTGGAACCATGTCTGCTGCCATCGAGGGTGCTTTGGAGGGTTACCCATCGATCGGTTTTAGCCTCTGTGATTTCTCCTCAAAGGCAGATTTTTCCCATGTGGAGGAATGGGTGGAAAAAATTGCAGGTCAAGTTTTGGAACACGGCATTCCGAAAGGCATTGCGTTGAATGTGAATATTCCTCCCAAACGAAACGAGGAGATTCGAGGAGTAAAAATCTGCAGACAGGCAGATGCGAAGTGGCAAGAAGAATTTGTAGAGCGCTTTGATCCTACGGGGAGAAAATACTTCTGGATGGCTGGTAATTTTGTCAATTTCGATAAGGGGGAAGACAACGACGAGTGGGCAATTGCCAACAATTACATCTCCATTGTACCTTGCCAGTACGACCTTACAGCCCATCATGCCATATCTCAAATCAACAAGGAATGGGATTGGAGTAAGTTGGGAGATTAAACTAGTCCAATTGAATTCCCTAACCGAGGAGTTAGGTTTTGAAGAATGATTAAAAAATCCAATAGAAAAAATTTCCTTCTGGATTTTTGATTTTCAATGGGTCTAGTTATCCTGAGTGGCACTTTTGTCACTAATCAGCAGATTACAACACCCAGCTACTAGGAGTAGGGTTCCAGCGAGTAGCATGGTGTTGATGACTGCTTCCCCAAAGAGAATTTTGTATAAGAAATTTACCCCACCCAAGGAGGCAATAATCTGTGGAATCACAATAAACATGTTGAAAATCCCCATGTATGTCCCCATTTTTTGAGGTTCCACTGATCCAGAAAGCATGGCATAGGGCATGGAAAGTATACTTGCCCAAGCGATGCCTACTAAGGAAAAGCAGATATGCAGCATCCAGGGTTCGCTCACGTAATAAATCAATATAAATCCAAAGCCCCCAGCGAATAGACTGAATAGGTGGAGGAGCTTTCGGTTGATTTTGATTTTTGAGGCAACTAGGGAAAGAATGAGGGCAAAAAACATGGAAACCAAGCCGTAAGTACCCATGTAATTGCCCACTCGATCTGCTGCATTGTTGTAAGCGACCGAACTCGGATCGGTAGCTTTAAAAATATGTTCTGTAATCGCAGGTGTCGCGAAGCTCCACATGGTGAAGAAGGCAAACCAGGAGAAAAATTGCACCAAGCCCAACTGTTTCATCACCGTGGGCATGGTTACTATCAGCTGGAAAACCTCTTTTACACCTGTTAAAAAGCCCTTTTTGCTTTCTTTTTCTCGTTTAAAAGCATCAAGATCTTCTGGAGGGTATTCTTCTGTCTTGAGAATGGTGAATAGGATGGAGGTAAACAGAACGAAGGCGCCGATCCCGAATGCGTACTTGACTGAATCCGGGACTACCCCTGGGGCAGCGGTATTGGCTGCTCCGAGCTCGGTCATCAACCAAGGGAGGTTGGAAGCAATCCAGGTACCGATTCCAATAATTAAGGTTTGCACCACAAATCCATAGGACCGCTGGGACTCCGGGAGTTTATCTGCCACCAAGGCTCGAAAAGGTTCCATAGCCACATTGATGGAGGCATCTAGAATCCAAAGTGCGCCTGCTGCCATCCAAAGTGCTGAAGAATAGGGCGCAAAAAACAGGGCAATGGTACTCATTACAGCACCAAGGAAAAAGAAAGGCTTTCTCCTCCCGAACCGAGGATGCCAGGTGCGATCACTCAAATAACCTACGATTGGCTGAACCAAGAGGCCGGTCAGCGGGGCTGCTATCCAAAGAAAGGGGATGGTATCTTTATCGGCGCCGAGAGTTTGAAAGATACGAGACATGAATCCACCCTGTAGGGCAAATCCAAATTGAATCCCTAGAAACCCAAAACTCATGTTCCAGATCTGCCAGAAACTCAACTTCTTTTTTTCTTGGGTCATTGTTGGGGTAGTAAAAATGAGTAGGTATTAATCCAAACCTTTGATTTCCAGTTCAGCTGCTGTGTGCGCGAATTCAATGTACGGAAGCTGCTTGATTTGGAAATAGGGATGTACTTGATCAGGCAAGGGATCAAACTCGGTTAATTTATCCAGGAAAGCAAAATTTGTGGATTTTAAATCCTGTTTGGTTCCATTTACCTGTGGATTTGGCCTTTCAAAACCATGGAAAAAGAGTCGAATTTTGGCATATTGGCTCGATTGCTGACCTTTTGCCTGCTCAATTTTCAGGGAACCATTTTCTGGTTGATACTGAATTTCTCGACTGAAAAATTCACCTTCTAGGTAGCCCAATCCTTCACCTGCATCTTCGTAATGGATGTAGGTAGATCCCGTGCTGCCTCGATACAAGTGGAGGTTCAAGGTGCTGTCAGGAGCCATTTCGGTATGCTGGGTAGGGGATTGCTGCGCAACTATTTTCCCTGCGTGCACAAAGACTGGCAGGTAGTTGAGCGGGGAATCTTGGTAGATGACTTGACCTCCCTGGTGTTTTTGATCCGTGTACAAATAGTACCATTCTCCTTGGGGGAGATACACCTTGCTGATTTCTCGGAAGCTTTCTACGGGAGCTACTAGAAAGCTGTTGCAAAACAAATATTCGTTTTGGAAAGCCGTTTGGTAGATTGTCTCGTCCTGAGGATAGTGGATGGCTAAGGAGGCAGCTAGCGGAAGCCCATTTTGGGTGCTTTGGTGGAATGCACTGTAAATAGTAGGAAGTAAGGAGTACCTAAAATTCAAATAGTTACGGCTAATTTCCTCTACCTCTTCTCCAAATGCCCAAGGCTCTGCATCCTTGGTGTTGATCATGGAATGGGCTCGGTACAAGGGTGAAAAAGCAGCGATACTCATCCATCGTGCAAAAAGCCCTTTGCTAGCCTCTCCAGCAAAGCCACCTACATCGTAGCCTGCAAAAGATATGCCGCTCATGCCGAGACTATTGACCAATCGAATGCCTGCAAGCATGTGCTCCTCTGAGGCGACATTGTCTCCGGTCCAGGCAGCTGCAAAGCGTTGAATGCCTGCAAATCCAGATCTTGTCAGCACAAAAGGACGTTTTTTAGGAGCCTGTTTACCTGCACCCGCTTGCGTACTACGGGCCATCTGCATGCCAAATACATTCCTTGCTTTGCGGTGCGAGGCTTTTTCTCCCTCAAAATCAAACTCCAACAAGTTGGGTGTGCATTGACCCCAAGAGGCAGGCTCATTCATGTCTGTCCAGAACCCATCGACACCTGCTTCGGTGTAGAAGGCCATTTTTTCCTCCCACCAAGAGCGAGTAGCTGGCTTGGTAAAGTCAGGAAAGGCGCACCATCCCGGCCAAACTTGTGCTTCGTAGGTCTTGCCGTCTGGATAGTTGACAAATAGCCCTTGTTCCAAACCTTCACGAAAGGGGGAATAGCTCTCCTCCGTTTTGATGCCTGGATCAAGAATGACCACCACCTTAAATCCTTTCTCCTTCAACCGAGTAATCATGGCCTTTGGATTGGGGAATTTTTCACCATCAAAGGTAAATACCTTGTAGGCTTCCATGTGGTGGATGTCCAAGTAGATGACATCTGCCGGCATTTTTTTATCTCGGAAGGCCTGTGCAACAGCATAGACTTCGGATTCTGGGTAGTAGGAATAGCGGCATTGCTGAAAGCCCAATGCCCACTTGGGTGGCATCTGCATGCGACCAGTGAGCCAGGTGTAGGCCGTAATGATTTCTGAAATGCTGGGATAGTGGAAAAAGTAATAATCCATGTCCCCATCCTCGGCACTGAAGGATGTAAATCGATTGTTGGAGGCTCCGAAGTTGAACAGGGACTTGTGCGTGTTGTCTAAGAAAATGCCGTAATGTCCTTGACGATGCACTCCCAAGTAAAATGGAATACTTAGGTAGAGTGGATCATCGCCTACTCCATAGGCAAAATAGTCCGTATTCCAGTGGATATAGGCATTTCCAAAACGGTTGAGATTCCCCGTTTTCTCACCCAAACCGATGAATTTTTCGTTTGGTTGAAGGTTCTTGTAGGTAGTGACTTCCGTTCCAATCCAAGCAACGCCAAAGGAATCGTCTTGGTTGAGGAGCTTGTTGTGTTGATCAAAGAAAGCAAGTGAAAAAGACTGGAGGTTGATTACTACACGAAGGATGCCGGTACTCAAAATCAACTTATCTTCAAACTCTTCCAGATTATAATCAATGGATTTAGGCTGAACAACTACCGAGTAAGGATTGGATTCAAAGGACTCAAATTTGCTCGCTTGCACGCGGACGATTCCAGTTTCGAAGACGGTAAGTTTAAAGTTTGCAAAATCACTGCTTCCGCTTAGCCCATTGGGAGTTTTGGTCCATGTCAAAACCTTCCCAAAGGCTTGATGGCGAAAAGAATTTCGTGAATTCGTGGAGGTGGTATTGCTATCGTTCATCCGTAATGCTTGTATGAATTCCTATTTGGAACCTTGCGAAGTTAGAAACGATTAGCTAGGATAAAAAATCAGTAGGATTATCCGCAGTCCTAACATTGGTTTAACAGAAGTGTTATTCACTGCAGCTAATCCTCAACAGACGACAGTCCACGGACCACAGCTAACCCAAGTGAACTACAAACTTGATTTTCTTTCAGTGCTGGTGGAAAGGGGATAATCAGAAAAATTAGTTATACTGAGTTCCAAGCTCCTTTTTCCAGCTGTAAACTGGCAATCTATCCTGATTTAAAAATTTACCCTTTTCAACCAATCCTACTCGCCCAAGTTTGGTGGTGGAATTACCCAAAGAAATGAAGGGAGCAGAATACCGGGTCCTAGATGTGACGGGAAGGGTAATCGTTGAAGGAAAAGGGAATTCCAATCTATTGATTTTAGGGCTGGATTTAGCTGGAATTCAACCCGGGATATATATCTTTGAAGCATTTGATAGTCGGCGCATACTACACAAGCGCTTTATCAAGCAGTAATCAAACCTAAGCACACTATGAAATTTAAACCTGGAGTAAAGTACGGAAGTGAACTTCGCGATTTATTGGCTTATGCCAAGGAAAATGAGTTTGCCTTGCCTGCTGTTAATGTAATTAACAGCAACTCAGTCAATGCCGTTTTGGAAACAGCCAAAAAGGTAAACTCACCTGTGATCATCCAATTTTCAAATGGGGGAGCACAATTTTTTGCAGGTAAAGGTCTACCCAACGACAAGCAGCAAGCAAGTATCGCGGGGGGTATCTCTGGAGCACACCACGTACATCAAATGGCCGAGGCTTATGGAGTACCCGTAATCCTGCATACCGACCACGCTGCGCTAAAGTTGCTCCCTTGGATCGATGGGCTACTCGAAGCGGGCAAAGCCTACCACCAAGCATACAAGAGACCTTTGTTTAGCTCGCACATGCTGGACCTTTCCGAAGAGCCTTTACACGAGAACATTGAGATTTCTGCTTCCTACTTCCGTGAATTTGTGAAGTTGGATATGGCGATTGAGATCGAATTGGGCGTAACAGGTGGTGAAGAAGATGGTGTAGATAATTCGGATGTGGATTCCTCCAAATTGTATACTCAGCCTGAGGAAGTGGCCTATGCTTACAGTCATTTGAAAGAAATTGGGGACTTGTTTACCATTGCTGCAGCCTTCGGGAATGTGCATGGGGTCTACAAGCCAGGTAATGTAAGTTTGAAGCCAATCATCCTTAAAAATTCTCAGGAGTACATCAACAAAAACTTTGGCACAACGGGCAAGCCGCTCAACTTTGTGTTCCATGGTGGTTCTGGCTCCTCGGTAGAAGAGATTCGCGAGGCCAATAGCTACGGATCGATCAAAATGAATATCGATACCGATATGCAGTGGGCCATGTGGGAAGGCATCTTAAACTATTACAAGAAAAATGAAGGCTATCTTCAAAGCCAGTTGGGAAATCCAGAAGGTCCAGATAGCCCAAATAAGAAGTATTACGACCCACGTGTATGGTTGCGCAAAGGGGAGGAGAACTTTGTAAAGCGTCTTGAGCTTGCTTTCGATATGCTGAATGCAGTGAATCGCAATTAATTCATTGCACTTTCACCTACTCCCAAAAGAGGTAGGTTGGATGAGTAGTGATAAAATCAATTCCTAAATTCTGAAAAAGTCACTTGTACAGGTGACTTTTTCTTTTCTTTACATCACTATGAAAAAACAGATCGTATTTAGTTTGCTGGCAGTTTTGCTCCTGCAGCTTACACTTACCCAAGTTGAAGCCCAACAGGCCAAGAATTACTGGCCAAAGGCAGGGCTGACCTATGAGATTTTTGTGCAGTCCTTCAATGACAGCAATGGCGATGGGATTGGGGATTTCAATGGGGTAACTGAGAAATTGGATTACATCAAGGAGTTGGGTGCCAATGCGATCTGGTTTATGCCAATTATGCCCTCGCCCACTTACCATAAATACGATGTGACCGATTACAAGGCGGTACACCCAGATTATGGCACGATGGCTGATTTCAAGCGACTGCTAGATGAGGCCCATGCCCGTGACATCAAGGTGGTCATCGACATGATTATCAACCATACCGGAAGCGATCATCCCTGGTTTTTAGCTTCTAAATCAGGTCGTGAAAATCCTTACCGAGATTACTATGTATGGGCGCAGAAGGATACCATTGCTTCCTATTTGACTAAGAAAACGGTCACCTTGGATTCTGATAACATTCGGCAATGGCATGACCCAGGCCATGGCCAAGATTACTATTATGGATTTTTCTGGGGGGGTATGCCTGACCTCAACTTTGATTCACCCAAGGTGCGTGAAGAAATCGTTTCGATTGGCAAATTTTGGTTAGAAGAAGTGGGGGTAGATGGGTTTCGATTGGATGCAGCCAAACATATTTTCCCAGACGATCGTCCACTTGATAATCATGCATTCTGGAAGGAGTTTCGCCGAGAAATGGAGGCCTTCAAGCCCGATATCTATTTGGTAGGCGAGGTTTACGATAAAAAAGAAATTGTTGCACCCTACCTCCCAGGTTTACCAGCCTTATTCAATTTCGACTTGCATTACACGATGATAGAGGCTTTAAATACCGAGAACGGGCAGCTGCTTTATCAAAAGCAAAAAGAGGTACTCGATTTTTATCAAGGGATTACGCCTGATTTTATCGACGCTACCTTTTCCTCCAATCACGATCAGCCACGCTTGTTGAATGACTTGAAGAAGGATCCTGCCAAGTACAAGCAGGCCTTAGTGATTTTGATGACCCTTCCTGGAGCCCCGTACTTATACTATGGGGAAGAAATTGGAATGCTTGGGCTGAAGCCTGACGAACAAATCCGTGAGCCTTTTCTTTGGGATAAAAAAGAAAATGATTCCGGTAGAGCCAGCTGGATTGTTCCTCAATACAGCACAGATGCGACCGTGACGCCCTTGGCTCAACAACGCTTGGACCCAAACAGCTATTTTAACCATTACAAAAAAGTGATTGCTTTGCGTCAATCCAATCCCGCCTTGGCAATAGGTAGCCTGGAGTCGGTTATGCAATCCTATCCTAAGTCAGTGATGGCTTTTATTCGCCAAACTGCCGATCAGGAATTGTTAGTGGTGCATCACTTGGGTAGCAAAGGTATGGAATTTCAAATCCCTGAAGGATTTAAATACTCGATTTATGCCACGGAGGGGGTGACGGTTAAGCAAGGAGCCATGTTCCTACCTCCGAATTCAAGTTTGATTTTAAAGAAATAAAAGAGGCTGTCTCAAAAGTCTCTTAAAATTAGAAGGCTAGTCGATTTCTCGGCTAGCCTTTCTTGTTTAACTCAAAATTGTTATCTTGAGGTGTGCAAAAACAAGACACGAATATAGTCTTTAAAGACTACACGACCAACCAGCTGA
>JAMNXQ010000035.1 GCA_023653075.1 Algoriphagus sp.
ATCATGTGAACGGCGAATTATTTGCTTTGCATCCTAATTTTTAGGTCGGGATTAGTATATTTGAGGCCTAAAATAGCACATTTTGATCAGTACCCTATGGCAAAGAAAACTGCAGCGGCAAAGACCAAGGTAAACTACTCCAAAGAGACGTACGCGTATTGGTACGAAAGCATGCTTTTAATGCGGCGTTTTGAGGAAAAAGCAGGTCAATTGTATGGCCAACAGAAGATCAGAGGATTTTGTCACCTATACATCGGTCAAGAGGCTTGCGCTTCTGGCGCGATCACTGCATTGACCAAAGACGACAAATGGATTACGGCTTACCGTTGCCATGCCCATCCACTAGGTTTGGGTACCGACCCTGGAGCTATTATGGCTGAATTGTATGGCAAAGCTACCGGAACCACCAAAGGGAAAGGGGGCTCCATGCACATTTTTGATAAGGAACGAAATTTCCTAGGTGGCCATGGAATTGTAGGTGCACAGATCCCGATGGGTTTGGGCGTAGCCTTCGCTGAAAAATATGCAGGCACTAAAAATCTATGCATCGCGAAGATGGGGGATGGTGCAGTGCGTCAAGGTGCAGTCCATGAGGCCTTCAACCTAGCCATGATCTACAAGACCCCAGTTATTTTTGTGATTGAAAATAATGGCTATGCCATGGGAACTTCCGTAGCGCGTACCTCCAATGTGACCGAATTGTATAAAATTGGAGAGGCTTACGACATGCCTTCCTTCCCAGTAGATGGAATGAATGTAGAGGCCGTCCACGAGGCAGTAGCTGAAGCAGCCGCTCGAGCTCGTCGAGGCGATGGACCTACACTTTTGGAATTTAGAACCTACCGATTCAAAGGACACTCCATGTCTGATCCGCAGAAATACCGCAGCAAGGAAGAAGTAGAGGAATACAAGCAGCGCGATCCAATCGAGCAAGTACTTGCTACCATTCTTGAAAATGAATTGATGACCGAAGCGGAAATCGAAGCGATCAACAAAAAAGTAAAAACTCAAGTGGATGAGGCGGTAAAATTTGCCGAAGAGTCTCCTTGGCCAGATGGTATGGATGCCTTCAAGGACGTGTACGTTCAGGAAGACTATCCTTTTGTAATGGAATAAGCGCCGCGAAGGCCACACAGGGACTGCTTGTGTAATCGATAAAAACCGTATATTTGCGACCGAAATTTGAGCAACATGGCTAAGAAAGAAACAAAAAAATCAGACCAAAACGAACTCATCGAAAACCCTGAAGTAATTGCAGAGAAGTTAGTTCCTGGAGAGGATTTTTTGAAAAGTAACAGCAAAATACTAGCAGGAGTACTTGCAGTAGCTATAGTATTGATTGGAGGAGTTCTGTTTTTCCAGTACAATACCCAACAACAAAACGAAAAAGCTCAGGCTGAAATGTTTCAGGCAGTTTATTTCTTTGAACAAGACAGCGTGGACTTCGCACTGAATGGTGATGGGATCAACAAAGGCTTCTTGAACATCATTGAGAGCTATCCACGTACGGATGCGGCCAACTTGGCCCATTTCTACACGGGTTCAATCTACCTTTCTCAGAAAAAATTTGATGATGCTTTGACGCACCTTGAAGAGTTTTCTTCTGACGACTACTTAGTACAAGCAAAGGCGTATTCCTTGGTTGGTGATGCCAACTTAGAGCTAGGCAAGACCGAAGAGGCGATCGCGCAGTACACCAAAGCTGCTCGTACAAACGAAAACAAGTTCATGTCTCCAAAGTACTTGGCTAAACTTGCGGTAGCTCAAGAGGAAGCAGGTAAGATCGAAGACGCAATCAAGACTTACACAGAGATCGAAGAGAAATACTACGAGTCTTTCGAATTTGCTGCAGCACGAAAACATAAAGCACGCTTGGAAGGCCTTGCCGCTAAGTAATGCTTATTTAAAGTATACTAGAAGAGTAAGGCGCATGGTGTCTTACTCTTTTTTGTTTTAACCCCATTTCCCCAAATCCTTTCCTATGGCCAGTTCCTTAAAAAACCTCAGCGACTACAGCTCCCATAACTTGATTGATGTTTCCAAAAAGCGTTTTGCGGTAGTGGTCTCCGAATGGAACGCGGAGGTTACTGAATCCTTGTATTCTGGAGCCTATGAAACCCTAGTTCAGCATGGCGTGAATCCCAAAAACATCCTTCGCAAGCAGGTTCCTGGATCCTTCGAGCTTTCACTAGCCGCCCAGTGGTGTGCGCAAGATGAGCAGATCGATGCAGTGATATGCCTGGGATGTGTGATTCAAGGGGAGACCCGCCACTTTGATTTTATCTGTGATGCAGTGGCACATGGGATCACCCAAGTAAGTTTGAAATACAATAAACCAGTCATTTTTGGGGTCCTCACCCCCAACACCCAGCAGCAAGCCCTTGACCGAGCGGGAGGAAAGCATGGCAACAAGGGAGATGAGGCCGCCATTACGGCCATCAAAATGCTTGGATTCTAACAAACCTATTCAACTGATTTACTCGTGAAAATAATGAAGTTTGGAGGGACCTCCGTGGGACGTCCCGAACGGATGCATCAAGTGAAGGACTTGATCACCCGAAGCACAGAGCCGACTTTAGTGGTGCTTTCTGCCCTATCTGGGACGACCAACGCCTTGGTTGGCATCGGGGAAGCTTTGGCCGCTGCCGATAAAGTGCTTGCCAAGGAGCGAATCGATACCCTGCATGCCCATTATCTGAATTTTTACCCTGAACTATTGGCTAGCCCATCCGCCAGATCAAAGGCAGAGGAGATTCTGAAGGAGCACTTTGAATTCCTGAATATCCTACTCAAAATCTCATTCAACGAAGCGATTCAACGGGATATCTTAGCTCAAGGTGAATTGCTTTCGACCAAACTATTTCATGCCCTGTTGGAAGAGCTGGGGATTTCCTCCGTGTTGTTGTCGGCTTTGGATTTCATGAGCATAGATGAAAATTCCGAGCCGGAGCTGGGGAAAATTTCGGAGCGATTGAAAGCCATACTTGCCCAGCATTCCGATCAGCGCCTCTTCATCACTCAAGGCTATATCTGTAAAAACCACCGCAACGAGGTAGACAACTTAAAGCGTGGCGGCAGTGACTATACCGCTTCCCTTGTAGCTGCAGCCATACAGGCATCGGTATGCGAGATTTGGACCGACATTGATGGCATGCACAACAATGATCCACGCGTGGTAGATCGAACCCGACCCATTGCAGAGATGTCCTTTGACGAGGCGGCAGAGTTGGCCTACTTTGGAGCCAAAATCCTGCACCCTGCTTCCATTTGGCCAGCCCAACTGCACAATGTGCCAGTACGGCTTTTGAATACCATGGATCCTGCTGCCCCAGGAACATTAATTAAAGCAGAGGTGGCAGAAACGGGGGTAAAAGCTATTGCGGCCAAGGATGGCATCACAGCCATCAAGATCAAATCCTCTCGAATGCTTTTGGCTTACGGATTTTTGCGCCGCATCTTCGAAGTCTTCGAATCCTTTAAGACTCCAATCGACATGATTACTACCTCTGAGGTAGCCGTCTCTGTGACCATTGATGACTTGAGCCATTTGGAGCAAATCGTAGAAGAGCTACGCCGTTTTGGTACCGTGGAGGTGGATTCCAATCAGGCGATTGTCTGCGTGGTAGGCAATCAGGTAGCGGAAACGAAGGGGACGATCCAGTCGGTCATGGATTCGCTGGTGGATATTCCCGTTCGCATGGTGTCCTTTGGAGGAAGCAAACACAATGTATCCATCTTGATCGATGCCCAATACAAGGTGCAGGCACTCAAAAGCCTCAATGAAGGCGTATTTACCTGGTAATTTGCTAGAAAAATGACTGAGCCCAAACCTGGATTTCTGCAGCGTCTGCAAAGCAAATGGCAGCTCAAAAGCCTTACCCAAGTGCTTTTGGTGTTGCTTGTTTTTGCCTGTACAGGAACTACCATCTTACTGATCAAAAATCCGATCCTTGCTTTTTTTGGCATCGAAAGAGGTGGAGGATTTATGAACACCCTCGCATACCTACTGCTGGTGCTGCCCTTGTACCAAATTATGCTGTTGATCTATGGCTTTATTTTTGGTCAGTTTCGATTCTTTTGGGAAAAGGAAAAGCAATTGGTGAAGCGGATTGGTGGAATTTTTATTCGAAAAAAATAAGAGCCTTATTTTTAGCTAATTCGGCTCCAGTTTACAGCAGTCTTTTTTTGCTGCCGTACCTGCCGAAGGATAGCGAAGTGTTCCGGATTTTCCAAAGTAGGATCCGCTGCCAACACTTGCTGCGCAGCATCCCGTGCTAAAATGAGGAGTGGAGCGTCTTTACTCAAGTCAGCTATCAAGAGGTCAGTGATGCCACTTTGCTGGGTCCCCATCAGGTCACCCGGACCACGAAGGCGCAAGTCGACGTCTGCGATTTCAAAACCGTCGTTGGTGCGTACCATCGTTTCCAAGCGAATGCGGGAATCCCGGCTGAGCTCGTACTTGCTCATCAGGATGCAGTAACTCTGTTCGGCACCTCGTCCCACCCTGCCTCGCAGTTGATGCAATTGGGAGAGTCCAAATCGTTCTGCATTTTCAATGATCATCACCGAAGCATTGGGTACATTGACCCCAACTTCAATCACGGTAGTAGCCACCATGATTTTTGTTTGCCCTTTCACAAATCGCTGCATCTCGTAATCCTTGTCTTCGGCTTTCATGCCCCCATGGACGATGCTTAGCGGAACTTGCGGAAATGCCCGCGCAATGCTTTCGTAGCCATCCATAAGATTTTTAAGGTCCAGGCTTTGGGACTCTTCGATCAGTGGATAGACGATGTACACCTGCCGACCTTTTTTGATTTCCTCCTGCATAAAACCAAAGACCTTGAGGCGATCCTTGTCGTAGCGGTGCACCGTTTGGATGGGCTTCCGCCCGGCAGGAAGTTCGTCAATTACGGAGACCTCTAGGTCCCCATACAAGGTCATGGCCAAGGTACGAGGAATAGGGGTAGCCGTCATGACGAGCACATGGGGTTGGTACTGTTCGTTTTTTGCCCACAATTTGGCCCGTTGGGCTACTCCAAATCGATGCTGTTCATCGACAATTGCCAAGCCCAGGTTTTTGAATTGAACGACCTCTTCCAAAAGGGCATGCGTTCCAACTAGGAGGGTCAATTCCCCAGATTCAAGGGCTTCATGCAAGACTTTGCGAGCGGCTTTTTTGGTGGAGCCGGTAAGTAAGGCTATCTGCAGGCCCATGGAAGTAGCAAAGTGGCGTAAGCCTTCGTAGTGCTGGTTGGCCAGAATTTCGGTGGGGGCCATCAAGCAGGTTTGCGCTCCTGAGCCGATCGCTAGGAGCATGCTGATGAATGCGACCATGGTTTTCCCACTTCCCACATCACCTTGAATCAGACGGTTCATCTGTTTTCCGGAGCGCATGTCCCCAAAAATTTCTCGAATCACCCGCTTCTGCGCATTGGTCAGTTCAAAAGGGAGGTGTTGGGTGTAGAAGTCAGTTAGCAGTTGGGTGGATCCTAGGACCTGCCCAAGAGATTTTTCCGTCCGGGTTACTTTCAAGGTAAGTAATCGCAATTGGAGGTAAAAAAACTCCTCAAATTTCAAGCGCTTGCGTCCCTGGGAAAGTCCCTCCGGGCTGCTGGGGAAGTGAATTTGTCGGATGGCTTCCTTTTTTCCCATCAGGCGGTACTGATCCAGAATCCCCGGAGACAAGGTTTCTTGCACCTGTGGGTAGACTAGCGGGAGCAATTGTTCGAGAATGCGGGAAATGCCTCTTGAATCTAGAAATCGGGCCCTCAGTTTCTCGGTGGTGGAGTAGACCGGCTGAAATTTATTTCGGGCTTCATTTGCCGTGGTAATCGGCTCCATCTCCGGGTGGGCCATGCTCCATTTCCGACCAAACAGGGCCGGCTTGCCCAAGAAAATATAGGAGGCGCCAAGGGGCAATTTTTTTTGAACCCAAGTGATGCCTTTAAACCAGGTCATCTCCATTTCTCCTGTATCGTCTGCCACTACCGCCACCAGTCGTTTTTTGGAACCCATCCCGACCAAGTCAATGCTTTTGATTCGGGCAATCACTTGGACATGCTCCAATTCCTCGTGGAGGTCCTTGATTTTCAAAAAAGTGCTGCGGTCCTCGTAGCGAAAAGGATAGTGCTGCAGCAGGTCCCCATAGGTGAAAATACCCAGCTCCTTATTCAAAAGTTCGGCCTTCTGTGGGCCAACCCCTTTGAGGTATTCGATGCGGGTATCAAAGATGGTAGACAAGGCTTCTTTTTTTGGGTAGAGCAAGTTACCGCAGGACCTTGGATTTTGCCAAGACTTTGCCGGAAATTGTCGGAAAGGAAAAATTCAGGATTGACTCCTACTTGTCTCCTACAATTGTGCAGCGAATTGAGCAAAACGTGTGCGGTATGCCTGCTGACTTTGGAGCAATGCCAACTGATTTTTCGCACGGTGGAGGTTTTGAAGGGGGTAAGTGACCCGGTAGTAGACATTTCCTTCGAGGTGGTCGGTCAAAAAGCGTAGACCCATGATCAAGGTCATGATCTCTCCGCCAAACAAAAGGGAATCCTTTTCCTCAGCAGAAAGTGCTCCTTCCAAGCCTTCTAGGTAGCCCGAAAGCAACTCTTCAACTAGTTCCGGAATGACCTGAATCTGATTCCACTCGGTGCTCGTTTCGGGTAGGCTGCAAGCAACAGTTCGGACCAGATCCCCAAAATCGTACATCAGGTAGCCTCCCATCAGGGTATCCAAATCCACTAAGGCTTCTACCTTTTCAAGGGAAGGAGCAAAAATCAGGTTGTTGATTTTCGTGTCGTTGTGCATTACCCGAAGGGGCAACTGAGCAAGTTGCTTCAAGTAGTAGTCAATCAAAGGCTGCTGTGCCAGGTAGCCTTCCAGGAGGCCCTGTTCCTCTTCAGGCAAGGAAGGCAGGTCTTGAGCAACCTCTTTCAATCGCGCATAGCGCAAGTCTAGGCGGTGAAAGTTGGGAATGGTCTCCTCAAATGCAGCTGCTGGGAGTGGGGAGGCCCAGGCGGCGAACTTCCCATAAGCCTGAGCAGCCATCCTGGCTTGTGCGGGTTGCTGCACTTGTTGTAGGGTAGTGCCCTGGACAAAGTCAAAGAGGCGGTACTGCTTTCCTTCAATGGCAGCAAGTCCTTTTCCTTCTCGTGTGAGTAAAGGAAGGGGAAGTTCGAAGGGTAGTGGGGATTGATTGAGGTGCTTGGATAGTAGGTGGAGGTTGTGCGCAATGCGTTCTGGAAAACGGAATACGGATGCATTGAATCCTTGAAGAATCCACTTGTTGTCCGATTGACGGAGCAAAAGGGTTTCGTGGATCAGTCCTTCCCCAAAAGGAGAAAGAGTCAAGGGAGCATCTATAAACTGGGGGTAGGCCTGCTTCAGGGCGGTGGCGAGCGCATCAAACATGGGACGAAAATAGGAAAGAAATGAAGCAATCGATAGGAGGCGGAAAGATTTGGAAAAAATTGAAGAGAATTTTCGTAGGGGTGGATCAAGAAAAAAATTGAAAAAGCCCCGTGGTCTTCACCAAATATTTTTGTTTATTGTCAGTTCAATTAACCCAAAATTCCATGAATGTAACCGCTTTAGATTGGGGCATTATTGCAGCCTTCTTTGTTATTTCTTTGGTGATCGGTCTAGCCTCTGCCAAAACAGCTGGCAGCTCGGCCAAGGAATTCTTTTTATCTGGAAGGAACATGCCCTGGTGGCTTTTGGGAGTGTCCATGGTGGCGACCACCTTTTCGGCTGACACACCCAACTTAGTGACAGACATCGTTCGAAAAAATGGGGTGGCTGGCAACTGGGCCTGGTGGGCCTTTTTGCTCACTGGGATGTTGACTGTCTTTGTCTATGCGAAGTTGTGGAGAAGATCCGAGGCTACTACGGATTTAGAGTTCTATGAAATGCGCTATTCAGGCAAGGGAGCGGCTTTTTTGCGTGCCTTCCGAGCTATTTACTTAGGCGTATTTTTTAATGTAGTCATCATGGCGACAGTTTCCCTTGCAGCCATCAAGATTGGTGGGGTAATGCTGGGGATGTCTCCCATTCAAACCTTGCTTATCGCTTCAGTCGTAACCGTAGTTTACTCCTCTTTTGGAGGATTAAAAGGAGTATTATTGACCGACTTTTTCCAGTTTTTTATTGCGATGATTGGTTCCTTTGGGGCAGCTTATTATGTGCTGGAACTGCCTGAAATTGGTTCGCTTCAGCAGTTGCTCAGTCATGAGGTGGTAGCGACCAAGTTGGACTTTGTTCCAGATTTTACCGACCCTAACATCTATATTCCGCTCTTTATCATGCCAATCGCTATTCAATGGTGGGCTACCTGGTATCCTGGAGCGGAGCCTGGAGGAGGAGGATACATTGCCCAGCGCATGCTGTCTGCTAAGGATGAGAAAAATGCGATAGGTGCCACCCTTTTCTTTAATATTGCCCATTATGCTTTAAGACCCTGGCCTTGGATTATTGTAGCTCTAGGTTCTTTGGTGGTCTTCCCTACCGTCGCTGATTTGCAGGTGGCATTTCCTCATATTCCTGCGGACAAGATAGGGGATGATTTGGCCTATCCTGCCATGCTTTCTTTCCTTCCTACAGGAATGGTTGGAATCGTCTTGGCATCTTTGATTGCAGCGGTTATGTCCACCCTTTCTACGCACCTCAACTGGGGGTCGAGTTACGTGGTAAATGATTTTTACTTGCGCTTTGTCAAGCCTGAAGCAAGTGACAAGGAGTTAGTAGGTGTAGGAAGAATTTCTACTGTGGTGCTAATGGTCTTATCCTCTATTTTGGCTTTGGCACTTTCTTCGGCTTTGTCCGCCTTTGAGATTTTACTTCAAATTGGAGCAGGTACGGGCTTAATCTTTATTCTGCGTTGGTTTTGGTGGAGAATCAATGCCTACACGGAAATTTCTGCCATGGCCATCTCCTTTGCCGTTGCGATCTTCTTTGAAGTCATCAATCCTAAAGTGGGTTGGATTGATATTCCAGTAGAGGCTTCCTACCTCAAATTGGTCTATTCGGTATCCATCACTACGGTAGGCTGGTTGATCGTAACCTTCCTCACCCAGCCCGAAAAAGACGAGGTCTTGCTTTCCTTTTACCGAAAAGTTCAACCTGCATCGCTAGGATGGAAGGCGGTTTTGGATCGCTTTCCTGCGGAAAAGCAAGAAAAAGGAAGACTGGGAATGGAGATTGGCCTGATGCTCGTGGGCACGGTCATGGTCTATGCTGCCTTGTTTTCCACCGGATTTTTCATTTATGGAGAGATTGCCCAAGGGGTGATTGCAGGAGCCATTGCCGTAGCAGGGGGCTTGTTTATCTTGCTTTCTTGGAAAAAGTTAAATTCCTAAGTAGTCCTTTTGAATTGATTTCAACTCCCTCTAGTGACTCTTGATGAGTTGGTGGAGGGAGTTATTTTTTTTCTCCCTTCCCTCTTTTTTAGTTTCCTACCTTCTTTTCAAAGTTGACCGTATTGATCAGGTGAGCCAGATCAATCTTGATGTATTCTATGACGGGTGCTAAGGAATCGTTTTTGAGGGCGGTATTGAAGTACAGAGCTCCTCTAAGAAAATGGGAGGTGGAGTCGGTCACAAAAAACTGAAATTGGGTAGGAACTTCTCCCGTGAGTTCGGCCACTACTGCCGAGTACCCATTCGGGGTGAGTAACACTACTTCTTCGATGCCGTAAGCTTTAATTTGATGCTTGGCAGTCAGGTTAAAAGCGTCGTTGGATAGTGCCTTGAAATCGGTGTTTTGGTCAATTTTTTTGTAGGTCAGGTGAACCTTGGCCCCCAGTTTTTTGTAGTTCAGATTGATCCAATCTTTTTCAGTGAGGTTGAAGGAATCTGCTTCCACCTGGCTCTGTGTAGAAAAATCAAACTGATAGGGATAGCCTTCCTCCAATGTGCTGTACTCGTGTCTAGGCAGATCGATGCGGTTGTACCCCGGAGGCTTAGGTAGCCAATTGGTTTCACAGGCAAAACAAACTAGGACAAGAAAGGCTAAGGGAAAGAATCGCATCATGCCCTAAAAGTAGTTTTTGTAGCTGAATTCCTTGCCACTTGAAGGTAATTTTCCCTGGGAACCTTGTTCATTTAAGCGTACAAGTTAGGCATACCTTCCCACCTCAAATCCCTTGATTTCCATGGAGGTGTCTTTCTGTTGGTGCAGCTCTGCTAGGATTTTGCCTGTGGCAGGAGCTAGCGAAATTCCCATCATGGAATGCCCACTTCCTACCAGCACGTTGGAATAGTTGGGTGCAAATCCAATGTAGGGAAGGCCATCAGGAGAGCAGGGGCGTAGACCTTTCCAGATCTGTCCGTCCTCGGGGAAAGAGGCCTCAAAGTCAGGATAGTAGCGATTGATGGCTTCAAAAATGCCCTTCACCCGATTTTTATTGATAGACTGATTGGTGCCTGCAATTTCCATGGTGCCACCAAATCGGATTGTGTCTCCGTAGGGGCTTACGGCTACTTTTTGTTCGGTAAGGATGGTGGCCTGAAGAATTTCGGGCTTATTTTTTTGAATGAAGGAATAGCCTTTTCCGCCCATCATTGGAAGGGAGAATTGGAGCATGCGGGCGAGTTCTCCTGACCAGGATCCACCACAAAGGAGAATTTTCTCACAGTCGATTTTTCCTTTGTCTGTAAGAACCGCTTGAACGGTGCTGCCTGATTTTTCAAAACCGAGCACTTGGGTTTCGGTGAGGAACTTCACCCCTTTCTTTTCCAGGTAGCTCTTCAAAAAGCTGTACAAGGCTCCTGGATCTAGGTGTGCATCTCCTGGGAATAGGACGGCACCTCGCGCCTTCAGGTGTAGGTTGGGCTCTATTCGTTTGAGGTCTTCAGGGGTAAGAATCTCTGCATCTAGCCCATATTTTCGTGCTAAATGGGCAAACTCCACCTCCTCTTTTTCCATGGATTCGGTTTGGTAGGCCATCATGAGGCCCTTTTCTACCAAAGCAATGGAAGATTCAGGGTGCTCCTGACGAAACTCCTGGTACAATGCCTTGCTGAGTAGGCTGATGTTTTTGAGGTAAGGAATCGCCTTGTTGACCTGGCTGGGAGTGGCCGCCTTGAAGAAGAGCAGGCACCATTGGGCCAGTTTAAAATCCAGGCGTGGGTGGATGTAGAAAGGGCTTTTGGAAGAAAACATCCAAGAAATGCCTTTGCTAATCATTCCAGGCGCAGCTAGAGGGATGATGTGGCTCGGCACGATCATGCCGGCATTGCCTGTGGAACAGTTGTCCTTCAAGTCCGTCCGGTCGATTACGGTTACCTCGACTCCTTCTTTTTGAAGGAAATAGGCAGTAAATAAACCGACGATTCCACCGCCGATTACAAGGGTTGGTTTCATAAAAGATGCTTTTAACCTTTGAGGTCTTCTAGACCTCGAAGGTTTTGGTTTATCCTTTGCGGTCCTTCAGACTTCGAAGGATTAGAATTTGATTAAACCTTCGAGGTTTTAAAACCTCAAAGGTTGGTTCTTAAATCACTTGGAATCCATGCACGTAGGGATCGTCCTCGTCTAGGATGATCGTATTGTAGCCATAGACTTTCGCCCAGCCTTCGATACTGGGTACGATGGCGGGTTTTCCTCCTATCGTGGTTTCTTCCTCGATCCTTCCGATAAACTTCGATCCGATAAAGCTTTCGTGGATAAACTCGTCTCCAGGCTTCAACCAGCCTTTGGCATACCATTGCGCCATTCGTGCTGAGGTGCCCGTGCCACAGGGGGAGCGGTCAATGGCTTTGTCTCCGTAGAACACGGCATTGCGTGCAGTGCTGCTAGGATCGAGGGTTTTTCCGGTCCAAAGTACATGAGAAAGGCCTCTAATTCGCTCGTGCTCGGGATGTACAAAGTCGTAGCGCTCGTTCATTTTTTGTCGGAGATTTCGAGCCATGGAGATGAGCTGCTCCGCTTTGAAGTGCTCAATTCCTGGGAAGTTTTCCTGCGGATCGACGATGCAATAGAAGTTGCCTCCATAGGCAACATCTACTTTAAGGGTACCCAATTCCTCGATTTCGATGTCAAGATTCTCTGCAGCGAGGTAACTTTTTACGTTGGTCAATTTGACCGATTTCACCTTATTTCCCTCTTGAAGGTATTCTACCAAAACCAAGCCGGCTGGGGCTTCCATCCGAAGAAAACCGGGTGTTTTGGGGTGAATCAAGCCTTCTTCAATCGCAATGGTGATCGTGCCGATGGTGCCGTGTCCACACATGGGAAGGCAACCCGAAGTTTCGATGAAAAGGACCGCAAAGTCATTTTCTGGATTGTGCGGGGGGAATAACATGGAACCAGACATCATGTCGTGACCGCGTGGCTCAAACATAAGGCCGGTCCGAATCCAATCCAGGTTGTCTAGAAAATATTGGCGTTTTTCAAGCATGTTGTCCCCTTTCAAAAAGGGAACTCCGCCTGAAACTACCCGTACGGGATTGCCACAGGTGTGGGCGTCGATGCAAGAAAAGGTATGGCGTGAAGGCATATTTTGAATGATGAAATATTTCTAAAGTTAACTGTATTTCCAGGTATTATTTTTCGAACACCCCATTCACTTGCCTCCAAATCCCGAGTGGATTGTGGTCCTGAAGGGCATCGGGTAACAGTGCGGAGGGCATGTCTTGAAAGACGATGGGACGTGCAAAACGCTTGATGGCATAAGTGCCCACCGAGGTGCTATTGGGAGCAGTGGTAGCCGGGAACGGCCCACCATGCTGCATGGCATGGCCTACTTCCACACCTGTAGGGGCACCCTTAAATAGGAGGCGACCACATTTTTCTTCAAGCAAGTTGATGAGGAAAAGTTGGGACTGCAGTTCCTCCGCTTCTGCCCATATCGTAATGGTCAATTGGCCCTGAAGCTGCTTGGCTACTTCCGACAATTCCGCCACATCTTGGTAAACGACCATCAGCGCAAAGGAACCAAATACTTCTTTTTGAAACTGTTTATCCTTCAACCAATCGGCAACTTGGATTTCTGCCAAGGCAGCACTGCCATTCAAGAGGTGTTTGGGATCTGCCACTTTTATCCAACGTAATTCTTCACGGGATTCTAAGTGTTGAATGGAATCATAGTAGGCTTGCGCGATTCCAGGATGGAGCATGGGAGCTGCTGCAATTCCTTTTAATTCTTCGATCAAAAGAGCTTCGAAGGCCTTAGCCTGGCTAGCAGGAACGAATATCAAACCGGGGTTGGTGCAAAATTGTCCTACACCCAAGGTGAGCGATGCAATAAATGCTTTTGCTAGCGACTCGGTTTCTTTGGCAAGTTTGTTAGGAAAGCAGAAGATTGGATTGACGGAGCCCATTTCAGCATACACCGGGATGGGTTCCTCTCGTTGGTTAGCCAACTGAAATAAGGCCATTCCTCCAGCATGAGAGCCTGTAAAAGCTACTGCTTTGGCAAGGGGGTGCTGTACCAAGGCTTGTCCTTCAGCAATGCCACCTTCCACATGGGTAAATATTCCTGCTGGAAGTCCAGATGCGGTCAATGCCGCTTGCATAAATGCGGCTACTTTTCTGGAGGTTTCAGGATGCGCAGGGTGAGCTTTGTAGATCACGGAGCAGCCTGCCGCCAAGGCGGAGATGGTATCACCACCGGCTGTGGAAAATGCCAAAGGAAAATTACTAGCCCCAAAGACCACTACAGGACCTAATGGAGTTAAAAATCGGCGAATATCTGCTCTTGGAAGTGGACTTCGATCCGGTATCGCAGGGTCGATAGTGGCTTCTACCCAAGATCCTTCCTTGACCAAATTAGCAAACAGGCGAATTTGCCCCGTAGTCCTGCCCAGTTCTCCATTGATCCGCCCTTCTGGGAGATTGGATTCGCGTACGGCAAGTGGTACTATTTCTGCCCGTTGGGATTCCAGGATATCGGCAAGTTTATCCAAAAAAGCCCCCTTTTCTTTTCCAGAGAGGTTTTTGTAGAAAAGGAATGCTTCTTGGGCTGCCTGAAAGATGGAATTGGTATTCATGGTGTATAGGATTTAGGGGAATTACTACGAAAACAAGGTAGAAATACGGTGGAGATACGGTTGAAATAATGTAGAAATAGAGTATTCAACCTGTATTTCAACCCTATTTCACGGAGCGAAGCGAAGTGTATTTCCACTGAATTTCCACACTATTTCTTTATAGTGCCGGTCTATTTTTAATTCCGTCCGTGATTATTTTTTCAATTCGTGCGCGTTCTTCCCCGATCAGCGTCAATCGTGGGGCACGAACATGTTCAGAACCTATGCCGCAGTGCTGCTCGGCAAGCTTGATGTACTGCACCAACTTGGGATGAATGTCCAGTTCCAAAAGTGGTAAAAACCAACGGTAAATTTTGCGTGCTTCTTCGATTTTTCCTTCCTGAACCAAGTTGTAAATCACTACGGTCTCCTTCGGGAATGCACACACTAAGCCTGCTACCCATCCTACTGCGCCCATGAGCAACTCTTCAAGAGCTAGGGTATCTACGCCGCAAAGAATCTGGAAACGGTCACCAAATCGGTTGATCATACGGGTGACATTGGAGATGTCACGGGTAGATTCTTTGATGGCTTGGATATTGGGGCAGTCTGCTAGTTCAGCAAACATGTCCAGCGTGACCAAAGTCTTGTAGTCTACTGGATTGTTGTAGATCATCATGGGTAGTTTGGTAGAATTAGCCACCGCTTTGAAGTAGGCGACTACCTCACGAGCATCTGCCCCATAGCGCATGGGAGGCAGGATCATCAATCCAGAAGCACCGAGTTCCTCCGCCTTTTTGGCCCAGAATAGTGCGTCTTGTGTGGCTCCTTCTGCGATGTTCAGGATTACGGGCACACGTCCGTTGACGTAGTTGACAGTTTCTCGGGTGAGCGTGATTTTTTCTTCTTGAGAGAGCACAGAGCTCTCACCGAGTGTGCCGCCCAGAATGATTCCATGCACCCCAGCCGCGAGTTGGGAGTCTAGGTTTTTGAAAAATAGGTTCATGTCTAGACTGCCGTCTGCATGAAATTTAGTGGTTACTGCGGGGAATACGCCTTTCCAATTCATCGGATATCAGTTTGTGCCAAAAGTGGCGGGGTGAAACATTTATTCTTCAAAAATAGCATTTGCTAGCACTAAATTCTTTTCCTGAATTAATCCATATACATACTATATTGATAAAAATTGTTCGATTAAGGTTGCAATGACTTTAATTTTATACCAATTTTAGCCATGGAGAAAATCATTTCCTTTCAGATTCCAAAGTCACAGCGGGAATTTGTTCGCTACCAGGAGGATCGTGGACCCTATTTTTACGACAAGCTCCACCAGCATCCCCAATGTCAGCTGACGGTCATTCTTGAGGGAAGCGGGCAGTTTCTCAGTGGGGATTATGTGGGGAGATTTCAGGGGGGAGATGTATTTTTTTTAGGGGAAAACGCGCCTCATGTGTTTCGGAGTGACGGGATCTATTTTGAGGAAAAGTCTACCTTAACTGTGGCTGGAAATACCGTTTTTTTTGATTTTGAGGCCATAAAAAACGGATTGCTGAACTTGGATGAGTTGCAGGCATTGAACCGATTTCGAGACTTTGCAGGATTGTGTTTCCAAGTTCAAGGTGTACCGGCCCAGCAGATTCAAGAGGTGCTTCATTCCTTCAAAAGTAAAGAAGGACTTCAACGGTTTCAAGCGGCCCTTGGGCTCCTAGATCTACTCGAACAGGCTGGAGAGGAACTGCAGCAACTCAATTCGGGAGGAAGGCTATTGGGACTTTCCGAAAAAGATGGGAGCCGGATGGATCGGGTGATGCAGTACGTATTGGCTCATCGCTTTCAAAAAATCACCTTAGGGGAGGTGGCGGCAGAAGCAAACTTGACCAAGGAGGCATTTTGCAGATTTTTCAAGTTGCGTACTCGAAAAACCTTCACAGATTACCTCCTGCATTTGCGCATCAATGAGGCCCAGCAGTTGCTGCAGGAGACCGGATTGGGGATTTCAGAAATTGCGTATCGGGTAGGATTTGAAAATTTGTCCTACTTCAACCGAAGTTTTAAACGCATTTCGGGCAAAACCCCGCGAGCAGTAAGAGGGTGATTTTTTTGATTAACCACATAGAAAAAAGGTCTTGGCTTGTAGCGGGACCTTGACTGATGGGGGCCATATAAACCTTATGTGTATGTGGTTTTCTAAAATGTGCTGACCATGTAAATCTGTTAGGCATTTCGGCAAAGATTTTCTATGTTTCTGACAGGTAATTCCTAGCCAAAATCTCTAGCCATGAAAAAATTAGTTCTTTTTCTTTCCCTCTCACTCTTCTCCTTCCTGGCAAATGCCACCGAGCTCGTATCCCTCATCCAAACCTACCAAGCTGACCGTGGGGCATTAGGCCGTTTGTATACCCATCGGCTATCCACTGAGTACTTTGCTCGGATGGAATCTTTCAATAAAGACTACTTGAAGACCCTTCAAGCCCAGAATTACGCGGCGCTATCTGAGGATGGGAAGATTGATTACCAACTATTTCGAAATTATCTCGAGAAGCAATTGGCGGAACTTGACTTGGAAAAGCGTGATTTTATGCAGATCCAATCCGTCCTTGAGTTTGGCAAGCCCCTAGAGGAATTTACGGTTGCTAGACGTAGGGCCGTTCAGCCCGATGCACAAGCCTTGGCGGCAAAATGGAATCAGGTGGCACAAACCTTAGATGTACAGCACAAGGCGCTTGCTTCGAGTTCCAAATACGATTCTTGGCAAAAAGCAGAACTAGCCGCCCTCGCGGTGGAAAGCTTGCACAAGGTGGTCAAAGAATCCTACGACTTTTATTTTGACTTTGATCCTGCCTTTACCTGGTGGATGCCTACCCCATGGGAAAAATTGGATGCAGGCATGAAGGCCTACGCCAAAGCTTTGCGTGCCCACTATACCAATTCAGTGAAAGACGATGGATCTGGCATCATCGGCAAGCCGATTGGACGAGAGGCATTGGAAAAGCAGTTGGCGTATGAAATGATTGCCTATAGCCCGGAGGAACTCATCGCCGAGGCAGAAAAGCAGTTTGCTTGGTGCGAAAAGGAGATGCTGAAGGCTTCCAATGAATTGGGCTTTGGCAACGATTGGAAAGCGGCCCTTGAAATGGTGAAGAACACCTACATCCCGGCTGGCGCTTGGCCACAGGAAGTAGTCCGACTAGGAGATGAGGCCATTGACTTGATGGTTAAAAATGACTGGTTGACCGTCCCACCTTTGGCGATTGAAACCTGGAGAACGAGCATGATCTCGGCAGAGCGGCAGCGGGTGAGCCCCTTTTTCCTAGGAGGTGAAGTGATTCAGATTGCCTACCCAACCTCTGAAATGAGCCACGAGGATAAAATGATGTCCATGCGGGGCAATAATCCGCACTTTTCCAGAGCAACGGTGCAGCACGAATTGATTCCTGGACACCACCTACAGCAGTTTATGAATCAGCGGCATCTCATTCACCGTCGTCCTTTTGGCACGCCGTTTTGGACAGAGGGCTGGGCCCTGTATTGGGAGTTTGTCCTTTGGGATCGGCAGTTTCCTCGTGACGCCAAGGACAAGGTGGGCATGCTCTTCTGGAGAATGCACCGGGCGGCACGAATTATTTTTTCGCTCAACTACCACTTGGGGAAAATGACTCCTCAGCAATGCATTGATTTGCTCGTTAATCGTGTAGGTCACGAATCTGCCAATGCCGAGGCGGAGGTGCGAAGATCGTTTGAGGGGAGCTATGGACCCTTGTATCAAATCGCCTACATGATTGGCGCTTTGGAGATCTATGCGCTTCGCAAGGAGATGGTGGACTCAGGAAAGATGCCTGAGAAAACCTTTCACGATTTGATTCTTACACAGAATGCAATGCCGATTGAAATTTTGAGGGCCAAGGTAACAGGTAAGCCCCTTGCCAAAGACCACCGAGCTAGCTGGAAATTTTTGGATTAAGTCTGGTTAGGACTAGATCTTGCGGAAAATTTTCAAAAAAAGGGTTCAATAAGTTGAACCCTTTTTTTATTGGATTTCTGCCTCTTTTTTCCCCTATTCTGTTAACTTCGTAAGGACTCATCGTAAAACAGCCATGACGATAGAAAAAAGGAAACTTGAATTAATTAAACGGGTGATGAAAATTGAAAAATCGTCTAGCCTGAAGAAAATTGAGGAATCCATCCTAGAAGAAGAAATGAAGCAAAGGATGGAAGAATCTATGGAAGACATTAAAGCTGGAAGAGTTCACACATTGGAAGAATTCAAGCAAATGAATGAGGCATGGATGAAGGAAAAAGGTTGGGTATAAGCCTAACCGACTCATGCCTGCTAAGATTCAAGCAAGAGATTTTTCCTTACTTAGAAACTTACTTTCACCCGAATAGGGTGGTAAAAATTGTGGATGAGCTATTTGAAAAAGTAAATTCCTTAATGGTAATGCCATCCAGGAGAGCTCTTGAAAAGTCCCTTACCCGGGAAGGCGCAGAAGTTCGTTTTTTGATTTATAAATCTGGTGATCAATTTGAACTAAAAATCATATTTTTTATTGACCAACTTGAAAATAAAGTGATAGTAACTGATTTTTTCCTACGAAAATGAATCCCCTGAAGATGCAGTCCAGATCATAGCCAAGTCGCGCTTTAATTTTTTGCACAAATTTCCGCCAGTTAATTTTTCAATTTTTTGGGTTCTAATTCAGAATTAGTTCGTGTGGTTTGGATTATGTTTTATGGATAACTTTAGAACTTCAATCTACGCTACATGTGGCCTCAGCTGATCCGTCAATTTCGTCATTACCTTACTCTTGAGCGCTCTCTGAGCACCAACTCCATTGAGGCCTACACCCGTGATGTAGAGAAATTAGCGGATTACGTGTCTCGTGAGTTTCCCTCCAAAACTCCGATCGATTTGGAACTGGAGCACTTGCGGCGATTTGTGACGGCCTTGGCAAAGTTGGAGATCTCTGCTTATTCCCAGGCGAGGATTATCTCGGGTATCAAAGCCTTTTACCGCTTCCTGATGTATGAGGATCGAATTACAGAGGATCCTGCACAGTTGCTTGAGGCGCCCAAGTTGGGTCGAAAGCTACCCGACACCTTGAGTTTTCCGGAGGTGGAAGCCCTACTCGAGGCCATTCCATTGGGCGAACCCGAAGGACATCGTAACCGGGCCATGTTGGAAGTATTGTACAGCTCTGGCTTGCGCGTTTCGGAGTTGGTGGAACTCAAAAAAAGCCAGGTGTTTACAGAAGTTGGATTTTTGAAGGTAGTCGGCAAAGGAAATAAGGAGCGTCTTGTGCCGATTGGCAAGGCTGCTTTACACCACCTGAAGCTTTACGAAGAACATGTTCGATCTCAGCAAACCCCCGCTAGAGGGCAAGAGGAATACGTGTTTCTCAACCGACGAGGACAGAAATTGACGCGGGTGATGGTGTTTTTAATTATTAAAAAAACTGCAGCCCAAGCAGGGATTCAGAAAAATATCAGTCCGCACACCTTCCGGCATTCTTTTGCGACGCATTTGATTGAAGGAGGAGCTGACTTACGTGCAGTGCAGGAAATGCTTGGTCATGAGAGTATCACGACAACAGAGATTTATACGCACTTAGATCGGGATTATTTGAAGCAGGTGTTGCACAACTTTCATCCTAGGAAATAGGAGTACTTATTGCCAAATAGACTCAGTTAAAATCTGTTGGACACTGTGTGTGGATATAAAAATCACCAATCGAATTGCGTGGTACACGCCTAATAAAACAGCTAGGGTATAGGCAAGCTTTGTGCTGTAAAGTATGCTTGAAAAATAATTTTTTTGAGTGATTAGTTCTGTAATAAGAACCAGGATAGCTATAAAACTAACAATGGGAACTACTGGACCTAAAATATGGTATTCCATACTTTTTAATAGGTCTCCCTGATAAAAAAAGATAATTGATTTTGTAATTCCGCAGCCAGGACAAGGAAAGCCAGTCATCATTTTAAAGGGGCATAAAGACTGTTCTGTCTCAATGTGCCCATGGCTAGTAAGCATAATAAAAAATGGGACTGCCAGCATGCTAAGCGCGCCAGCAATCCCATATATTTTTCGCAAACGTTGCTTATTCGTAAAGCTTGTTGATATCACCTTGTACAATCATTGCAGACACCATTGGCACGAAGAAGCCTAACACCAACAATAGGGTAGATTGATCTTTTCCAGCCTGTCCAGTACGCTCGTAAACCTTAGGAAGTCCTTCCTTGCCAATCAAGTAGTAGAAATACAAGTTTACTGGCATGCAGCATCCTGAAAAAATAGCAATAGGCTGAGAAACTAATTCTTTTTCAGCGATAGTATTGAATACCTGTGCTACTTTAATGTTCCAATAAATTAGGTACAAGCCGCAGGTAACAAAGCCAAGTATCAGTACAAGTACTGGCTCATTTTTAAATTCGGGAATAGGTTGAGTCATAAAATTAGTTTTTTCTTTTTCTACTCGTAAGGCTTTTCGATTTCGCCCCGTTTAAATGGTATCTGGCTCCATGATTATTCCCAATTCTATAATTAATTTTTCAAATATCAAACTTCGAAAATATAATTTTCTGAATAAGTCTCATTAGGAGGAATATTCTATCCTTTAAATTATTTTGTTAAAAGGTTTATTTTGAAGCGATAATTCGACCTTATAGTATACTTGAAGAGAATAATTATATTTTATGATTATCCGCTTTGTTACCAGTAACCAAAGAAAGATAAGGTTTGAAGTTCAATTAGGTGAGCTGTGGTCTGTGGACAGTCGTCTGTCGACGATTATCCGCAGTAATTCAACTAGACTTTAAGCTACTGGTGTGATTGCGGATAATCAT
>JAMNXQ010000036.1 GCA_023653075.1 Algoriphagus sp.
AGACCCTTATAAACTTATCATCAACCCTAAAAAACTTTTACTATGAGCAAATTTAGCGAAGTAAAAAATCTAGTAATGAGCTTGGAAGCTGACTTCGAAAAGTTCTATGACAAAGGAAATCAAGCTGCAGGTACCCGCGTAAGAAAAGGGATGCAAGATTTGAAAAACCTAGCGCAAGCAATCCGTACTGAAGTACAGGAAAAGAAAAACGCTGGTTGATTCTAATAAAAAAGGTGGGGTACCCCACCTTTTTTTTCGTATTAAAATCAAAGTGGAGCCTAAAACTCCACTTTATTATTTTCTACCTGTATGTCAGCCATACGCTTAGTTGGATCAATCTCTACTGATTTAATCGTATCAAATGCTCTTTTCAAACTAATCGTCTTGGTGGGATTTGTCCAAGGCCAATCCTCACTCAAGATAGCCTCAGGTGCATTTTTCTCTGCCTTTTTCTCCCCACGCATCATTTCCAAAGGTAAGTACACCATTTCCTGAGTACCATCTTTATACGTGATGACCACATCTACCGGCATAGGCATCGCCCCAACTCTTTCCAAGGTAATCGAAGTGGCTTCATCTGCAGCTTTTACTTCTTTGACTGCGTAATCAATCGTTTTGGTTGAATTGACAAAGTACTCCTTGTACCAATCCAATTCCAATCCACTTTCTTTTTCCATCACACGAACCAGATCGTTGACATTGGGATGCTTAAACTTCCAAGTATCCCAGTAGCGAAGCATTCCACGGTCGCGCGCCTCCTCTCCGATTACATAGCCCAATTGAGCCAAGAAAACGGCTCCTTTGCTGTAAGCAGCCGAACCATAAGCTGAATTGGTTTGGTAATGATCCGCATGGGTCGACATGGGTTCTTCTAGTCCAGACTTTACCAAACGGTAGTATCCCCCATAGGAACCACGATGGGGTGTAGCACTTGCCTGAAATATAGAAGCCATTGCCAAATTAGAGGCATAAGACGTAAAGCCCTCATCCATCCAAGGGTACAAGGATTCGTTGGAAGCCAAAACCCCATGAAACCAACTGTGGGCCAATTCATGCACCATCACCCCAACCAAACTCGGTAAGGAACGCTGCCCAGTGACCAAGGTGGACATGGCATACTCCATGCCTCCATCACCTCCTTGTACAACTGAAAATTGCTTGTAGGGGTATTGCCCAAAATTCTTTGATAAGTAGTCAATCGCCTTGGGTGTGAATTCCTTCAATTTTTCCCAGTTCTCGGTAGTCTTTTCACCCGGAATGTAAAAATGGTGTACGGTGATACCGTTTGCCATCTGTACCTTATCATGTTTGTATTTATTGTCCGCAGCCCACATGAAGTCATGTACTTGCGGTGCTACAAAATGCCAAGTCAAGGTTTTTCCTTTTGGTTTTGGCACCTGGACGCCCTCCTCCTCATATCCATGACCAATTTGATTCGGGTTTTGAAGGTATCCTGTACCGCCAATAGTGTAGGTTTTGTCGATCGTGATTTTCACATCAAAATCGCCCCATATCCCATAAAACTCTCTTCCTACATACGGGTTGGCATGCCAACCCTGCTCATCGTAATTGGCCATTTTGGGATACCATTGTGACATGGAATAGCGAACCCCCTCTTCAGAATCCCTTCCGGATCTTCTTACTTGAAGGGGCACCTGTCCTTCAAATGCCATTTCAAATTGTACCGTGCTAGTGGGTAAAATGGGAGTGGCCAACTCTACTTCCAAAATAGTACCTACCTCCTTGTACCTAACAGGCTTGCCATTCATCGTCAAACGTGTGGTGTGGAGATAGCCAATTTCCTCTGGAGTCAATTTGGATATTCGATCCTTCACGCGCTGATCTGGATCCGAAATCGTTCGGGACCGCACATCCATCATACTTCCAGGTTGGAAGGCATTGTAGTAGAGATGGTAAAATACCCTATTTAAGGTGTCCGGAGAATTATTGGTGTAGGAAAGCACCTGAGTACCTTGGTAACGGTTAGTGGCCACATCCATAGCTACCTCCATTTGGTAGGAAACAGCTTGTTGAAAACGACCATTTTGGGCATATCCAAAATGAATTGCCATTAAAAAGAAAAGTCCTAGCCAGGACCTTAATCTATAGTTTGCCATCTTATTATTTTTACTTAAAGAAAACCAAAAAACAAACTTTCCCCAAACCATGGATAAAAAAATAGCCCTGCTTCTCAATCAATCCCTCCCTTTGAAGTAAATTCATTCCTGAAATTCAATAAAATTGGTTTACTTAGAAAAAATTGAAACTCACCTTAAGTCACATGAAAAAAATAGTTCTTTTAATTTTCCTAGCTATGCTGCAAATAAGCGTGCAGGCACAGCAGGTCAACATGGATGTATTTAAATCCATGAAAGCTCGTAGCATAGGTCCCGGTGCCATGAGTGGTAGAATTACAGCCATCGATGCAGTGCACGATGATCCCACGACGATCTATGCTGGCTCAGCCTCAGGTGGCCTTTGGAAGTCTACTTCCGGAGGGATTACCTGGGAACCTATTTTTGATAATGAAAAGGTGCATTCCATTGGAGCTATATCCATTTATCAGAAAAATCCAAACATCATTTGGGTAGGTACAGGAGAAGGAAACCCAAGAAACTCCTTAAACATGGGCTATGGGGTATACCGATCCATGGATGCTGGCAAAACCTGGCAGCTCATGGGACTTGAAAAAACCCGTGCCATCCACCGAATCATTGTTCATCCGGATGATCCCAACACCGTATTTGTAGGTGCTATCGGTTCTCCTTGGGGTACTCAAGAAGATCGTGGCGTGTACAAGACCAGCGACGGAGGAAAAACCTGGAAAAAAATCCTCTACATAGACAACAAAACCGGTGTGGGTGAAATGATCATGGATCCCAACAATCCTAACAAGATCTTTGTCAACATGTGGGAACACAGACGCTACCCTTGGTTTTTTGAGTCTGGAGGAGCTAGCTCTGGACTTTATGTAACTCAGGATGGTGGAGACAATTGGAAAAAACTATCTGCAGAAGAAAATGGACTACCTAAAGGCAACTTGGGTAGAATGGGCTTGGCCATCTCCAAAGCGAATAGCAGCAAAGTATATGCGTTGATTGAATCCTCTAAGAATGCACTTTACGTATCCGAAGATGGTGGAGGTAAATTTACCATGATCAATGACAAAGCAGAGATTGGTGACCGACCTTTCTACTATTTTGAGATCCATGCCGATCCTAAAAACGAAAACAGACTCTACACCCTATATTCTCGTGTTGGAATCACTGAAGATGGAGGAAAAAGTTTCAGAGAATTGCTCTCCTACTCAGGAGTGCACCCCGATCACCACGCTTGGTACATCAATCCAAACGATCCTTCCCTATTGATCAATGGTAACGATGGAGGATTGAATGTTTCCCGAGATATGGGTAAAACCTGGTTTTTCGCTGAAGGAATCACTGTAGGTCAGTTTTACCACATCAATGTGGACAATGAAGTGCCTTACAACGTGTACGGAGGAATGCAAGATAACGGTTCTTGGACAGGTCCCGCCTACCTTTGGAGAGGTGATGGAATCCGAAATACCTACTGGCAAGAAGTTTCCTTCGGAGATGGATTTGATGTAGTATCTCACCCTGCCAATTCCCGATATGGCTACACCATGTCTCAAGGAGGTAACGTGAGTCGATTTGACAAGCTCACAGGTCACAACCGCACCATCCGTCCTACACATCCAGACAAGAATGTATTCCTTCGTTACAACTGGAATGCAGCGATTGCACAGGATCCACATGATGTCAACACGGTTTACTATGCTTCTCAGTTTTTGCATAAGTCAACAGATTCTGGTGAAACTTGGGAAATCATTTCTCCAGACCTAACGACCAACGATTCCACAAAGCAGCGTCAGCAAAAAACAGGTGGATTGACCTTTGACATCACGGGTGCTGAGAATCACACCACCATTATCGCGATTGCTCCATCTCCAGTTGATAAAAAGGTCATTTGGGTGGGTACAGACGATGGCAACCTTCAAGTAACACAAGATGGTGGAAAAACCTGGACGAATGTTGCCGCCAAACTTACCGGACTTCCAAAAGCATCCTGGATTCCTCAAGTACAGGCATCCAACTACAATGCAGGTGAAGTGTGGGTGGTTGCCAACAACTACCGAAACAATGACTTTGCAGCCTATGCCTACCATAGCGTAGATTATGGAAAGACCTTTACACGTATCGCGGATGATTCGAAAGTGTGGGGCTTCTCCCTATCCATCAAGCAAGATCCTACCGAACCAAACCTAGTTTTCTTGGGTACCGAGTTTGGATTATACGTTTCGTTTGACAAAGCCAAAACTTGGAACAAGTGGGAACATGGCTATCCTAAAGCAGTGTCCACCTACGACATGACCATCCAAGAGCGCGAAGCCGATTTGGTGATCGGTACCTTTGGACGTGCGATCTATGTGTTGGATGACATCCGCCCGCTTCGTGCCTTCGCTAAGAATGGTGGAAAAGCTCCTGCTGGTAAAATCGTTGCCTTCCCCACTCCTGATGCATATCAAGCAGAAATACAGCAGCCACATGGCGAACGCTTCATGGCTTCTGCCAAGTATGCTGGAGAAAACCGAGTCTTTGGAGGTCGTTTGAGTTATTTAATCCAGGATGAAAAAGAAAAATTGGATTCCTTGACTGTAAAAATTTACAACGCCTCTGGAGAACAAATCAGAACTTTGAAAACGCTTCCTTCGAAAGGGGTTAACCGAATCATCTGGAATCTAGACCGCAAATCTTCCGCTGAAATGTCTGGAGGTTGGGGTGGTGGACAAGGTGGCGGAGGCCGTCGAGGCTTCTTCGAACCAAGTGGCGGAGATGCACTTCCAGGCACTTACAAAGTACTGATGGAATATGGAGGAGAGTCTTCTGAAACTTCCATCACCGTACATGCAGATCCACGCATCAAGCCTGTACTTACTGACCTACAAGCCAAAGATGCCTTCTTGAAAAAAGTAGAAGCACTTTCTTCGGAAGTAACTGCTACAACCAAAAAATTGGATGAAGCTCAGAAGGTAATCGATAAGGTAAATTCACTGATCAAAGACCTGAAGACCGATGATGCAAAAGCACTTGAAACCGCCGCTAAGGATATCAAGAAGAAATTGGATACAGCGCGTGAAGCATTCACTGGACCTAAAGTAGAAGGACAAGGAATCGTACGAAACCTATTCCCAACCACGATGAGCCGCTTATTTGATCCGAGAAGCTATGCCAATTCAAGCTACACTGCACCTGGAGCAACCGAGGAGCGTTTGCTTGCTCAAGCCAAAGAGGCTGCTACTGAAGCTATTGCAAAGGTTGAAGCCTTTATCCAAGGAGATTGGAAAACTTTTGAGGACAAAGTAAAAGCTACACCCATCGATTTATTCCAGAATATCAAAAAATAAGGGAATCCTTAAATTGTAGAAAAAGCATCCTGAGCAATTGGGATGCTTTTTTTTAACTTAGCTCATCATGTCAAACACGCAAATTCTAAGAAATGGATTGTTGGGCACAGGCCTACTTTTGGGTGTAGCCCTCTCCCTAGATTTTGTTTTGGATAGCAGTGTTTGGACAGGAATGAAGGTAAGTCAGTCTGCCATCACCGTAGAATACTGCGAGTTTAATCATCCCGAAAGACTCTTTCACCAACCGGTGAATACCTATTCCAACTTGATTTACTTTTTCTATGGCCTTCTGGTCTTTCAATTGGCATTGAAAGACCTCAAATTGGTTGAAGTAAAGGGAGTCAATGCAGTTCGTAGTTCTCCTTACTTGTCCATCCTCCTAGCAGCTAATTTTATCTATTTGAGTTTTGGCTCTGCATTTTTTCATTCCTCCCTCACCTGGATCGGACAGCGAATCGACATGAATGCCACCTATGGACTTACCCTCAGCTTAATTTGTATCGGGTTCGTTCAGGTACTTGTTAAAAAGCAACTCACCAAACAAATTCAGGTTGGCTTAGTAGTAGGAATGCTTTTACTCATTGCTGGGTTCCTTCCACTGGCACTTCAAATTTCAAGTTCGATTCTCCTCCCCTCCTTATTTTTAATCCTATTGGTGCTAGGCATCATCAATTACGTTCAAGACCCTGCTCAGCGATTTCCAATCTTAGGAGTAGTAAGTTTTGTGCTACTTGCTGTAGCCATTCAAATCCGCACCTTAGATGTGGAGAAGGTCAACTGTGATCCGATGTCCATCTGGCAAGGACATGCGCTCTGGCACTTACTTACGGCAACGAGCAGCTTGTGTATGTATTTTTATTTCCGAAGGGTAAAGATTGGTAATCGTCTCAAAAAGGATTAAGTACAACCACTTAAATTAAGTTGGAAAATAGGATTATCGGCAACCACTCCAGTTGCTAAAAACATCACCGAATTTCTGCGGATAATCGTCGACAGACGACTGTCCACAGACCACAGCTCACCTAAAGGAACTTCAATTCTTACTTTTCTTTGGGTACTGCGGATAATCAGTTAAAGGAAAAATGCTTGTTGCTAGTTTTTGAAACTGATAGATAATTTCAAATTCTGCTTGTAGATTCGAGCTGTTAAATCGTCCCAACTACTTGAATTTTGAATCTTCTCGCTAAAAAAATATCCTGGAAAACCGCTGCCGGAATAGTCATCGCCAACATGATTGGGACTGGAGTATTTACCAGCCTTGGATTCCAACTTGAGGCAGTTCAAAATACCTGGACCATTTTATTGCTTTGGACCTTTGGCGGCATTATGGCGCTGATTGGTGCCTTGGTCTACGCTGAATTGGGCACCCATTTTCGACGTACGGGGGGAGATTACGTCTTTCTTTCCGAAACCATTCACCCTCTGGTGGGCTACCTTTATGCCTGGGTATCCTTGGTGGTGGGTTTTTCTGCCCCCATTGCGATTGCTGCGATGGCCATGAATAATTACCTCAGGCCTGTTTTTGGGGAAACACTACTTCCAGGACTTATTTTCTTGGTGCTCATTCCTACTGTTCACATATTTTCAGTAAGCAGCTCCGCCAAATTTCAAAACGGGATGACTCTACTGAAAATTGGATTTGTATTGTCCTTGATCGTTTTGGGTTTAGGTTATTCGAGTACTATAGAGACATCCGCATTCAATTTCACAGGTACCTGGAAGGAAGAAGTGCTTCTACCCGGCTTTGCCGTTTCCTTGATTTATGTGTTTTATGCCTATACGGGATGGAATTCTGCGGCCTACATCATTGAGGAAGTAGATCAGCCCAAGAAAAATCTACCCAAAGCCTTGATTGGAGCCACCCTGTTGGTGATGGTCATTTACCTATTGCTGCAACTCGTCTTGCTCAAACACGCATCAGTAGACCAATTGACGGGACAAGTTCAAGTGGCGGATATTGCCTTCGGTAACCTTTTTGGACCAAGTGGGGCAATTTGGGTCAGCCTATTTATCGGGATACAATTGATAGCTACTATCTCAGGCTATGCTTGGGTGGGTCCACGAGTGACCTATGCGATGGCCAAAGACTACAAATTATGGAAACCGCTGGCAAAGGTCAGCGCCAATGAAATCCCCGTTCGGGCGATAATTTTGAATACTGCCATAAGCATGATTCTTTTCGTATCAGGATCCTTTGAGCAAATCATGCTTTATGCAGGATTTATCCTTCAACTCATGAGTACAGTTACGGTCTACTCCTCCCTAAAAATCAAAAATGAGGAAGGGTTTAAAACGCCTCTCAAACCCATCCCACAGCTCATTTACATAGGGTTTAGTGTAGCGCTCATGGGCTACCTTCTGGTAGACCGACCCAAGGAGAGCTTGGCTGGAATCGGGATATTGGCTTTGGGCTGGGCGGTCTATGTCTTGGATAAAAAAATCAAGTGAAGACTACTTAATTACCTATCCACTAACCGTCTATGGTAGTTGATTTGACCCAAGTGGTAGTTAAAATGTCCATAAAGGTGAATCAAGAAATAACCAATAGTCATTTGGTGACCAAAAAATGAATGGATAGATAGGTCTCCCAACTTATTGGGATCTAGGGTTACTAAAGATTTTTCTACTTGTTGTTTTACCAAATCTATCTCCTCGAGCAAGGCAGTTCTGGACTTTCCTGTTGCGCCAAACTCCTGCTCTCGATCTCGCTCGTAGGCAAATCCTCCTAGGTCAGCCGTGATAAATTGCCTTAAATTTCCAATGAGGTGTAAGGCTAAATTCCCCCCAGAATTCGCGATTTCCCCATCTACTAGCCAAAGATTTTCTTCCTGCCTATACGCTAGAAGTTCCACTTGCAACTTGGATAAATCTCTTTGAAACAACAGGTTAAGTTCTTTGGTATTCATAATCAGTAAAGTAATTGGGAAGTGAACTAGAGGTTCTAAAAGGCAGACCGAATCCGCCCTTCTTTAGGAATTAAACTTGAGGGAAATACCTACTGTGGTGAATCAGAATCAATTACATTTCTGCGTTGTCCATATTTGTTAGCAGAAGGCTCCGCTTTAGGCTCATTTACAGAAAGTGCCTCCGATTTAGCTCCTGCAGGATACGGTTTTGGTGCCGATCCTGAACCCTGATCTGGTTTCTTTTTCTTCTTCTTTTTCTTTTTAAAGTCAGAAGAAGAGTTCGAAGAAACCAAGCTAGAGGAAGCATTTACTTTAGGCGCTTCCCCTCCAGTATAGGTAGGCCCTTTTTCTAGGTGAGCAGGAAGCGGGTTTTGAGTGACAGCGATTCCAATCAACTTCTCAATACGTACAAACTTGGGTTGGTCCTTGGGATTGACGAAGGTGATGGCCTCTCCCTTGGCATCCGCACGTGCTGTTCGGCCTACGCGATGCACATAATCTTCCGGGTCACCTGGAGTATCGTAGTTGATGACCAACTCGATTCCTACCACATCAATGCCTCGGGAGATGATATCTGTTCCTATGAGGATTTTAACTTTCCTGTTTTTGAATGCCGACATGATTTTTTCGCGCTCAAGTTGTTCCAAATCGGAATGGAAAGCTTCGATGTCAAAGCTCTTTCTTAAGGTCTTGTACAAGGCTTTTACCTTGTCCTTGGTCGAACAAAAGACGATGACTGCCTCGTAATTTTTTTGAGAAAGAAGGTAACGTACTAACTCTTCTTTCTGTGTATCGTAAACTGAATACATGGATTGCGTCACTCCAGAGGCTGTTTTACCGATGGCGATGGAAATTTCTTCTGGCTTGTTCAAAATCTTCATGCTGAACTGACGGATTTTTGACGGCATGGTCGCCGAAAAAAGAATGGTTTGATGGTTTTGAGGAAGGTAGTTGACGATTTTCAAGATATCGTCCGAAAATCCCATGTCCATCATGCGATCTGCCTCATCCAATACCAGGTGTTCGAGAGTGCTCAAATCAATTTTTCCTCCAGCCAAAAGCGCAATCAAACGACCTGGGGTGGCAACTACTATCTCAGCTCCTGTTTCTAGGGCCTTTTTCTGTTGCTCCCACACAATTCCATCCCCTCCTCCATAAATCGGCACGGAACTGATTCCCAAGAAATAGGAGAAGCCTTGTATTTGTTGATCTATTTGAATGGCCAATTCCCGTGTAGGCGCCAAGATCAACGTATTGAGCGAAGTAGTACCAGATTTTGAAATTTTATTGAGGATGGGCAACACAAAAGCTGCTGTTTTTCCCGTTCCAGTTTGTGCACAGGCAATTAAATCTTTGCCAGCTAAAATTACAGGAATCGCTTTTTCCTGGATCGGAGTGGGTTTATCAAAACCCATGGCATCAAGACCTTCTTGTAAAGAGGACTCAAAATTAAAAGTAAGAAAATTCAAGTTGAATTGATTTTTGAGAAATAAAGAAGACCAAAATTTGGCCGAATACTCAAATATACGGGAATTTGGGACAAGTTGACACCTACTGGATTTGGAAAAGAAAGTAAATGACAGAATAAGCAGGTACAGATTTCCTAAAACCGAACAAGTATCAAAAAAACTGAAGTTCAATTGGTGGATTTATTGGATTGATGGCAATCGCAAGTCAAAAGAAAAATTAACCGATGCTCCACAAATTCTTGGTCGCTACCTTCATTTTTCCGAGCTTGGTCATTCTTAAATTTTCCATTCTGGCTTAACCCATCCCTTATGAAAAAACTCCTGCTACTTCTCTCCTTCCTTTGCACTTGGGATGGGTTTGCGCAAGGTCTTCCTGGCCTCGGAGCTGGAACTACGCCCAATAACCGCCCCATTTTACACGGTAAAAACTGGGTGGCCATCACAGGAAAGCCTCTAGCAGCAACTGCAGGCGCGCTCATTTTCCAACAAGGAGGAAATGCCGTGGACGCAGCCTGTGCAATGATTGCAGCCACATCTACCATGTGGGATGTGCTTTCTTGGGGCGGGGAAACGCAAGCCTTGATCTACAATCCCAATACCAAAAAAGTAATTGCCATCAATGCCATGGGAGTAGCACCAACTGGGGCTACTGTGGAGTTTTACAAGGGGGAAGGCATGGATTACCCTCCTCAATTCGGTCCCCTGGCTGCTACTACGCCCGGTACACCTGGGGGCATTCTCACCATGCTTGCTGAATACGGCAAACTGAGTTTGGAACAGGTGCTGAAGCCTGCTATGGACTTGGCCAAAGGATACCCCATCGAAGCGCAAACAGCCAATGCCATCGAAAATAACAAATCCAGAATCAAAGCTTGGCCTTATTCCAAAAAGGTATTCCTTCCTCATTTGGGTGAATCCAGAGAGGCTCCCGCTGCCGGGGAAATCTTTGTACAAGAAGATTTGTACCAAACCCTACTTAAATTAGTGGAGACGGAACGAGCCGCTTTGAAAGCAAAGAAATCAAGAAAAGAAGCCATCTATGCAGCCTACGATCGCTTTTACAAGGGAGATATAGCCAAAGAGATTGTGCGTGGTACTCGAGAGCAAGGTGGCTTGTTTACCGAGGCAGATTTGGCTAATTGGAAGGTAAAAATCGAAGAACCACTTCAGGTCAACTACCGAGGAATCGATGTGTACAAAATGCAGGAATGGACCCAAGGGCCCGCTTTGCTGCAGTCCCTGAATATCTTGGAGAATTTTGACCTCAAATCCATGGGCTACAACTCCACTCCCTACATTCATACCGTCTATCAGGCCATGAGCTTGGCCTTTGCCGATCGAGATTTCTACTACGGTGATCCAGCATTTGTCAAATCCCCCATGAAGGGCCTCCTTTCTAAAGAGTATGCAAAAGAACGAGCAGCACTTATTGGACCCATCAACAATCCAAAATTAAGCGCAGGTGACCCTTACCCGTTTCAGGGAGAATCCAACCCTTATTTGCACTTGTTAACTAAAAACAAGGAGCAAATTGCAGCGCTTAACACGGATGAAATTTCAAGCCTAGTAGACGCCCAGTTCCTTGCTGATTTTCAGAGTGGCACGACTTCCGTGGAAGCCGCGGATGCAGAAGGATGGGTAGTATCCGTAACCCCTTCGGGAGGCTGGATCCCAGCCGTGATTGCAGGAAATACAGGAGTGGGGCTTTCCCAACGCATGCAGAGCTTTGTTTTGGATGAAAACCTAAATCCATACAACTTGCCCGAGCCTGGAAAAAGACCACGCGTCACCTTAACTCCAAGTATGGCGCTGAAGGATAGCAGACCCTTCCTTGCTTTTGCGGTGCAGGGAGGCGATTCACAGGACCAAAACCTCCTTCAATTCTTTCTCAATGTAGTGGAGTTTGACATGAATGTGCAGGAAGCCGTAGAAGCACCCAACTTCAATTCCTACCAGATGCAAAGTAGCTTTGGCGATCATGAAATCCGTCCAGGTGCCATTACCCTTCGGGAGGATACTCCTGAATGGATTCGTCGAGATCTGCTCAAGCGTGGCTATATCCTAGAATTTTGGAACAAAACATCCGGTCCCCTGACAGCCATTTGGATCGATTGGAAGCATGGCAGCTTCTGGGGTGGAGCTAGTAACTATGGGGACGATTATGGAATAGCCTGGTAAAGAAATACCCAACTTAGATTATACCTGCTTTGCGTATTTATTTCCAAATCGATCCACAACTTCCACCACAAGATTTTCGGTGGAATTGGGTTGAAAGAAAAATAAGTGATCCGTTAATTGAGGTTCTACCCAAGTTCTTCTAGCAGGAAGGGTTGGACCCGTATGCAATTCCACACTCCAAGGGTCTAAGGCAACTATTTTTTTAGGGGCTCCCACCTTTATTCCATTTTCATACCAGGATATTTCCCATTTGGGATCATAATTCCAGCAGTTTAAAGAGAAGTGGTTTGGAAAATCAGTTTGATAGCCTTTAGGATAAACGCGGAATTGTTCAGTGATCTCCATGCCCGTTCCTTTGTATTTCCAACGAAGTTCAGAACCCAAAGCCTCATAGACCGCATACCCAGATGGAGTACCATCGTGGCAAATTGGACCAGACCACCAAGCCCCACAAACCGTTCCGTGGCAGTGTTCATAAATATTTCCTTGGATCATGTTGTCATTGAAGTGCGTATGACCCGAGAGAATATGCGCCTGATAGCCTTCCAATAGTCGATACAAATGTTCTCTATTGCTGACCGTACCTCCAAGGGTATCATTTTTAGGATAACGGGTAACCGCGCCAGTATACGTTGGAATATGTAGGGAAATGACCACTGTTCGACCCTTTTCTACAAAAGAAAGATCTTGTTCCAACCAAGCCAATTGCTCCTCAGGCAAATGACCTATGTATTTTGTTCCTGCTCCCAAATAGAAGACATCATCCAAGACCACATAATGGATTTCCCCCCTATTCCAAGAGTAATAGGTAGGACCAAAATGACTTTTGAAAGTAGACCCAGTCCAAGCATCCGAACGGACACCAAAATCCATGTCATGATTGCCAATTACTTGAAAAAATGGAATTCCATAGGATTGAATGGATTGATTGTATTCTTTAAAAAGCTCCAGTTTATCAAAAACCAAATCCCCACAGCCAATTCCAAAGGCATTGGGATCATTCAACCCATGAATGGTTTGAATAACGTCGGGCACAGACACAGTCAATAATTGGTTGGCCTCGTATTCGTTCTGTATTTGAGTATCTGAAAGTAACAAAAAGTGATGCTTCTCATCTGAGGAAGCTGTTGGTTGTAATTCAAAATTCAAAACTTGGTCGTGGCTTGATTTATCAAGTAGTTTAAAAATTGAAGAGGAACCATTTGGAAGCTTTTTTATCTCAAAACCGCTTGGCTGAGATACAAAAACAAATTCCCTATCCGAACCCGAAATAAGTTCATACTCTCCTAATCCATTGGTTTGTACGACCATACGTCCATCTGAAATTACTACCCCAGAAATGCCTTTCCCTCTTGCGGCTACTTTACCTTTAATCCGTATAGGGTAAAAGCCAGTAGGAGCAGTAGCCTTTGGAAGCATAGTAACCTGCCCTACTGCTTCATTTCCGAGAGTGAAGTATGCCGCTGTGGACAAACCGATGCTTTTAATAAAATTTCTTCGAGTAGACATAAAAGTATGGGTTAGTGTTTTGTGGACAGGGGTAGAGTTAGCGTAGATAAAACGATTCCCTCCTCCCCTTTAATTTCAAGAGTAAGCAAGTTCTTAGTCCAATCAAAAGATGCCAGCCCATAATTTAATTTGGCAATCAGCTCGCTAATTCGAATGTTATTTTTCTCCTCCGAGATTCGACTCCAAGTGTGCGTCAAACCACTAGCGGTTACTTCAACTAATCCCTCTGGAAACCGAGAATCCACCAACCTCATGATCTCTGCAATGTGGCGATCTCCGCTTAAAAGGATGGGATTCTGGACACCGGAACTGGCAATTAGATTCAATAACTTTTCCCGCTCTTGCGGAAAATTGGCCCATTTCTCGTAAGCATGTTCTGTGGGTAAGAATTGGATTCCAGATACGATAAAGTTAACCCGAGCAGTGCTCCAGTTCAATTCATTTTCCAGCCATTTCCATTGCTCATCTCCCAATATCTGTCCTTTAGAGTTGATTTGATAGACGCCATCCACTCGCGTAAGCGTGTCCCTAAAATAGCGACCATCTAGCAAAATCACTTTCACCTGTTGCTCCCCCTCCCCATAGGTATGTGCCGAATAACCTCCCTCTCGCTTCCGTTCGGGCGCACCCTGCGGAACATTCAAAAAATCAAACATGAGGTCTCTAGATGCTTTTTTCTGGGCGTAATTCTTGCCTCCATCATTGATTCCAAAATCGTGATCATCCCAAATGCCAATCAAAGGAGTACTTGCCTTGAGAACTTGGTAATCTGGATTGGCATTCTGACGCGCATACTTTGCACGTAGCGTGTCCATGATGGGTGAGTCACCATAAATATTGTCTCCCATCCAAATCCAGAGATCCGGACGATCAGCTAGGATTGGCTTCCAAAGGGGCTGAGGAGCATCTTGGCGATTGCAAGAGCCGAAGGCAATCCGATCAATTTTTTCTTTTTGACCTAGGACTGCCGTGACTTGAGTGAAAAATAAAAAACCTAGTAAAATGGATCGGAAAATCTTCATCACTTGTTTTATTAACATGATTGAAACTAAGAAAACAAGGCAATAAGGATCGGATTAAACTATTAAGAATTTATTATTTTTAATCTTCACCCCTTTTATATCTCTTCTCCAAAAATCTCCTTCACCACCCAGCCCTTACCCCATTCAGCTTGCTCTTCTTGGCTCCAAAGGTCTGGGAAAAAAATAACCTTCTGAAAGCGAGGAGGTAAGTACTTCTGCCAGTTGGTCCCTCCAGTAGCAGCAATATCCACCGGGTCACGTTGTAGGTAGCGTACAGCAGATTTGTAATGCGCCAGAGGCCAAAAGACATTCGCTTTCAAATCAAATTGACGCATTAATTCGCGCAACTCCTCGGAAGGACTACTCAATTCAGTGTATCGTTTCCAAAGGTTTTTGCTTCGGTAGTTTTCAATCAATTCTACCAAGCCTTTTCGGTACTTGCCTTCAAAACTTTTTAAAGTCAAGGTTTTTTGACCCGTGGCCAATTCAATGGCGCCCTGCTGCCAATAAAGATTTTCAAACACGGAAATAGCATCAGAAGTGGAATCGAATTGGTCTCGCTTACCTACCGTTACCAGATGCCATCCATCCGTAGCCATCAACTCAATCTCACGGAATTGTGCACTTTGAAAGCCAGAGGAAGGCAGCAAGGACATTCGAAACTTGAGAAACTGCTCTTTTTCCATCCCTTTCCACATCATGGCAAAGGAACTGATCAGGTGATCAAAATACATGAGAATTCGCTCCAGCCTGCTCTTGAAAAAATCTTCCGATAGAAGTTCCTGATCGGCAAGTTGCTCCATTTCGGAAAGGATCAACTTGAAGTATAACTCTGTAATCTGATGGTAGATGATAAAAATCTTCTCGTCCTTGAAACTCGTTTTGGGCTGCTGCAAGGACAATAAGGTATCCAAATTGATGTATTCCCAGTAAGTCAAATAATCTGCATAAAGCAAGCCTTCCAGGTACGAAAGCATATCCTGCCCAGAGGCTTTAAACTTTTCTTGTAGCAGTTCAATCTTGGCTAAAATCTTTGGGTCTATTTGGGTTTCTTCCATGGGAATTTTTAAAAAAAAGGTAGTTTTTTCAGGTCCTTTCTGCTTAATTTCACAGCAGAATTGGTATGCAAAAGCTTAAGCAAATGTGAGCGATTCCCAGTAATAAACCAAATAAACTATGGAGAACCAGACCATCCACAAATCACTAAAGCAAGATCCGTTTGAAGGGGTAGATTTTTTGGATTTAGATGACTTGTTGACCGAAGAACAACAATTAATTCGCTCAACCATACGCGACTTTGTCAAGAAAGAGATTTCTCCCTACATCGAGGATTGGGCTCAAAAAGCTCATTTTCCTTACGAAATCGTCAAGAAGTTTGGTGAGGTGGGTGCCTTCGGCCCTCAACTTCCAGAGGAATATGGTTGTGGTGGCCTAGATTACATTTCCTACGGTCTAATCATGCAAGAAATAGAGCGAGGGGATTCCGGTATGCGCTCCACTGCATCGGTACAAGGGTCTTTGGTCATGTACCCCATCTACAAGTTTGGCTCCGAAGAACAGCGCAAAAAATACTTACCTAGACTCGCCTCTGGTAAACTTTTGGGCTGCTTTGGATTAACAGAGCCGGACCACGGTTCCAACCCGAGTGGGATGACCACAAACTACAAAGACATGGGAGACCATTACCTCCTCAATGGTGCTAAGATGTGGATCTCCAACTCCCCCAAAGCAGACATTGCAGTGGTATGGGCCAAAAACGAAGAAGGAAGAATCCATGGCCTGATCGTAGAGCGTGGAATGGAAGGATTTACCACACCGGAAACGCACAACAAATGGTCGCTCCGGGCTTCTTGTACAGGTGAATTGGTATTTGACAACGTAAAGGTTCCTAAAGAAAATTTATTGCCTAATAAATCAGGATTGGGTGCCCCAATGATGTGCTTGGACTCAGCTCGATTTGGCATTGCTTGGGGAGCTATTGGTGCAGCCATGGATTGCTACGAATCTGCACGGAGATATGCTGCCGAGCGAATTCAATTCGGGAAGCCGATTGCAGGATTTCAATTGACGCAAAAAAAACTAGCAGAAATGCTTACTGAAATCACCAAGGCCCAACTATTGGCTTGGAAAGTTGGTAAAATGATGAATGAAGGCACTGCCAAGACCGTTCACATCTCCATGGCCAAGCGCAACAATGTGGAAATGGCTTTGAACATCGCCAGAGAGGCTCGACAAATTCATGGGGGCATGGGCATCACGGGAGAATACCCGATCATGCGCCACATGATGAATCTAGAATCGGTACTGACTTATGAAGGAACGCATGATATCCACTTGTTGATCCTGGGCAACGAAATCACAGGAATACCTGCTTTCAAATAAGGAAACTGAAGGACTCGAAATGGGAAGAAAAGAGTGAATAGATTAAGGTTAAATTATACGTAATACTATGTTGAGAAATATTTTTTCAATTTCATTGATGTTTTTGATATTGAACACAAATGCCCAAGTATCACCTTTAAATGGCATTTTTGACCAAGAGGCTATTGATGCGCGTGCGGGAACATCCAATCTACCTTCGGGTGGAAGTGATACCACGAATGTTGTTTACGAAGTGGTGGAAATACAGCCAAGTCCTGCGGGCGGGATGGCGGGATGGAACAAATACTTATCAGAAAACCTACGCTACCCGCCAAATGCCCAACAGATGGGAATAGAGGGTACGGTCATTGTTGCCTTCGTAGTAAATACAGATGGGACGACAACAGATATTGAAATATTGAGAAGTGTTGGGGGAGGTTGTGACGAGGAAGTAATTCGGATCGTCCAAGGTTCACCCAAATGGACACCAGGCATGCAACGTGGCACGCCCGTCAGAACACGCATGCGCTTGCCTCTTCGGTTTATATTAGGCGGGACTGATACGAGCAAAGTTAGCACCGAAGTATCCATTAATGCGGTACCGCTCTCACCGGCTACGGATGGGCAAGATTCAAGTCAGGAAGGTGTAGCACTCTTTTTCGACGTGGTGGATACACCGCCAAGTCCTGTCGGTGGCCTTGAGGCATGGAGCAGGCACCTTTCGGAAAACTTGACCTATCCCACGTCTGCGAGAATGAAAGGAATTCAAGGCACGGTGTTGGTATCCTTTATTGTAAATACCGACGGCACTATTGAAGGGATTGAGTTGGTGCAGGGTATTGGTGGAGGATGCGACGAAGAAGCTATTCGCATTATAAAAAGTTCCCCTGCTTGGACGCCAGGAATGATCAAAGGCAAGGCTGTTCGCACGCGTATGAAAATCCCTTTGCGTTTTAAACTAGGTTGATTTAAGGGTGGATCACAATTTCTTTGCGTCCTGCCGGTAGGCAGGCTCTGCGCCTTTGCGCGGGAAAAAGAATAGTATCCCCCAAAGTCGGGGCGCTCTTTTTTTAATCCCATTTACTTGGATTCGTTAGCATTTCTTGAAAGTCCTTCACACTTGGATTAGGGTTCCCTATGAGTAGGTAATAAATCAACCGCGCATCATCAGGATTAACTTCATTACCAATCCTTGAAGCTTCCAGACGACTGAACAACCAGGCCAAAGAGCCTTTTTCAAATGGCTTGGGTTCCTTATTGGGCGTAGTTTTTAACCAAGAATAGTCTTCCAATTTACCCTTTAAGCCTTCGTTTCCGCTGGTTTCCGAAACCAAAGAAATCAATTGCAATTGATTGCCTTCGAAACTTTCTCGAAGCTTTTCCCAGGTCCAACCAGTATGGGTCTCCCCTTCTCCAGGGTTATTCGCATGCTCCTGATCCCAGGTCGAGTACGAAATCACACGAACGAATTTAAGTTTGGTTGAATCTGCTTCATTCAAAGACATTCCAATAATCTCTAATGGACCAGACGCGAGGATCGTCAAGGGGTTTTTCGCTGAACTCTTGTTGACAAGTTGAGTGATTTCAATAATCGCAAAATTTGGGGCAGTGACGGCTTCGATAAACTTGGTTTTTTTGAATCCAAACTGCTTGGCTCCTAAGAAGGAACTTTCTCGCATCTGGGCATCTGCCCCTGCAAAGGTCTTGTTGGATCCCCAAGTATGGCTACTAAAGGCATACACCATCACTTGATCTTGGATTTCTTTTGCAGCCATTAATGCTAAAGCTAAGGGTGTCGCTCCCCACTCACCTTTACCATGCTCATTTCCATCGGTAACCACCACAATCCGCTCCCCGGTGTAGGGAACAGTTTGAGCGCTAAGCCCTAAACTCAAAGTCAAGCAAAAAAAGAGCGAAAGTTTAGTTATTTTTGAGTTTAACATTGTACAGTTAATTTATTGCTATTCAATTGGTTAATTTATATTCTATTTTCTGATTATCCGCTTTTTCACCACTAACCAAAGAAAAAAAGGCTTGAGGTTCAATTAGATGAGCTGTGGACTGTTGACCGTGGTCTGTCAATTATCCGCATGTTTTAAATAGGCGAGCTGAGCTACTGGCATCATTGCGGATAATCCTATTCTATTTTTTTAATCTTTACTGAAATCCAGGTGGATTCTTCTCAAGTTTTCGAGCGTAATTACCTAGTCTACCCGACTTTTAATTACAAGCAACTGAACCGGGTTAACGGGGTCATTGGTGAAAATATAAATGTTCCGTTGGTCAATACCTTTTCTTCCCACTGGATCAAATACCAAGTTCAATTCCATCATTTCCCCTGGCAAAAGCAGTGATTTTGAATACTCAGTAAGCAGACAGGGACAATTGCCCTGCACTTTTCGAATCTCTAGGTTCTCTTTCCCTAAGTTGGTTAGCGTGACAGACCTGCGCTGCACAGCATTGGAACTAATCTCCCCCAATTGGATTAGTTTATCACTCATCATCAGTTGAGGAACTTCATCTAACTGATCTTTTGAAATAGGGGAAAAATAGTCAAAAAGGTCAGCTAAAATTTCCAACTCCAATTTCTCATCCTCCTCTTTTCCCCAGTTAATCCAAATTTTATCAGAAACAGCTCCTAATTCAGGCCGTAATTTGGCATCATAGCTGACCTTAAGTAAACCTCTTTCTTGAGGACGAACAAAATCCTGAATCTGTTGAATCTGAATGTAAGCGGGTGTCTTCGCGTTGAAACCCTGCTTTTCTAGGGCCATAGTTCCGTGATTAAAAAATTCCAGGTACTTTACCTTAGGCTCGTTGTCAAACACATCGCCCATATTTACCTTTTTCATTCGGAAACCCAAGAATCCCGACTTCACCGGATAATTCCGCTCTAAATTAGCTGGATAAGGAAGTGCAATCCCTTCAATGAACAGGGAATCCTGAACTTGACCTTGGTTGCCTTTGACCAACACCAATTTGGAGAAAAAACCCGCAGCAGAGCTGGGATCAAAATCAACCGAGATTTTTCCCGATTCCCCAATTTCCAACGAATCCTTGGAATAGGATACCGTAGTACAACCACAATCGGTAACTACCTCCAGAATAGCAAACGAACTTCCCTGACTGACGGTGTAGTCGAAAGTGACGGACTGCAGACCCTGCTCTTCCAACACCGTCCCTAAATCTATACGGTTGACTTTCCATACCAATTTGGCTAAAGCTTGCTGCTGCGCAAACCCTTGAAATTCTAGCAAAAGCCCCAAAAAAAGAAATAAAAACAGCCGAATCATGCCTGCAAGTAACAAAAAAATATGGCAGTTATGTAGCCTGATTTAGTTAATTTGCATCAAAATTGACCCAATGGCAAGAGTATTAACAGGGATTCAAAGTTCAGGTAGACCCCACCTCGGC
>JAMNXQ010000037.1 GCA_023653075.1 Algoriphagus sp.
AACGGACGGTTAATCGCTGCTTAGTGGTGTACTTTGCCTCGGAATAAGTGGTGTACTTTGTGTCGGAATGTCAGTCCTTTACAAATACTGGTTCCTTAACAAAGTGGTGTACTTTACCTCGGAATAAGTGGTAACCTTTCCCTCGGAATAAGTGGTAACCTTTCCCTCGGAATTGTGGCGTACTTTGTGTCGGAATATCCAGCTAGAACTTATTGAATTTCAACCCCAATTGGTCCAAGCGCTCGAAGAAGATTATCGCAGTCCAGATTTGCTTTTCAAGTTGGTGGAGAAGAATCTTGAGGTCTTCGATTATTTGGAAATGGAGGAGAAATTCATTTCTCAGATTTTCAAGCGGGTAGTAGCAAAAGATCCTTCCAAAATCCGAAAGATGGAATGGTCGTATACCTTGTCAGACAGTATCGTAGGGCTCACGGAAGGACTGAATATTCAAAAGTTTATCAATTTGTTTGAGGTGTCCGATTTTGCTGAGGCCTTGGCTGAACGCTATTCCTTTGAAAGTGTAATCTTCAATAGTCCAACGGAAACGGAGGTATTTAAGTCTACGGAATACTACCTAGCAGAGCCCGGACTAGTTACGCTCGGTTACGACAGAAATTGTTATTTGAGTGAAAAAGTGGCGGGAGAAATTTCGGACGAAACGCTCTTGGAGTTTTTAGAAAGTGGGGAGGGTTGGTCAGATTTTATCTGGTCAAATTCATGGTTTGACTTTGCTTCTATTTTCCATACCTACGGAATGGGTGAGCCTGCGACAGACATGCAACTGCCTAATGGGAAACTCGTAGAAATTTCCCTGAACTATGAATTTCCTCACGTGGATGACCAAGAGGAATGTTTGAGTAGTTCAGAAAAGGGAAGTTTTGTACACATTTCTGCCTCCGATGAGAAGGCCTACGGTTGGGGGAAATGGAAAACCTATTCCCTTGAGGTGCCTGCTGGGGTAATTGATATCGCAAAAATTTCTGTACAGTTTGAGGGAGATATTGTATATGGGTATCGCTACCACCTTCCCGATGGCACATTTGATAGTTTTGAAGAAAATCCAGATTACCAAACAACCGGACAAGGATTTTCCTCCACGCTGTATTTCAACAATGGTAAGGAATTGATTGAGGTGGACGAGCTAAGCGAGTTGCTTGAAGAAAATGAAATTGATTCCACAGACATCAAGGCAATACGAAAATTTTTAATGCAGTATACTCCTTAAAAAGGAGTTAGTCCTTTACTAACCTTCTATCCCAACCCCAGCGGTTGGGATTTTTTGTTTTGATTTGACCAAAAATTGATGCGGACGATTCTAAAAAAATCCTTAAGTTTAGCCTTATCCTGTTGATAAGTCAAATGATTCCGTTAACCTAAACAGTCCTTTTCCCATGTCCAATCCTACCCCTTCCAAAGCCCTTCACATCAGCCTATGGGTGGCACAAGTAGCCCTTGCCCTCGCCTTTGGGATGATCGGAGTGACCAAATTGACTACCTCAGATGCTGACATTATTCAACAGTCGGGCGAAATCGTTGAAAAATATGGAGTTGGCTTGATTCGATTTATTGGAATTGCTGAGGTCCTCGGTGCCCTTGGTCTGATCCTTCCCGCTGTACTCCGCGTCCTTCCTGTACTCACTCCGTTGGCAGCACTTGGCCTAGCCATCATCATGGGTTTGGCCACAGCCTTGCATGCCTCCAAAGGAGAGCCTATCGTGACCCAAGTGGTCTTTCTTCTACTTACCCTGTTTGTGGTTTGGGGAAGATTCAGCAAGGCCCCGATTTCAGCTCGCTAACACTCCTTTTCATCAATCCATTTTTGCTGCCGGCCGCTTTTCGGTTCCAGGCTGCTTGGTGAGGTCGTCTCCCAGCGTCCTTCGGTACTGCTCAGCCAATGCGGTTAGCGCGGCTACTATTTCTGGATTTTGGTGAGCTAAGTCAAACGTTTCCCCAGGGTCAGTAGAGAGGTCATATAGGGCGAGTGGAACCTCCATGGATTTGTAGACTCCCGGAAATCCCTCATTGCCTCGCTGCGTATTCAGGTAGGTTTGAGAGAGGTGAGGAAAAACCAATTTCCACTTCCCCTGCCGGATGGCCTTGAGGCTATTTGCATCGTAATAATAGACAAAGTGGTCTCGCGGATTGGCATCAGTCACCTGCTGAAGCAGGGGTAAGATATTCACCCCATCGATTTTTTGACCGGGCAAAGGAGCATCCAATAGTGCCGCTATGGTGGGGAAGATGTCCATGGTAGCTGCGAGGTTGTTGGAAACTGTTCCTGCAGGAATCAGCCCTGGAAAACTCATGATGCAGGGAACACGGACCCCACCTTCCCAAGCCGAACCCTTGCCTTCCCGAAGGCCTCCGCTGCTTCCGGCATGGTTGCCAAAGGTCAGCCAGGGACCATTGTCACTCGTAAAGATGACCAGTGTATTTTGGGTCAACCCATTTTTTTCGAGTGCGGCCATTACCTCTCCAATTGAATCATCCAATTCAAGCATCAGATCCCCAAATAGCCCTTCCCCACTTTTATTTTTGTAGGGTTCGGACACCGCGATCGGCACATGAGGCATGGAATGGGCCAGATACAAAAAGAAGGGGCTCTCCTTGTGTTGCTCAATAAAATGGACCGCCCGCTGGGTGTACAGCTGCGTCAGTTGGGTCTGGTCCTCCAGCGTTCGGATGGGCTTCACGGGTTCATTGCCTTCGAGCAAAAAGAGCGGAGGATACTTGAATTTGCGGTCTGCGGTATCTGTCACCGGCTTGCCATCGTAGCCCATGGGCCACATGTCGTTGGAGTAGGGAAGGCCAAAATAGGAATCAAAGCCATAAGAAGTGGGAAGGTAGGGTGCCTTGGCACCGAGGTGCCATTTGCCAATCATGCCTGTTTGGTAGCCTTTCTTTTTTGCCAAGGTGGCAAGTGTTTCTTCCTCCGGATTCAGGGCCGTGGTGGACCAGGGCATGAGTGCTCCAGAGATATTAAGCCGGTTGGGGTAGCATCCCGTGAGTAGGGCTGCTCTAGAGGCGCTGCACACGGCCTGTGCTGCGTAGAAATTGGTGAAGCGCATGCCTGAAGCGGCAAGCGCATTGAGGTGTGGGGTCTGCTGAGGGTAGCCTCCATAGACTGCTAAGTCCCCATAGCCCATGTCATCCATAAAGATCAGCACCACGTTGGGGAGCTTGGCTTGGGGCAAATTCCCCTGTGCTTGGGCGCTGAAACACAGGAAGGATAGAAGAAGGAGAAACAGATTTTTCATGGCTTGAAATAAAAAAGGGTTTTAGGGTCGACGGACCACCGCAATTTCTACTGCAGACCAGAATTTGCGGTGGACTGTGCTCCGTTAGCAGTTGACCAGTAGTTAGCTAAATTAAACCACTGCTAGGATTGCGGATAATCCTGTCAAGTAATTTCGGCTTCTATCGAATGATTTTCACTTCCTGAATTTTTGTAGGAAGCCAAACCTGCATTTCATTTTGCCCTCGATTTGCCCAGGTATAATAAGGAATAGCAGTTATTTTCTTGGTTTCAGCTTGCAGATTTGTTCCGTCTTCCGAGCCTGACATGACCCTCATTTCTGCTTGCACAGCCATCACTTTTTCATCCAAAACCTGGTGTTGAAAAACAGTAAAAGTGGCATTTTCCGGAATCAAGATATTCCATGCTTTTCCGTTGTTGTCCGCTCCTTCCACACAATAAACCAAAGGCCCTCGTTGAATTGCGATCCGGTCTTCATTTGCAGTGACCTCCTGGCGGGCAACTAGCTTCCGCACTTCCATCGGCAAGGTGAATTGGATTTGATCTCCCTTTTCCCAGGCTCTAGTGATGGTCAAATAGCCGTTTTCTTCAGTATAGGGAACAACTTTACCATTGAGTAAAAGCGTGAAACTTTCTTTGCTTTTACCAGCAAAACTGTACAGCCCTCCCGGAACAGGCTCATCCTTTGCCCAGCCCGGTAGTCTCAATTTCACTGAAAAGGGAACTTTCTGGGCAGGGTTTAGGGTCAGGTGGATAACTCCGTCAAGCGGATAGTTAGTGGTCATTTCCACGGGAACGTCCACTTTGCCCATCTGGAATTTGGTTTTGCTTCCGATGAAAAGATTCACCCATAAGGCGTCTTCAGATTTTGCATAGATGTAATCGCCGACCGAGGCCACCAATCGGGAAATATTAGAAGGACAACAGGCCGTGCCAAACCAATCTCTCCGGTAATGTTGACCAGAGGAGGCCAATGGATTTCCATAAAAAAACCGATTCCCTTCCAGGCTAAGCCCATCCAATGCAGCATTGTACAAGGACCTTTCCAATACATCAATGTACTTGGAAACGCCTTCCAGTGCATTCATTCGCTGATTCCAAAAAACCATCCCAACAGAAGCACAGGTTTCGCTGTATGCATTTTCATTGGGGAGGTCATAATCCACCGAAAAACCTTCGTTGCTTCCCGATGAACCTATCCCTCCAGTCACATACATGTTCCGGTACACGACATCCTCCCAAACCGTCTTCATTGCATTCATGTAGCCCACATCATTTTTGGCAGCAGCCACATCGGCAGCTCCCGTGTAGAGATACATCGCTCGTACCGCATGGCCCGTAATTTCCTTCTGCTCCTTTACCGGCACATCATCTTGCGCATATTTAGGTCCCCAATGTGGATTGTCCCAGATTCCCCCTTTGCCGTGTCCATGTCCTCGTTGCTCCAGAAACCAATCGGATAGTTCCAAGTATTTTTTATCGCCTGTAGTCTTGTACAATTTGACCAAGGCAAGCTCAATTTCTTCGTGACCAGATACCCAAGGCCGATTCTGTTTCCGGAAAGTGTCGTCGATATGATCCGCCATCTTGATGGCCACATCGAGTAATTTCCGCTTTCCCGTAGTTTGAAAATAGGCCACGCCAGCTTCCATCAAATGCCCAGCGCAGTAATCCTCATGCTTCTCCATATCCGTCCAGCGATTTTCAAGTCCAGTAAGCGAATAAAAAGAATTGATGTATCCATCTGCTTCCTGTGCAGCTGCAATTTTAGCAATCCATTCGTCCGCTTTTTGTTCCATAGCTTTATCCGAATGGTTTTTCAGCGAATAGGCAATTGCCTCCAGGGCTTTGTACACATCACTGTCATCGTAATAAATCCCTTCGTGCTTTTCTTTCTGTTGGCGCGCCACTTTTTCATAATTCCGGATGCGGCCGGTGGCTATTTCAGTTTGATAAATCATAACTGGGACAGCTGTAGTTGCAATTTTTTCAAGCTTTGGCTTCCAAAAATTATCAGTGATGGTCACCTGTGAAAAATTCACCGGATTCAATTTGGTAATTCCGGATTGTGCCAATGCAGGAAAGGATACTGCTGCAAGTAGGATTGAAAGTGTGGATCGTGTTAGCATGGGGCGATCATTGATGAAGAAAAGGTGGAAAAGTTTTTCATGGCTTGGAGCTCTAGGGAGTAAAAGTTAGCAAGAAAAAGGGGGAGTAAAAAGCTGTTTTTTCCGTCAAAGCCAAAGCCCGCGATCCCTGTCAGGGTCTAATCCTTCTCAAACCAATACTCCTGGCTACTGCTGGTCACCTACATCATCAGCACAGTAGGGGTTAGCGAAGGAGCTATGGGGTCAACTTACCGCTGCTACACTATTATTTTGGAAAGAGGCCTTAAATTGATAATTTGAATCGCCATAAAATTCAATATCGGCCTTCTTTTAAGCTTTCAAGGAGTTTAGGGACTGCCAATTCTTTCCAAGTTGATGAAAAAGTACAGCCTTATTTTTCTACTTTCATTCGGGGTATTTTGGGGGTCCTTTGGACAAGCCAAAGAAGAATTCAACGTCCTGTTGATCCATGTAGATGATTTGGGATGGGCAGATATTGGGGTTTTGGGAAGTGACTTTTACGAAACCCCTTTTATCGATCGCTTGGCTTCTGAAGGTATGCTTTTTAGACAGTCCTATGCTGCTGCAGCGATTTGCTCCCCCTCCCGAGCAGCCCTGATGACAGGCAAGTACCCCGCTCGAATGGGGATCACCGATTGGATCTATGCGCGATTCCAAGGAGTAGGTACCACTGGTCTGCCAGGGGAATATGCAGAAAACCCGGATCAGCCCCTTCGCACACCAAAAAATCAAGGTTTTCTACCCTTGGTAGAGCTTACCCTAGCGGAGCGCATGAAAGCGCAGGGATACACGACCTTCCACGTAGGCAAATGGCATCTGGGTGGAGAGGAAAACTATCCCGAAAAACAGGGATTTGACCTCAACTTTGGAGGCAATGACCTGGGTCAGCCCCCTAGCTACTTTGATCCCTACGAGCCCGCTACTCCCACGCCTTTTTATGCCTTTGATCGGGTGACACCCAGGGATTCCGGCGAGTATTTGACAGACCGAGATGGGGATGAGATTGTGAATTTTCTCCAACATCAAGAGCATAAGTTTTTCATCCATTGGGCTCCCTATGCCGTGCATACGCCTCTTATGGCTCCGCAAGCCTTGGTCGAAAAGTACAAGCAAAAACCCGGGGGAAAACAGAAAAATCCCGTTTATGCCGCGATGGTTGAGAATTTGGATCAAAACGTAGGCAAGGTGCTCGCCGAGTTGGACCGCTTGAAGTTGACCGAAAAGACCTTGGTGATTTTCACCTCTGACAATGGGGGCTTGATGGGTAATCCCGCAAACCCCATCACGAATAACGAGCCCTTACGCTCCCAAAAAGGATATCCCTACGAAGGGGGAATTCGGGTACCCACGGTCGTGAAGTGGCCGGGAAAAGTTGCTGCAGGGAAGCAGTCGGAGCTTCCCATCGTGACGCTGGATTGGGCTCCCACGATCTTGGACTACATGGGATTAAATCCGGAAGAACCAGGTCTCGATGGGCAAAGTTTGGCGGGAGTCTTGGCAGGAGGTGCGTTGGAATCAAGGGATTTGTTTTGGCATTTTCCCCACTACAGGGGAGCGGATGTGGTTCCTTATTCCATCATTCGCTCAGGGGAGTACAAGTTGATCCACTACTTTGATATGCAGCCGGATGAACTCTTTTCCTTGGCAAATGATCCCTATGAGACGACCAACCTCGCCGATCAACTACCAGGCCAAGTTGCAAAACTCAAATCATCCCTCCAAGCCTGGTGGCTGGAAACCGGGGCCAGAATGCCCCAGAAAAAGTAGAATTAATCCCCACCAATTTTGGTTGGGATTAGTGAGAAATAGCTATGAAAAAAGGAATCTTAAGTTGTCTGATTTTTACGGGAATTGCCTTCGCTGCACTTGCTCAGGGGAATGGAATGGGGCCAAAGGAGCGCCCAAACATCATTTACATTCTTGCAGACGACCTAGGCTATGGGGAACTCGGAGTGTATGGACAGCAAAAAATTGAAACTCCAAATATTGATGCCTTGGCTAAGAGTGGAATGATTTTTACCCAGCATTATTCAGGTGCGCCCGTTTGTGCACCAGCTAGGTACATGTTGCTCACCGGCACCCATGCAGGGCATGCCTACATCAGAGGTAATGATGAGTGGAGCGAGCGCGGGGATGTGTGGAATTACCGAGCCACCCTTCTGGATTCTACTTTGGAAGGGCAACGACCCATCCCCTCATCGACTGTTTTACTTCCCAAAAAACTAAAAGAAGTGGGCTATCGCACAGGGATAGTGGGGAAATGGGGATTGGGAGCCCCCCATACAGATGCCATTCCTACTAAAATGGGCTTTGACTTTTTCTTCGGGTACAATTGCCAACGCCAAGCTCATACCTATTACCCCGTACATCTCTACCATAATGAACACAGGGTCTATCTCGAAAATGACACGATCGCTCCCTCTACCAAACTTGCGCTAGGGGCAGACATACTGGATCCTGAGAGTTACAAAAATTACTCCTTAAAGACCTATGCGCCCGATGTGATGTTTGACCAACTCCTGTCCTTTATCGGGGATGAACAAGGGAAGGAAAGCCCTTTTTTCCTGTATTGGGCTACACCATTGCCACACAATCCCATTCAAGCACCCCAGCGCTGGGTAGATTATTATAAGGCTAAGTTTGGGGAAGAAGCCCCTTATTTGGGAGAAAAGGGCTATTTCCCCCATCAAAATCCTCGAGCTGGCTATGCGGCCATGATTTCCTATTTGGACGAGAACGTAGGCAAATTGGTGGCCTACCTCAAAGAAAATGGCCTAGATAAAAATACGCTGATCCTATTTAGTTCGGACAATGGGGTGACCTTTACCGGGGGGACGGACGGAGCATTTTTTGAAAGTTCAGGGATTTTTGGAGAGGCCCAAGGTCGATCCAAGGGCTATGTGTATGAAGGCGGAATTCGCGTCCCTTTCATTGCCAATTGGCCGACGAAAATAAAATCGGGTTCGCAAACTGAACACCTGTCTGCGCAATACGATGTCATGGCAACCCTCAGTGAGTTGACAGGATTTGAACTCGAATCGGGGAACGATGGCATCAGTTTTATGCCTACGCTGTTGGGTCAAGACAAGCAGGAGCAACATGAATTTTTGCTCTGGGTATTCCCTGAATATGGAGGGCAAGTAGCGATTCGTTTTGGGGACTGGAAGGTAGTACGCCAGCATTTGAAGGATAAGCAAAGCCCAACTTTGGAGCTTTACAACCTGCGAACGGATCCTCAAGAATTAGTGAATGTGGCAGCTCAGCATCCAGAATTGCTGAGACAGGCAGCAAAAATATTTGAGGAGCAACATGAAACTGCCTTCCTCCAAAATTTCCGAATTCCACTTGTGGAAAAAGGACTGTATTGAATCTACACCCTTTCTAAGGATTTGTGGGCAAAACAGCACAGATCCTTTCCAAAAGGGAGAATTACTTAAATCAGAAACAGCCATTTTCTTCTAATCCAAAAGAAGGAAAATGGCTCCATTCTAAATTCTTCATCCAAGCATGAATCCGTACATGAACCATTTACACAAAGGAATAAAGCTTTTCCTACTGCTACTTTTCTCCATTCCGGCTTTCTCCCAGCAGCCGGCTTCTCCACTGGAAGCTTCCTTTCAAACCTATCGAAAGATGAAGGCAGAGACTCCCTACAAGTTGGATTGGATCGCTCTCGGCCCCACAGCTAACTCCGCCCGTGCCGATGTGGTGCAGGTGGATGCCCAAAATCCAAACACCATGTACGTTGGCTTTGGTTCGGGGGGATTGTGGAAGACCACCAACAATGGCCTCACCTGGAAATCAATCTTTGAAGAGCAGTCTTCCATAGGAATAGGGGATGTGGAATTGGCACCCTCCAACTCGAATATCATTTATCTGGGAACAGGCGAAAACCTAAAAAAGCCACGAAACTTCACCTTGCCAGGCACAGGGATGTTCCGCTCGGACGATGCAGGGGCTACCTGGAAGTCCATTGGCTTGGAAGATTCCTGGTCCATTGCAGAAGTGGAAATTCACCCGACCAACCCGGATATCGCATTTGCTTGCGTTCTCGGCCACCTCTGGTCGAAGAATACAAACCGGGGCTTGTACCGCACGACGAATGGGGGAAAAACCTGGGAACAGGTGCTCCATATCGATGAGAATACCGGGGCCAATGAAATCGTCATTTCACCCACCAATCCTCAAATCATGTATGCCTCCCTATGGGAAATGAACCTGGGCATCTCTGGGCAAAATAGCGGCATCTACAGAAGCATAGACGGGGGCTCCACCTGGATTAAAAGTACGCAAGGCTTGCCTACAGGACCCAAGGTGGGCAGGATTGGTTTGACGGTCTCCGCTACGAATCCGAAAAAGGCCTATGCCTTGGTAGACAATCTAAATTACCCACAAGGGCAGTCGGCTGAACTCTACAAAACTGTGAATGGAGGGCTAAGTTGGACCAAAACGCATTCCGGTTCCTTCCCCTTGTTTACCACCATCGGCTGGTACTTCACGGATGTGTATGTGAATCCCAAAAACGACGAAGAAGTATTTGGTTTGGGCATCCGGCTTGCGCATAGCCTGGATGGAGGCAAGACCTTTAAGTTTATCGGTGGGGAAGTGACTCGAATCAACCCAAGTTTGGCGCAAGGACTCCATCTGGATCAAACGGAATTATGGATTAACCCCAACAATCCCAATCACCTGGCGCTGGGGAATGACGGTGGATTTTACGTGAGCTACGACAAAGGATTAACCTGGATGCATTACAATTCCATGCCAACGGGCGAGTTTTACGACATCAGCATTGACCAAGCCGACTACACCATTTATGGGGGTACGCAGGATGATGCTACCGTATCAGGCCCGCCAAAAGAGCTAAATACCCGCTTTCCAGATCCCTGGAAATATGTGTGGATTGATGCTTGGGATGGCGGCGATGGCTGCGTCACAGCCATTGATCCCGTGGATAAGCACATCATTTACTACAGCCGACAACACGGCGATGCAATGCGATTGGACAAATCCACCGATGTGGCGGTCTCCATTAAGCCCAATCTCCCCAAGGAGATCAAGGATACTTTGGTATTCAATTACATGACCCCCTACTTTTTGTCAAAATACGATCACAAAACCCTCTATCAGGGGGGGAATTACTTGATGAAAAGCACAGACCGTGGGGATACCTGGCAGGCGATCAGTCCCAATCTGGCCCTTTCTTCGGTGACCGAAAAGAAATCAGTTGCTGCGGGAACGGTGGTGGAATCTCCAATGGCCAAAGGGCTGCTGTATGTGGGGACCGATCATGGGGCTTTTTGGGTTTCAAAAAACGATGGGGCCACCTGGGAGGAGCATTCCACAGGTATCGCCTCGAACTATATCCGAAGTATTTCACCCTCCAATCACAAGATCGAACGGGTGTACATGGCCATGACGGGGATCAATTACGATGATCTGTATGCCTATCTCTATGTTTCGGAGGATTATGGGAAAAATTGGAAAAGCATTGCTGCTGGCCTTCCCGATGAGCCGGTGAATGTGATCAAGGAAGATCCTACGAATGAAAACTTGCTGTATGCGGGTACGATGCGGGGGGTGTTTGTTTCCCTCGATCGAGGAGCAAGTTGGGACTACCTGGGGGTAAATATGCCTGCAGCAGCCGTGGCCGATCTAGAGATTCACGAAGGTTCTCAGGATCTGATCGTGGCTACCCATGGGAGGGGAATCTACAAAACCAGTCTGAAGCTTCTCCAAAAGCACTTAACCCAAAAATCACCAAACGATCAAGATTACTTAGCCGAAATTGATCAGGTAAGCAGACCCTGGTTCAATTCTTCGCATGGGAATGTGGATTACCGAACCCTTGAGAAAGTAGCCTTTACCTTCTGGTTGAAGGAGGCGAAGGCGGTAACCCTTTCGGTGCGTGATAGCACTTCTAACGAAGTGTGGAGGATGGTACTTGACGGTTCGGCAGGGTACAATCAATTCCGCTGGGATTTGATCCTAACCAAGCAGGAGAGTGATTCTCCCTATTTTGTACACTACGATAAATTTATCGAATCCGGCACCTACACGCTCGTACTATCCACTGCGGGTGGAAGCATGAATCAAAAATTTAAGGTGGTGGATGCGATCTCTCCCTACATCGAGAACTAGACTTCCTTTTTTCTTAATGCTGCCACCAGCATCGTGGCTGAGGTATACAAAATGACGCCAAGCACAACCCACTGTAGAGTTTGCAAGGGCAGGGTCTTTACGATAAAGGCTGCAATCAGCACTGCAATGGAACCAGGAATCGCCATGGCTAGGGCGGCCTTTCTGTTGTAGGAACCTGTTTTAATAAACTTCACCGAAGCCGGAGGCATCAGAAACGCACAGGAGCCCATCATGATGGGAAAAGCAACCGTTGGTGACATTCCCAAGGCAAAAATCAAGGCCATGCAAGGGGCGTACAAGCCTACACCTGCTGTCATGATGGCTCCCAAAAAGAAATTGACCACCACGGCAAAGACTAGTTTGTAACCCGTCAAGCCGATTGCATCCCCACCTCCTTCTATCCAGTTCATCATTCGGGCCAGCATAAATCCTGCCGTGACCACCAAGGCAATTCCCATAGTGAGTCTGATTTTCCGTTCCGAAAGTTTCGACACAATACCAGCGCCAATCACCGCTCCAACAGCTGCGGAAACCAGCATCGATATCAAGGTGAGCGGATCGACTTCGATGATGGTGATAAAAATAAATGCCTGCAGTAAGACTGGGATGGTATTCGCGACATTCATCGTGCCGGGAATCAGCTTGTCTTCAGTTTGCCGGGTAAATTTCAATAAGGCAGTTTGCGGAGCAAAGGCCCCAATGCCGAGCACGTCAAAGAAATTCACGACAAAGCCAATTACCGAGGTTTTGAGCCAACTTGAATTTTCAAATTTGGCGCGGTTGGCTAGTAGGTCTTTGATAAATACAAAGCTGAACCAGATGGCCAATGCAATTAAGGAAACCCAAATAAAAATCAGCATGGAAGAAAGGGAATTAGTAGCGGATGATTCAGTGTAAAGAGGGGATTAACACACCTTAAAAAAGGTCTTGGCGGCTTCTTGTTCCTGTTGATTCAACATCGCCTCAATCTTCTTTGCGGTTTTGGTAATTGCCAAGCCCCCAAGCCCGGTGCAGCGTAAGGTATTCGGGATGGCATCTCCTACCTTTTTCATCGTTTCTACCACTTCATCCAATGGGATCAAATGGTTGTAGTCAGACAAGGCCATGTTGGCACAGGAAATCGCATTGGTGGCGGCCATTACATTCCGATTGAGGCAGGGCGCCTCTACGCGATCGGCAATCATGTCACAAATCATGCCCAGCGAAGACTGCAAGGCCATGGAGGCTGCTCCTAGGGATTGATCCAGTGTCCCCTTTTTCAATTCCACAATACCGGCGGCTGCCATGCCTGAGCCCGAACCGCATTCGGCCATACAGCCACCTACTTCGGCAGCAAAGGTGGCATGTGCGGCAATAAATACGCCGATGATGCCGGCTGCCAGCATCGCTTTCACCGTTTCATCTTCATGCAAGGAAAGTCCCCTGCTGATCCCGATGAGAGCGCCGGGGAGCGCTCCACAAGAGCCAGCTGTTGGGGATGCTACCACGACGCCCATCGAACTTTTGACCTCCATCATGGCAGAGGTATAGAGGATCACTTGATTTAGAATATCGCCTTCCACCAGCTTCTTGTTGGCTAGCTGCTTCTGAAATCCAAGGGATTGCGGACCTAAAATCCGATCAGCATACTTCGTTCCCTTCAATCCAAGATCGATGGAGTTTTGCATGATCTGCACAATGCTCCGCATCTTTTCAAAAACCTCCACTCTCGAAATATTCCCGCGCATGCTTTCATAGTCCACGGCGAGCTCCCAGAGGGAGTGGTTTTTGTCTTGATTGAACGCCAACATTTCCTCGCAGGTAATGAAGGGCACTTCGAGGCCTTTTCGAGACATGACTGGGAGGACTGGCTTGATCTTTTTAATGAACAGCACCTCCTCCATTTGGAGAAGTTCCGCGCAGACCTCCTCCTTCAAAAAGGCATTGGCCTTGATTTCGATAAAGGTGGATTTGCCCTGACGCACCGCAACTTCATCGCAGGGCATGGACTTCTCAATAAATTCTGGAAGGTTGCTTGCCGTCTTTACATAGACTAGCGTCTGGTAAAAATCCCCCGCCATAGAGACCTGGGCACCATCAATTTCAAGAATTTCAATCATGCCCCCGCCAGTAGAAATGGCGGTTACCTCACGGGACTCTTTTTTATTGGTGAGGGTGAGCTTGTAGGTATTTGGGTGGGTGGCCCCGATCGGATGGATATCGATTTTAATTTGGATACCGGCTTCCTCAATGGCTCGCAGGTAATCTGGAAGACGCTCTTCGTAGGCTTCCCAACCCAAAAATCCCCCAAACAATCCCATGTCAGAACCTTGCCCTTTGTGCGTAGTCGCAAGTGAGCCATTGGGGTCAAACTCCACATACACCTCTTGGATATCCCCATCCATCAAGTCACGGCACATCCGTCCAATTCGAATGGATGCAGCACAATGCGAACTCGAAGGGCCTCGCATGACCGGGCCAATCACATCATTAAATATGCTGGGGTAGGTTTTCATAAGGGGTAAATTTTAGATTTTCTTGACTGGAGAATAACTTAAATATACTGCTTTGTGTATTTAAACAATTTATAAATTACTGAGCAGCTTACAGCTTTTAACTATTTTTGAATTATCTGAAAAATAGGAAGCCTAAATTCCCATCTAAAAAAAATGCGAAAGGATGCACCTGAAGAATACGCCTTACAATAATTAGATCATTCTGATGCATAGGTGGTTGCAAAAAATTAAAATCTAAATGGAAACTGATTTATTCGAAAAATAGCATTCGATCCCCTTCCCTGGTTTTCTATAGGAAATTATTAGAAAAATTTGAATTTACCCTAGCGAAGTATTTAAAGAAATAAGCAATTAAAATCTTACGAATGAAAAAATTATTCTTTCTGATTTTGATTTTCATATCCCCAAAAGGATATAGTCAGGTTTCGATTGAATACCTAAATATTGTGACTTCTTCTGCCAATTACACCTATGTTGGTATTCAATACCAACCTGATTACAATTGGGCGACACTTGATACTTGGAATACCCTCCAAAACGGGTTGAGTGCTAGGACATCAATGTACGAACGGGGCTGGGGAATTTGTAATAGGGAGTATAATAAATTAATGGACCTTCAATTAATTAATGTTGAAAACAAGAAGGCCCTTTTGGCACACCAAAGGGAGGTGAAGGCATGGGCAGATGTAAACTTTAGTAAATATGATCTTGCAGAGGAAAAGAATGTTAGTTCCTTTTTAAACTATTTTACCTGGATATATAAACTTCCCAAAATTCGAGATGAGATCAGGCTTTTAAATGAGATTAATGGAGCTTATCAATTTATCGTTTCATCAGACCCAAACAAAATCAATAAAGGCCAGCTTTTCGAAGAATTAAATACGGTTCTTTTAGAAATGCGTGTTTGGAATGGTGAACAGTTAAGTCGGAGTTTGGATGAAATTATTTTGGACCTTAGACAAAGGAATTACACCAATTTTAAAAATGTAGTTAATGGTAAATATTCTAGATTAACTCAATTCTCTAAGGTTCCAGATGGCTGGCATTATATTTATGCCTTAAGTGAAAAGGATAATTTTTTTGGAAGAAGGAGTGTGTATGTTTCCAATGGGAAAGTAACCATTTACAAAGGGTATAATGGGGAAGAGCATAAAATAATTAGTGGGGGTTCGATTACAAATCAACATTGTAAATCTGTGATATATAGGTTCATGGATTACTTTGGGGTCTATAAAGACGCTGAAGTCGAGTTATATTTTTTAGAGTAAATAACCGAAGTGTGATAGTGATTGGAAGAATTTGGAAATCGAATATTACTATCAATCAGTTAGGGAAAAGTTAAACACATTGTAAACGGTTATAAGCACACCATCATGAAAAACTCCCTGCGATTTATCCTGTTATTTTTTGCAATCCTGCAGATGACTAGCCTTGCAGCACAGGAGCGCTATACGGTGAAGCCGGGGGATCCCAACGGCATCAGCAAATGGTACATGGGACGCCAAATTGCCCAAGTAATGAGCCACTTTGGAATTGACTGGCTTGAACGGCAAGAAAGGGAGCAGGAAGAAAACACGACGCAGCTATTAAAAAACCTCGCCGTACAACCCGGAATGGCTATTGCAGACATTGGCGCTGGAAGTGGCTACCACAGCACCCTACTATCCAAAATGGTGGGTAACGGGAAAGTGTATGCCGTGGATGTGGAAAGGGAGATGAATGCTTTCTTGAATGAACGAATCAAACGGGAAGGGAAAAAGAATATCATTCCAGTATTGAGTACCGAAAAGACAGTTTCCTTGCCGGCAAACAGCATGGACATGATGCTACTGGTGGATGTATACCATGAATTTTCTTTTCCTTACGAGATGGCGCTATCCATGTTGGAAGCACTCAAACCTGGGGGCAAGTTGGTTTTGGTGGAGTTCCGAGCTGAAGATCCGAATGTACCAATCAAGGCCATCCACAAGATGAGCCAGCAACAGGCTGTGAAGGAATTCAAGGCTGCCGGCTTTTCATTTGAAAAAAATATCAGCAACCTACCCTGGCAACATTGCCTGATTTTCAGAAAACCGAAAAATTAATTTGACGAATCAATTTTCAGCTAGTATCAGCTCTGAGATTGCTGCTTGAATGGCTTATTTTTCTTTTGATAGCTCCACTGCAGCTTCATACACATACAGGGTAGATTCCATGTCGTCAGGGAGGAAGTAGGCACGAACTTGGTTTGGGGCCACTGCTTCCAAAAAGCAAGGATTTTGAGTCATGACTCTGCCTGTTTTCGGTGACCAGAGGGATATTGGAAGCTGGTGGACGACCTGGCCTTGGAGGACATCCCAGATTTCCAGTCCGCCCAGGGAAAAGGCAGGCTCTCCCGGTTTTTTGTAGGTTGCCACCCCTGAATAGAGCATTTCGCCACCGCCGAGGTATTGGTTGTCCTGGTAGTCGGTGTAGCTGCTGGGATTGGGTTGGCTGGTGTAGGGAATGGATTCGGGGGAACCCTGTTTTTTTGCAACAGCTTTGCTATCCCATTGGTACAGGGTACGGGAACCCCAGCTGGCACCATGCAAGATCTGGGTGTCCGGATTGAGTGCAATGGCCCCGAGGTGATCTTCCCATCGAAAAATCTCCTTCACCGTCATTTGCGATGGATTAACCTGGTAAATAATCGATTGGCTGTTGGGTTTGTAGGCTGCAAGGGCTACCCAAAGGTGTGTGCCATCAAAGTCGATGCCGCTGGGATGGTACAGCGGTCCTTCCCCGAGTTCTAGGCTATTCAGGAGTTGGCCTGTTGCACTCACCTGAAATAAATATCCTTTTCCGTGGGAACGATCTCCTGCAAATTCTGGGAGGACTTCCACCGAGCTTACCCAATAATCTTCCCTAATTTTGACCATACCCTGGCAATGGTGTGTGGGAAAAGAAAAGGGAATCGAAGCGACCTCTTTCCAAACCGTGTGTCGGGTCATGGATTTGAGGAGCTGGCTGAGCAGACTTTGGGATTGGTACCTGTTCGGATTTGCCTGGACTAGCGAAGGGACCAAGGCCCCTAGTGACAGCGGAAGTAGGCCAGATTTTAGGAAGTTTCGTCTAGACGGCATGGCTTGGAATCTATAAAAGCAGAAACCTAAAGATTAAGTAGAATAACTGCTAGCAAGGGAGGTTATCCTTTTGTTTTATTTTCGCCACCATACTAAATGAAGGAAATAGACTTGTTTTGAAGTCCATAAAGGGCTTTGGTAAACTGGCAGAGGTTCAACTTTCAATTCGGATCTCTAAAAGAATTTATAGATTCTTCAAACGAGAGGATTTTCTAAGGGTTACTTTCGATTCTATCCCATCTATTGCGGTATGCTGCTACAATCGGTACATTTAGTGTAGAAGTAGTTTGCCGGACTCTAGACATTCGGTCGATAGAATTTAAGAGGCAAATCAAGATCGACCAGTTTAGGCTGTTTACGAGACCTTTTGCGGCTCTAGAATTTCTAACTACTGCTCAAAGGAAGTTCCTTACAGTTAAAATTTCCCTTTAAGATTTTAAATACTATGCATCTTAAAAACTCAGCCCTCCTTGTCATTGCAATCGTATTTCTAGGGTTTTCCTGCACCTCAAAAGAGAATGATTTTGGGTCTGGAGATGATTGGTCTGAATACCTGGGAGGAAAAGATCGAAATCACTTTTCTAAGCTGAGTCAGCTAAATCTGCAGAATGTTCAAAATCTCAAAGTAGCATGGGAGTATTCACTTCCGGATTCGGGGCAAATGCAAACCAATCCCTTAGTAGTGAATCAGATCCTTTATGGAATGTCTCCAACATCACAGGCCTTTGCAGTAGATGCGGCAACTGGCCAGGAAATTTGGAAATTTGGCGATCCTGTAAGCGATGGAGCCTCTGCTCCAAGAGGTCTTAGTTATTGGAAAGAGGGGGATGATGAGCGGATCTTATTTACATCAGGCTCCAACCTTTGGGCATTGGATGCCAAAACAGGAAAACCCATCGTGGATTTTGGAGAAAATGGGAAAGTAGACCTGCATGTAGGCTTACCTGAAATTGCCCAAAAGAAATTTATTATTTCCAATACCCCAGGCACCATCTTCGAGAATTTGATCATCCTTCCCGTACGAGTATCCGAAGATGCAGATGCTGCACCAGGAGACATTAGAGCGTTTGATGTGCGTTCGGGAAAACTAGTTTGGACATTTCATACCATCCCCTATCCTGGAGAGGAAGGTTACGCTACTAATCCCAAGGATGCCTACAAGAATTTCAATGTGGGCGCTGCCAATAATTGGGCGGGGATGTCTGTAGATGTCACCCGAGGGACGTTGTTTGTTGGTACTGGCTCCATGGCCTACGATTTTTACGGAGCTCAGCGTGCTGGAGACAATCTATTTGCCAATTGTTTATTGGCGCTTGATGCGCGTACTGGCAAAAGAAAATGGCATTACCAATTTGTAAAGCATGACTTATGGGATCGCGACCTGCCGGCGCCTCCAAACTTGGTCACCTTGACCCTAAATGGTCAGCAAAGAGATGTAGTTGTTCAAATTACAAAAAACGCATACATCTACATGTTTGACCGGGATACCGGAGAGCCTATCCATGAGATGAGAAAAATCAAGGTTCCGGCCTCTGAAATCCCGGGTGAAGTAGCGGCGGAATACCAGTATTTACCCACTTGGCCCTTGCCGTTTTCAAGACAGTCGGAAGACTTAACTGTGAATGATTTAAGTCCCTATGCTGAGAATAAAGAGGAGCTGCTCGCCAATTTCAATAGCTACAAGCGAGGGCTATTCGATCCGCCTAGTTTTCAAGGCACGCTCTTATTGCCCGGTTTTGATGGGGGCGGGGAATGGGGCGGTGCTGCAGTGGATCACAAGGGAGTCCTCTATGTCAATGCCAGTGAGATGGCTTGGGTGATTAAAATGAAGAAGCAGGAAGCCCCAACTGGATTGGCGCCGGGGGAATTGACTTACAATGCGTATTGCCAAAGTTGCCATCAAGCCGACCGTACAGGCAATGTTGCGAGTGGCTATCCCACCCTTGTGGACATTCATAAAAAGTATGGGGATAAGGAATTGACCTCCATAATAAATACAGGAAGGGGCATGATGCCAGGTTTTTCATTTCTTCCTCAGGAAGACAAAGACGCGGTACTTCAGTTTTTAAAAGGACAGGAAAAAAAAGAAGGGCAAGCACAACTCGGGCCCGACAGGCAGTTGGTACCCTATAAAATGGAGGGGTATAGAAAATTCCTGGACCAAGCCGGATTGCCTGCCTTAGCACCCCCTTGGGGTACATTAAATGCGATTGACCTGAATACAGGAAAGCATTTATGGAAAATTCCTTTAGGATACGAGCCTGCTTTGGAATCTAAGGGAATCAAAAACACAGGGAGTGAGACCTATGGAGGTCCTATTGTGACACAGTCAGGGATTGTATTTATTGCCGCCACGAAAGACGCGCATCTACGAGCGTTTGAAGCGGCTACTGGAAAATTACTATGGGAACATAAGCTACCGGCAGCTGCATTTGCAAACCCCACTACCTACATGGCCAATGGAAAGCAATACCTAGTGGTCGCCTGTGGGGGCTCAAAACTTGGAACCCCAAAAGGAAATAAATATGTAGCCTTTGCTTTACCCTAGGCAGAGGGCTTAGGGGTAGCGTAAAAGTTCCTTCATAGATTTCTTGTAGCAAATAAGCTTAATTCCAAGATTAAGCTAAATTCTAACGAGCTGTTTGAATGCTACCTGCCTTTGGCAAACCAGCCCTAGCGGTGACTACTAAAACTCCCCCCTTTTTGATTCCCTACACGCTTTGGAGATGCTGCACGCAATTTGGCCGCTCAACTTTCTCCGAAATATTTTAAGCCAACTTGTGGCATTTCAATCCTTTATCGTATCTTTGCAGTCCAAAATTAGGATGGACGAGATCCATCCACTCACTAAAAACAGTTAATTATGTCCGTAAAAATCAGATTAGCACGTCGTGGCCGTAAAAAACAAGCCATTTACGACGTG
>JAMNXQ010000038.1 GCA_023653075.1 Algoriphagus sp.
CTGGATTTCTAAACCTTACTCAAAATGAATCTAACAAAAGTTCTCTCACTCGTATTCTTTGCAGTTGCTGCCTTCCTTGGTTACCTCCTTTGGAAAGGTGTAGATGACGTTGTAGAACAAGAAAAAAGAGTTGCCTTGCTAGAAGCAGCCACCATCGAAAAACTTGAACTGCTTCGCGATGCTCAGTTGGCTTACCAAGCTGCTAACGGAAAATACGCAAGCACTTGGGATTCTTTGAAAACTTTCATTGAAACCGGTACCATTTGGATTGTAGAGCGTACGGAAACCACCAAGCTTCTAGATTATGGAGCAGAAGAAATCAATGTTTCTTACGACACCATTGGTTCGGTGGCTGTAATGGACTCCTTGTTTAGCCCAGAGAAGCACCCCGATTTCAAAATCGAATTGTTGCCTGTTGTTCCAGGTTCTGGAGGAAAGCAGTTCGAATTTTTCGCAGACAAAATTGAAAAAACTGGTGGCTACAAAGTTAGCGTTTTTGAAATTCGTGACCCAGCTCCTATCAATCCTGAAAGAAAAGCAAATAACAACGAAAAAGCTTTACGCGTAGGATCTAGAACAGACGCATCTACAGAGGGTAACTGGAAATAACCGGTACGAATCTTGGAAAATAACCTCAAGGTACAGACGAGTGATAAGTTTGCTGTTCAACATACAGCGAGCTTATCACTTTTTCTTTACCCCTCTTCCCTGCATATTTTTGCAAGGGACAAAAATCAAAGCATCACCGCTATTCATACCTATGAGGGAATTAGCTGGAAAAAATTGGAAGACCTCTTGTCTTTTGACTCATTGACCAAACTGGATATTCCGGCCAAAGTGTACGTGCATGAAGCACATTTTACCCCAATGCCTGGAGTCTTTTTCCAACAAGGAAAAGAAAAAGATTACTTGCAGCCTTCAGGAAAACTTCCTTCCTCGCCCTATTTCTTTACCACTGGTGTAGATAGCAACAACATCCAATTGCTGAGTTGCATTTCCGAAAAATTACAGCAGCAATTTAGCAAACGTTTCTCCGAACTTAAGTTTTACCATGGATCTTGTTCCTTCCTCTCCTACTTGTTCAAGGAGCGTTTCAACCTAATTGGACAGGAGATTTGGGTCAATCTCTTTGATTCCCACTGTTATTTGGCTGGATTTACGGATCAAGAATTAGCTGTCTTTAACCAATTTGAGGTAAGTTCCAAAGAGGACGTTTTGAAATACCTGATGATCCTGATAGAAACCCTTCAGCATGACCGCAACCATGCACGGGTAACTCTTTTTGGAGCCAACTCCAAAAATGAAATCACGGAACAATGGGGAAAAACCTACTTCTCAAATTTCAGATTACTGAGCCCACATGCCAATCAAAATTATGGCCCTGGCTTTTCCTTAGAGAAATCCCCTGCTATTTTTGAATCCTTCTGGCAATACTCCTAAATATGAAAAAAATAGCCATTTTTCCTGGTTCTTTTGATCCCTTTACCAAAGGACACCACGATATCGTGCTCAGAAGCTTGGCGCTTTTTGAGGAGGTAATTATAGGAATAGGCTACAACTCTACCAAGAAAAATCGGTATTTCGACATTGATTTGATGGTAGAGAAAATTGAATCCGTGTACGTAGACAGACCAGGAGTGTCTGTAGTGGTCTACAATGAATTGACTTCTACGCTTGCCAAAAAATACAATGCCCAATTTCTAATTCGAGGCTTACGCAATACTACTGATTTTGAATACGAAAATACCATTAGCCAAATGAATCGCTACTTGAACGAGGAGTTGGATACGGTATTTTTAATCACTTCTCCACAATATGCAGCCATTAGCTCTACTGTAATTCGTGAAGTACATCGCTATGGCGGTAATGTGAGTGAATTTCTTCCCTATTCGCTTTAAGCAATACTGGATTTTTTCAAATGCTTTTTAAAAAGGTACCGCATCGAGGGATAGGAATCCATCAAAGCTGTTTTTGCTTCGATCTCGGAAAGCCACTTAATATCATCAATCCCTTCTTCTAGTTGAGGCTTCATTCCCGCATCATTGGTGCAAGTCATTTCGAACCAATAGGTTTTCTTCAATATACTTCTCCTATTTTGGGTATACGTATGCCAAGTGGTACAGAGGTGCGCTCCTAAACGAACTTTTACATTGCATTCCTCCTCCACTTCGCGTTTGGCACATTGCTCAGGGGATTCTCCTTTATCCAACTTTCCTTTTGGAAAATCCCATTTCCCTAGACGGTGGATCAACAATACTTTTTGTTTCTTGGTTACCACCCCACCAGCTGCCTTGACAATCAAAAAACGGCTTTTTACAAAGGCCTTCAGTTCCTTTTTTGCAGTCGTTACCAGGGTAACCGAATCCAATCTTTTCATTTTTCGGGTCCGCATGAGATAGAGCAATCGAATCACCAAATCCTGACTGGGTTCAAAAAAAACTACATCTCCCTCCCACTCTACCTCTTCTGGAATTTCATCCACCTGCTGGTAACTGTGTTCAAAAGATCTAGACGAATCAAGCTTAGCCAAGGACAGGATTTCCAGTGGCTTGTCGTTCACAAAGATTTTCATGGGAATTGCTGGCAACTAGTTTTGTTCCGCCCAAAAATGCAGAAAAAATTGTAATAATCAGCAATGCACAATGGATTCTAGCGCTAGCTCCCTAGGGAGTTAATAGTGGACAATTCCTCGATAAAAAAATCCCTAGGAAGGGTTTCTGAGCTGAGTAATCCCTTATTTTTACGGCATGGAAATCCTCAGCCCAAGCATCGCCGCCAAAGTAGCGCACTATCTACTCGAAATTCAGGCCATTCGACTTCAACCCGAAAAACCCTTCACTTGGGCATCGGGATGGAAATCACCCATTTATTGCGACAATAGACTCTCGCTATCCTACCCAGCCATTCGAAATGCAATCAAAGGAAACCTAGTTCAGGCGGTAAAACAATGCTTTCCAGGTGCTGAGGCCATCGCAGGAGTAGCCACCGCAGGTATCCCGCAAGGAGCCCTGCTTGCGGATAAACTTGAACTTCCCTTCATCTACGTGCGGTCCAAACCCAAAGGTCATGGCATGGAAAACATGATTGAAGGAAAAGTGGTTCCCAACCAAAAAGTGGTGGTAGTAGAGGATTTAGTGTCTACTGGCGGTAGTTCGCTAAAGGCCGTGGAAGACCTTCGAAACGCAGGATTTGAGGTATTGGGCATGGTGGCTATTTTCTCTTATGGCTTTGAAATCGCCGACAAAAATTTTGCAGAGGCTGGAGTTCCCTTGGTTTGCTTGAGCAACTACGATGCGCTACTCCCACAGGCGGTAAAAGAAAACTACATCGATCAATCGACCTTAGCTTCCCTAGCCCAGTGGCGAAAAAATCCCAGTGGCTGGATGCAGTAAATTGTCAACGGCTAACGGTCCATGGTCCACAGCTCACTTAATAGAACTTCAAAAGTTTTTTTGTTTAGCAGGAATTTAGAAAATATGTTTACCACTATTAAAATTGAAAAAAGGCATCATAGTGGCCTTTTTTTTGCTTGATTAGGGTTAATAATATTCAGTATAACCGGTTATTTTAAAAACAAGGTTTGAAGATTAGAAAAGTGAGCAGTGGACTATGGTCTGTGGACTGTTGACGATTACACTTTTGGAAACCAAGTCGAGTACATGGGATAATTTCTTGCCGTTCGCAAGATGACTTCCCGCATGTTATCTCCAATATCCTTGACCTTCTTGGCTGGCATCCCCGCATAGATCGATCCCGCTTCCACTACCGTGCCTGCAAGCACTACTGCACCCGCAGCAATAACCGCATCGGAATGAACGATGGCGCCATCCATGACAATAGCACCCATTCCAACCAGCACCCGGTCATGAATGGTGCAACCATGGACGATGGCATTGTGCGCGATAGAAACCTGATTGCCAATGTACGTTCCAGCCTGCTGGTAGGTACAATGGATCACTGCCCCATCCTGAATATTGGTATCGTCCCCAATTCGGATTTCATTCACATCGCCACGGATGACCGCATTAAACCATACGGTACAATTTTTACCCATCCTCACATCGCCCACCAGGGTGGCATTTGGCGCTAGCCAGCAGTTTTGCCCTAGCTCGGGACCCAATCCATTTACATCTAAAATACAAGCCATTGCCTTCTGGTTATTTATAAGGTTTTTAATTCTGTTGGGAAATTAAAACATTTCAAACAGTCCTGCTTCTTTTTATACAAAATCAGTGGAATTGAACTTCTAGGAATCTTCTAGAACTTCCAATCCCCTTGCTCAAAAAATAGTAGTTTAGGGTTGCAGAAGGATACCTACTTTGCCACAATCATTTCCTTCAGCTACTCATAGCCTAATTCCATGGAAAAAAGCTTGTTCGACTTTCCCATCCGAAAAATAATCCATTTGGATATGGATGCATTCTATGCCTCTGTGGAGCAATTGGATCACCCTGAATGGAGGGGAAAGCCACTGGTGGTGGGAGGCAACGAAAGCCGTGGTGTCGTGGCTGCAGCAAGTTACGAGGCTCGAAAATTTGGGATTCACTCCGCCATGTCTTCTGCTTTGGCCGCAAAAAAATGCGCAAATCTAATTTTTGCCAAACCCAGGTTCGAGCGCTACAAAGAAATCTCCAGTCAAATTCAAGAGATCTTCTTCGAATACACCGACTTGGTGGAGCCCCTCTCCCTAGATGAAGCCTTTTTGGATGTCACTGAAAATAATTTTGCGCTAGATGAAGCTGCCCTGATTGCCTCCGAAATTCGAGAAAAAATCAAAGCAAAAACTGGCCTAAATGCCTCTGCTGGGATTTCCTACAATAAATTTTTAGCGAAGATTGCCTCTGATCTCAACAAGCCCAATGGGCAGGCAGAGATCCTTCCCGAAGAAGCGGAGGCCTTTCTTGAAAAATTACCGATCGGGAAATTCTTTGGAATCGGAAAGGTGACCGCTGAGAAAATGAGGCAAGTTGGGATCCATTGCGGAAAAGACTTGAAAGAATATTCGCTTCAGTATTTAATTAAAAAATTTGGTAAGTCTGGGGAACAGTACTTTCACATCGTGCGTGGAATTCACCGGTCTCAGGTACAAGCACATCGAGAACGGAAATCCTTAAGTGCAGAAAACACCTTTGAAAAAGACCTCTTCTTGCCCCATGAATTGGAACAGCAATTGGATTTGATCTACCAGGAACTCCTTCGCCGATTGAAAAAAACAGGGATTCAAGGACGTACACTCACGCTAAAAATCAAATACAACGACTTTTCGCTCCAAACTCGGAGCAAGACCTTGGAGCGATTTCCGGATGAAGCGCAAATTTGGCAAACTGCCATCGAACTCCTTCACCAAGATCCCCTACCCAAATCCATCCGACTGTTGGGGCTAGGAGTCTCCAACTTTTTTGAGGACGAGGACAAGGGGAAAGTCGCTGAACAATTGCCAATCCCCTTTTAAAATCCAGGTTCAAAAAGGTGAATAATCCTGACATTTTGTCTGTATTTTCTTAAATTTGTGAGCAAATCCACTCCTTTTGCGTTGTAACTGGAGTACTCCTCAAAATCTGACTATTCGATTACGCTTACGATCCAACTCCATGCATCTGATCAAAGACATTGACATTCTATCACCTAAGGAAGCACAAGCCTGTGATTTCAAGACTACCGAAGACCAAAGTACCGGAAAAGATAAAAAGGTATACATCGAAAGTTATGGGTGCCAAATGAATTTTTCGGACTCGGAAATTGTCGCTTCCATCATGAAAGAAAATGGCTACGACACCACTTCCGATGTGAAAAAAGCAGATGTCATCTTCCTGAATACCTGTTCGATCCGAGAAAAAGCGGAACAAACTGTTCGCAACCGTCTGACCCACTTCAATGGACTGAAGCGCCACAAGCCCAGCATGACTATTGGAATACTGGGTTGCATGGCGGAACGTCTCAAAGAAAAACTCTTGGAAGAGGAGAAAATTGTAGACCTTGTCGTAGGTCCAGATGCCTATCGAGACTTGCCCAACCTTGTAGCTACCGCAGAGGATGGACTCAAGGCAATCAATACCTTTTTGTCCCGCGAAGAAACCTACGGGGACATCTCTCCTGTTCGTCTCAACTCGAATGGGGTCTCGGCCTTCATTTCTATTATGCGCGGATGTGATAACATGTGCTCTTTTTGTGTGGTGCCCTTTACTCGAGGTAGAGAACGAAGCAGAGATCCAGAATCCATTCTTGCTGAAGCGAGAGACTTATGGAGCAAAGGATATAAGGAAGTGACCCTTCTGGGCCAAAACGTGGATTCCTACAAATGGTCTGCTGAAGAAAACAACAAGGCTCGATTGAATAAAAAAGAAGGAGAAGTTACTGAGGTCGTCAACTTTGCCAATCTATTGGAACAAGTGGCTCAGGTAAATCCAATGTTACGCGTTCGTTTTTCTACTTCCCATCCCAAAGACATTACCGATGAAGTGTTGCATATCCTCAAAAAGTACGACAACATCTGTAACTACATTCACCTCCCCGTGCAATCGGGTAACTCTAGGGTGCTTGAATTGATGAACCGTACCTATGACCGAGCTTGGTACCTAGATCGGGTACGCGCTATCCGAAACATACTGGGCGAAGAATGCGGGATTTCTTCCGACATGATTGCTGGCTTTTGCACCGAAACGGAGGAAGAGCACCAGGACACCTTAAGTTTGATGGACTTCGTGAAGTACGACTTCTCCTACATGTTCTACTACTCCGAGCGTCCCGGAACGCTAGCAGCCAAGAAATATGCCGATGATATCCCTTTGGAAGTCAAAAAAAGGAGGTTGGCCGAAATCATCGAAAAGCAAAGCCAAATTTCTCACGATCGGAACCGAATGGATTTTGGAAAAGAACAAATCATCTTGATTGAAGGTACCTCTAAAAAGTCTGTCAATGAATTGAGAGGTAGAAATTCTGCAAATAAGGTGGTGATTGTTCCTGGTGATGGTTTAAAATTGGGGGATTACGTCCGGGTGAAAATTACGGAATGCTCTCCTGCCACTCTTTTTGGAGAAGTTTTGGAAATAAATCCTTCCTCACTATGATTACGGCGCAGGAAATTCAAGGCGTCAAGCAGCGGTTTGGGATTATAGGCCATAGTCCCCTACTCAATCATGCCATTCAGGTGGCCATGCAGGCTGCTCCTACGGAAATGACCGTACTCATTACTGGAGAAAGTGGTAGTGGCAAGGAAAGTTTTTCCAAAATCATCCATTCCCTTTCCTTACGCAAGCATGGCAAATTCATTGCCATCAACTGCGGCGCCATCCCGGAGGGCACCATTGATTCCGAATTGTTTGGACACGAAAAAGGATCCTTTACAGGTGCCCATGAGGCTCGAAAAGGGTATTTTGAAGTTACAGATGGAGGCTCTATTTTCTTGGATGAAATAGGCGAGATGCCCTTGGGTACTCAAGCCAGACTGCTTCGCGTACTAGAAAATGGAGAATTCATCAAGGTGGGATCCTCCAAGGTGCAGAAAACCAACGTGCGCGTAATTACCGCCACCAATGTAAATTTGATAAAGGCAGTAGAAAAAGGGAAATTCAGAGAAGACCTCTATTACCGATTGAATACCGTTCCCATTTTTGTTCCCCCGCTACGAGAGCGCGGAGAAGACATCCTGCTGCTGTTTAGAAAGTTTACGGGTGATTTCTCCGAGAAATACCACGTCAAGCCCATTACCTTAGATGCTGCCGCTCAAGAAGTAGTGCTTCGCTATCCTTTTCCAGGCAATATCCGTCAACTAAAAAATATTGCGGAACAAGTTTCCCTACTAGAAGAAACCCGTGAGGTAGATGCGCTTACCTTGTCACGATACCTACCTGAAGCCACCACACGATTGCCTTTGGCATTCAAAGGTGGAGCTGCAGAATCCATGGATTTTTCGGAACGAGACATCTTGTACAAGGTCCTCTTTGATATGAAAAGGGACATGAATGAATTAAAAAAACTCATTCTGGAATCTTACCAGTCTGGTGGCATTAATTCTTCCTTGATCCAAAAGCATCAAGGACTATTTGAAGATATGGAAGCCAGCATTCTCCCCAAGGAGGGCCCTGAATCGCAAGCCCATTTCACTATGCCCTTAATGCTTGAGTCAGGAAACAAGGAGACTCCACTCGAGCCGAATTACGAGGAAGAGGCGATTGAAGATATTGTCCATGAGGAAGACGACAATTCCCTCTCGCTAGAGCGAAAGGAGAAGGAAATGATTTTAAAAGCGCTTCGAAAACACAACAATAAACGAAAGTATGCGGCCCATGATCTCGGCATATCCGAACGTACACTCTATCGAAAAATCAAACAATATGATATTGAATAGAACTTGGCGTCTCCTAGTAGTCCTTTCCCTAGGGCTTTCCGCTTGCTCTGTAAAATACAGTTTTACGGGGACCAACCTCAATTACGAGCTCGTCAAAACATTTTCTGTCGAGAATTTTTTCAATGACTCAGGAAGTGGTCCTGCCAATATGGAGCAGCGCTTCACGGAAGCCTTGAAAGAGTATTACCAACGCAACACGCAATTGGAGCTCGTTCGAAACAATGGAGACCTGCAATTCTCTGGGTCCATCGTTCGCTACTCCTTATCTCCACAGGCAGTAGTCTCCTCTGGAGACCCAAATCTTCCGGATCGAGCAGGACAAATGCGACTGACCATTGCCGTAGAGGTCGAGTATGTTAATTTGAGTAATGAAGTGGAAAACAAAAAACAAACCTTCACTTTCTTTCAAGACTATGACCCACGAACCACCACACTTTTGGATGTGGAAAGTCAATTGGTAGAGGATATATTTGAGATCATCATTCAAGATATTTTCACAGCTACTGTGGCCAACTGGTAAAATCCGTATATTGAGATTAAATTTATTGCTGTGAACTCAACTCAGTTTTTAGAACTTATCCATAAAGGAGATCAGCTGGAAAAAGCGGATTACTTGCAACTCAAAAAAGTTCAGAAAAATTTTCCTTTTTTCTTCTTGTCTCATGCACTTTCCACCCGATTTGAGTTAAAAAATCAGGAAAATAGCCCTTCTCTTCCCCTGGCAGCAGTGACCAGTACAGATCGGGTATGGCTCAAGCGATGGTTGGATGAGCCACTTAGGACTTTAGTACAGATCCCAGAAGTAAATTCAACGGAGAAGGAAGCTACCGCCTCCACTGCCAAACCAAAAAAAAGAAAGGTTCCTAAAGAAGATTTGATCGAAAGTATACGAAGAAAAGAAAAAAAAGAGATTTTAGATTCTAAAAAGCGCGAACAAATCGATTTAATCAAGGCATTTAGTAAGAAAGAAATCAAGTTGGCTACGATCAAGGAAATTGAAGCCAACCAAAATACTGAGAATTTGGCAGATGCCAGCACGAGCTTAAATGATGGATTGATGTCTGAAACATTCGCCAAAATTCTCTTGCAGCAAAGTAAAAAAGCACAAGCGATAGAAATTTATGAGAAGCTTGCTTTGAAGTTTCCCGAGAAAAGGGCTTACTTTGCGGACTTAATTGAAAAATCAAAAGTATAATTCAATCGATATGTTTACGATATTAATCAGTGTGATTTTAGTCTTAGCGGTATTGCTTATCCTAGTGATCCTAGGTCAAAACTCCAAAGGTGGAGCAGGTGCTGCTTTCGGTGGCAGTGCTTCACAAATCATGGGCGTAACACGCACAGGAAATGTGCTTGAGAAAGCAACTTGGGTTTTGGCAATTTCTATCATGGCTCTTGTATTGGTTTCTTCTGTACTTTTTACCAGCGGCCAGCCCAATCAGTTTTCTTCACCAAATATTGAAACTGCCAAAGAACAGGCAGTAGCGCCAGCATTTAGAGATACGCTAAATACAATTTCTGCTCCAAATACAGCGCCCCTAGATACCACAAAAACGAACTAAAATCGAGCTGCTTCAATTGATAAGCCTTACTTCTGGTAAGGCTCTTTTTTTGTCCCACTGACAAGTGAATGACAGTGGAACTCCAAAAAGAGAAATTTTGGCAGATGGATCGGCTCTTAAAAATGCCATTTCTGAAAGATTTTCGAAGATTTAGCGTCGATTTGTCAGAATCAAGTCGGATTGCACCCTTGGCACAAGAAGTGCTACTATAAGAAAGTAAGTTTACTATAACCCTTAACATTTTATATCTATGTCAAAAGTGAACATCAAACCTCTTGCAGACCGAGTATTGGTACAGCCAGCGGCTGCAGAAGAGAAAACTGCTTCCGGTCTTTACATTCCGGATACTGCAAAAGAAAAGCCTCAAAAAGGACTCGTAATTGCGGTAGGCAACGGAAAAAAGGATGAGCCATTGACCGTAAAAGTTGGAGATACTGTGTTGTACGGCAAGTACTCTGGCACAGAGTTGAGCGTCGATGGAAATGACTACCTCATCATGAGAGAGTCCGATATTTTCGCAATCCTGTAACTAATTAATCACACCCTGAAAAATTTAACAAAAAATGGCTAAACAACTATTTTTCGATACTGACGCTAGAGATAGACTCAAAAAAGGCGTAGACGCACTTGCTGACGCAGTAAAAGTAACCCTAGGCCCAAAGGGTAGAAATGTCATCCTTGACAAGAAATTTGGCGCCCCCACCATCACCAAAGACGGTGTATCGGTAGCGAAAGAAATCGAACTGAGTGAGCCTATCGAGAACATGGGCGCACAATTGGTGAAGGAGGTTGCTTCCAAAACTGCCGATCAGGCAGGTGATGGGACGACTACTGCTACCGTATTGACCCAGGCAATTTTTGGTGTGGGTATCAAAAACGTAGCTGCAGGTGCAAATCCAATGGACTTGAAAAGAGGCATTGACAAGGCAGTAGCTGCTGTAGTTGCTGAATTGAAGGCCAACTCCAAGCCAATCTCTACCTCTAAAGAAATTGCTCAAGTAGCCACTGTATCTGCCAACAACGACGAGGAAATTGGTAAAATGATCGCCGATGCCATGGATAAAGTAGGCAAAGACGGTGTCATCACTGTAGAGGAAGCGAAAGGGACAGAAACCGAAGTGAAGACTGTAGAAGGAATGCAGTTTGACAGAGGTTACCTCTCCCCTTACTTCGTGACCAACACCGAAAAAATGGAAGTGGAATTGGATCATCCGTACATCTTGATCTACGACAAGAAAATCTCTTCCATGAAGGAATTGCTTCCTGTACTTGAGCCAGTAGCTCAGTCTGGAAAGCCACTTTTGATCATCGCTGAAGATGTGGATGGGGAAGCACTAGCTACCCTTGTAGTCAACAAGATCAGAGGCGCCTTGAAAGTAGCCGCTGTAAAGGCTCCTGGCTTCGGTGACCGAAGAAAAGCCATGTTGGAAGACATTGCTATCTTAACTGGAGGAACTGTAATTTCTGAAGAAAGAGGTTTCAAACTAGAAAACGCGACTCCAGACATGCTTGGAAGAGCAGAGAAGATCAATATCGACAAGGACAATACTACCTTAGTAAACGGTGCTGGCGAAAAGGGTGCGATCAAAGGCAGAGTGGCTGAGATCAAAGCGCAAATCGAAAAAACTACTTCTGACTACGACCGTGAGAAATTGCAAGAGCGGCTTGCGAAGCTTTCCGGCGGAGTGGCTATCCTGTACATCGGTGCGGCTACAGAAGTAGAAATGAAAGAGAAGAAAGACCGTGTAGACGATGCCTTGCATGCCACTAGAGCTGCGGTTCAAGAAGGTGTAGTTGTAGGTGGTGGTGTAGCGCTTGTTCGTGCTGCTTCAGCCCTTGACAAATTGAAAGGTGAAAATGAAGACCAAGATACAGGAATCAACATTGTACGCATCGCGATCGAATCTCCTTTGAGAACCATCGTAAGCAATGCAGGTGGCGAACCTTCTGTGGTAGTCAACAAGATCCGTGACAACAAAGGAAACTACGGTTACAATGCACGCACAGACAAATACGAAGACCTATTCAAGGCGGGAGTCATTGACCCAACTAAGGTGACGCGTTTGGCTTTGGAAAATGCGGCTTCAATCGCAGCCTTGCTTTTGACTACCGAATGTGTGGTAGCAGATGTGAAGGAAGACGCGCCTGCTATGCCTCCAATGGGCGGCGGCGGAATGGGCGGCATGATGTAATTCGAACTGCTTTTACAAACAAAAAAGAGATCCGATGGATCTCTTTTTTTCGTTTAGGCCGGAATAATTGCAGGTGTATTCTACCTTGAACCATGAATGAATATTTGTTGGATTTTTTGCGGTATAGCCAACTTTTAGCCAGTCCGAATTAGGGGAAATTATACTATTTACCTACCTGTTTACTTTTAAATTTATACCTGATTCCCAGGCTTCCTCTTAAAATATTTGAAACACCAATAAGAGGTGCTAACTCCATTTGGAATCCAAAATTTTTTGATGTTAATGGATAAAATACAAAACCTAGAGGAATTACGAAATCTGGAACGAATCCTAAAGATTCTAAAGGTTCTGGAATTGTATTAGAATTTAGAATTCTAACGCCAAATCCTCCATAAAATTCGTAATCATCATTGTTGATTATATCGTATGAAAGAATACTTTCAATTGTAATATTCTCAAAATAGTTATCAGTTCCAAACCGTACTTCTGGTTTAAACCTATCTTTTATTTCAAAGCTTAGACCAACAAAAGGTAGTTTTGATTGATTATAATTAACTCCAAACTGTCCAAATGCAATAGAAGGTGCTAAAAAAATAATCATTGAAATAATTATTTTACCTAATATTTTATGATTAAATCTGTTGGTTTTATTTGTCCACATATTTGTAACTTTAAAGGAACCATTTCTCAGGATTATTTGCCGAAATTGTTTAACAAGATATTGCATACGATTTGATTTTAAAAAGTAAATTATTTCCACGAAAACGTAGCGACACTACTTGGATTTAAAGTGTAAGTGAATACTTTATCGTTATAGTTTACTTTGAATGATTTTGCCACAGATTGATTATTAATGGCAATCAAGATAATAGTGCCATCGGCATTCTGAAAGGCAACATTATTTATACTGCTTGTTGTATTTGAATGAATACGAACGGCTCCTGCTTTAACAAATTTTGAAGCATGCCCGATAAAGTAATATCCCACATTTCTTGTAAATACATTTCCGTTGATTGTGATTCCACCTAAGCAACTTGAACATCCACCTGATGTGTGAGGAGTATAATTTGGGGAGCTTGCTAAATTCCAACTGATGGCAGTTTTACTCCAATTTCTCATACTTCCAATAATAACGTTGTTAATATTCCATTTTAAATCATCAATGAAATTACTTGGTCCGCCTACCCACTGTTCAGTAAAGTAAACATCTTTATTGGGAAACTTATCATGCACTTTGGACATGGCACCAATATTACCAGCATACAGGTGAAAAGCGGAACCATTGGTATACTTGTAAGCTTTACTGTCAGATAATACTTGAATAGGATAGTCAGGATTATCTAAGTTGTGGTCATAACATATAATTTTGGTTGTAATGTTATTGTTTTCAAACTTTGGGCCTAGATAATTTTTTATAAAACTAACCTGCTCGTCAGCTGACATATACATACTTGGATTATTCCACTCGTTCAAGGGTTCATTCTGAACAGTTATTGCGTCTATAGTGATGCCCTTGTCCTTCATAGCGTTAATATATTTTACGAAATAGTCAGCATAAACACTGAAATAGATAGGGTTAAGACTTCCGCCTCTGAAGCCCCCCTTACCTAAAGTATTTATCTTCATCCAAACAGGAGCGGTCCAAGGGGAAGCAAGTATCTTGATATTCGGGTTAATTATTAATATTTCTTTCAAAAGAGGAATTAAATTTATCTGTTCGTTCTCAATTGAAAATTGAGACAGAGATAAATCCTCATCTAACTGAATATCATTGTAGGTGTATGGTTTTTCATTTAAATCAGATCCACCTATACTAATTCTTAAATAACTTATTCCAATATCATTTGGGCCATTTCCAAATAATTCTTGAAGTAATACATTACGGCTAGTTCCCATAGCATTAATTAAAGAAGCACTGCCTCCAGTCAATGCAAATCCAAAACCATCAATGTTTTGAAATTTAACGGTTTCATTAATGGTTATAATTTCTTCTAAATTTTGGGCGTCTGATCTAAAAGACAAGCTACTTTGTTTAGATACAATTTTAGTGGAATGTGGAATAGTTTCCCAAACCTGTACCTCATCGGTTGAGTTTGCAATATTTATAGTCTCAATTGGTTGAACAGGATTCTCAACAAAATCCTTTTCACAAGCAGCTAAAATTAAAAGAATCGAAAAAAGAAATAGCATTTTCCCTTTCATATAATTGAATTATTACTAAAAATTATAAAAATATTTTTTGAATAAGGCATCATAGACTTAGTAGTAAAAGGATGTGAAAATTATTGTAAATACTATATCTATATTCATGGTTCCTTCTTGTTATTTCATTTAATTTAACTTATTAATGTCATTGAAGCCTTGTGCACAACGGTTTGGCGCTTGACGATTTGACTGATTTAGAAGCACTTACTTTCATTTTAGCACTAATGTTCATTTGAAAACCAAATGTTCAATTTAGCACTGAACCCGCCATTTTTCCAAACTGCTGTTAGGTGCTGCCTATTTTTCGGTAGTCAATCCTTCTTTCAATTTTCTCTCGGAAGTGCTAATTATTAAAATGTCATTGTACATCTTTAGGTTTGTTACTGCAAATTTTGTGGGTAAACCTTGGCTTAATAATTCCCATTTTGTTTCGTTATTGTCTTTCTTATAAATGCCGTCCCATTGTCCTGCCAAGATTAGATTATTGTGATTAAGAACATTGAAAGTGTATAATTCTTTTGGTAAACCACTTTGTTGTGATTTCCAAGTTTTGCCGTCTGTTGAAAATAATAATTCATTGTATGTCATTGCATATAATTGATTTTTGTCTGAACTTATATTGTGCATACTAAATTGTGGTGATGAATTTATCCAAGATTTATCCGTTTGCTGAGAAAAAATACCTTTGTTAGTTGCCAAATAAAAATTACCCTTGTAAAAAGTCGCTCCATTCGTTTGCAAGGATGTTTGTCCAAACTCTAATTCCCAATTTTTAGAAATTTTGTTAAAGGAATAAAAACCGTCATTTGTACATACATATTGAATGTTGTTAAACTCACAAAAACGCCTAATTGTCAAGTCTTTTAGTCCATTGTTTAGATTAGTCCAATTTTTGCCTTTGTCTGTTGTGTAAAAAACACCTTTAAATTGTGTTCCTACAAAAATTGCACTTTCATAGATTGCCAAAGCCCCGATGTTTCCTTCTATAATATGTTTGTCTGTAGGAATGCTATCCCATACCTTGTTCTTAAAATTGTACAAATAAACTCCATTGTCTTTTGTTGCCACTCCAATTTCTTGTTTAGATGTGGCAATTCCGCCCAAACCAATTCTTATATTATCGGGTAATCCATTACTTGAATTTACCCAATTTGCACCATGGTTGTATAAAAAGTAAACAATTCCATTTTGAACTTCTTTTAGATTATTACTTGTCTGTGAATTACAAGAGTTCAAGATGAATGTTGTAAAAATCAGTAAATAAAATTTAATCATTTGTCTGTTTGATGTTTCTGGTTTAGGTTGCACCTAATGGATTACGGATTGGCGATGGTGGGGCATTTGAAAAAAGTCAGCCGAACACTTGCACAAATGCCTAGTAGAATTACAAATGTTGAGTTTACAACTGTCAGCCCCACTATTAGTGCCAATACTTTGTTAGCGGCTGTTTGTTTGTTTCATCTTTAAGTCTTTTGCGTATTTGTAAAGTTCTTCATAGATGTCGAAGAATATGTCTTCTCCTTTTTCGCCCAATGAAGTATTGAAAAACACAATTACTGCGAATTCTTTATTCAAGTCAGAAAGCATAAAAGTTCTTACTCCCGGGTCTGAACCATTGTGCCCAATTCTTGTTGCACCTAACTTAGTCGCCCAAAAAATGCCTTGGTTAACCATGTTTAATTTTACATTTTCTGGTTTGTTAGTCTCTGTATAGTGAAAACGAAGCATTTCTTCAACCGTTTCCTCTTTTAGAATTCTTGTTTTTTTATATTGGCCATTGTTTAGCAGGCTAATAAAAAACTTAGACAATTCTTGTACGGATGTTCTTACGCCACCGTCCGGATAAGTTGTTACTTCATATAATTGGATTTGCCCAATACTATCTCCTTTCTTTTCATAAAGTTTAGAATGCTTGGCAATATCAACTTCATTTAATGCCCATCCTGAATTTCTCATTTTCAAAGGTTTAAAAATATTTTTTTTGGCATACTCGTTTAGGGTTTTTCCTGTTCTCAATTCAATTATATATCCAGCTAATCCTGTACCTATATTAGAGTATTCTCTAATTGTTCCTGGTTTTGCATTTAAAAAATTCTCTTTTGCGTAGTTTTTACCATCTTTTATAAAATAACTTTTTAAGAATTCACCTAATGGTTCTGGTATACTTCCCCCATAATAATATGCACTTTCGTAAACTGCCTGTCTGTCTGTTATGCTTGATGTATGCGTAGCCAAATGTCTTAAAGTTATTTTTTCGCTTGGGGAATTTGGATTGATTACTTTGAAAGGCAAGTAGTTATTAATGTCTTCGTCAAGCGAAACTTTTCCTTCTTCTACTGCTTTCATGATACATACACCTGTAAAAGTCTTACTAATTGAAGCAATATTCATAATAGTCGAAGCTGTGAAAGGAACTTTGGCTGCTTTGTCGGCATAACCATATCCATTTGTCCAAACTAATTTTTTGTTTATTATTATTGCTGCACCTATACCCACAATTCCTGCCTGATACATTTTGCTTTGAATAATATTGTCTATTGAAGTTTCCGGTATCTTTTTGTTAAAAGATTGCCCTAAAATATTCGTGCAGAAAATAGTTGTTGTAAAGAATATAATCAATGCGAATTTTACTTTCATTTTCTTTTGTAGTTTGGGTATAAATCCTGTCTGCAGGTCTCCAAATTCAATTTGCCACTAACTCTTTTAAAAGAGATACTTTTCATTGCTAATACCAGCATCTATATATTCGTAAGAATTAGACAAACGCTTTTTCTTTGGCAAATGTCACTAGCTCTGTTAAGGTTATTATTCCGGTAACATAGTTTCGTATAATTTCAATACCTTTTGGAGTCGGTTCATATCCGTCAAACATATTACTCCCTAAGGCATTTGAAGTGCTTTCCAAGGTTTTCAAGTCTGTAAATTTAACACCCCTGATTGTCAGATTACTTCTGCCTATTTCTATTGTTCTGAAAATGTTTTTTAGCTCTCAAAGCTGGTGAAAATTACGAAAGATTTAGGTCAAATACCTTGAGTAATTAAAAAATTCAAGGCCCAACTCTTGAGTTCAAAAGTTGGGCCCTATGATTTTATTTATTTACCGTGCTCTGAATAAAGGACTTCAGGTCCTGACGGAATTGCGCTGCCGATGGCAAATGCGTGTACATCATGTGACCTGCTTCGTAGTAGGTCATCTTGATTCGATCAGTGGCAGAAGCGGGTAAGCCCATGTGAGCGATGGAATGCTCCACGCCATGAAAGACTGTTGCCAAGTCGTAATAGCCATTCATGATCAAGACCTCCACATTAGGATCCTTACTCAAGGCTTCCGCCATGTCAGGAACAGTGGTCACGGCGGCATCTGCTCCCCAGAAATTATTTCCTTGGTGCTTCCAATCCCACTTAAATCCTTCCTTAGCATACGCAGACGTGGCATAGCTCAAGTCTTTGCTTGCCCCCAAACTTCCGTGGTAGTAATCCAAGAAGCCCATCGTGTAGGCCGGTGAAATCGCATCACTCTGTGGATCTGTAAAGGCCGACATGGACATCGGGTCTAGGTTGACGCCCTTGTAACGTGAATCCAAACGGCCCACCGTCATTCCCTCTTCGCGGAGGAGCTCTTGGTAGTACTCGTTGGGTGTCATGCGAAGGTCTGCACGCTCCCATACCTTAGCAGCTATGCCCGTATAGTCTTCCAAGGTTGCTGCAATCGCAGTTTTTTCGGTGGCTGCAAGCCGGTTTCCTTTGAATAAGGACGGCGCGTATACATTTTCCACGAATTCACGCACCTCCTGTACAAAAGAGGGCAAGTCCTTCCCTTTGTTGGCCACCTTGTTGTGGTACCAACTCGTTGCCGCTATGGTAGGCAAGTATACGCTGTAAGGCAAATCCTCATTAGGCGCAAAAAACAAGGTGCGGAGGTCAAACACAGCAGACACCATGATGACCCCATTTAAGGCGTAGCCCTTGTCCAGCAGGTAATTCATCACCCCTGCATTTCGGAAGGTGCCGTAGCTCTCCCCCAAAATGTATTTAGGCGAATTGAGACGGCCATGCTCCTTCAAAAACTGCATGATAAACAAACTGGTGCTGCGAATATCCTGATCCACACCCCAGAAATCAGCTCCTTTGGAATCGCCTATCGGCACACTCAAGCCTGTTCCTACCGGATCCATCATGACCACATCGGCCACATCTAAGATGGAAAATTCGTTGTTGGTCAGTTCGTAAGGGGCAGCAGCATTGTAATTTGGATCGTCCACCACAATGCGCTTCGGGCCCATTACACCCATGTGCAACCAGTAGGAAGAAGATCCAGGACCTCCATTGTAGGCGAAAACGATGGGTCGATTTTTCTCAGGGTTATCTTTGAAATAAGCGGTATAGCCATACAATGCGATAGGCTTATTGTTCTCGTCTTTCAATTGGAGCGTACCCGCCTCCGCTGAAAGTGGAATTACCTTTCCATCCAAGGTGACGGATTGTTTGGACTTTGCTACTTCACCCTTGGGTAGGGTGCTTGTAGATGCCTCTTTGGTGGTTTGAGCCATACTTAGTCCAGAAAGGAATAGGAATAGCAGGAAAATGTGTTTTTTCATGTGTTTACAACTGGTATTTGGTGATTTTGGGGTTTTGACTTGATAAATCTTGTTAGAAAACCTTTAAGACTAGGCCATCTATCGCTGTAGGTAGGAACGGAATTTAGTGCTTCAAATTTCCGCCTTCCTACATCGCATGAATGGCTTGGTCGGGGTTGCCCTCAAGCAAGTTAAGGGAAATACTAGAGAAGATCCTCTCCGACCTTCAACTGATAGCATCGTTTGTGTAAATGAAATCCTATTTTTTCATAAAAGGGAGCAGCATCTTCGGCAGAAAAGAGGATTAGTCGTGCTTCTGGAGCTTGGTTCCGGGCCACTTGGATCAATTGCCGGCCAATGCCTTTGCGTTGAAATGAACGCGATACGGCCAAGTCCGCAATAAAGCTGCGGTAGCAAAAATCGGAAAGCCCTCGAAGAAGGCCCACCAATTGCCCCTCCGATCTTGCGGTGATGAGCAAATTGGCTCCTCTAATCATGCGCTCTAAAAGTTGAGGATCCTCCATCGGGCGTCTTCCTGACAAGCCAGAATCTTCAAGAATAGATTGAAATTCGTTTAATTTTAGGGATACTTCAACTTGATAAGAAATCATGGATATAGATGGTAGTTTGGAAATTATTTTTGGCTATGTTTGCACCTCGCTAAGGAAAATGTTCTTTAGTCAAGTTCGGGGTGTAGCGTAGCCCGGTATCGCGCCACATTTGGGATGTGGAGGTCGTAGGTTCGAATCCTGCCACCCCGACTTAGTTAAAATTAACTAAAGCCAGCAAATACTTGTTGGCTTTTTTTGTTTCTGGGGTGTAGCGTAGCCCGGTATCGCGTCCCGCAGCAGTGCGGGAAGTCCGTAGGTTCGAATCCTGCCACCCCGACTTATCTAAAATTAACTAAAGCCAGCAAATACTTGTTGGCTTTTTTTGTTTCTGGGGTGTAGCGTAGCCCGGTATCGCGTCCCGCAGCAGTGCGGGAAGTCCGTAGGTTCGAATCCTGCCGCCCCGACTTA
>JAMNXQ010000039.1 GCA_023653075.1 Algoriphagus sp.
GCTCAGCATGGAGTGGAAGAAGTGATGATTGGTATGGCGCACCGTGGGCGATTGAATGTGCTCGCGAATGTGATGGGTAAGACCTACGAACAGATTTTTTCTGAGTTCGAGGGCACAGCCAAGCCAGACCTCACCATGGGTGATGGGGATGTGAAGTACCACATGGGTTATTCCTCGGATATACAGACACCCGAGCAGCACAAGGTTCACCTGAAACTGGCTCCCAACCCTTCCCACTTGGAGGCAGTGAATCCTGTAGTAGAAGGATTTTTGCGTGCCAAGATTGATCATGCGCACAAAGGGGATGCGAAAAAAGCACTGCCCATTTTGATTCATGGGGATGCAGCAGTCGCTGGTCAAGGAATTGTTTACGAAGTTACTCAAATGGCGGGTCTGAAAGGATACAATACCGGAGGCACCATTCACTTTGTGATCAACAACCAGGTAGGTTTCACCACCGACTTTGACGATGCACGTACCTCCATCTACTGTACCGATGTAGCCAAAATCATCGACGCTCCAGTGATTCACGTCAATGGAGACAATGCGGAGGCAGTCGTTTTTGCAGCACGTTTAGCCGCTGAATTCCGTCAGAAATTCAATAAAGACATTTTTGTAGACATGGTTTGCTACCGTCGTCATGGGCACAACGAGTCCGATGAACCGAAGTTTACACAGCCTGAACTCTACAACATCATTTCCAAGCATCCAAACCCACGTGAAATCTACATCAAGCGCCTAACTGAGCGCGGAGATTTTGATGCGAAGATTGCAACGCAGATGGACGAAGAATTCCGTCAGCTCCTCCAGGATAGATTGAATATGGTAAAGGAGAAGCCTTTGCCTTACCAGGCTACCAAGTTTGAAACAGAGTGGGCAAATCTGCGTCGCTCCAAGCCTGAAGATTTTGAGCGGTCACCTGAAACAGGCATTTCCCAAGATCAAATCGAAAAAGTAGCCGAGGCAATCACCTTTATTCCAAAAGGTTTTAAGCCAATCAAACAGATTGAAGCGCAAATGAAGCAGCGCAAGGAGATGTTCTTTGAGACCAAAGAGCTGAACTGGGCGGCTGCCGAATTGCTAGCCTATGGTTCCTTGCTTCTCGAAGGTAAGACCGTCCGACTCACGGGTCAAGATGTGCAGCGTGGGACTTTTTCCCACCGCCATGCAGTGATCCACGAAGCCAACACCAACCAACCTTTCAACTCCCTATTGGAGATGAAAGACCGGAAGGGGCAGTTTTACATCTACAACTCCCTGCTCTCTGAATATGCGGTTCTTGGTTTTGAATACGGCTATGCCATGGCTAATCCTCACTCCCTTACCCTCTGGGAAGGTCAGTTTGGTGACTTTGCCAACGGTGCGCAGACGATGATAGATCAGTTTATCTCTTCAGGCGAGACTAAATGGCAGAAAATGAATGGGCTAGTGATGCTACTCCCTCATGGATACGAAGGTCAAGGACCAGAGCACTCCAATGCCAGACCCGAGCGCTTCTTGCAGCTCTCTGCAGAATACAACATCGTGGTAGCCAATATTACGGAGCCGTCAAACTTTTTCCATATGCTCAGAAGACAGCTGACTTGGGAGTTTAGAAAGCCTTGCGTGGTCATGTCACCCAAGTCCTTGTTGAGACATCCAAAGGTAGTTTCTCCAATCGCTGAGTTTACCTCAGGACGATTTAGAGAAGTGCTTCCAGATACTACAGTAGATCCGAAAAAGGTAAAGCGAGTAGTATTGTGCACCGGAAAAGTGTATTTTGACCTAGAAGAGGCAAGAGAAAAGGAAAAAATCTCAAATGTGGCCTTGGTGCGATTGGAGCAGCTTCATCCGTTACCAAAAACACAGCTTTTGGAGGTCCTCAAATCCTACAAAGGAGCGGAGGTAGTCTGGGTACAAGAAGAGCCAGAAAACATGGGCTATTGGAATTACCTGCTTCGCTTGCTCTATCAGGAGCTTCCGATGCGCGTGATTGCTCGAAAGCCAAGTGCTTCTCCAGCCACAGGCTACAATAAAGTACACGTGGAAGAACAAAAAACACTGGTGGCACAGGCGCTAAGCCTTTAATCCCAGCTCCGCAAGCTAGGCGGTTGATTACCTAAATTAAGCTATAAAAAATACCGAGGGAGCTTTTCCAAGGCAAAAAATAGAAGACCATGAGCAAAGAAATGAGAGTACCTACTGTTGGCGAATCCATCTCGGAAGTAACCGTAGGACAATGGTTTAAGAAAGACGGAGACCAAGTTCAATTGGATGAGGTACTCTGCGAACTGGAGTCAGACAAGGCAACTTTTGAGTTTCCCGCTGAGGCAACTGGTACCTTGCGCATCAAAGCCAAAGAAGGCGATACCGTAGAAATAGGAGGCTTGATCTGTGTGATCGAAGCTTCTGCTACTGCCGCAGCGGCCGTTCCTACACCGGTGGTAGCCGCAGCTGTGGTTGTTCCTGCAGCAGCACCAGCCGCTCCAGTGGCAGCCGCTATTCCGGCGTCAAGCATCAAAGAAATGGTTGTTCCTACCGTAGGAGAGTCCATTACCGAGGTGACCCTAGCCAACTGGATCAAAAAGGATGGTGATCAGGTGACCCTTGACGAAATCATCGCTGATGTGGATTCTGACAAGGCTACTTTTGAACTTCCTGCCGAGGCTACAGGCATCTTACGCCATGTGGCTAAGGAAGGAGATGTTTTGGAAATAGGTGGATTGATCTGCCGTATTGAAGTTGGAGGAGCTGCTCCTGCAGCAGCAAGTACTCCAGCTCCAGCAGCTCCAGCAGCAACGCCAACGACTACTACAGAAAACTATGCTACGGGGCATGCTTCTCCTGCTGCATCCAAGATTTTGGCAGAAAAAGGAATTGATTCTGCTACCCTAGCAGGTACAGGCAAGGATGGAAGAGTGACCAAGGAGGATGCCATGAATGCTTCTGCTCCTGTTGCATCTCCTGCCTCTATGGCTTCACCATCACCAGCTGTTTCCGCAGCTTCTGTGGTGAATTCAGTTTCTGGTGCTCGTGCTGTCCGCAGAGAAAAAATGTCTTCCCTTCGCAAGACGGTATCTCGTCGCTTGGTGGCAGTAAAGAACGAAACAGCCATGTTGACTACCTTCAATGAGGTCAACATGAAACCCATCATGGACCTAAGATCCAAGTTTAAGGATCAGTTTAAGGAAAAGCATGGCGTAGGCCTAGGCTTTATGTCCTTCTTTACCAAGGCAGTGTGTGTGGCCTTGAAGGAATGGCCTGCTGTCAATGCGCAAATCGATGGCAATGAAATGGTCTTCCATGACTTCTGTGATATCTCCGTAGCCGTATCGGCACCCAAAGGTTTGGTGGTCCCAGTCATCCGAAATGCAGAGAACCTTTCTTTCGATCAAATTGAAAAGGAGATTGTGCGTCTAGCTGGAAAGGCTCGTGATAACAAGCTTTCCATTGAGGAGATGACGGGTGGAACCTTCACCATCACCAACGGTGGGGTATTTGGATCCATGATGTCTACACCGATCATCAACGCACCACAATCCGCTATTTTGGGCATGCACAACATTGTGGAGCGACCCATTGCTGAAAACGGGCAGGTGGTCATCCGACCGATGATGTATCTAGCCTTGTCCTACGATCACCGCATCATCGATGGGCGCGAGTCTGTGAGCTTCCTGGTTCGAGTAAAGCAACTACTCGAAGATCCGACGAGGTTGATGTTTGGGGTTTAAGGAAGAATGTACAATGTACAAAGTACCAAGTACGAAGTACGAAGTACAAGGGAAATTGTGCAATGGATTCGTATTGAATTCCGAAAGAGAAAGATTTTTTAAACTAAAGAGACTATAATGCATCGTTACAAGGATTTATCCGTTTGGCAGAAGGCCATGGATTTAGTAGTTGAAATTTATAAGATTACCGAAAAATTCCCTTCTCATGAGCGGTTTGGCTTGGTCTCACAAATGAATCGATGTGCGATCTCTATTCCCTCAACCATTGCGGAGGGAGCAGGGAGAAATACCAGCAAGGATTTTGATCACTTCTTGGCCATTTCTCTTGGGTCTTCTTTCGAATTGCATACCCAATTGGTTCTTTCCAATCGACTCGGGTATGTGGCAATGGAAGTAGTTGAAAAAATGGAACTCGAGTTGGCTCATATCCAAAATATGGTCGTGAAACTCAAAAAAAGTTTGAATAGCTAACCAATGTGTACCTGGTACTTCGTACTTGGTACATTGTACACCAACAAAAAAATGTACGACGTAATCGTAATCGGATCGGGCCCAGGGGGCTATGTAGCAGCCATTCGAGCTGCGCAGCTAGGGATGAAAACAGCCTTGGTTGAAAAATATTCTACCCTTGGTGGAACCTGCTTAAACGTAGGTTGTATTCCATCAAAGGCCTTGCTGGACTCTTCGGAGCATTACCACAATGCGGCGCATACCTTTGCTACGCACGGCATCGACTTGAAGGGTCTCAAGGTCAACCTCCCACAAATGATTGCTCGAAAAGACGAGGTGGTCACCCAAAATGTGGATGGGATTCAGTTTTTGATGAAGAAAAATAAGGTGGATGTCCACCATGGACTTGGATCTTTTGTGGATGCACACACCGTGAAAGTAACCAAGGCAGATGGCTCGGCAACTGATATTCAAGGAAAAAATATCATCATTGCCACGGGTTCCAAGCCTGCAAGTCTTCCATTTATTACCATAGATAAGAAGCGCATCATCACTTCTACAGAGGCGCTCAAAATGAAGGAAATTCCGAAGCACCTCATCGTCATCGGTGGTGGAGTGATCGGCATGGAACTGGGTTCTGTCTATGGACGATTAGGCGCCAAAGTTTCGGTGGTTGAATACATGGATTCCATCATTCCTACCATGGACAAAAGTTTGGGTAAGGAACTCCAAAAATCCTTGAAAAAGATCGGCTTTGAGTTTTACCTTAAACACAAGGTGACTGGAGTAGAAAATCTCGGAAAAGAAGTGGTGGTCAAAGCGGAAAATGCGAAGGGAGAGACTGTAGAAATCAAGGGAGACTATGTCCTTGTATCGATTGGTCGAAAGGCCTATACGGATGGCCTTAATGCCGCTGCTGCAGGAGTTAAACTTACGGAAAGAGGACAAATTGAAGTAAATGACCACCTGCAAACGGCCGTTCCCCATATTTATGCCATCGGTGATGTCGTAAAAGGCGCGATGCTTGCGCACAAGGCGGAAGAGGAAGGGGTATTTGTAGCAGAGACCATCGCTGGACAAAAGCCACACATCAACTACCTATTGATTCCTGGAGTGGTGTACACCTGGCCAGAAGTGGCTGCTGTAGGCTACACCGAAGAACAACTGAAAGAGCAGGGCAGAGCCTACAAGGTTGGAAAGTTTCCTTTCTTGGCTTCTGGACGTGCCCGTGCTTCCATGGATACGGATGGGATGGTCAAGGTATTGGCAGATGCAAGTACAGATGAGATCCTAGGCGTACACATGATCGGTCCACGAACTGCTGATATGATTGCTGAGGCAGTGGTGGCAATGGAGTTTCGCGCTTCAGCAGAGGATATCGCGAGAATGTCCCACGCACATCCGACCTATACCGAAGTCTTCAAAGAAGCCTGTTTGGCAGCTACGGACAACCGAGCGCTGCATATTTAATTTGATATCTAAATGGATTACAGCCATTCTCGTACTTGGGAATGGCTTTTTCTTTTCCTCAAAATTGACTTAATTTCTTGATGAAGTTGAAAATAGCAATCCTTGGCGCAGGCAATTTGGCTTGGAACTTGGCGCCAGCACTCGAAGATGCAGGCCATGAAATCACAGAAGTCTATGCGCGAGACCTTCGAAAAGCCAAGGAAATCACCGAGCGAATTTACACTGCGACGCCGAAGGATGATTTGGATTTATCGGAGAGTAGTGCGGAGCTATTTATTTTAGCCATCAAAGATGAAGCGATATCTGAGGTCGCAGACCAGGTGATTTTGCCCGAGGGAAGCGTTTTGGTGCATACCTCAGGAGCCATTCCCATGGAGGTGCTTTCCCAAAGTTCAGCCAGTTATGTGGGGGTATTTTACCCGCTGCAATCCTTCACCAAAGGCAAGAAGGTAGACTTTGAGGAAGTGCCATTCCTGCTGGAGTCCGAGGATGAAGGCAGCTTGCAGCTTTTGAAAAAGGTGGCAAAAAGCCTTTCCCAACTTGTCTACATCCTACGAGGCAAAGACCGTCAAGCGGTGCATGTTGCGGCAGTTTTCGCGAGTAACTTTACGAACCACATGCTTCGAATTGCAGAAGAGATACTCCATCGACAGGGGCTTGATCGAGAGCTTCTGAAGCCTTTGATTATTGAATCGATTTCCAAAAGTTTGGAGCTTGGTGCCAAGAAGGCCCAAACGGGTCCTGCCATTCGGGAGGATTACGAAACGCTGGAAGCCCATCATCATTTTTTGGGATACAACGAGCAGTTGGCTGAGATTTACCGCCTCATTTCCCAGGATATCATTGATAGCTGATTACTTCTTGGAGAGTCGCTTATCGAGTTCCAGTAGCGTGTGAAGGAGTACATTCGCTCCTTTGGCGATGGCTTCTGGACTGGAGTATTCCTCGGGGGCATGGCTAATGCCGTCTTTGCTGGGAATAAAAATCATGCCCATGGGTGCAATCCGGGCCATTTCTTGCGCGTCATGCCCTGCTCCACTGGGAAGGCTTTTGGTAGTGTATCCCAATTTTTTGGACTGCATGTCTATCACCTCTCGGATCATAGGGTCCGCTAGCGCAGGCTTGCTGGCTACTTCAATGTGTTTGATCTCCAAGGTAGTACCACTTTCCAAGGCTAACTTTTTGGCGATACCTTCCAATTCTGCATACAGTTTCCAGATTTTTTCAGAAGACAGATCTCGGATTTCTAAGTTGAGTTTCACCTCGCCCGGTATCACATTTCCTGCCCCTGGAAAGGCTTGAATTTTTCCAACAGTTCCCACTTGCCGCCCTTCGTCTCGTGTGATGACTTCATTGACGGCAAGCGTAAATCGTGCTGCGGGGAGCATGGGGTCTTTACGTGCATTCATTGGGGTAGTGCCCGCATGGTTGGCCTTGCCTTTGAAGGTAAATTCCCACCATTCGATGGCGACAATTCCTTCGACTACGCCAATGTCCAATTTCTCTGTATCCAAATTGCCTCCCTGTTCGATGTGTAGTTCAAGAAAGGCTGCGATTGCTCCCTTCGGGCGAGCAACATTAGCGATTTGGCTGGGATCTCCGCCCAGCAAGCGGATTCCTTCGGCATGGGTTACGCCTGCATTGCTTTGGCCTTGAAGCGCTTGAGCGCTTAGTCCTCCGACCAGGGCTCTACTGCCAATGACTCCTCCCTCCTCATTGGTAAAGATGATTACCTCCAGGGGGTGTGTTGTCTGTACCCCGGCTTCCTTCAGTGTTCTGACCACTTCTATGGCTCCCATTACCCCCACGGGACCATCGTAATCTCCGCCATTGGGAACCTCATCGATGTGTGACCCTAGGCTAATCGGTTTTAGGGATGGGTTTTTACCGGCTTTTCGCCCGATAATATTGCCCGCAAAGTCTACCGAAACTTCTAGACCAGCAGCAGTCAATAGCTCCTTGACATAAGGTCTGGCAGCAATATCGTGTACAGAGTAGGCCACCCGATCTGAGCCACCCTTTTCATTTTTACCAAATTTGGCCAAGGTGCTGAGCGATTGTGTGAGCCGCTCGGAATTCACTTGGAGGCTTTGGGCAAAGGAGGTGCCAAGGCATGCGAGGACCAATGCGGAAATCAGGAAGAGTTGTTTCATTGAAAAAGGAGTGAAGCGATCAGAAATATGCAAAAAAAAGTCCTTCGTGCGAAGGACTTTCAATTTATTTGAGCCAGGCCAGGCTGACTTCATCTGGGGCTTTGATTCGATCTGCTAAGCGCATGTATCGATCCGCAAGGCTAGCTAGGTACTCTTGTGCCTTGGCAGCAGCAGCATCCAATCCAGTGAGCGATTCGATCTTCCAGTAATCCACCAGGTGCTCGATGATGCGCGCATAATCCCAGCCAGTATAGACGCCGATTTTCTGTGTGATTTCTGCGAAGTCCTTGTAAATGCTCGGACGACTACTTCCTTCGCCCATCAGGGCTGCAGGCATGACGATTTGCTTGCGCATCATCTTTTCGAAGGCAGTGATCGCTCCACTTGGATCAATGTCGAAGATTTGAGACATAAAACTCTTGTATGCCTTTTCATGTCTAGCTTCATCTCCTGCAATGGTTTTGCAGATTTTGGAAAGCAAGTGATCCCCAGCTTTGTCCGCAAGTTTGCCGGTATTGACGTGCGAGATTTTGGTAGCACGCTCTTGGAAAGAGGTGTAAATCATCGCTTGGTAGGGATCTGATTCTGATTTGGGATCAAATCCATTGGTGATGAGGCGGTGGATTGTTTGTTCGACCACGCGCATGTCCACTCTTCCCGTGAGGTAGAGGTACTTGTTCAAAAGGTCTCCGTGTCGGTTTTCTTCCGCAGTCCAAGCCTTGGACCAGCGCACCCATCCAGAGGGAGAGAGCAAGCTTTTGTCCACATTGATTCCTTCGAGTAGGTTGAAGTAGGTCTGGTAGGATGGCAAGGCTTCTTCGGTGATCATGTTGCCCACCAAGGAGGTCAAAACGGTATCGGGAATCCCTGCTGCACGCTGCTGAAGAAGCTTAACTTCTTCCATTGCTTCTGGATTGGAAAAATCAGGCAAAAAATCCGTTGGCTGCCAGCAATCCTCCGGATCTACAAGCACAGTGTCTACTGCATGGCCCACAAAATCATCTAGCTGAGAGATGACTTCCATGTTTTTTTCTAATTCGTAATTGATTTCTTTAGAGTTCATTTTTTGGATGTAGTTTCTAGGTTGAAAGCGAAAACTGAGTGAAGATAGGTTTTAAAGATTGAAAATTGATTTTTAAACCTGATTTTGACTCGAGGATTCCACAAGCGGTCAAATGGCGGCCTGATTTCCTCCTTCTCAGAAATTTTCAGGGAGCAAGAAAATCCTGCTTCAGTGATGTCTATTTCGAGAAGCCGACACTTATACAAAGCAAAAAACGGGTAGAATAGTTCAACTTGTAACCCAGCACCCTCCTTCTAAGCCCCCTAGACGGGTTTTGAAAAAATGATTTTTTTGATTCCTTTCTCAAAGGTCTTAACTTCCCGTATCCCCAACTCCCTACAGCTATGAAACGCTATTTAATTTTTGGAATAACTTTTCTTTTGGTAAACGCTAGTGTGGCACAACAAGGCGCTATTGACTATTCGAAACTTTCGGATGCAGCACGTCTTCAGGCGGCTAAAGAAATAGCTCAAGCTACGATTATGGTAGACGGACACGTGGACCTGCCTTATCGGATGAAAGTAGGTGGGTTTACTTTGCAGCGAGAGGTATTGGATGTGTCTGTACGTACGCCAGATGGCAACTTTGACTATCCTCGTGCCAAGGAAGGTGGGCTAGATGCTCCATTTATGTCCATTTACATACCGGCCGGAAATCAAGCGATTCCTGGAGCGTCCAAAGCCCTTGCTGACTCCTTGATTTTGATGACAGAAAGACTTGCAGCTACTTTTCCCGATAAGTTTGCCATGGCCTACAGTCCGGAAGATATCGAGGCGAATTTTGCAAAAGGGCTAATTTCTCTTCCCATGGGGATGGAAAATGGAGCCGGTATTGAAGATGACTTAGGCAATGTTGGGTATTTCTATAAGCGGGGGATTCGTTACATCACACTTACCCACGGCAAAGACAACCTAATTGGCGATGCGAGCTACGATACCACAGCCACCTACGGGGGGCTGAGTGAATTTGGGAAAAAGGTGGTGGCCGAAATGAATCGCGTAGGGATTATGGTTGATCTAAGTCACGTCTCGGATAATACTTTTAGAGATGCCCTTGCGATCAGTAAGGTTCCTGTAATTGCCTCACATTCTTCGGTCCGGAAATTTACACCTGGATTTGAGCGCAACATGAGTGATGAATTGATTCAAGCGCTTGCAAAAAATGGAGGGGTGATGCTCATTAATTTTGGAGGAACATTTATAGATTCTGCCTATGCTACAGGATCTGCTCAAGTTCGTGAGCACGTAGTCAACTGGCTTGCAGAAAATAACCTTTCACGAAGAGATCCTGAAGCCCAAAAATACATCCAAGAATACACGGCCCAGCACAATCCTTTTCCTACAGTAGCCCGGGTTGCAGACCATTTTGATCACGTGGTTCAACTTGTAGGCATCGATTATGTAGGCTTGGGTTCAGATTTTGATGGTGTAGGAGATTCTTTGCCCACAGGATTAAAGGATGTATCCATGTTTCCCAATCTCCTTGCTGAGCTGCTGAAACGAGGATATTCAAAGGAGGATCTTGAAAAAATTTGCCACAAAAATATCTTCAGAGTGTGGCGTGCAGTGGCTGATTTCGCCGAAAATCAAGACTAAAGCGGTGAATTGCTTGCTTTTTTTCATTATGCTAATCCTAGTCTAGTGGCTGCGGCTTAGTGGGTTTTTGGGTGCCTAGTAATTCAAGGTTTTTGGTGAGGTTTTCTAAATTTTCTGCCAAAATTTCATGATTAAAGTCAATTTTTTATGTTTTTAGGACAGAATGGCTGAAAATTTAGTTTGGTGGTCATTTTGCTGAATAGCCTAAAGCGAAAGCAAGGAAAACTAAACCAAACCCTACCATGGATTTTAAGCAGTTTACCACCAAATCTCAGGAGGCGATTCAAAAGGCGGCAGAACTCGCACAAGCTTCTGGGAGTCCTGCGATTGAAACTTCCCACTTGCTGAAAGGGATATTTTTGGAGGACGAAAATGTCTCTCAATTTCTGTTACAAAAGCTGGGTGCTAGCCAGCAGCTACTCAACCAAAAACTAGACGAAGAACTTCAAAAACTTCCTAAAGTGAGTGGTGGGAATGCGCAACCCTATTTGTCTTCTTCCGCAACGCAGGTACTGAACAAGGCGAAGGACTATTTGAAGACTTTTGGAGATGCCTATGTGGCCATCGAGCATTTGCTCTTGGCAGTATTGGCTGGGAACGATACCGTGGCCCAGCTATTGAAAAATCAAGGAATTACTGAAAAAGCGCTCCTAGAAGCGATTAACCAACTTAGAAAAGGAACTAAAGTGACCGATCCAAACGCAGAGAGTACCTACAGAGCCTTGGAAAAATATTCCAAGAACCTCAATGAAATGGCTAAGAAGGGGAAAATTGACCCTGTCATTGGCCGTGACGAAGAGATCAGACGTGTGTTGCAGATTCTTGCTCGGCGTACCAAGAATAACCCGATTTTACTCGGTGAACCAGGGGTAGGAAAGACGGCTATCGTCGAAGGTTTGGCACAGCGCATCGTCTCTGGGGATGTCCCAGAAAATTTGAAGTCCAAGACGCTCATTTCCCTAGATATGGGCTTGCTGGTAGCAGGTGCCAAATACAAGGGGGAATTTGAGGAGCGACTGAAGTCGGTGATCAAAGAAGTGACCGATGCAGAAGGGGAAATCATCCTGTTTATTGACGAGATCCATACACTCATTGGTGCTGGAGGTGGAGGCGAAGGCGCCATGGATGCGGCCAATCTGCTCAAGCCGGCATTGGCACGTGGCGAGCTGCATGCCATTGGAGCCACTACCCTGAAAGAATACCAGAAATATATCGAAAAGGACAAGGCCTTGGAGCGCCGCTTCCAGGCGGTGATCGTCGACGAGCCCGACGCGGCAGATGCGATTTCTATCTTGAGAGGAATCAAGGACAAGTACGAGTTGCACCATGGGGTCCGCATCAAGGACGACGCAGTGATTGCCGCGGTGGAACTTTCGCAGCGCTACATCAGCGACCGATTTTTGCCAGACAAGGCCATCGACTTGATCGATGAGGCAGCAGCCAAGTTGCGCATGGAGATTGATTCCTTACCTCAGGAATTGGATGAGTTGAACCGTCGTATCATGCAACTCGAAATTGAGCGGGAGGCCATCCGACGTGAAAATAACAAGGACAAGGAGGTAATCTTGAGCAAAGAGATTGCCGAACTTGGAGAGAAAAGACAGTCTGTGAAAGCCAAGTGGGAGAGTGAAAAAGCCGTGATCACGGGTATTCAGCGTGAAAAGGAAGCCATCGAAAAACTCAAGTTGGAGGCGGAACAAGCCGAGCGTGCGGGAGACTTCGGGAAAGTGGCTGAGATCCGTTACGGCAAGATTGGGGAAGCAGAGAAAAAATTGGAGTCCTTCAAATCCCAACTCGCGGACATGCAGGCAGGCTCTCCTCTACTCAAGGAAGAGGTAGACCAGGAAGACATTGCTTCGGTGGTGTCCAAGTGGACTGGAATTCCCTTGAGCAAAATGATCCAATCCGAGCGGGAGAAATTGCTCCACTTGGAGGACGAGCTGGGTCGGCGCGTAGCTGGACAGCAGGAGGCCATCGTGGCACTTTCTGATGCGGTGCGTAGAAGTAGAGCGGGATTGCAGGATCCAAGACGACCAATCGGGAGTTTCATCTTTATGGGAACTACTGGGGTGGGGAAAACTGAACTGGCCAAAGCCCTTGCGGAGTACCTCTTTAACGATGAAAATGCCATGGTCCGAATCGACATGTCGGAATACCAAGAGCGACATGCGGTAAGCCGATTGGTAGGAGCACCTCCAGGTTATGTGGGTTACGATGAAGGCGGGCAATTGACTGAGGCGGTTCGTAGAAAGCCCTATTCCGTAATCCTTCTGGATGAGATCGAAAAGGCTCATCCGGATGTGTTCAACATTCTACTTCAGGTGCTGGACGATGGTCGATTGACCGATAATAAGGGGCGATTGGCCAACTTTAAGAATACCATCATCATTCTAACTACGAACATCGGTTCGCACCTCATTCAGGAGCGATTTGCGGAAATGGAGGACTGGAATCGAGAAGAAGTATTGGAGAAGACCAAGGCGGAGGTTTTTGATTTACTCAAAAAGTCCGTTCGTCCGGAATTCTTAAACCGTATCGATGAAACCATCCTTTTTGAACCACTCAATAAGAAGGTAATCCGAAAGATTGTAGACATCCAATGGAGAGAGATTCAGAAGCGACTCGCGGATTCGAACATTCAAATCGAAGCAACTACCGAGGTACTTGATTTCTTGGGTGAGGTGGGCTTTGATGCCAATTTTGGTGCAAGACCTCTGAAGCGGACCATGCAGCGCCTGATTTTGAATGAACTTTCCAAACAGATATTGGCAGGCTACATCAAGAACGATGCTGCAGTGCTGGTGGATTTGGATGCCGATAAGCAGGTTTACTTTAAGAACCTGGAGGCTCCTGTGGGGTTGAACTAACTCGAACCAAATTACTTGCAAAGAGGCTCCTCAAACCGGGGCCTCTTTGTTTTTCTTTCCATGAAACTCGTTGTTGAGTCCTTGGAATTTTAAACCCTAGCCTGCTAATTGTGTTAGTATAAAAAATCAATCGATGCTTTTTAGTGCTACTGACTCCCTTTCTGCAATCTGGCAGACCCTTCTCCACGAATTGCAGCGTGGTGCCTTGGACCCCAAGCATCCTTTCCGATACCTATCCTTGGCCACAGCTGGAACTCAGTTTCCTCAGGTTCGAACGGTGGTCCTACGTCAATTCACAGCTGACTTGGAATTCCTAGCGTACACCGATGTTCGGTCCTCCAAAGTGCAGGAGCTGCTAGACGTACCTCGGGTAAGTTTGCATTTTTACCATCCCAAAAAACAGGTGCAAGTACGGGTCAAAGCCCTGGCCACAATTCATGTGGAGGATGAACTTGCACAGGAGCATTGGAAGCGGGTTTCCGAGAAGAGGAGGTCCGAATACCAGAGCAAACTCGGTCCAGGCACTCGAGTTGAGGCGCCTGCTGTTGGATGGGAGTCATCCTCGGAGCATTCCTATTTTTCAGTGTTGAAATTTTCACCACTTTCCCTAGAAGTGCTTCAATTGGCAAGAGAAGGACATTTACGGATCCAATATGACTTGGCTTCTGGTTGGCAGGGCGTTTGGTTGGTGCCGTAAGGGCAAAAAAAAGTCCCGAGGACTTCGGGACTTTAAAAAGAGTTACACCTTCATGATGTCGACTTCCTTCTTGCTGAGGAGCTCGTCGATTTTTGCGGAGTAGGCATCGGTGAATTTTTGGACTTGGTCTTCGGCGCGTTTGACGGCATCCTCAGAAGCACCTTCCTTTTGCAGTTTGCGTAAAGATTCATTGGTATCCTTTCGTACAGTTCGAATGGAGATTTTGCCTGTTTCGCATTCTCCTTTCGCATTTTTCACGAGCTGAAGTCTTCGCTCCTCGGTCAATGCGGGGATGGTCAAAATGATGATTTCTCCGTTGTTTTGTGGAGCTAGTCCTAGGTCGGAGTTGATGATGGCCTTTTCAATTTCGGAGATGAGGTTACGCTCAAAAGGCTTGATGGCAAGTGTTCTCGCGTCCGGAGTAGTCACGGAAGATACTTGAGAAAGTGGAGTTGGAGATCCGTAGTAGTTTACAAATACCCCATCCAGTAGGTTGGGCATTGCTTTTCCGGCGCGGATCTTCACCAATTCGGCAGCAGTATGGTCTACTGCTTTTTGCATCAATTCCTTGGCTTCGTCAAGGTACAATTCGATTTCTTCCATGAGTTGGATTCAGTTTATACAGTGATCAGAGTTCCTATTTGCTCCCCATTGACCAGTTTGGTTAGGTTCTCGGTTTTATTCATATCAAACACGATGATGGGGAGGTTGTTTTCTTGGCAAAGGGTGAAAGCCGTCATGTCCATGACATTGAGGCTTTTCTCATACACCTCGGTAAAGGAGATGTTCTGGTACTTGGTAGCGGTTGGGTCCTTTTCAGGGTCCGCGGTATACACACCGTCTACACGGGTACCTTTCAGCACCACATCGGATTCAATTTCAATGGCTCTCAATGCTGCGGTGGAATCTGTGGTAAAGTAAGGATTGCCAATTCCTGCTCCGAAAATGACGATTCTTCCTTTTTCCAGGTGGCGAATCGCTCTTCTGCGAATGAAGGGTTCGCATACACTTTCAATTTTAATTCCAGACATCAGTCGGGTAAACAATCCAATTTGCTCAAGGGCACTTTGCAGGGCCATCGCATTGATTAGGGTGGCAAGCATGCCCATGTAATCCCCTTGAACGCGGTCGATTCCGGACTTTTCTGCTTGCACTCCTCTAAAAATATTACCTCCTCCAATGACAATGGCGATCTCTACGCCCATGTCCTTTACTTTTTTAATTTCTTCCGCGTATTGCTGCAAGATTGCTGGATCGATGCCGTATTTTTTTTCGCCCATCAGCGACTCTCCGCTGAGCTTGAGCAGAATGCGTTTGTATTTCATGGATTGGTAGGTAAATGCTTGGGTAAATTTAGGGTTGCCAACGCTGAAAAACTGATTTATCCGTCAATTTTCCGAGCGCTGCTCGGCTGAATCATTCATTCAACCTAGCAAATATACTTTCTTCCCTTTAGAAATTTGCGCCTCTCCTAAAAATGAGGGCAGATTCTCTTCTTTCTTTTGAAAAATTCTTGCGGAAAAGGGTGCTTCAAACTTAGAATTGAATCAGGACCTGGTTTTTTTCGACAGATTGCTTGAGGGAGACTTTGACCTCCTTCACCACTCCGTCGCCTGGAGATTTGATGCTATTTTCCATTTTCATGGCTTCTAGAATCAACAAGACATCTCCTTTTTGAACTTGGTCACCTGGAGCTACTTTCAGGTCCAAGATCAATCCAGGCATGGGGGCCTTGATTTCTTTGAGGCTGCCAGCTCCAGTAGTATTCATGCCCATTTGCTCCAACAATAAATCGAATCGATCCTTCACCTGCAGCGTGGTGGTCTTGTGCCCCAATCGGATTTGTACTGTTTTTGCTTCTAAGTCTAGATTCAGCAATTCGGCTTCTACGGACCGGGCACCTTGAATGAGATGGATCTTTCGATCTCCCATCCATTTGAGGTCCCAAGTGATGGCCTGCTGGTTGACGAAAGTTTCGTCAGCATTTTTTTCCACCGAATAGGTGGTGTCTTGAAGGATTACTGAAAACATTCTTGCTAATTTGTTTTCTAAACAGGACGTGCCCAGTCCAGGCACTTGCGAATTTCTTCAAATATGACTCAAAAACCTCTTTGTCCAAAAATAAATTTAAACACCTTCCTTCTTTCGTTTTTGCTCCTTGCTTTGATGGGAGTTTTGGAAGGATGTAAATCCACTTCTGGAATAGTATCCGATGGGGATGGGGCATGGGATACCCTTGCTATGGAGGAGGAAGATTTTTGGATAGAAGAAGAGGCGCTTCCCTACCAAGCAGCGGCCACGCGCAGCATGGATTTGCTACACATGGACTTGGAACTTGGGTTTGATTGGAAAAGTCAGCAGGTCATTGGTAAAGCAAAACTTCGTCTAACCCCATATTTCTATCCGCAAAAAATTGTTGTCTTGGATGCCCAAGATTTTGAGTTGGGTCGGGTAGCACGAGTACAGAAAGGTCAGTTAGAAACGCTTTCTTACCGATACGATGAGCAGGAATTGCAGGTGTATTTACCGGAAGAATTGGTTCCAGGTGATACTGTAGAACTTGAAATCAATTATGTAGCCTTTCCAGAAAGAAACTCAGGCGAAGGTTCTGCGGCAATCACCGATACGAAAGGGCTGTACTTTATTGACCCTCTAGATACGATTCCAGGCAAGCCAACGATGCTTTGGACACAGGGAGAGACCCAGCACAGCAGCAAATGGTTTCCAACGATTGACCGGCCCAACGAGCGCCTCACACATGACATTTGGTTGACTGTACCCGATAGCATGGTATCTATCAGCAATGGACGTCTGCACAAACAGGAGTCCTTGGGAAATGGCATGCGAAAAGATCACTGGAAAATGGACCTGCCTCATGCACCTTATTTGGTGGCGATTGCCGTGGGGGATTTTGCAAAAGTGACAGCTTCCCATGGGAATTTGCCCTTGGGTTATTATGTAGAAAAAGGATTTGAAAAAGGTGCTGCCAAGGTTTTTGCTTCCACGCCTGAAATGATTGCTTATTTTGAAAAGCGACTAGGGGTACCATTTCCTTGGCAAAAATACGATCAGATTGTAGTTCGGGACTTTGTATCTGGTGCCATGGAAAATACTACGGTGTCCATTTTTATGGAAGAATTGCTCTTGGATGAGCGCGAGGCATTGGATTCAGAATGGGATTACATCATCGCACACGAACTCTTTCACCAGTGGTTTGGGGACTTAGTTACTGCCGAATCCTGGTCCAATCTCACCTTGAATGAGGCCTTTGCGAATTACAGCGAATACCTGTGGAATGAAAAGCGCTGCGGTCAAGATCAGGCAGATCTGAAGTTGGTGGTGGAGAAGGAAGGCTATTTTGCAGAGGCGGATGCTGAGCCGAAGGAATTGATTCGATTCAATTATGCGGATGCCGAGGACTTGTTTGATGCGCACAGTTACAATAAAGGCGGGTTGGTCTTGCACATGCTGCGACGAGAGTTAGGCGATGCTGCTTTTTTCAAAGGGCTGAACTTTTATTTGACTCAACATGCTTTTCAAGCGGTGGAGGCACATGATTTACGTTTGGCCATGGAGCGGGTAAGTGGTCGAGATTTGAATTGGTTTTTTAACCAATGGTTTTTTGGCAAAGGACATCCAGAGTTGGCAGTTGAGGTAGATTATTCTCAGCCTGAGAATTTATTGGTTCATTTCTCCCAATTGCAAGTGATTAATGATACACCGGTTTTTCAAGTCCCCGTCACCTTGAGTTGGTATGAGGGTGACACTAGAAAGACCAAGACAGTTCGAGTGACCGAAGCGGAGCAGGAAGTGGCTTTGGAAAATGGCTACCCCATCTCTGTACTCTACGTGAATGAGGGACAGGAATTGTTGATGAAAGGGGGTCAGGTGTTGAGCAATGCCCAGTACCTGCAGCAGTTTAAAGAATCCCAACTAGGCGTGGCCCGGTACGAGGCTTTGGATAGTTTGGCGGCTCGAGAGGCTCGTGCCGAATTAACCGAAGTATTGCCATTGGCAATTAAGGATTCCTTCGCTGCCGTACGGGAGCGTGGACTTTCTTTATTGCAGGGGGATAGCGAATGGAAAGAAGTTTTGCCTGGATTAGAGGCGGAGGTGTACCGGTTAGCAGAGGAAGATCCTGAAAACAAGGTACGTTCCAGTGCCTTGGAGGTATTGACGGGATGGAACCCTACGGCCTATAAAGGAGCCATGACGCGTTTAGCTAGGGACCCTTCTTATTTGGTAGCTGGAGCCGCCTTGATGGGTTTGGCGCTTTTGGAAGAGTCCAAGATGGAGACTTCTTGGATGGAGTCCTTTGAGGGAGAGTCCAATTTTCGAATCGCGGTAGCCTTGGCAGAATATTACATTACGAATAAGGTGCCTGGTAAAGGGCCTTGGTTTGAGAAGATCTTGTCCACTTTACGCGGGGAGGGCTTGTATTATTTCTTGGGCTATTACGGAAGTTACTTCCTAGAGGTAGGGGTGGAGGCCAAGGGACCTGCGATTGCCAAGCTATTTGCCATTTTAAATTTTAATTCGAAGGATTACTTACGCTTAGGGGCATTTCAAGCCTTGCTAGGATTTGCGACAGAGGATGGGGTGCTTGCCAAACTAGAGGAGGCGTCTGTTAAAGAAACGTCTGAGGAATTGCAATCCTACTATGCGTATTACCTAGAAATGCTAAAAGAGGAAAATTAATTGCTTGATTTTTAAAAGATTGAGGGGTGTTTGGAGAATTTTTTTCCAATTTTCAGAAACTCACTTTGATACTTTGATAAAAGGCTATAATTTTGCAGTCCGTTAAAGTTTAAAGGGAAAATTCTCGTTGAATTTTAGCGCAGTTGGGGGAATACCAAAGCGGCCAACTGGGACGGACTGTAAATCCGTTGACTTATGTCTTCACAGGTTCGAATCCTGTTTCCCCCACACTTGCATAAAAACAAATTTATTTTGTAGTTTTGCAGGGCAAAAAAATAACCGGGCAACCGGGAATAAGCGGGAGTAGCTCAGTTGGTAGAGCGGCAGCCTTCCAAGCTGCAGGTCGCGGGTTCGAGCCTCGTCTCCCGCTCTGTACTTTTCGAAGTACACTGCGTAGTGAAAGCCGACGTAGCTCAGGGGTAGAGTACTTCCTTGGTAAGGAAGGGGTCACGGGTTCAATTCCCGTCGTTGGCTCAACACAGAAAATTATTATCTTAAATATATCTTTAAAACTAAAACTGAGGATTTTCAAGCATGGCAAAAGCTAATTTCGACCGTTCCAAACCGCACGTTAACGTCGGAACCATTGGACACGTAGACCATGGTAAGACCACCTTGACTGCAGCCATCACAACTGTATTGGCAAAGAAGGGTCTTTCTGAACTACGAGATTTCTCTTCTATTGACAACGCTCCAGAAGAGAAAGAAAGAGGTATCACAATCAACACCTCTCA
>JAMNXQ010000040.1 GCA_023653075.1 Algoriphagus sp.
AAATGATTTCATAAATTAAAACATTAATATAAAAAGACTAAATATAAATATATAACTAAACCTAAGAAACAAATTTTGGAACTCCAAAATGGTTGCTGTTTTTTTTAACAGCGAGGGTTTTGACTTAAATCCCTTTCATTTAGACCTTCGAGGTCTAAAAGACCTCAAAGGTCGCCGACAAATTCCTATCTTTGTGGGCTTAGAAGCCAACTATCCCCATGACCAAAGAAGTTCGCGTACGATTTGCCCCTTCCCCCACGGGAGCACTCCATATCGGAGGGCTGCGCACTGCCCTCTACAATTACCTTTTTGCCCGAAAAATGGGAGGAAAATTTCTCCTGCGCATCGAAGATACCGACCAAACGCGCTTTGTGCCTGGCGCCGAAGAATACATCCAAGAATCCCTAGACTGGATGGGGATCTCCCCAGACGAAAGTCCTTGGAAGCCAGGAGAGGTAGGTCCCTACCGCCAATCCGAGCGCAAGGCGAGCTACATGAACTATGCCTTGGACTTAATCGAAAAAGGGCACGCCTACTACGCCTTCGATACCGCCGAAGAATTGGAAGCCATGCGCGAGCGCCTCACCGCTGCCCGCGTAGTGCAGCCCCAGTACAACAGCATTACCCGAACCCAAATGAAAAACTCCCTCACGCTCTCGGCAGAAGAAGTGAAGGAACGCTTGGCTTCGGGAGATCCCTACGTCATCCGCGCCAAACTTCCTCTCAAGGAGGAGGTGCGCTTTCATGACCTAATCCGCGGCTGGGTACTTGTACATTCCAGTACCTTAGACGATAAGGTCTTGATGAAATCGGACGGCATGCCGACCTACCACCTGGCCAACATTGTGGATGACCACCTGATGGGCATCACCCACGTCATCCGTGGGGAAGAATGGCTTCCCTCAGCTCCCCTACATGTACTGTTGTACAGATTTTTCGGTTGGGAGGATACGATGCCGCAGTTTGCCCACCTGCCCTTGCTCCTGAAGCCGGATGGCAATGGCAAGCTCTCCAAGCGCGATGGGGACAAACTAGGATTTCCTGTATTTCCACTCAATTGGACTGATCCTTTTACAGGGGAAAAGTCCAGCGGCTTCCGAGAAAATGGCTACCTGCCGGTTGCCCTCCTCAACTTCCTTGCCTTCCTTGGCTGGAATCCAGGGGATGAGCGGGAGATTTTCTCGGTGGAGGAACTCGTAGAAGCCTTCTCCATCGAGCGCATTGGCAAGTCGGGAACTAAGTTTGACATCGCCAAAGCGAAGTGGTTTAACGAACATTACCTCCGTAGCAGTGCGCAGGAGGACTTGATTGCCTACCTACAGCAGGATGCACAGGCAGCAGGCACCACCCTTTCCCAAGAAAAAGCAGGAGCTATCGTCTCCCTTCTTCGTGATCGGGTCACCTTCCCTGGAGACTTCTGGAGAGACAGTCAGTTTATCAGCCATGCACCTATCGAATTCGATCTGGAGGTAGCGTCCAAAAAATGGAATGCCGATGCCGCCACCTTGCTTCAAGCCTATGCCAATGCACTGGAATCTGGGGTAGCAGCTCCTTTTGATGGGACGGCAGCCAAGGCACTCTTAGAAAGTACAGCCGAAGCCACGGGCATCAAGCTGGGCAAAGTCATGCAGGCAGTCCGTCTGGCGGTCACTGGACTGGGTGCTGGGCCGGACCTGATGGAAGTTTTTGCGATTTTAGGTCCTCAAGAGGTGGCCAAAAGAATTCGATTTGCGTTAGATACGCTAGCAATCGTAGACTGAGATGACCAAAAAAAAGAAAAAAGAAGAAGAACCCCGCGTGCACGAAGAATTGAAGGGATTCAAAATGGAAATCAATTCCTTTGGAGAAATCTCTTCCAACCTACCCATCGAGGCAATCAATGCCTTTCTAAACAAGAACGTGGAGGATAAAAAACTCAAAGAGCGTGAGGATCAAACACAGGATTAAACCCTGAACTATCTACAAAAGCTTCTTTAATCGAGGCTTTTGTGGTTTTAGGTGATTTCATTTTTTTAAGTTCAACAGCCAAACCACATGGTACACCAAAAAGAATTTTCAGCAAGTGAACATCCCTCAAGGAGTAGATTGAGGCAAACACAGCGCTTCCTACTGAACCTATCGTGGGCGTTCATTCTGTTGTGTTTTCTTGCATCTTCCACACAGGCACAAACAGGAAGCCTCAGCGGAACTATCGTCGCAAAACCAACAAATACCCCGCTTTCGGATGTCCATGTTTTCATTCCCAACACCACCTTTCAAGCCTTTTCTGATGGGGAAGGTAACTTTCTGTTGTCCAACTTGCCGGAAGGCATCTGGGAGCTGCAGGTAAGAGGACAGGGTTGGGAGAGTTTTAGTCAACAGATTCAAATCAAAGCAGGGCTGCCTGTGCGTTTAGCCATTGCGCTCAACAAGGCCGCAGAGCCAGTACCCAGCTCAGCTACCCTATCCAAATCCAAGCGAGCTAAATTGACTGAAGCTGTCCAGGAGGCCTTAGTTGGAAAGGCCGAGGAAGGGAAGCGCCCCCAGCTCTTAAATCCGGATAAGCTGATTTTTGAGGAGCAGCAGGACAAATCCTTCCGGGCGCATTCAGCTGGCCCCTTGTTTTTTTCCAATGAGGAAACGGGCTACTTGGTGGCTGTATATTTTGATCCCTTTACCTTAGAGATCTCCGCCCCTCAGCGCCTGATTTACGCGTATTTTGAGTTGCCCAAGGAAGAAAGTAAGGAAGAAGAAAGGAGAGCGGCACGTCTTAAGGCCTATCAAACAAGCCCAGCTTTTTATATTGCACAGCTGATGGAAGGAAAGACGGAGCTTTTTTCTACTCCAGCACAACCTGAAGTGGCTTTTACAACCCAGCCAGGTACCTACCGACTTACCTTTGCCAAGCCGCTGTCCATTAGCTTGCCTGACGGCTCCCAAGGTACACTAGACTATAGCGGGGAAAAGTTGCTCGTTCATCTCAACGGCAATCCCGTGTCTCAAGCTCAACTCAATTTGGGTGGGTTTTTTGTGAACCAAAACCCCATCTTCGGAGTGCCCTTCAATTTCAATGCGGAGCGCTTGACCAAATTGGCCAATCTAGAAAAAAATGAAGAGGTGATGCAGGAACGCCTCTACTTGCATACCGACCGCAAGCATTATTGGCCAGCGGAAAACATCTATTTCAAAGCCTACCTCTCTTATGGTAACCCACTGATGGCAGAAGAGCTGAGTAAGGTGCTGCATGTGGAATTGATCGATACCACGGGCTACGAATGGATAAATCAGGTGGTAGAAATCAAAGACGGGGTGGCCCAAGGGCACCTATCCCTTCCGGACTTATCCGAAACGGGTAATTTTTACCTACGTGCCTACACCGCCTGGAGTCTAAATTACGAGCAGGAAGAATTTATATTACCTATTCAGATTTTAGCGCACCAGAACCAACCTGCCCCATCCCTGCCATCCTTGGATGCAAAGCATGTTCGTGTTTTCTCGGATAAGCAGTCCTATGGCCCAGGAGAAAAAGTCACGCTTAATATCCTAGCGGTAGATCAGGAAGGAAAACACCTGAAATCCAACCTTTCTGTGTCGGTGCTCGATGCCAATCAGGCGGTCTATGTGCCCGAGCCAAAAGGGATGGAAGTACTCGTTTCCCCTTCCAAACGAAAAAGTCAAGGCCCCGAAGCGGCCTATCCCGTCGAAAAGGGGTTTGAACTGGAAGGAAACCTGCTGAACGATAGCGGAGTACCAGTGCAGGGCTCCATCAAAGCCTTTGTCAACGGATACGAAGATGTGCGTACCCTTAAATCTGGGAAAGACGGCACCTTCAGCTTTCCGGCATCAAACTTCCCCGGGGAGTTTGAAGTGTCCCTACAGGCTACGGATCAAAATGCCCGTCCCATACGCGTGATCCAATTGAAGGTAAAATCATATCCCACCCAAAATTCCTTCGGTCAACTCCCTTTCCCTAGCGTAGTGCCCAGGGGAATGCAGGATGCTTCCTTCCTGCCTATTCAGCCCTTGAAACAAGGCGAAATCATGCTGGAGGAAGCGGTGGTCGAAGAAAAAAAGGAAAACTCCATTGGGCCGATGATTTATGGGGAACCGGATAAAATAGTGATGACAGAGGGGATGAATCTAGTGGGGACGACCCTCCAATTTATTTATTCCTTATCCGCTCAAGTAGCAGGAATGAGAATTGTAGGCACTCCTCCAAATGTCCGGGTGTCCTTTAGAGGGGGCGAACCCCTAGTTCTAATCAATGGGGTACCCGCAAACGGGTCTTCAGGAACTACTCTTGGAGGTGATGGAGGTGGGAGAACTTTTTATGAGGTGCTAGATGGGGTCAATATCTTTAACATCGAGCGGGTGGAGGTCATTCGCCGCTTGGTGCCCATGTATGGGGACTTAGGGAGAAATGGGGTCATCTCCATCATCTTGAAGTCTGGGGAGCAACTCCAAAAAGAGGGCAATAACTTTACCCTGCTGAAGCTTCAGGGATTTGCACCACGCATTCCTTTTGAAACCGCCGAAGAGAGACGGAAGTTTTATCTATTCTTACAACCCTTCCGGCCTACCCTGTATTGGAATCCAACCCTAAGTAACGACGGATCTAGACCTTCCATCCCCATTGAATTTATGCTCAATGAAAAAGCAGGGCCAATTTTGGTAGAAGTCCGTGGGATTACGGAACTTGGGGAGCCTATTTACGGTACCTTTGTGTTCAACGAACCCATCAAAGAATCCGGTCAAAACTAACTTGCTACCTACTCCCGCCAAACTCCTGTGAAAAAACTCCTTCTTACAGCTTTCTTTATGATTTGGGCAGTTTGTGTTTTTGCACAGACCGCTACGCTTACCGGAAAGGTAAAGGATGCGGAGACGGGTGAAGCCTTGCCCTTTTGCTCGGTCTTTGTCAACAACACCACCCTTTCTACCGCTACGGATCTCGAGGGAAACTTTACCCTTTCGGGCTTGGAACCTGGAACCCTAGAGATTGGCTTCTCCTTCATGGGCTACACGGCCGAAACGCGCAAGGTCACGCTAAGACCAGGAGGGACCTTTACGCTGAATCTGAGCATGAACCCTTTGGAACAGGAGCTTTCCGAACAGGAAGTAAAGGCATCTCGCGATAAAAGTTGGGAGCGTGACCTCCGCAAATTCCAAAGTCTTTTTATAGGGATAGACGAGGCTGCTGCACAAACCAGCATTCTCAACCCCTGGGTCATTGATTTTCCAGAGGCTACCGAAAAAGGAAGTTTTGTGGCGCGCGCAGAGCAGCCAATCGAACTTGAAAACCGTTACTTGGGCTACAAAATCACCTTCAACCTCAAGGAATTCGTAGATGCCCCCACCGCCTACCGGATCGTAGGTGCAGCTCGATTTGAGTTGCTGCCCTCAGACTCTGAAGCGCAACAGGCGCTCTGGGAAAAGAACCGGGCAGAGATTTACCGCCGTTCGCCGATGAACCTTTTCCGCTCCATCCTGAAGGGATCCTACGAGCGGGAAGGATTTTACCTCTATGGGGATAAGGCTGGCGGTTCGGCGAGCATGAATATCCGAACGGACATCTTTGCCAATGAGCTGGGTAAATCCGTAGTGCCTTACAAGGCCGATCCACTTGTGATTCCAAGTAGTCCTCCCGGAGACTATCTACTGCAGCTTAAGGGACGCATCGAAATACACTACCAAAAGGGCTTTGCTCAAGCCAATACTTACCGAGATGCTCCCTATCCCATTTCCTGGTTGGAGGTGAAAAATGGGCAGGTTCGTGTACGGGAAAATGGTTCGATCCTCAACCCTGAAGACCTGGTTTTCTCCGGTGACATGGACCGTAAGCGAATATCAAATTTGCTGCCCTTGGACTACAATGCCGAAAAGGGACTACTGCTTCAGGACCTTTCCAAGACAGCCAAAAACCTACAAGAAAAGGTTTACCTTCATACCGACAAGCCCTACTACTACGCAGGGGATTCCCTTTTCTTCAAAGGGTATTTTGCATACGGCAACCCCTATCTGCGTGATGTACTAAGCAAGGTGCTGCATGTGGAACTCATCTCCGAGGAGCGGGATATTCTTTTGGCCAAAAAATACCCCATCCGAGACGGTATCGTTGTGGGGGACCTGCAGCTGCCTGACTCTTTGGATGGGGAGCACTACTACCTGAGAGCTTATACCAACTGGATGCGAAACTACGGTCCCAACCAGTATTTTATGCAGGCACTTCCTGTGCTGAATCCCTATAAGCGGATTGTGGCTGCGGAAGGGATTAGCCAATGGACCAATCAAGGCGTTAGCTTCCAATCGGATAAGTCGAATTTTGGTCCTCGTGAAGAAGTCAATTTAAAGTTGCAGCTGAGCGATGCAAAAGGCCGGCCAGCCCCAGCCACGCTATCCGTGAGTGTTTGGGATGCGGAGCAACTGGTGCCGATTCGCCGAGAAAAAGACATTCAAGCTAGTCTGCAGCTGAGTCCTATTGCAGAGGAATTGGGCACGGATCGATTTTCCTATCCGATAGAAACCAGCATTTCCGTTACCGGGAAAGTGACCGATGCCAAAGGGAATGGGGTAGGCACCGATGTGACTGCCTTTGTGAATGATTTTCAGGGAATGATAGACCTCAGTTCCAATACTGCTGGTGACTTTGCATTGGAGAGCATGGAGTTTTATGGATCCATGCGCTTGGGTCTGTTGGCTGCTGACAAAAAAGGCAGGCCGCTCAATGTTCAACTCCAAGAGCCGCTCAAAGCGCCGGTAGTCTTGCCTGTCGCACCCTATTTCCCTAAAGTCACGACCCTAGCTACACCTGCGAAAGTTCCCGATCCTGAAGTCGCCAACCCGGAAGCAAAGGAGGAAAAGGTGCAGCAAAAAGCAATTTACGGCAATCCAGATTTTATCATCGAAGGAGAAAAATTGACGAAGACGGGCAGCGCTACCGACCTAGTGAATAGCATAGTAGGCAACATTCCAGGTGCCCAGGTAACCCTGGTCGGAGGTACGGGGCAACAAACCATCCGACTTCGTGGAGGAGCTGTTTCGGCTTTTGGTTCGATGGAGCCCGTCGTGATGGTAGACGGAATAGTTCTAGTAGGTGGTGGAATGTCTACCGCAGCGGACAATTTGCGCACCATCAATCCCTTCGATATTGATCGCGTAGAAGTGGTCACCCGGATGGTGCCTATGCTCGGGGATCAGGGCAAAAATGGAGTCATTGCCGTTTACCTCAAGGATAAGCTAGCAGCGAGCGAAGAAGAGCTCCTAAAAGCCCAAGGGATGGTGAGCTACACCTTGGAGGGCTTTCAAGTGCCGAGCAATTTTACCCCACGAGTTTATGGGCCTGCTAGCCCAGTGGGAGATAAAGACGATCGACAGACCTTGTATTGGAATCCTTATCTGGTCACCAACGAAAAAGGAGAACTCTTGCTTTCTTTTTTCTCCAACGACTTAGGAGGTGCAGTGGTCATAGAAGTACGGGGTCTGACTGTGGAAGGTAATCCAATTCAGGGTACCTTTGTGTTGAATAAAAAATAGCATAAACAAAAAATATGATTGATTCGGCTGTGGTAAAAAAGCTGGTACTCCTAGTCTTAGTCCTCTTGCCTACTTTGGCTTGGGCTCAGCTGAGCTTGGGCATCCGTGGGGGACTCACGACGAGTTCCTACAGCTACCAAGCCACCGCAGGTACCCGAGTCAAAAAAGTAGACGGGATTGCTGCGCCTACCTTTGCTTTGGTGCTGGAGTATTTCGACTCCAAAAATGCAGGCGTTGAACTCAATATACAGCAGCTGACCCTTGGCTTCGCCCAAGTCAACGATGCAGGCAAGGTCAATCAAACCGAGTTTACTTACCTCAAAATTCCAGTGCTAGGCAGTGTTTTTGCGGGCCGTTCTGGGCGATTTCAAATCAAGTTTGGCCCCCACTTCGGTGTGTTGAGACAGGCCGATGACATTTCTCGGGAGTATTCCGGTGCTACCCCAAAAGAGCTTCCTACCTTCGGACAACCTGCAGATGCACCCAGAAAACGAATGTATGGCTTAACTGGGGGAGCAGGAATTTCCAAACTCTTTGGCAAGTCCACCTTGTCAGCGGAGGCACGCTTTGGGTACGACTTTACCAATCCGGAATCACAGGATCGAATTTTTGACATGAGTTCGACCAACTTGGAATTTACACTGGCCTATTTATTTAGAGTCAAAGAGCGCAAACAAAAAACTCCTTGAGGGAAGCTTTGGCAAGCTTGACCTGAGTCAATACCTTTATAGTCAATTCTTTTCGATGTACGCATGAAAATCCAGGTAATCAACGGCCCCAATCTCAACTTGCTCGGCAAGCGAGAGCCCGAAGTGTATGGTAGTGAATCTTTTGAAAGCTATTTTGTGCGGCTTCAGGCCCTGTTTCCAGGGGTGGAATTTTCCTATTTTCAAAGCAATGTGGAAGGAGAGCTCATCAACAAAATTCAAGAGGTAGGCTTTTCTTTCGATGGCATTATTTTGAATGCGGGAGGCTACACACATACCTCGGTGGCTCTATCCGATGCAGTAGCCGCTGTCACCACACCAACGGTGGAGGTTCACATTTCCAATTTGTACAAGCGCGAAGAGTTTCGTCATAAAAGCATTCTTTCCAAATCCTGTGTGGGCATGATTGCTGGCCTAGGATTAACTGGCTATGCGCTTGCAGTACAGTATTTTCTAACTACAGCAAGCCGATGATCACTTTTGCTCCAGGACCTTCCAAGGTCTACGATGCCCTTCCACAGTACCTTCAAGATGCCTATGCACAAGGGATCCTGAGTGCCAACCACCGCAGTGCGGTTTTTATGAATTTGTATCGGGATACCGAGCAGCTTTTTCGAGAGAAATTGCAGGTTCCAGCTGATTTCACCTTGCTTTTCACCTCTTCGGCGACAGAAAGTTGGGAGATCATTTCCCAGTCACTCGTTGTACAGTCCAGCTACCACTTGTATTCGGGTTCCTTTGGTAAAAAATGGTTGGAATATGCACAGTACATTCTTCCTGCTACGCAAGGTCAAAAGCTCGGGGCCAATGAATCCATTCCGGTGGATCAATTGCAATTGGGGTCTGAAGTTGACTTGATTGCGGTAACCCAAAATGAAACAGCCAATGCCTCCCAAGTGCCGATGACCGTGCTCAAAGGACTGGCAGCGCGCTATCCTGAAAAAATGATTGCCGTGGATACGACATCTTCCATGGGGGGGATTGCGCTAGATTTTTCCTTGGCAGATGTATGGTATGCATCTGTACAGAAATGTTTTGGCTTGCCAGCAGGCTTGGGCATTCTTTTACTATCGGGCAAGGCCAAAGAAAAAGTGGCTCGAAAAGGAGAAAAAGGGCGTTACAACAGCCTCAGTTTTATGTTGGAAAATGCAGCGAGTTACCAGACCCATTACACCCCAAACGTGCTCGGTATTTACTTGCTGTTCCGTGTCCTTCAAGACATGGATCCCATCGCTCAGGTAGATACTAGGCTTCGGCAGCGTATGGAGACCTTAGAGCAAACCATCTCACAATCGGCAGCTTTCCAACTTTTGGTAGACAATCCTGCCACAAGAAGTACTACCGTAGCAGCTATTTCTGGTGAGGAGCAAGCGATTGTTGCCATCAAAAAGGCAGCTGAAAAAGAAGGCATGCAACTCGGTGGAGGCTATGGCCCACTCAAAGCAAGCAGTTTTCGGATTGCCAACTTTCCAGCGATCACGGATGCCGAGTTTATGCGACTGGTCGATTTCTTGAAAAGTTACTAACCAGTTGAAAATCTAAGAATAAAAAAAAGTCCCGCAGATGCGGGACTTTTTTTGTGCATGTAGGAATGTTTATTGCTTTTCGGTAGGGATAGAATCCGTGTCCGCACCATCCAAAACTTCCCCTTCCTTGCTTGCTACCACGGCTGCTACCACCACATCTCCTGTGATGTTGACCACAGTGCGGAACATATCCAAGATACGATCAGGAGCCATGATGAGAGCAATACCAGCAGCAGGCACTCCAATAGATTCCAATACCACGATCAGCATGATCAATCCTGCTCCAGGCACTCCTGCTGACCCTACTGCGGCCAATGTGGAGGTCAATACAATCATCACTTGTTGACCGAAGCTAAGATCCATGCCTAGCGCTTGAGCGATAAATACAGCTGCCACACTTTGGTACAAACTGGTGCCGTTCATGTTAACTGTGGCTCCTAGAGGGAGAACAAAGCTGGAAATGTTTTCAGACACGCCTAGTTCTTCTTCCGTAATCTTCATGGTTACGGGAAGAGTAGCATTACTGGAGCTCGTAGAAAAAGCGAGTAATTGTGCAGGGCGGATGGCACGGAAAAAGTGACCCACCGGGACCTTGGTCATGAACTTGAGCAAGAGTGGGAACATGACTACCATAACAATGAAAAGACCAGCTAAGACGATCAAGCTGTACTTGAGTAATGCTAAAAGTAGGCTAACTGCTGAATCTGGGTCATCCCCAGCAATTTCCACAATTAGGGAAGCCATCAGCGCAAATACTCCGTAAGGAGCGATGACCATAATGTAATTGACAATTTGGGTAATCACCTCATTGAATCCGTCAAAGAAAGCCATGACAGGTTCGGCTTTCGATCTAGGAATTTGCAAGAGTGCAATGCCCGCTAGAATGGCAAAGAATACGACTTGCAGCATGGCCGCATTGTCCGTAGTTGCCAAAAAGAAATTTTGAGGCACCATATCGATCAAGGGCTGTAGTGGGCTTTGATCTTGAAGTTGAGACGCAGATTCAGCTCTTTTCCCTGCATCCCCTTCGTACAAGGACATGAGGTTCTCTCGAGTAGAATCAGGAAGTGCTGCACCAGGTTTGAATACGTTCACTAGGGTCAAGCCAATGCAAATGGAGACCACAGTCGTAGCTAGGAACAAAAATAGCGTACGTCCGCCTATACGGCTCAACTTGGAGATATCGCCCAAGTTGGATACGCCGATGATCAGGGAAGCTAGGACCAAGGGCATGGCAATCATCTTCAGGCCATTGATGAAAACAGTACCTACGGGCTTGATGTAATCCAAAGTGATCCATTTGGGTATCCCCGTCTTGATGGAAACCAGTCCAAAGATCAGTCCAAGAACTAGGCCGATGATAATTTGCGTGTGAAGAGGTATTTTTTTCAAAAGTTCTTTGGGTTAAAGGGCTTCGAGTTTATTGGATTTTGAAAGTAATAGAAAGTCAGCGATAACCAATGCTGCCATGGCTTCTACGATGGGAACTGCTCGAGGTACTACACAAGGATCGTGACGGCCCTTGCCGCTCACTGTGACCGCTTCTCCAGCTGTATTGACTGATGCTTGGTCCTGCATCAGGGTAGCTACTGGCTTAAAGGCAACTCTGAAATAGATGTCTTCCCCATTGCTGATGCCACCTTGAATTCCTCCTGAGTGGTTGGTGAGGGTTTGGATTTTTCCGTCTTGCTGTACAAAGGCATCGTTGTGTTGGGAGCCGCGAAGGGTCACCCCCTCAAATCCACTTCCATACTCAAATCCTTTGACGGCATTGATGCTTAGCATGGCCTTGCCGAGGTCGGCATGGAGTCGATCAAATACGGGTTCACCCAATCCAGGAGGACAATTTTTAATCACGCAGGAGACAATGCCACCGATGGTGTCGCGGTCCTTTCGCACTTGATCGATGTGTTCGATCATCACCTCTGCCAAGGTAGGGTCCGGGCAGCGAACGATGTTGTCCTCTGCCAAGTCCAAGTTGAGTTCGGTGTAGGGTTTTTCAAGTCGAATTTCTCCAACCTGGGACACATAGGCTTGAATGCTGATTCCTTTGGTAGCGAGCAATTGCTTGGCAATGGCTCCACCTGCCACTCGGGCGGCTGTTTCGCGGGCACTGGATCTTCCGCCTCCGCGGTAGTCCCGGTGACCATACTTTTCAAAGTAGGTATAGTCGGCGTGGGAGGGGCGGAAGGTGTCTGCGATGTGTGCATAGTCCTTGCTTTTTTGGTCCTCGTTAGGAATGAGGATGCCTATGGGCGTTCCCGTGGTTTTTCCTTCAAATACCCCAGAAAGCAATTCGATTTCATCTTCTTCTTTACGCTGGGTAGTGATTTTGGATTGGCCTGGTTTCCGACGCTGCATTTCAGCTCGTATTTTTTCCAAGTCCAGGGTCAAGCCTGCAGGACAGCCGTCTAGGATTGCGCCTAGGGCTTTTCCATGGGACTCTCCAAAGGTGGTGAGTCTAAATAGCTTGCCGAATGTATTGCCCATTATTTTTTTCGGATGATGATTACTGCCAAGAGAATGAGAGCTCCCAGAAGTAATACATTGATTGCGTTTGTAAAATAGTACTTATATCGCTGGTTTAAAAACTGGTTGCTTTCGGTGGCGATTTTATCGTAAATCCCACCCAGCCGCTGTCCAGAAAGTGCCTCGTTCACCTTTGATTCTCCGGTCACCTGAATGACTGCTTGAGGCTTGAGCGTATCGTACACCTCGCGTTCTGGGTCAAAGTAGATCCAGTTGAAATAGTTGTTGAGCGGATAGTCTCCAGCTTCATTCAAGGTAATGAAGTAGTCAAATTCTTTGATGCCAGACACGCGACCGTAGCCACGGTTGATCTGCTGACGCACATTGGGGTCAAAGGTGTTCAGGTTCGTGCCTGGCAGTCGTTTGGGCGCAGCAAGGGAGTTGATATTTCCTACCCCGGCAATTCCAAAATTGTAGGCAACCCCTTCGCCTGTTTTGGCCTTTAGTGTGGTGATATTTTCGCGCAGCTGGAAAACTCCTACGGCTACTTCACTTTTTAACGGATGTGGAGGCAGTGGTTTGACCGTGATGACGCGAGGTGCGGAGTAGAAGGTCTTGAAATCTTCCTGCCGATTGGCACCAAATAGCGAAGGGTTTTTGGCCACCTTGTATTTGATCATTTCCCAGGGTACACGTGGAATTTCGATTTTCCCTTCGGAAAATGGAAAAAAGGTGCTTTCAAAAACCTTGAATTTCACCCATCTTTTCCCGTTTAGTTCGACTGTTTGCGGTTCGATGGTGGTAATGCTGAAGTTTTCTTCCCAGGCGTTGGCGGGCTTCAATTTTTTGAGAATGCCATCGAGCTGCTTGCCTGCTTCATAGAATTGGAAGGGAGCTTGGTTTTGCTCCGACATAAAAAAGGAGATGTCCATCGTAAATCCTTCGCCTGCATAAATTTCGGATTTATCGATACCTACAGAGAAAAAGGCATCGTCTGCGATTTCCACAAATTCTGGGAGCTCATTGCTTCTGCCAAAAAAATCCGCGAAGGGATCGTAGGCATTTCCTCCCCCTGCGGAATTGCTAGCCGCTGCATCGGCCACTGTAATTCGCTTGCCTGGCGAGGAATAGGGTTTTCCATTGATGGTGATCGAAAATTTCCCAAGGGTAAACTGTCCCTTTTTTGTGGGTTTGTAGTACTGGATGATGCTGTTGGAGCTGCTCATCTGACCATTGATGATATTCGTGGCCGAAGACTGAGAAATGCCTTGTTTTTGAAATCCCGTGATTTCTGGAAATTGGTCGTACGACTTTATTTTTTCGTTGGACAGGGTGACTTTGATGGTGAAAGTCTCGTTGATTCCAATTTGATCGGGTCCAAGGTCCACTTTAACTTCCTGCCCAAATACTTCCTGTCCTGCGAGCAGGAGAAAGCAAAAGAATACCAGTAGGTGTCGTGCTGTTGTCATCATCGTTGCGAAAATAGGGGAATTTCAGCTAGGTCCCTCAAAATAACGCAACATCTTGGGATATGCTGCCGTTGAAAAACTTAAAATCAGTTAATGCATTCAAAATTTTTAGACCATGCTGGATTACGTAAAGACTATTTTACAGAAAGTAAGCTTCAACAGGTTTCTTTTTGAACGGGAGCTGAAAAAAGGGCTTGGGTATTTGTTGCCGGAGGAATTTGTAGAATTCAAGGCTTGGTGCTATGCCAAGTTTGGGCACCTCCATCAAGCCATCTTGCTTCGTCATGTAGGTCCGTTGATCCTCCTCCCCAATGCATAAAGCAAATCCCCTGAGAAGTCAATCTCAGGGGATTTTTTTGTGGTTTAGTTTTTAATCTTTCGTTGCAAAATCCGGGTAAGCCCGCATCTGATGTTCGTTGATGTCTAGGCCTTCGATTTCTTCCTTTTCATCGACCCGAATGCCTACCGTTCGCTTGAGGGTGAAGAAAATCAGCCAGGAGCTGCCAAAACAGAAGGCGCCTACTGCGGCGATGCCAATGAGTTGGGAGCTAAGCTGGTTCAAACCTGCCAAATCCCCAAAAATTCCCACGGCCAATGTGCCCCAGATCCCACCAATTAGGTGTACAGCAATGGCTCCTACTGGATCATCGATTTTGAGTTTGTCAAAAGCAATGACAGCAAGTACCACCAAGACTCCACCGATAGCTCCGATGTATACTGCGTCCATCACGCCCATTTTGTCAGCGCCAGCAGTGATGCCCACGAGACCAGCCAAGATGCCATTGAGCACCATGGTGATGTCATACGTTTTGAATTTGATGTAAGAGGTAAGGAGTGCTCCGATGGCGCCGGCGGAAGCAGCTAGGGAGGTGGTCACAAATACCCGAGAAACAGTACCTGGATCTGCACTTAGGACAGAGCCGCCATTGAATCCAAACCAGCCAAACCAGAGGAGAAATACACCCATTGTCGCCATGGGAATGTTGTGGCCTGGAATTGCCTTCATGCCTGTTGGGGTATACTTTCCGATGCGAGGGCCTAGTAGAAAAGCGCCTACCAAGGCAGCCCAACCTCCGACGGTGTGCACGATGGTGGACCCAGCGAAATCATAAAATGGGGTTTCTAGGGTATTCAAGAATCCTCCTCCCCACTTCCACATGCCCACCACTGGGTAGCAAAAGCCTACATAGATTAGGGAGAAGATAATAAAGGGCCCCAGCTTCACTCGTTCGGCAACTGCTCCTGATACGATGGTGGCAGCTGTAGCGGCAAACATGGCCTGAAAGATAAAATCGGTGAAATAGGTGTAGCCTGCATTGTAATTGCTGCTGTCCCAGCCCTCAGGTAGGGAGAGGCCAAATCCAGAGAATCCAAAGAAGGAACCGGCAAAGTCAGCTCCAGGATACATCAGGTTGAAGCCAACAAAAGCATAGGTCAGGAGGCCCAAAGCCGGAATAATCGTGTTTTTAAACAGGATGTTGACTGTGTTTTTGGCTCGGGTGAGTCCTGCTTCCAGGGTAGCAAATCCGAGGTGCATGATAAAGATCAACAAGGTGGATATCATCATCCAGAGGTTGTTGATGGTGAATAGGTCTTGAACAGGTGCTTCCATAGGTGAGAGAGCGAATGCGTTAGGTTTAATTAGGAGTGATTAAAGAGCGGCTTCGCCCGTATCTTGGTTGCGAATGCGGTAAGCCTCTAATACTTCGTAGACGAAGATTTTTCCATCACCTACCTCGTTGGTTTTTCCTTCTTGGAGGATGCAATTGATGACGCCTTCTGCCATATCGTCTGGAACGACGATTTCAAGTTTGGTGCGAGGGATGTAAGCGGGCTCGTAGGCTACTCCTCGGTACGTTTCCTGTCGGGCATGTTCAAATCCCATCCCTTTTACTTCGTAGAAGGAGAGAAACTTGACGCCCAACTTGGAAATGCATCGGTGGATGTGATCAAAGCGAGAGGTGCGGATGATGGCTTCGATTTTTTTCATTTTTTCAAGGAAGGAGAGGTTTTGTTGAAAACAGGATGGAAAATAAGTTAATAATTTACAGAAAATCAAAAAAATAGATTAAAAATGAATCAAAAAAGTAAAAAAATATGTTTTTGATTAATAAACTGGTTTAAAAATGAAGTCAAAAAGAAAAAAATAATTCAAAAAAATTAAACATAGGGTTAAAAATGAACTTAATGAAAATGAGCCTCTATTTGCTCGGAATAGAATTCGGGGTAATTTTGCCTACGTTTTTTTAAGAGATACAATGACAAGCAAACCAACACTCGTAGTCTTAGCAGCCGGAATGGGCAGTCGCTATGGAGGAAACAAGCAAATTGATGGTTTTGGCCCGAATGGGGAGACTATTTTGGAGTATTCAATTTTTGATGCCATCCGAGCCGGATTTGGAAAAGTCGTATTTATCGTACGGCAGGAGATTCTGGAAATTGCTCAGGAGAAGTTTATGCCCAAGCTTCAAGGGAAAATTGAAGTGGATTGGGTCCTGCAATCTTTAGACAGTTTTGTGCCTGCCGATCTGAAGCAAGCAGATCGTGTCAAGCCTTTTGGAACAGCGCATGCGGTACTTTGTGCAAAGGATGCGGTGCATGAGCCTTTTGCAGTGATCAATGCAGATGACTTTTATGGAAAAGAAGCCTTTGCTGTTTTAGGTAAGTTTTTGACCACGGACGTGCAGCCTAATTTACATGCCATGGTGGGCTATGCCTTGAAAAATGTGCTATCAGCACACGGAACGGTGAGTCGTGGGGTGTGCGAAACGAATGCCAAAGGGCAATTGATCGGCATGACTGAGCGAACTTCTATCGCGCAGGAAGGTGACAAAATTCTCAGTCGCGGGGAGGGAGAAGCCTTGGAAATTGCACCCAATACGCCAGTAAGTATGAATTTCTGGGGATTTCACCCTGCGGTGTTCCAAGCTATTGAAACCATGTGGCAGGAGTTTTTACCAGCCAACTTGGGCAATTTGAAGTCAGAATTTTACATTCCTACCGTAGCCAACATCCTGATTCAAGCCAATGAAGCGGCGTTTGAGATTTTGCCAGGAGGGAAAACCTGGTTTGGGGTAACCTATACCGAAGATCGACCGGTAGTGATTGAGGCCTTGCAGCAGCTACACGAGCAAGGTGAATATCCATCTACCTTATGGTAAACTAAAAAGGGGCTTCGGCCCCTTATTTTTTGATGAATGGATTACTTGGTCAGAGGTCGAATTTTCGATTTCAAAGTTTGATCGAAAGTTCAAGACGTCCCCCAAAACCAAGCTCAATGATTTTTTGAAGCGTCGAAATTCGAGCTTCTTTCATATTGTTTTCAATTTTGGAAATATAGGATTTTGTTGTCCCAACCTTTTCTGCAAGTTGCTCCTGTGTCATTCCCCTTTCGAAACGGGCCTGTTGAATCAAGGCCCCAATTTTAAATGCCTCATAGCCCGCTTCAAGCTCGTCACGCTCTTTTGTTCCACGTTTGCCGTAGTTTTTTTCTTTAAACTCCTCAAGGGTCATCAAGTTTTTACCTTTCGTTTTCATAAGCTGCCTTTATTTTGAGTGCCCTTTCTATTTCTTTCTTTGGGGTCTTTTGGGTTTTCTTTTGAAATCCGTTCGCTAACACAACCAATTGTCCTTGATCAAAAAAACAGAAAATTCTAAATATGTCGCTCCCAAGTTGAACTCGGATTTCATAAAGGCCATCCGTATTGTCTAGGTATTTCAGATAGGATTCAGGTACTCTTGGTAAATCTTCAACCAAGTCAAAAGTCCAAACAATTTTTGCTTTTACTTTCTCGTTTTGTTGGGAAAAGAAGTCTTGAAAGTAGTTTTTGTAAAACGTTACCTTTCTGTGTTTTTGATTTTTTTCCAAAGTGTAAAGTTAAAAAAGTTTCCCTAAAGTGAAACATAAATGTTGATGGATTTTATCCAAAAAAACCGTCATGTAAGAATAGCTAGTTAGAAGTAACTATCAACACTAACAAGTTCTTGGCTCCTGTTTTTGAACCGTTTTTTAGTAATTTTTACTAAACTCAAAAAACAATTGCAGAAAATGCAAATCAAGTTGCTGAGTGACGAATCACCCCATCCTCCACGAAAAAATAAGCCACCTCCGCTTCAATTGTTCCCAGAATTTCCTTGGACCTCTCCGGTCGCGCATCGGTAATGAATAATTGCCCAAAGTTGCCCTGCGACACCAGCTGAAGAAGCTTGGCAATGCGCTCCTCATCTAGCTTGTCAAAAATATCATCGAGCAGCAGCAAGGGCTTTTCTCCCTTGGCTTTTTCAAACAATTCAAACTGTGCCAATTTCAAGGCAATGATAAAGGACTTCTGCTGCCCTTGGCTTCCGAGTTTGCGCAGCGGATGGGAATCGATCCGAAAATCAAAATCATCTTTATGAATGCCCGCATTACAATTCTTGGTTGCGAAGTCCTTAGGCCGCATACTTAAATAGTATTCTGGGAAATCTTCCCGAAGCGCTTCGGTCTCGTAACCCAAGCCCACCTGTTCCCGACCCATAGACAGGGCTTCGTAATACTTCTGCAGCAATGGGCTTATTTCTTGGATCAATGCTGCCCGTCGTTTGGCAAGGGATTGACTTAAAGGAATCAGTTCCTCCTCGTAGGCAGCAAGCAAGGTGAGGTCTCGCCGACCAGTCTCGGCAAACTGCTTCAATAGGGCATTGCGCTGCTTGAGAAAATGGTGATAGCGGATCAATTGATCCAAGTAGGGGTGGTCCAACTGGGCAAGGAGACCATCGAAAAATTTACGTCTACCCTCGCTGCCCCCTTTGATCAGTTCGGTATCGTCAGGAGCAATCAAGACCAATGGAATTTTGCCCACATGGTCGCTGACTTTTTCCACGGCCTTCCCGTTTTGAAAAATCTGCTTCTTTTTCCCCTGCTCCAAGGTGCAGCGCACTTCCAAAGGACTAGCGTCTACCGTAAACTTGCCTTTCACCGTAAAAAATTCAGCATCGTGCTGAATGCTCAAGGTATCGCTAGACTGCAAGGCACTTTTGGTAAGGGAAAGGTAATGGATGCCGTCTAGCACATTCGTTTTTCCACTCCCATTTCGGCCAAGCAAACAATTGATTTGCGGGCTGAAGGACAGCTTGCTGTGGTGGTGGTTTTTAAACTGAATGAGTTCTAGGGACTCTAAAATCATGTGAACGGCGAATTATTTGCTTTGCATCCTAATTTTTAGGTCGGGATTAGTATATTTGAGGCCTAAAATAGCACATTTTGATCAGTACCCTATGGCAAAGAAAACTGCAGCGGCAAAGACCAAGGTAAA
>JAMNXQ010000041.1 GCA_023653075.1 Algoriphagus sp.
CCATTGTGGGCACAGAGAATCCACTTTTTCTTCTCCAATAAGGATTTTAATTCCAAAAGAGTTTCCTTTTCCTCCTCTTGAGCAAAAACTTTCGATCGGAAGAGGTACTTTTTTTCCTTCTTTTTGGCTTGGAAAAAGCCTACTCCGACACAAATAACTTTACCGAATTCGGCATGGATTCCTGCTCGTTCAAAGAATAGTTCCCCGGGTTCGAGGACACTTTCTCTACGGATGAGTCGCTCTTTTCGAATCCATTCGGGCTGAAGTCGTGGATCTAGCTCAGCAAAGGATTCAGTGGAAGAGGCCGTTTCAATGTCTAAAAATAAAATGTTGCTCAGCTGCTCAAAAAATGGGGCCATGATCTAAAAATTAGGAGTGAAGAATACCCTCCAATCCCAATTCTGGGATGTAGCGGAGGTGGGCAGGATCAAAACTGCCTGGAGTAAAGATAAACTTTTTATCAAAAATCTGATCTAGAATGTAGTAGCTCACCCAAAACTCATTGGTGAGTGAAAACACGGCCGGATCGATGGGTTCAATTCGTGCAACCGAATCCGCGCCAAGCTCCTCGATCAGGTGGCGAAGGGTGGAGGTTTTGCGCAGCTCCCCTTCCAAGTGACCATAGCCCTGGGAGGTGATCATGACGGTGGTCAATTCAATGAGGTTGTAGTTGATCAGGTAAACGGACCATTCTGTACCCGATTCGGTGTCTTGTTTGGCGATGGCAATCTTCACTCCCGTGACAGGAGAAAAGTCAATGTCTTTTTTCATTTGGCTTCTATCAAATTCATTTCAAAAAGTGCTGCAAGGTGTTTTTTTACCTTTTCCTTCACCTCCTGTACGTCTACCTGACGACCCAACTCGAGGTGAAGAGAGGTTACGGCCTTGTCGTCAATCCCGCATGGGACGATGTGTCCGAAGTAGGAAAGGTCGACGTTTACGTTGAAGGCAAAGCCATGCATGGTCACCCAGCGGCTGGATTTTACGCCCAAGGCACAGATTTTTCGAGGATTCTTTAAGGTGTCGTAATCTAGCCAAACGCCTGTAAGACCCTCGATTCTTCCGGCGGAAACCCCATATTCGGCGAGGGTCAAGATGATGGCTTCTTCCAAGTACCGCAGGTAGCGGTGGATATCGGTAAAGAACTGGTCCAAATCCAAGATCGGATAGCCTACCAATTGCCCAGGGCCATGGTAAGTGATGTCTCCCCCACGGTTGATTTTGTAGTAGGTGGCCTTATGGCTGTCTAGGCCTTCCTCATCCAGCAAGAGGTGCTCGGGCTTTCCACTTTTTCCCAGCGTGTACACATGGGGATGTTCGACAAACAAGAGGTAGTTGGGCGTAATTGCCTGTTCCGCCTCAGGCAGATTTCGATTTTGGATTTTTTGGGCAACGATGTCTGCAAATAGATTTTCTTGGTAGGTCCAAGCCTCTTGGTAATCCATGCTACCGAGATCTCGAAATTCTACCGTTTTTTTTGTATGTTGATTCATCGTCCGTGCGAAAGCATTTTTTTGACCCTTTGGGTAGGCTCATTCACTTTTCAAAATTAACCAATATTTCCCATGGCATCACACAATGATTCAGGAAGACTCGCAGAGCAAGAAGTCGCCAAATGGCTTGAAAGCAAAGGATACACCTTGCTCGAAACGAACTACCGCTACCAACATGCCGAGATAGATCTCATCATGACCCATCAGGGGCTCTTGATATTTGTAGAAGTCAAGTTTCGGACAGGTACAGGTTTCGGTTTTGCGGAGGAGTTTGTGCATGCCACTAAAAAGCGACTCCTAGTCAAGGCTGCTGATCAGTACATCTACCAAAAGGATTGGCATCGGGACATCCGTTTTGATATCGTCGGGGTCTGCCAGGATTCCAAGGGGACCCTGCACTTTCGGCAATTTGAAGATGCCTTTTACTAATCCTCCTTGCCCTAATTTTTAGGGGTTTTTTCGGTAGATCAGCTTGCCTTCCTTGTCCCACTCTGCCCGGATGTAAGGACGGAAGTTTTTGGTGTAGGGCTTTTCTTGGTACTGGATTTCCCGCTTTCGGATGGTCTTTGTGTTGTCGGTGTTCCAATACTCGGTCCACAAGCCTACTTTCTCCCCAAATCGATACTCCCCGGTCACGGCTACCTGCTGGTTTTCATAAAAATGGTAGAAGTTACCTTCCGCTAATCCGTATTGAATGGGGGTGAGTTTTTCAATGGCCTTGCTGGCAGAGTTGAAATAAGTGATGCGTGACTCCCTGGCCCAGCCTTCATCAAAATGTGCTTTGTCTTGAAGTACATTTTCTCCATCAAAGGTAAGCCAGGTTTGGTGTTTGCTGCCGTAATAAAACATGCCTCGTTCGACTACAACCTGGTTGACTAGGCGCTGGTAAGGTCCATGTAGGAGGTAGCCTTGGCCTTCGACGAATCCTTGGGTTCGGATAGTTCGCTCTTTTGGATCGTACCAATACTGGTCTCGTAGGTAGGGATTACTTTTCCAAGAGGCACTTGTGTAGTAAAAAAGTTCCAAATACTCTTGGCCTCGAAGGCTTCTACGGGTACTTCCTTTCTGTGTTTTTATCCCAAAAAAGGTGTTTTTTCGGGTCTTTTTTTTCTTTTCCTTTTTCTCTTCTTTTACTTTTTCTTCATCAAAGAGGAGCAGTGGCGCTACGGTAGGAAGCAAAAAGGAACTGACCAAACCGCTTGAGTCTTCCGTTGCTTTTTGGTCTTTCGGGACGGTTTGACCTTGAAGGAAATTGGATCCTGCCAAAAAGAAAAGTAGAAAAAGAGGAAGCAGTTTCATTTCAGAATTCAAACGGCTGAACAGCTAGTTTAGTACCTTCAAAAGTAACATTTCGAGATCAAATCATATCGATTGTTTATTAATTATAATCTTCTGCCTACTTTTGAACTCTTGCTACCAAAACCTAATTTCTTATGAATTCTATTTTATCCGATCGCGTACTTCAAATGGAAGAATCGGCCACCCTGGCCATGGCAAAAAAAGCCAGAGAACTTAAAGCTCAAGGGATTGACATCATTAGCTTGAGTTTGGGTGAACCGGACTTCAAAACCCCAAAGCACATCCAGCAGGCTGCCAAAGATGCGATCGATGAAGGAAAATACTTCTCATATCCTCCTGTCTCCGGATACCAGGATTTGCGTGAAGCCATTGCCAAGAAGCTTCGGGAGGAAAACAACATTCAGGAAGCCAAAGCAGAGCACATCGTCGTGTCTGTGGGCGCTAAGCATTCCATTGCCAATACTTTCATGTGTATCCTCAATGAGGGTGACGAGGTGGTTATTTTTTCCCCGTACTGGGTGAGCTATGCCGAGATCATCAAGTTGTGTGGAGGTGTCCCTGTGCTGATTGAAGGAACACTTGAAAACAATTTTAAAGCATCTGCAGCACAGCTAGAAGCTGCCACGACTTCCAAGACCAAGGCGGTGATCTATTCTTCCCCTTGCAACCCAACGGGATCGGTATTCTCCCAACAGGAATTGGAAGCTATTGCCAACGTGGTGAAGAAGCACGAAGGGGTAGTGGTCATTGCGGATGAGATTTATGAGTTGATCAATTTTACGGGCAAAAACTTCAGCATTGCTTCCCTTCCTGGCATGTTTGAGCGAACCATTACAGTCAATGGATTTTCCAAAGGCTATGCCATGACAGGCTGGAGAGTGGGCTACATCTGCGCTCCTTTGGATGTGTCCAAGGCGGTAGAAAAAATGCAGGGTCAATTCACCTCAGGCAATACCGGTATCGCACAGCGTGCTGCTTTGGCTGGTATCGCAGGAGATCAAGGACCTTCTCAAGAAATGGCCGTTCAGTACTTGAAGCGTCGTGATTTGATGTTGGGTCTGCTGAGAGACATCCCAGGAATTAAGACACACGTTCCTGAGGGAGCCTTTTACTTCTTCCCAGATGTCAATGCCTTCTTCGGCAAGTCAGCACATGGACAGCAGGTAAACAATGCGGATGAACTCTGCATGTATTTGCTCGCCATCGCCAATGTGTCCCTAGTGACTGGATCTGCTTTTGGAGCGGATAACTGTGTGCGAATTTCCTATGCTGCTTCTGAAGCCGACTTGATTGAGGCGATGAAGCGAATGAAAAAAGCTTTGGGAGAGTTGGCTTAAGCCTCCCAATTTTGCCTGCTCAGCTGGGTCAAACCTAACTGAGCAGGCATTTCTAATTTACCCCATCTTTCCAATCGCTCCAGCCCATGGCTCAGGTTCTTGTCATCACTCCCGTAAAAAATGCCATCGAGACCACCTTGGATACTGCACGAGCGATCGCCGCTTCCTCGGTAAAGGTGCAGCATGTCATTTTTAATGATTTCAGTACGGAGGAGACCAAGGCCAGCTTGGAAAAGCACCGAGAGGAGATCGGATATTCCCTAATCCATATCGAGGACTTGACAGATCATCCCTCGCCCAACTACAAGTTGGTGCTGCAGCTTGCCCAACAGCAAGCCCTGGAGGCAGGAATTCCACTTTTGGTGGTGGAATCGGATGTGGTGGTGACCCCCACTACCATCGAAACCCTCTTGAAGCAAATGGATGCAGATCCTACCGCGGGCTTGATTGGATCGGTGACCGTAGATGAGCAGGGGGTGGTTAATTTTCCGTACCTCAAATTCAAGGGCGTCAAGGAACCCGTCATCGCTACTCAGCGCAGCTTGAGTTTTTGTTGCACCCTATTTTCACCTAGTTTCCTGAAGGCCTACGATTTTAAAGGCTTGGATGAGGCCAAGGACTGGTACGATACCTTTATTTCCAAAAAAGCAGTGGAGCTGGGCTTCAAAAACACCGTGCTGATGCACGCGCCTGTTTGGCATCGCCCTCATGCGAGTCGCCCATGGAAGCAATTGAAGTACAGCAATCCGCTGAAGTACTATTTTTTGAAGTTCTGGAAGGGGTTGGATAGGATTTAGTCAACTGTTGACGGTTCACGGTCGACAGTAGATTTTTCCAAGTCAAGCCTAAGCGCGGTTTCGACTTTTTTTGGATTGGATTTTGGTAAAAGGCGACGGTCAACGGTTGACAGCACACTTAACTAGGGGTAAGCCTGTAGATTAGAAGGATAAATAGTTATTGTTTTCCGAATAGTTTCAGGAGCGTATTGTAGGGCTTGGACCAGGTACGTTGAATCCGTAGAGGGCCATTCAGTTCCCGCTCAAAAAAATCTGCATGCTTGGCATTGAGGTAGGCGATGCGGGCACGCTTAAAGTTGGTACCCCCTGTCTTTTTCCGTTTGCTTGTGGGCGTGAGTCGGTAAAAGAAACCTACCTCTGGAAGTTGCACCACCTCTCCCCCATATTTGAGGAGCTTGATCCAAAACTCCCAGTCCTCTCTGCCCAGTTGCATGTCTTCAGAAAATCCTCCAACCGCCAGCGCATCCGCTTTGCGAAAAAGAGCCGATACAAAGATCATGTTGTCCTTGGCCAGCTGCTGCAGGCTAAAAGGCTTCAGCTTCCAGGGCTTTCGAGCAGTCGTGGAGAATTTCTCCGCCTGACAGTAGACCACCTTGACTTCGAGACGAGCGGAAAGGATAGCGATACCCTTTTCGATGTAGGTAGCGGAAATCAGGTCATCTCCGTCCAGGGGCAGAATGTATTCCCCTTGGGCCGCAGCTATGCCCGCATTACGGGCTTTGGTGACTCCGGCATTGGCTTGGTCCAGGACCCGAACTTCTGGATGCTGGGCTTCCAATACTCGGGCGAGTTCCAGGGAATCATCCGTGGAGCCATCGTTGATGATAATTATTTCGAGTGGGCGGTAGGTGGAGGCTAGCGCGGATTGGATGGTTTCCTTCAGGTAAATCCCCTGGTTGTAACAAGGGACAATGACAGAAATCAATCCTGGGTTCATGCGTTAAAAAAGGAAGCAAATTCACCCAGCGGCTTTTGCAGGGCCAGGGTGTTGGGTCCAAATTTTTTCAGCTGGTAATTCTGTTCTTCCAACAATTGCAGGCAGGCGGCATAATCCGCTGCATTCAAGCCCACATTTTCAAAGATGATGGCCTGTGGTCGGGTCTTGGGAATGTCAAAAATCCGAATAACCTCCAGGTCGTAGCCTTCCGCATCGATTTGAAGCAAGTTAATGTGCTGCAAGTTGTAGGATTGAATGAGCGTAGCTGGTGCGATCACCTGCACGTCTTCCTGACTGATCCATTGGCTTTTGTCGGCCGGGATTTCGATGCCAAAGCGTCGGCAGTTGGAGGCGACGATGCCGTCCTCAAAGGCCTGTGCGATTTTCTCCTTGGAAAAGGAGGCTAGACCTGTAGCCCAACGCATGGACGAAAATCCCACTTTGTAGATCGGCTGGGTGCCGTCTTTTTCGCCAATGGCGGCACAAAGTGGGTGGATGTCTTTGTTTTTGGCGTAGATCTTGGTCAGGAATTCATTAAAAACATCCGGCTGAGGTTCCAAAAGTACTCCCTTCCAATCGTCCCGTTTGATAAACTTGTGTATTGGGTCGTGGGTGATGCCGTCGTTGGCCCCGATTTGCACTACCGTAAAATTCCCAGGCTTAGACTTGGAGTACTGGCTCAAAAAGTCAGACAGGCTCCCCTTTTTGGGATTGTAAAAATTCCTGTAGAAACCGATGAACAAAGGATTGTTAGAGGCACTTAGGTTGAAACGAACCATTTTCCAGCGCTGCTGAAGGTTTCTTTTCAAGGACTGGAGTGGGGAGGAGTTCGTAGCCATACTGCGATTGGGTGGAGGTACAGAAACCTCGGCTCAAAATTACCATTTTTTGTGAAACTTGTGGGCTCTTTTGAGCTCCCGCATTTTGGTTACCTTTGGCCCTTTAAATCAATCGTCAACATGGGTAGAAGGGTTGTCTTCTTCGTTCTTGCCATATTCCTTAAAACAGGGATACTCTCGGCCCAAAGCAAATGGGACAGCAGCTATGTAGTGGAGGAACCTGAGGTGCTGGTGCTGCGGACCTACTTATCCCATAAGTATACGGCACTCTACTTTCCAAGTGAAGACCTTCGGTACCAACCCAACAGTGGATTGAATACGGGAATTGGATTTACGTTTCAAAATCTGACACTCAATCTGGCCTTTCCGCCGGGCTTTTTGAATCGAAGTAGAGAACCTGATTTTCCTCGGTTTTTTGATCTTCAGGGGCATATTTATCCGAGAAACTGGGTGATCGATTTTTTCGGACAGTTTTACAAGGGGTACCGAATTCCTGATGGAATCGTTGGGGGGCAATCCTACTTACGCCCAGACTTGGATCTACTCAAAGTGGGGATTCATGCCAATTACATTTTTAAGGGGGATAAAATCTCTATCCCTGCTGCGGTTCACCAGTCTGCGATTCAAAAAAAATCAGCCCTTTCTCCACTGTTGGGATTTGAGCTGTACCGAGTTCAGCTGGCTGGGGATTCCTTGATTCTTCCTGCCCAACTTTCGCCCAAACAGAATTACCAACAAGCCGATTTTCTACAACTGGGGCCTAATGCAGGTCTGATCGGCACCTTGGTGCTTGGAAAAGGGTTTTTCGCTACCGGGAGTTTTACAGGAAATCTAGGGATAGGATCTACCTGGAATTCAGGATCGGCCGGAGCAAATTGGAACCTGAGCTGGGGCTATCATGCCCGTGCTTATGTGGGCTACAATGGTCCACGGTTTGGGGTAAATGTGAACTATGTGTACAAAACCTTGGCGCTTCAGCCCGTAGCAAATTGGACTCAAGAAGTGCAAACGGGCAACTATCGCCTCGTCCTTGTTTACAAACTCCGACCTTCTGAAAAGTTTGCCTCCACTTTTTCAAAATACCGCCCGAATAGAATTTTTGAAAAGTAGCGGGAGAGTGGAACGCAATAGTTTAACTTTAGGCTTTCACTAGACCTCACCCCCATGAACGATCTTTTTGGCATTCAGCAATCCTTAAAAAATCTTGGCATTCAGGAATCCAATTTGGGTTCTTCCACCGGTATGACCTGGCTTGATTCAGGAGCCGCTTCCCTGGCATCTTTTTCTCCTGCCGATGGTAAAAAAATTGCCTCCGTGCAGATGGCTACAGCCGAAACTTACGAATTGGTGGTCGCACAGGCTCTAGTGGCTTTTGAGACCTGGAGAAATGTGCCTGCTCCCAAGCGTGGTGATATCGTCCGGGAGATTGGCAATGCCTTGCGCGAGGTAAAGGCCGACTTGGGCAAGCTGGTGTCTTACGAGATGGGCAAATCCTATCAGGAGGGTTTGGGTGAGGTGCAGGAGATGATTGACATTTGTGATTTTGCGGTGGGACTATCGCGACAGTTGTATGGCTTGACCATGCATTCTGAGCGGCCCGGTCACCGCATGTACGAGCAGTGGCATGCGCTCGGGGTGGTGGGCATCATTTCGGCATTCAACTTCCCGGTGGCCGTTTGGTCTTGGAATACCGCCTTGGCTTGGGTCTGTGGGGATGTGTGTTTGTGGAAGCCTTCCGAAAAAGCTCCGCTTTCAGCCATTGCTTGCCAGCACATCGTTGCAAAAATATTTGCGCAGCACGGGATGCCGGAGGGGATTTCCAACTTGATCGTTGGGGATGCCTCTATTGGTGCTTTGCTTTCTCATGATTCCAGAATTCCATTGGTCTCCGCCACTGGTTCTACCCGCATGGGCAAGGCCGTAGGCAAGGCAGTGGGCGAGCGATTGGGTCGTTCCTTGTTAGAGCTTGGGGGCAACAATGCCATCATCATCACCGAGCATGCCGATTTGGAGATTGCAATTCGCGGGGCCTTGTTTGGGGCAGTAGGTACCGCGGGACAGCGCTGCACGACTACCCGACGCTTGATCGTGCAGGAAAGTGTTTACGATACCGTAAAAAATCGACTCGCGGCTGCTTTTGGCAAGTTGGTCATAGGCAATCCTTTGGATGAAAAAAACCATGTCGGTCCCTTGATCGATACTCAGGCAGTGGAGCAATACCTAGTCGCTATTGCAAAGGTAAAAGAGGCTGGAGGAAAAGCGGTAGTCGAAGGGGGCGTACTTTCTGGAGCAGGCTATGAGTCGGGATGCTACGTGAAGCCAGCCATCTATGAAGCAGAAAATCACTTTGACATCGTGCAGCACGAGACCTTTGCACCCATCTTGTACTTGATTAAGTACAGCACGCTTCCTGAGGCCATTGCCTTGCAGAATGGAGTGCCGCAAGGACTATCTTCAGCCATCATGACTACAAATATGCGGGAAGCAGAAGCCTTCCTTGCCGTTTCAGGTTCGGATTGCGGCATCGCCAACGTCAACATCGGTACATCTGGAGCAGAGATTGGAGGAGCTTTTGGGGGAGAAAAGGAAACCGGTGGAGGACGCGAGTCTGGCTCCGATTCCTGGAAGGCCTACATGAGACGCCAAACGAATACGATAAACTATTCCACCCAGCTGCCGCTGGCGCAGGGGATTAAGTTTGATATTTAAGTCGTCGACTGTTGACAGACCGCGGTCTGCAGGCGGTCCACGGTCTGCAGGCTGTACACAGTCGATGTTTAAATTACTTAACCTCCAATTTACAAATGGTTCGAAAAACGGCGTACTAACAGTGGTGTTGGTTTTTTAGCCTGACCGCTAACGTTTTGCGGTTTGGCGAAGGTGGCGATTTCGGAGACGAAAACTGCCTTCCACCACTGAACTTTATACGAAGCACAAATGTTGAATTACCCACTGAACCGCCAATTTCTTGTAGGTGCTGTTACCTGCTGGGCTTCTTTTCTGTCGTGACACAGTTCTTTCAAGTCAGCAATACTTCGGTATTAATGTTGCATAGGAAGTTGTCCTTGAGGTTGCTGTTGGACAATCATTTGTTGAAATTGTGTCCCCCATGAAACGCCAAATCTGTTCTCGTATAGTTTTACAAATGCACTCAACCCAAAAAATCCGTTAATGTGAACATATGCTTCCCAAATTAATTCAGTTAATGGGTCTTCTGATTGGTAAATATTAAGGTCGAACTTTTTCAATTTACTTATAACAAGTGGTCTAGAATGCAAGAGATGAGTATCATAATCTGAAAAATATTCTACTGAATCTTTCACCTGTCCTGAATGTTTTTCTTTTCCTTTCAACATGAAATCAGTAATCCAATCAGAAACTAATTCTTTTGAAAGCTTTTCCGAATCCTCACAAATTTCCAGAAGGTCAAGTGAATACTTTTCGATTAGCGGAATATATGCAGGAAGTGCTTCGGGGCCTTCAGTCTTAATAATTTCCTTTACTTTTTCAAAACCTCTTTTAATTGACCTTGCTGGAGTTCCATTTATTTGCGGGTCAATGGGCCCAAGAGTTGCACTTGGGTGAAGTGTAATTGAATCACCTGACAAAGCAAGCATTGTCGCAGCAGAATATGCAGAATGTGGAACAATAAAATGAACTTCTTCAAAGTCATTTCTAAGTATATGGACAATTCTTTCAGTTGCGTCAGGTTGTCCGCCAGGACTATGCAATAAAACGTCTATACTTTTGCTTTTCCCCCTTACTGATTTAACCAAATCTGTGAATCCGTCAATGTCGGAAATGTCAATATTATTGGGTGTGTTGGGTAAAGCATTAATAAATTTCGAAGCATAAATTAGCAAAGGTCTTTGCCTCAATTGTTCAATTGCTTCGTAACAAGCTAAACGCATAGCCATAATGTCATTCCCAATGTTGGGATTTTGAGCATTAACAGCAATAAATTGATTAAACTCTTGAGAGGTTTTGATGCGTTGAGCCATATGAGTTTGTATTTAGTTTCAGATTTTTTGTTGAAGAGCTTTCAATCTTAAAAGCACTTTTTTTGCCCATAGCAATGTGGGTTCTTTCAATTATATCAGAAACCTTAGCATAATACTTTACCATCTCTATTGCTGATTGACTTTGGTCAACAATTTCCTTTGGTAAAATCTGAGATGTGAGATTTTCTTTTAAATCTTTCATAATATGTCTGCTTAAAAATTAGATGTTAAATCTAATAAAAAAATGGTCCATGTCTAATGTTAAATTAATGATTTTTTTGTCGTAAAAACAGTCCGTTTAAAGTTAAAAGTTCAAAATTTGCACGGTCGCCAGCCTTGCAGGTAACGTTCGGCGGCTTGGCGAAGTGGCAGATTTTGAAGCACTTACTTTCAATTTAGCACTTAACTTTATTAGAAAACCAAATGTTCAATTAACCACTTCACCCGCAATTGAGCCAAACGCCAGTTAACTGCTGGTGTTCTATTTCTGTCTGTCCAATACATTCTCAATCATTGTGACTAATGCGCCAATTGTGTTGATTTTGTTTACGTTCAGAGAAGTCAATTTTAAAGATGCCGCTTGTCTGGCTACCTTGTATTTTATTTCAGTTTCAAGTCTGTCGCTCCACATTTTTCCATTTAGTCTGAATAATTCCTTTACTCTGTCCGACCATTGTTTAGTATTGATTTTAAATGCAGGAATATTTAAGTCGACAGCATAGTCGTCTATGATTAATTGTCTATAAGAATTTAGGTCAATTAAGTCTTCAAGCTCACTATTTTGCATTCCACGACAAAAAGATAGGACATATTCATTCGGCTTTAAAATACTTTTGGTCTCTGCATCTAAAACACCATTTCTGCCAGCTTCATCATTGTCAAGGTAGGCAACAACGTTGCAAAGATTGTTTTTGTAAAGAGATGTTTTGTAACCAATATTCGTAGCACCACCAAGATGGTCAATGATTAAAGTAGAATTTGCTAAGGATGATTTGATTTTCGCAGATTTTTCTTCAAGCCAAGGTTTCAATAAAACAATGTCTTCTTCTCCTTCAACAAGCAATACTAAATAGGCACTTGCTAAATTATCTGACATTGTAATTCCGAGAGATTGACGAATTTCATTCACATTGTTTGCAGGACTTGCTTTTCCATTTTGAACAATAATATTATGTTTGACTTGAAGTCGTTCAATAATGATTGGTGAATGAGTAGTTACAATTACTTGGTTGGTTTTTGAAATTTCATAAAGCACTTTCTTCAAATTGTGAATTGCCTTTGGATGTAAATGACTTTCGGGTTCTTCAAGGAGTAAAACCAAGCCTTTGTTCAAAGAACCTTGCTTACTAAAGTGTTGAAGAAGTGAAATTGCAGTCAAGCTTATAACACCGTCTCCTTTAAATTGCAAATCCGTTTCTATACCATCATCCACATAAACCCTGCAAGAGGAACTAATCAATCGTCCAACATTTTCACGATTTTTTATTGAAATGTTTTTTACATCTGGAATAAATCCGGAAATAGATTCTTTTAAACTCTTCGCAATTTTTTTAATTAATGGCTGTTGAAGTTTATTGATAACCTTTACAACTTCTTTAAATTCTGTATTGTCTTCGAGTGTAGAAAGTTCTCTTTCCAAAAGACTTTCAACTATATTTATTGCAAGGTCTGAAGTTCTAATTGCAGGGATATACTGCAAAAGTAGTTTGTCATTTACAAAGTGAGATATTTCCAGTCGCTTTTTGTTTAATGATTCTTTACCTTTTCCTTTCATTAGAAAGTCAAACTTTACATCTTCTTTGCCAATTGTAATTTTAGCTTTTAAAGCACTATTTAAATTAACCTTGGTCTTTAGTTTGAATTCTTCAAGTTCAGCTTCTGTCAATTCAAATTCGCAAGTAAATTCTGAACGTCCTTCTGGTTGCGTTGTTTTAAGATTTATTGGATAGTCTCTCTCCCAATCATAGTCAAACCTTTCAATTCCACGATTTGAATATGAGATTACCCCAGGTCTTCTAAATCGTTGTTGTTTGTTTCCAGTCAATAATGTCAAAGCAAGTCCAAGTCCTTTAAGGATATTACTTTTTCCTTCATTATTTGGTCCAACAATTACTGTGTAATCAGTTAATGGCAGTTTGTAAGCTGTCGATATTGACCTGAAATTACTTGCACTGAATCCTATTAGTTTCATATTGTCTGTTGTCGATTGTGTCGTCCGTTACACTTGCAGCTAACTTTTTGCAGCTACAAGAAGTTGGCGATTTACACCACTAATCTTCATACGAAGCACAACTGTTTGTTCAACCACAAAACTGTCGTACGAAGCACTGCACCCGCCATTATGCCAAACCGCTGTTAGCTGCTGGCGTTCTGTCCGCTGTGCTTGTAAACCATTGTTGTTATTGAGTTGTCTTGTCATTGTGTGTCGGCTGTGCGTTGCGTATTTTTTATTTTTTTAAAAGCGTTAGAAGTTTTTTTTAATTCAATTTTTCTTTAGGGACGGCTTTGCAAGCTCTTTTAAAAGCTTTGGTCTGTGCGGCTGCTTGTGCGGTTTTTAAATGTGCTTGCAAAATGCGTTGGCTATTTCTTTCCAAAGTAATAATTGTCTGTGTATGAGAAATGAATATTTTGACCTGCTATGTTTTCGTTTAACTCTTTAATCGGTTGCTTTATGTTGTCCGTTAAAATAATTAGGCTATTATATTCATTCTTTAGCCACTGGTATTTTGAATGAACCGATGGAAGCTCAAAAGAATAATCCAAGCCGTCTATAATTACTTTTCTTGTTTTATCTAAAGCATCTTTTAAAATTTCCTCTTTCATTTCCGTCCAAGATTGAACTACTTCAAAATACTTTAACTGATTAAATCCAATGCAACCGTCTTTGTCACGTGTTAGATATTGGTGGTAAGGGTATCTATTTCTTTTAGCTTCTAATGGGTAGTTTAATTCTTTAATTAATTTGTCAGACACAACAATTCTGGGAAAGGTCGCAAGTTTAGATTCTAAATTGTAGGCATCAATAAAACCTTGTCCTAAAATAATTCCGTTGTCTTGATGGATAATATTTCCGATAGTAATTGCACCTCTAAACAAAATTCCTTTCTGAATAATGTAAGAACCGATATATGAAATATTAGCAATTAAGGTAGATAGAAGGGCGTTTATATCGCCATCACAAATTTTTATTGAAACAATAATTGAATCTGAAAAACAGGTGCAACTTGATTTGTTTGATAAATCAAAATTAGCAAGTCCTTTCTTTTGAGCATCTTCTTCAATTTCAATTGTTTTTAAATTCCAACTTTCAGGCTTTTCCCAATTTTTAAAGTAGTTAATTACTTCATAGATTTTTTCGAGTGTGGCAGGATTTTTTTCAGAATCCTTTATCAATTCTCTAAATCCAAGAATGTCTATGAATGCAATTATTCGTTTCTCGTATTTTAAATTTTCGTTCATCTTTTCTTTTTCAGCTTCTCCTTTGTAAAAAGGTCTGCCGTGTATTTTTCGTAGAGCCCAAATAAATACTCCATTCTGTTGGCTTCACTTGTAAATGCTTGTGGTCTGTAAGCCAAGTCAACTGCTTTGTCAAGTTCGTTGTGGGCTTTGATTAATGCAGGTGGCATTGTCAAAGGGTCGTAAAGGTCGGCAAGTGAATTTTCAGGAAATTGCAGTCTAGCGTCTAAAACCTTTTGTGCTGCGGTTTCTATAGCTTTTACTTGCTTGTCGTTTGGATTGTCTGGAAAAGGGTAGTTGTTATATACCAATTCATTTGAGTAACGATAATCACTTTTAATGCGACCACACATATTTTTTACCCAAGTCATATGAATGCTTGACATTAAAATTCCAAAATGATACAGTTTTGCACCTTCAATAAATAAACAACTATCGCTTGCAATAGAGTTTTCGTCAAAAAATCCCATTGGAATATATTTTCTATTCTCTGAGGAATGTCTTGGAATTAAAACATAATCACCCTTTTGTTGTCGGTCTTCTCCAAATAAAGTAGGAAATGCTGCAAGTTTTTGTGTGGCTTGTCTTGTGCTTTCGGCTCTTAGTTTTCTTACGTTTTCAACTCGTTCAGTTACAAGTTTTGCTTCTTTTAGGTCTGTCGGATTTGCATTTTTCAACCATAAACACCAACGTTTATGACCATTTAGAAATTCGTGAGCAGAAATGAGTGGCTTAAAAAACTTATCTGAATTTGGTTCTTTGGCTACAAATGCATTTTTTTCTTCGTCTGTAAATAAGAAGTTACCGCCATCATTTGGCATACTTCCAAAAGATATTTCAGGCACATTGCAAATTGGCTTTCTTCGTTTGCCTATGAAAATATCTTTTGCATCAACCAAATAAGGATTGATATTTTTTGCTTTCAGTTCGTGGGCTTCGCCTTTAATGTCTTCATACTCAAAAATGCTCTTGTTTGCAGTGTCGTAGTTGGCGAAGCCAACTATCACACAATAAACGGCTGCATTTCCTTTGGCTTCGTTGCTCCATTTAAAAGTTCGGTGTGCAAAGTGAATTTTGATTGTGTATTTATTGAGCATTTGCCCCCAAAGTATACTTGTCTGCTCTCCTTGAACAATTGAATTTGTAGAAACAAAAGCAACTTTAATTTTTGTGTCTTGAATGTATTTGGCTGCTTTGATATACCAACCTGTTACGTAATCTAAAACTCCGCTTCCGTCTGCATTGTCAAATTCTTTTACAATTTGGTCACGCTGATTTTGCTTCATTATTTTAGAACCAATGAAAGGCGGATTGCCAATGATATAAGAAAGTTCGTTTTTAGAAACTACATTTTCCCAATTGGTTTCTAATGCGTCTGCGTGAACAATATTTGCCGATTTTTTTAATGGTAAGCGGATAAAATATTGTCCAAACTCGCTACTCACCAACATATTCATTTGGTGGTCAATCAGCCACATTGCTACTTCGGCAATTCGGGCTGGAAATTCTTCGTATTCAATTCCGCTAAATTGGTCAACGTTTATCCGAAGAATTTGGCTTACGTCCAAAAATGTTTGTCCCGATTTGTTGAGTGCCTTCAGAACTTCAAATTCCAACAATCGCAATTCGCGATAAGTGATAACTAAGAAGTTTCCGCAACCGCAAGCAGGGTCAAGAAATTTTAGTGTGTTTATTTTTTTATGAAATTCGGGAAGTTTGTTTTTATTGTCTTTGATGCTTTCAAATTCTTTCCAAAGTTCGTCAAGGAAAAGCGGTTTAATGAGTTTTAAAATGTTGGTTTCGCTGGTATAATGTGCTCCCAAGTTTCTGCGTTCTTTCGGGTTCATTACGCTTTGAAACATTGAGCCGAAAATTGCAGGCGAAATTTTGCTCCAGTCAATATACGAACAGTCTAAAAGTGCTTGTCGCATTTTGCTGTCGAAACTTGCTGTAGGCAAGATTTCTTCAAATAACTTTCCGTTTACATAAGGAAAGTCAGCAAGTTGTTCGTCAAGGTTTTTAAATCGGTTTTCCTTTGGTGTGTTCAGCACTTGAAAAAGTTCTTGCAGTTTGGCTGCAAGGTCGCTTCCGTCAATGTTGGTGCGTTGTTCTATGTATTCTTGAAACTGTTGCTTGTTGAAAATGGTGGTGTCTTCTGCAAACAAGCAAAACAGAATGCGAACCAAGTAAACTTCTAATTGGTGTCCTGTGTAGCCAATTTCTTCAAGTCTGTCGTGAAGTTTACCCATTAACTCGGCTGCTTTTATGTTTGCCGGGTCTTGTTCTTTATAAACTTTCTTTTGATAACCAAGTAAGTAACCGAAATGCTGAACATTGTTTACAAGGTCGTTGAGTTTAAACTCAATTGTCTTTGTTTCTTCAAGGTCGTGTAAACGGAAATTATCAAAGTCAGAAATTAGAATGTATTTCGGTAATTCGTGTTCTTTCAGTCCGTGTAAATAGTCTTTGGCTTGTTCAAATGCTTTGTCAAGGCTTTTGCCCCGACTTTTCATTTCAATTAAAATCGTCCCTTTCCAAAGTAGGTCAATGTAGCCGTCTTTGTCGTCAAGTTTTTTAACTCGGTGTTCAAAGGTCGAAACACGTTTGCTTGTAATGCCAAACACATTAAAGAACTCAACTAAAAATGGTTTTGCGTCTGCTTCTTCGTTTGAAGTGTCAGCCCATTCTTTTGAGAACTTTAATGCTCGGTCTTTTATTTCGTTCCAACTAAGTGTCATTCTTATTCTGTCAACGTGCTAATTTAAGATTAATATTTTCTGTAACGTCATTCAGTGCGTTGGCAAAAATTGGCTCGGTAAAGGATAATGAGGTTGACTTTACCTATCCTGCCCAGCCTTCTCGGTCGAGGCTGCGGTATTGGATGGCTTCGGCGAGGTGCTCTACGCGAATGTCTTCGCTCTCCGCAATGTCTGCAATGGTGCGGGCTACTTTTAAGATGCGGTCGTAGGCCCGAGCGGAGAGGCCGAGGCGCTCCATGGCGGTTTTGAGGAGGGTTTTGCCTGCCTCAGAGATCTGACACACCTGCTTCACTTGGTGAGAGGGCATCATCGCATTGCAGAAGACCTCTGGATTGTTTTCAAATCGAATTTTTTGACGCTCCCGCCCTTTGATCACCCGCTCCCTTATGTCTTTGCTGGACTCACTTTTACGTGTGGAGGTCATTTCCTCAAAGCGCACGGGTGTCACTTCCACATGCAAGTCGATACGGTCCAGCAAGGGTCCGCTCACCTTATTCAAGTAGCGCTGCACGATGCCCGGTCCGCAGACACACTCCTTTTCGGGGTGGTTGTAGTAGCCACAAGGACAGGGGTTCATGCTGGCGATCAGCATAAAGTTGGCCGGAAAATCCACCGACACCTTAGCACGGCTGATGGTGACTTTGCGCTCCTCCAAGGGCTGCCGCATCACCTCCAGCACGGATCGCTTGAATTCAGGGAGCTCGTCCAAAAACAAAACTCCATGATGGGCCAGGGAAATTTCCCCTGGCTGCGGATTACCTCCTCCACCGACCAAGGCGACATCCGAAATGGTGTGATGGGGACTTCGAAATGGGCGCTGCGCCAATAGGGAGGCATGCTTTCCTAGCCTTCCAGCCACGGAGTGGATCTTGGTGGCTTCCAAGGCTTCCTGCAAACTCAAAGGAGGGAGTATGGAAGGCAAGCGCTTGGCCAACATGGTTTTGCCTGCCCCGGGAGGGCCGATCATGATCACATTGTGACCGCCTGCAGCGGCAATCTCCATGGCACGCTTGATGTTTTCCTGTCCTTGCACATCGGCAAAGTCAAACTCGGGGGTGTCGATGCCCTGGTAAAAAATCTCCCGGGTATCGGTTACGAGCGGTTCGATCTGGAGGTGCCCCTGCAAAAAGTCCGAAGCCTGATCGAGGGTTTCCACGCCGATGATGTCTAGGCTATTCACAATGGAGGCCTCCTTGGCATTTTCCAGGGGGAGGATAAATCCCTTGAAGCCCCGCTTTCGGGCTTCGATGGCGATGGGAAGTACTCCTTTGATGGGACGGAGTTTGCCGTCGAGGGAGAGTTCCCCCATCAGGACATACTGATCTAGGGTGGGGAAGCTCACTTGCTCTGAGGCTTGGAGGATGCCCATGGCAATCGGGAGGTCGTAAGCAGAGCCTTCCTTGCGCAGGTCTGCCGGAGCTAGATTGACCACAACTCGCTGCCGAGGCATGCGGTAACCGAAGTACTTGAGTGCGGATTCCACGCGCTGCTGGGATTCTTTGACTGCAGAGTCGGGCAGTCCCACCATAAAGAAGTTGGTGCCCTGGCCCACATTGACCTCGATGGTGATGAGGTTGGCGTCCACACCGGAGACGGCGCTTCCAAAAGTTTTTGCAACCATGATTGAGTCTAAAAAAAGTGTTCCTACGAATATAGCCTATTTTACAAGGGATTCGGTGGAGGGGTCAAATTTTCTATTCGCATAGTACCCCTCTGGGGCAATTCATGTCCATTTAACACCAAACTGGATTGATTTTTCTCACGCAGATTCCAAAGGAAAAAGACGCTGATTTATTCTTTTTGATCCGCGGTAGTTTTCTTCTAAAATCTGCGGGAAAGAAAATTTAGCGTCTTTAAATCTTCATTGGATTGATTTTTCTCACGCAGATTCGAAAGGAAAAAGACGCTGATTTATTCTTTTTGATCTGCGGTAGTTTTCTTCTAAAATCCGCGGGAAAGAAAATTCATGGTCTTTAAATCTCCATTGGATTGATTTTTCTCACGCAGATTCGAAAGGAAAA
>JAMNXQ010000042.1 GCA_023653075.1 Algoriphagus sp.
ATCCAAATTAGACTAGACTCTTGAGTAGCTATCCGAAATCGCTAATTGTGGCATCTCGGCTCTTGTTTCTTGCCTCTACCCAATTGCTGTGAACCGTGGACTGTTAGCTGTTGACTATTTTTAGTCAACTGTCCACAGACGACAGTCGACAGCCAAGTCGTTGTGAGATAGCGTTTTGGATCCAAATTAGACTAGACTCTTGAGTAGCTATCCGAAATCGCTAATTGTGGCATCTCGGCTCTTGTTTCTTGCCTCTACCCAATTGCTGTGAACCGTGGACTGTTAGCTGTTGACTAAATATATTTTCTGCAAACTTGATTTTGCAGCCAATTTGCATTTATATTAGACCTATGAAAAAGTTAGTCTTGGTCTTTCTTTTTGTCTGTACCTGCTGCCTGGGCTTTGCAAAAGAGCGGGAGTCCAAAACATTTTTGGTGCTTTTTGATGAAGCTGAACTTAAACTGCTTCAAACCGATATGGGAAGTATTGCGGAACAACTTAATCCCTTTTTTCCGACCAAAACCTACGAGGGTAATTCTGAGTTGGCTTTACTTATAGAAATACCTACAACCACCTTCAACGAGTGCCTTCTTGGGGAATACTGGGTTTCTTTATCCGACGGTAGACGCTTTCAACTTCAGCAACTTGCTTTCCGTGTGTTTGATCTTAGCGAAAACAAGGCCCTTTACCAGCGGTATGTTGGCAAGTATGAATCTGACCTAGAACAGAAAAAGAAAGCCCAAAAGCTTGCTAAACCTGCTACAAATCCCTAAGGTGCTGCTGATCGTTTTCTTTGAGTAGTGTAAATCCATCCTTTTCCTCCTGCTGCAACACATACAAACACAAATTTCCGTGTTCGTACTGATCCATTTCCTTCAGGGGAGTGTCACAGATCAAACTTAAAAAAATACGCATGGCTCTTCCATGCATGCACACGAGGATGGTTTCCCCCGGACCGTTGAGTATGATTTGAATGGCTCGATGCAGGCGTTCGGCAACTGAATTGGGGCTTTCCCCTCCTGCAATCGCATAATCCAAGTTGCCCTGCTGCCACTGATGCAGCATCATGCGGTAGTACTCTCCCTCTTCTGGAGTCATGGGTGTACCCTCGTAATCTCCCCAGGAAATTTCATTCAACTCCACCAGGGTAGTCACTGGATGACCCCGTTCAATAAATCCTTGGATGGATTGTCTCGTACGGATCAGCGCGGAATGATACAAATGGTCGAATTGAACTTCTTGATAGGCTTCAAAAAATGCTTGTGCCTGCGCCCTGCCCGTGGCATTGATGGGCGCATCAATCCCGCTTCCTTGAACTACCCCTTGTAAATTGTAGTCCGTTTGCCCATGACGGAGCAGGTAAATTTTTTTTAGGTTCAACTTTCTTTAATTTTGTCCAGCCCCCAAAGAAACTGGTTTTAACCCAAATATTCATGGTTTTTCTTTCTATCCCTAGCCTTGAGCAACTAAACACCATCCGCGTACATACGATGGTGGATCATATCGGCTTGGAATTCACGGGTATAGGGGAAGATTTTTTGGAAGCAACTTTACCCGTCGATCATCGAACCATACAGCCCATGGGCTTGTTACACGGAGGTGCCCATGTGGTACTTGCCGAAACCTTGGGTTCGGTGGCTGCGTCCTTGACTCTAGATCGGAGCAAACAGGATTGTGTCGGACTAGAAATCAATGCCAACCACCTGAGGGCAGTGAAGTCGGGAAAGGTAAAAGGCACTGCAAGACCCGTCCATTTGGGGAAATCCACCCAGGTATGGGAAATAAAAATTGTCAACGAGGCCGATCAACTCTGCTGCATCAGCAGAATTACGATGGCCATCTTGGATAAAAAATGAATGTAACGGAAGTAGGTAAGGCGATTTCTTTGGAGGAGGTACTGGATGTTTTCCTGGTGGAGGGCTTGGCTTCTGGTGGATCCTTTGCGCTTTGGCGGAAGCCCAACTCTTCCCAGCTCGCATACATTCAAGATTTTAGCCAAAGTCCACGGCGCGTTTCCCTGCAACTCGAGGATCTTCCGGCTGGATTTATCGTTCACCCTTTCGCTGATCAAGAAGACAAAAAAGCATTTTTTATTCAAGGCAATCGTTACGAGAAACTTTCCCTGGACAGCCCACTGCATCAAGAAGATTTGCCCCAATGGATGCAGGCAAGCCGTGAATCCCTTCCGAGTCCGGAACTCAAAAAACGAATTACTGCCCTTTTGGATAAGCTCCCGCTCCTCTCCAATGTTGGGCCTAGTCCAGAAAAGGAGTATTTCTTACACTTGGTTGCCAAAGGAATCCAGGCGATTGAAGCAGGTAGGTTGGAAAAGATTGTGACTGCGCGCACCAAGGTGATTCCACTCCCCACTGAATTTGATTTGGGCAAAACCTTAGCCAAGCTCCTTTCCAGTTACCCGCATTCCTTTGTCAATTTTTTTCACCTTCCCGGAATAGGCACCTGGATGGGCGCCAGTCCTGAAGTGCTGATTGAAACTAAGGGAGACTACTTCTACACCATGTCACTCGCGGGCACTCAGCCTGCGCAGGGGGACAATCCCCTGAAATCTGCTGCCTGGACCCAAAAAGAAATTGAAGAGCAGGCCTTGGTCAGTCGCTACATCGTGGATTGTTTCAAAACGATCCGATTACGGGAATACGAAGAGCATGGTCCCAAAACCGTTCTTGCTGGCAACTTGCTTCACTTGCGTTCCGACTTCCGTGTGAATACCCAAACTACAGGATTTTCCAACTTGGGGAGCGTCATGCTTGGACTCCTCCACCCTACCTCGGCTGTTTGTGGGATGCCTCGGAAAGAGGCTCTCAACTTCCTAAAAACAGCAGAAGGATGGGATCGCAACTTCTATGCAGGATTTCTCGGACCAGTAGGCATCGAACAAGAAACCTCCATTTACGTGAATCTACGGACGGCAAGCCTAGGTAGGGAGCATGCCCTCCTCTATGCGGGTGCGGGAGTGACGGAGGATTCGGTGCCCGAAAAAGAATGGGAGGAAACCGAATTGAAATGCGAAATCATCGGTAAGTTTATCCAAAATCCAAACGCTTGATCCTCCAACCCATACTCGATTTAGTGGCCAGTTGTGCCGCACAGGGCATTCGGCAGGTTGTTCTGTCTCCAGGATCCCGCTGTGCCCCACTGACCTTGGCCTTTGCTCGGCATCCAGAGATGGAGGTACGGACGATCGCGGACGAGCGTTCGGCAGCATTTATTGCCTTGGGTATGGCGCAGCAACTGAAGGAACCCGTAGTCCTAGTCTGCACCTCTGGATCTGCAGCGCTCAACTATTTTCCTGCCATCGCAGAGGCCTTTTTTCAGCAAATCCCCCTACTGGTGCTCACCGCCGACCGACCCCCAGAATGGGTGGATCAATGGGATGGGCAAACGATCTTTCAAGAAGAAGTCTATGGAAAGCATGTGAAAAAAAGTTTCCGCTTCCCGGATACCTTTGTTCACCCAGATCAGGTACGACATGCCCACCGAATCAGCAACGAGGCCATCCTGCTCAGCAGGCAGTTTCCTGCTGGCCCAGTGCATATCAACATTCCTTTGCGAGAACCATTTTATCCGGAGGAGGGAGAAACCTTTCAATTCCCGAAGCACCCTCCTGTAGTTACCCTGGAATCTTCAGAGGTACGGCTAAGCGATGGGGCACTGGAAAAGTTGAAATCTGAACTAGCCAATTTCCGACGCATTCTGCTCGTTCCTGGACAGCAAGCCTCTAATCCTACCCTGCTTGCTCTTATCGAGCGCTTGGCGCAGAATCAGCAAGTCGTCGTCGTGGCGGATAGCCTTTCCAACCTGCAAGGAAAGGGTACCATAACCTTGCATGACCATTGGTTGGGATGGGAAGAACTTCATGCCGCGCTAGCGCCCGAACTGGTGATCAGTTTTGGCAAATCCATTATTTCCAAGTCTCTCAAACTTTTCCTTCGCAAGCAAGACATACAACATTGGCATATTCAGCCCGATGGGCTGGCCAAGGATACTTACGCAGGACTTACCCGAATTTTGGAATCTGAGCCTTTGGCCTTTTTGACCTGGCTGACCGCGCATCTTCCTCCTTTGGAATCCGATTTTGCGCAGCGTTGGCAACTGTTGGAAGAGCAGGTAGCGACTATCCTCCCTAAAGCCTTGAAGGAAGTGGAATTTGGAGAGTATCCAGCGATGAAACAGGTCTTGGATAGCTTGCCAGCAAACGGACAGTTGCATGTAGCCAATTCCATGGCAATTCGGTACGTGAATTTTTTGGGAAGAAGAACACAAGAAATTTGCTGCAATCGTGGCACTTCAGGCATCGATGGAAGCAACAGTACGGCAGTGGGTGCCAGTTTGATTTCCCAGGAGCCAGTCACCCTACTCACTGGAGACATGGCCTTTTTCTACGATCGGAATGCCTTTTGGCATAATTACCCCATGCCAAACTTGCGGGTGATTGTGCTCAACAACCATGCAGGCGGGATCTTCCGATTGATCGATGGACCGGCTCGGCAGCCCGAGTTGGAAGAGTTTTTTGAGACCAAACAATCCTTGAGCGCTAAGTCGCTTGCTACAGAATATGGGTTTCACTATGCATCAGTGACTACTTCTGAGGAACTGGAGTCTACCCTAGTGAAGTTTTACGAACCTAGCCTTCAGCCCAAAATCATCGAAGTAACCAGCAGTAGTCCTAGGAATGCCGAAATCCTCAAAAAAATAAAAGGAAGCATTTCTGCTTCCTTCGTTAACTAGAGCGATTGATTTGAGCTCCTATTTTTTCTGAAATACACGAATGTAATCCACTTTCATTTCCTGTGGGAAAACTGTAGTTCCATCGGGCATACCGGGCCAAGTGCCACCCACAGCGACATTAAAAATGAAAAAGTGGGGCTTCTGGAATTCATTCAATTCCACCGGCCGAATATCAATCACATGGTATTGGACATTATTTAAGAGCCAAACGATTTTTTCAGCATCCCAAATAATCGAAAAAACATGGTATTCGTCATTGAAAATTCCAAAGGGTAGGCTGGTTTTTCCTCCGTAATTGGCATTGCTGCCGGCGTTGTCCCAATGCACGGTTCCGTGGATTGTTCCATCTCTATTTTCGGCACTTCCGCCAACCAATTCCATGATGTCAATTTCTCCGCATTTGGGCCAGCCGACCTCAGAGATATTTTCGCCCAACATCCACAATGCAGGCCATATCCCTTGTCCTTTTGGAAGTTTGGCTCGGATATCAACTCTTCCGTAAGTAAAAAATCGTTTCCCTTTGGTAATTAATCGAGATGAAGTGTAGCTTCTTGAGCCTGCATTTTCCCTTTTTGCGGTGATGATCAGGTTGCCATCTTGTAGGCTGGTATTTTCCTTCTTGTAAAACTCCAATTCCTGATTTCCCCAGCCACAAAGAGCAGGACATCCATCCCCGAGTTCAAAAGTCCAATCCGAGGAAAGCGTAGCATCCGAAAACTCATCTGACCAAACCTTCGTGTATCCATCGTAGCTATCGGGACTTGTATAGCCTGCATTTGGACCCAGTCCTAGCAAGGTTGCAGTCATGCTAATGGTCTGAGAGGCAACCACAAAATCCGTTTCTGTAGCATGAGCTTGTACATTTAATTGAAAGTTGCCTCTTGCGGTATAGGTCTTGGAGGCGGTATTGCCCTCTACTCGCTGGGCAGTCTCCCCAGGAGTTCCAAAGTTAACCTTGAAAAAAGCTGCATTATCTGCTTTAAAATTGGCCTTGACTACCCCGTTAGCGAGGTATTCCACGGTGACCACCAGATTATCTGGTAATTTGACCTGAGGCTCAGTCTCACCTTCCGAACAGGAATAAAAAAAAACAGTGCCAAAAAGCAGGAGGATGAGCGCAAAGAATTTATGCATGGGGTTTATTGTTTTGCCCGAAATATAAATGGAATATGGATTATCCGCAATCCTAACAGTTGGACAATAGGAAGATTAACTCCTGCGGATAATCACAAAAAAGTAAGTCCCACCCGTCTATTCAGACCTTCTTCAAAAATTTGAATCAGGGTAGAAAGCCGAACATTCACTTTGCCATTTTCAAGTTTGGAGATGTAGCTTTTTTTCGTTCCAACTTTTTCAGCTAGTTCCTCTTGCGTCATATTGGCTTCTTTTCGAGCAGCTTTTAACATTTCACTCACGATGAAGCGTTGGGATTGCTCCTCAAATTTACTCCGTGTCTCCGTTCCAATTTTTCCATGCTCGAAGTCAAGAAGCGTATCAAAATCAGTGATTGGTGGATGAATCATCTTCATTTATCTTTTAGTTAAGAAATATTCTTTCATTAATCGATCTGCTTTTTCTAATTCATTAGGAGGTGTTTTTTGAGATTTTTTACAAAAAAAATTGAAAAGCACTACCAGTTTTCCCTCATCAAAACAGCAAAATATTCGATGGCTTTCTGATTGATAGGAAATCCTTATTTCGTAAAGTCCCTTATGACCAGAAAGATTTTTTAAAAATTTTTCTGGTATCCTTTCAACTTGCCTTATCAATTCAAAAACATATTGAATCTTAGTTTTAAACTTCTCATTTTGGGCAGAATACAAATCAATAAAGTGATTTTCGTAAAAAATTATTTTTCGAATCATTCAATTAAGTTATCACAAGTGATAACAAAATCAAACCAATTCAACTCGAATTTTTAAATTAAATTTAAAGTCTTCTCTAATACTGGATTTCGATTGGTTGTCTTCCAGATCATGCTGAGTTCGGTAAATGCAGTAGTGCCTGGGATCACCATGCCTCGCACAGGTACTGCATAGCCCACCAAGAGCGAGCTGGGTACGATAGCTACTCCCATCCCATTGGCCACTAAGCGAAAGATGGTCAGGGCATGCACAGATTTGTGCTTTATTTTTGGGTGAAAGCCTGCTGCGCTGCAGATTCCTAAAATTTGCTCGTAGTATTGATTGGAATAGTCTGAGGAGAATAAAATAAAAGGAGCTTCAGCAAACTGTCCCAAAGAATGAAAATCTGCTGGTTGCAGCGAATGGTCCTGGGGTACCACCAGCGAAAAGGTATCGCGATGCGCCACCCTGCGCTCCAGTCCCTCAGGTAAGGAAGCGACACGCACAAATCCTAGGTCCAACTTATCCTTTTGAATTCGATCAATTTGTTCCTGGTTGCTCAATTCCTCCAAACTCGTCGTGATGGCTGGAAATCGGGTATTCAGTTGGTGGAGTAGATCAGGAAGTACCTGATTGGCGGCGGAACCTAAAAACCCAATGCGCAGCTCCCCTTCCCGACCTTCAGCAATTTCTTTGACTTGCTGCCCCGTAATCTTGAGGTGGTTGAGCACAAAATCTACCTCCTCTTTCAAGTAGCTTCCCGCCGCGGTCAGTTTGACCTGCTTTTTATCGCGCTCAAATAGTGGTGCTTGCAACTCCTCTTCCAACTGCTTGATTTGTCGGCTTAGTCCAGGCTGGGAAATAAATAAGCGGTCTGCAGCTTTTCGGAAGTTTAATTCCTCTGCTACCGCTTTAAAGTAAGTCAGGTGTCTTAGTTCCATTGATGCTTTACAGATATCAGTTACTAACAAATATAGTATTACTAGGCATCAAAAAGAAAAAGTAGATTTGACTGGAATTATCCGAATTACGGGTAGTGACTCAATGCGTGCTATTCACTGCAGATCGTCAACAGACGACTGTCCACAGTTCACAGCCGACTTACTTGAACTTCAAACCTTTTCTTCTCTGGTTAGTGGTGAAAAAAGGGATAATTAGACCAAACAAAATCCTTCGGGGTTTTGAAAACTTAATCAAAATTCTTGAGGTTTTGAAAACCCCAACCAATATGAAGACATTTCGATACGGTGAGGAGCAGTTGACCGCGTCCATCGCACTAGGCTTGGCAAGAAAAGAGATTCAGGGAGTGCTGAGCCCATCTGCAATTCAAAAAGTAAACCAATCTGCTGCTGCTGTAGCGGAAATTGCAGCGGGCGAACGGATCGTGTATGGAATCAATACAGGATTTGGACCGCTCTGTACCAGCAAAATATCGGCAGGAGATACGCAACTCCTGCAAGATAACCTCTTGAAAAGCCATGCCGTAGGGGTAGGTGAACCCGTAGAAAATGAAATTTCCATCCTGATGCTGGTGCTCAAAGGTCATGCTTTGGCCCAGGGGTTTTCGGGCATACGACTCGAGACCTTGGAACGCATCCTCTGGATGATTGCCGAAGGAATCGCCCCTGTTGTACCCATCCAAGGTTCGGTAGGTGCTTCCGGGGATTTGGCACCCCTCTCCCATTTGTTTTTGCCGCTCATTGGAGCGGGCAAGGTGAGTTACCGTGGAGAAGTAATTCCTACTATGGTTTTACTTGAAAAATTAGGTAAATCCCCCCTGACACTTGGACCCAAGGAAGGGCTAGCCTTGATCAATGGCACCCAGTTTATGGCCGCTCATGGAGTAAAAGTGATAGAACGCTTGCATCGCTTGCTTAGCCATGCCAACCTTACTGGAGCGCTGATGATTGAGGGTTTGCTTGGATCTATTGCTCCTTTTTCAGATGAGCTGCATCGGCTACGACCTTATTCGGGCAACCTCCACGTGGCGAAGACCCTCTACCTGCTGTTGAAGGACTCCGAAATCGTCACTTCTCATGCCAACTGTTCCCGTGTGCAAGACCCTTATTCCCTGCGCTGCATGCCACAAGTGCATGGCGCTAGTTGGAATGCTTACTTGCACTTGAAGCAAACTTTAGAAATTGAAATCAATTCCGTCACGGATAACCCTGTGGTTTTTGATGCCAACCACACCATTTCTGGAGGGCATTTTCATGGACAGCCCATTGCCTTGCCTTTGGACTATGCGACCTTGGCTGCCTCTGAAATCGGAAACATCTCCGACCGACGGATTTACTTGTCCATCGAGGGGAATACTCCAGGGGTACCCAAATTGCTGCTGAAGGAAACAGGCTTGAATTCAGGCTTGATGATTCCGCAGTACACCACAGCCGCCTTGGCCTCCGAAAACAAGGGGCTTTGTTTTCCTGCATCTGCCGACTCCATACCCACCTCTTTGGGCCAGGAAGACCATGTCAGCATGGGAAGCATCAGTGCTCGTAAAGCACTTCGCGTGATTGACAACGTGGAAAAAATCCTTGGAATTGAGTTGCTCTATGCTGCACAGGCCATGGACTTCCATGCTCCTCTTCGTTCGGGGAAAATCTTGGATGCCATCTACCGCAGCATCCGTGAGGTCATTCCCACGCTGGAAAAAGACCGAATTTTGTACGAGGACATGGAAACGGCCATAACCTTGGTGAAAAGTGGATCCCTACTCGCACTTGCCCATCAGGTGGCAGATGAAACTGGGGCCCCCTACCAAACCGAGTGGACCTCCTTATTTGACTATTGATGCTCATGAAAAAACTAATCGGTCCCCTCCGCCAAGTGCTCACGCTGGATCAGTTGCCGCTGAAAGGTGCACTTCGAGACGAGCAACTCGAAATCCTTACCCAGGCAGGAATCCTGATGGAGGGGGAATACATTCAGAAAGTGGGGGCCTGGGCGGAACTGAAACAGGAATTCCCAGAAGCGGAACTCCATGAACTGGACGGGGACTATGTGGCCCTTCCGGGTTTGGTAGATTGCCATACCCATTTGTGTTTTGGCGGAAGTCGCGCTCGAGATTTTGCCTTGCGCAATGCAGGCAAGACCTATCTTGAAATCGCCGCTGCCGGCGGAGGAATTTGGGATACCGTTACCCAAACCCGCGGATTGGATCAGGCAACGCTTGCTGTAATCGCAACCCAAAATGCCAATCGACTCTTGTCCGAAGGAGTCACCAGTATCGAGGTAAAAAGCGGCTACGGCCTATCCGTAGCCGAGGAATTAAAGTTGCTCCGGGCCATCAATCAGGCCTCCGCAGACACTGCTGCCGATTTGATTCCAACTTGCTTGGCTGCGCACCTTTGTCCCAAAGATTGGAAAGGCAGTTCCAGCGACTATTTGACTGAGATCGCGGACCTACTATTCCCCGTCTTGTTGGCTGAAAACTTGTCTACCCGGATCGATGCCTTTGTGGAAAAAAGTGCCTTTTCACCAGAAGAAATCACTCCCTATCTGAAAAAAGCGAAGCAGTTAGGCTTTGACTTGACCATCCATGCCGACCAATTCTCCTGCGGGGGATCGGCCGTTGCAGTGGCGGTTGGGGCCCGTTCTGCGGATCACTTGGAAGCTTCTGGTGAAGTGGAGATTCAGCTTCTCGCTTCGTCAAATGCTGTGGCCGTGGCCTTGCCAGGCGCATCCATCGGCTTGGGGATGGCCTTCACTCCGGCCCGGAAACTCTTGGATCAGGGTGCCAGTCTGGCCATTGCCTCAGACTGGAATCCAGGTTCTGCGCCCATGGGAGACCTATTGGCGCAGGCATCCATTCTGGCCACCTTTGAAAAATTGACTATGGCAGAGGTCCTTGCTGGAATCACTTTCCGTGCAGCAGCAGCCCTAGGCTTAACGGATCGCGGAAAATTGACCGAAGGTCAATTAGCAGATTTTATCCTCTTCCCCACATCCGATTACCGCGAAATCCTGTACCAACAGGGAAAAATGAAACCGGAGGGGGTATGGAAGAGAGGGGAAAAATGTAGAGCCAAGAAACAAGAGCCAAGAGATTAGACAGCCTGCTTCTGGCTAAAGACAGGTTGTCCCTACTTCGACATTCAAAACTCGGAGTTCAGCGTTCGACATTAGAAAAAGTGTCAGGTAAAATCAGGACGTGACACTTGCTTCTTGTTTCTTGCTTCTTGCTTCTTGTTTCTTGCTTCTTATTTCTTGCTTCTTAACACTTGATACTTACAAATGCAATTTAAAGCCCAAATCCAACAAGGTATCCCCAGCCAGTTGCCGCCAAAGAAGGAGCGGACAGCAGGGATCTCCCATGCACCCAAGCGCAAAAATCTCTTGTCCACCGATGAGAAAAAATTGGCCCTACGGAACGCCTTGCGCTATTTTCCGACCGCTTGGCACGAGACGCTGGCCCCTGAATTTTGGGAGGAACTGAAGACGTACGGGCGCATCTACATGTATCGCTTTATGCCTGACTATGCGCTCAAGGCTAGACCCATAGCCGAGTACCCTGCAAAATGTGCGCAGGCAGCGGCCATCCAACTCATGCTTCAAAATAATTTGGATCCTGCCGTAGCGCAGCATCCAGAGGAATTGATTACCTACGGGGGCAATGGAGCCGTATTTCAAAACTGGGCCCAGTACCTGCTTACCATGAAGTACCTGTCCGAAATGACCGAGGAGCAGACACTCCACCTCTATTCCGGTCATCCCATGGGTCTTTTCCCCTCCTCCAAAGATGCGCCTCGCGTGGTGGTGACCAACGGGATGATGATCCCCAACTACTCCAAACCGGAGGACTGGGAACGCTTCAATGCGCTGGGTGTCACCCAATACGGACAAATGACTGCAGGTTCTTTCATGTACATCGGCCCTCAGGGGATCGTTCACGGGACTACGATCACCGTAATGAATGCCTTTCGAAAGAAGTTGGGATCGGAAATCGCACCCAAGGGCAAACTATTCCTCACTGCTGGCCTGGGCGGGATGTCTGGAGCGCAACCCAAGGCAGGAAATATCGCTGGTTGCGTCACCCTCTGCGCTGAAATCAACCCTGCGGCGGCTCACAAGCGCCACGAGCAGGGTTGGGTAGACGAACTTATAGCTGACCTAGATCTCCTTGTAGCACGCGTTAAACAAGCTAAATCCGCACAAGAGGTCGTCTCCATCGCCTACCTAGGCAATGTGGTGGACCTTTGGGAGCGCCTGGATCAGGAAGAGGTGCTGGTTGAGCTGGGTTCGGACCAAACCTCCCTACACAACCCTTGGGCTGGAGGATACTATCCCGTGGGTCTATCCTTCGAAGAATCCAACCAACTGATGGTGGAGGATCCTGAGGCCTTCAAACAACAGGTGCAGGAATCCTTGCGGCGGCAGGCTGCAGCGATCAACCGCCATGCCCACAGAGGTACCTACTTTTTTGATTATGGCAATGCTTTCTTGCTCGAAGCCTCCCGTGCAGGTGCCGAAGTGATGGCAAGCAATGGAATCGATTTTCGCTACCCGAGTTACGTGCAAGATATTCTAGGTCCGATGTGCTTTGACTATGGATTTGGGCCGTTTCGCTGGGTCTGCACCTCTGGATCTGCTGCAGACTTGCGTACCACCGACTTGATCGCTGCAGCAGTATTGAAAGGACTATTGCCCACGGCCCCTGCTAGCATCGCGCAGCAACTTCAGGACAATATCACCTGGATAGCCGAAGCTGAAAAAAATCGCCTAGTGGTGGGTTCCCAAGCCCGTATCCTTTATGCCGATGCCGAAGGAAGAGCCAAGATTGCCGCCGCCTTCAATGAGGCCATTGCTTCGGGAAGGATTTCCGCCCCGGTGGTCTTGGGTCGGGATCACCACGACGTGAGCGGGACGGATTCCCCCTACCGGGAAACGAGCAACATCTACGATGGTAGCCGATTCACCGCAGATATGGCCATTCACAACGTGATTGGTGACAGTTTCCGAGGCGCCACCTGGGTTTCCATCCACAACGGCGGAGGTGTAGGCTGGGGAGAAGTCATCAACGGGGGCTTTGGCCTCGTGCTGGATGGCAGCGAAGCCGCAGCGCAGCGACTCCAATCCATGCTCTTCTTTGATGTAAACAACGGCATCGCCAGACGGGCCTGGGCACGGAATAGCGGTTCCATCGAAGCCATACAGCGTGAAATGGACCGAAGCCCTTACTTACGGGTCACTATCCCACAACTCGTGGAAGATCGAATTATTGATCACCTTATCCCCTAAATGATCCAATTCAGGTCTTGTTTACCAAAATAGGAAAAGCCTACAATTTTTGTAGATTTGTAAATTAAATCCAAACCTATTTCTCCGATGAATCTTCACCAGAATCCCACTCCCTCCCAATGGACGGGTAGAAAATCCAATCAATTGGAGTATTGGCACCAGGCGGTCCGTACGCTTGCCAACTTGGCGTTTGACCAAAGTTCAGCGAAAAAAGTGGGCATCTTGGGTTATGCCGGGGAAGAAGGAGTCAAAAGAAACCAGGGCCGATTGGGCACCCTAGAGGGACCAGCTACCATTCGCAAGTGTTTGGGGGCTTTGGCCCACCATCTTCCAGCTAGCCTTCCACTTTTTGATTATGGGGACGTATTTACTTGGGATGGAGATTTGGAAGCATCCCATCAAGTCATTACTGAACTTACTTACCGGCTCTTACAAAGCACCCATTTCCCAGTTTGGCTAGGTGGAGGACACGATTTGGCCTTTGCACACGGGTCTGCTGTACTGAAGTATTCCCAGGAGCAGGGAAAAAAGTTAGGCATCATCAATCTAGATGCTCACTTTGACTTGCGCCCCTTGGTGGATGGAAAAGGACATTCCGGTTCTCCTTTCTACCAGCTAGTTAGCCACTACCCCGACCAATTTAACTACCTCGCACTTGGTATTCAGCGAGCGGTCAATCCCAAATCCCTTTTCCAAACAGCAGACCAAGTCCTGGCAAAATACCTAGTCATGGAGGATTTTCGACTGCAGCATTGGGAATACATCGAGGAACAAATTCACTGGTTTTTGGATCGAGTGGATGCGATTTACTTGAGTGTGGATATGGATGGATTTTCTTCAGCCTTCGCGCCTGGAGTTTCTGCTCCTTCCCCGATGGGTTTTGATCCGGAGGTGGCGTTTAAAGTATTTGACCTAGTTGCCAAAAGCAAAAAGTTAATCAGTTTGGACGTGGTCGAACTCAACCCTGCCTACGACCAAGACCTGGCTACTGCTCGACTTGCTGCTCGCTGCGTGGAGTATATTTTGAGAAAGAATTTTGGATGAGGACAGCGGTGAATTAGGGAAGGTATAATTTGACAAACAACGAATCCCCCCTGCCCCCTTACTAAGGGGGAGTCGCACCACCTGGCCTCCAATTAGATACTAATCACCCAAAAATCTTATGCTATAGTTAATGGTTGAAAATAGCAAAGATGTGACTCCCTCCCGCAATCCTGCGGGACAGGCTCTTGACAAGGGGGCAAGGGGGATTTTACAGAACTAAAGGAGGGATTTCGGCATTATTAAAAACAAATTACAATCAAAAAAAAACCTGATTTTCTCAAATCAGGTTTTTTTTTACTTTAACTAAATTAAGGTATCCATTTGATTTTCTTGAAATTAGGCTTTCTCTTTTCAAGAAATGCATTACGTCCTTCTTGGGCTTCTTCGGTCATGTAAGCCAAGCGTGTTGCTTCCCCTGCAAAGACCTGTTGGCCGACCATCCCATCGTCAGTTAGGTTCATGGCAAACTTCAACATCTTGATGGAAGTTGGTGATTTGGTAAGAATCTCTTGCGCCCATTCGTAGGCGGTGTCTTCCAATTGATCGTGTGGAATGACGGCATTGACCATGCCCATATCGAAGGCTTCCTGAGCGGAATAGTTTCTTCCTAGGAAGAAGATTTCGCGGGCCTTTTTCTGACCCACCATCTTGGCCAAATAGGCCGAACCATAGCCCCCATCAAAGCTAGTCACATCGGCATCAGTTTGCTTGAATAGGGCGTGCTCTGCACTAGCAAGGGAAAGGTCACAAACTACATGTAGGCTATGCCCTCCACCTACTGCCCAGCCTGGCACCACAGCGATCACCACCTTGGGCATGAATCGGATCAGGCGCTGCACTTCCAAGATATTCAATCGATGGTAACCATCCTCACCCACATAGCCCTGATGCCCTCTTGCACGCTGGTCCCCTCCAGAACAAAAAGCCCATTTGCCATCTTTGGCAGAAGGCCCCTCCCCTGAAAGCAAAATGACCCCAATAGACGTATCTTCCTGTGCGTCGTAGAAGGCATCATAGAGTTCAGCGGTGGTTTTTGGACGAAATGCGTTACGTACTTCAGGGCGATTAAACGCAATTCGCGCTACGCCATTGCACTTTTTATAGGTGATGTCCTCGTATTCCTTGGCTGTAATCCAGTTAATCATGATCGTTTGATTTAAAAATCACATTTTTGTGCAAGTTAACCGAAGCTGACGAAATTTGTTAAGAATACGGTTTCCTTTCTCATCTACACCACGCGCATGTTTGAACTTCGCTACCAGTCTTACCACTACAGCAAAAGCCAGGATCTCCCCAACTTGGAGAAGCTTCCGGAATTTGCTCAGGTAGCCTTTGCATTCTGCCGAGATTGGTTGGCAGGACAGAAAAAATTCACCCAACAGACCTCTGGATCTACTGGAACGCCCAAGTTGCAAGTTCTCAGCCGAGCCCAAATGGAAGCCAGCGCAGCCGCCACTGGGGCCTTTTTCGGTGCAACAACCCCTGGGCACCTGCTCTGCTGCCTAAATCCCGCTTTTATTGCAGGAAAAATGATGCTGGTTCGCGCCCTAGTTTGGGATTGCCCAATCACCTTGGTGGAGCCAAGTGCAAACCCGCTACTCAACTTGGAGGTACAGTTTAGCTTCGTTGCGCTCGTTCCCCTGCAAGTGGAAGCGATATTGGCTGAAGAAAAGAGCAGATTGCTACTTCAGTCCATCCCCCATGTGCTGATTGGAGGAGCCGCTTTACCCCATAAAACCCAGCAAGGGCTGGTTCAACAGGGAATTCGAGCTTGGCAATCCTTTGGAATGACCGAAACCGTCTCACACATCGCTTTGGCCCCCATCGAAGCAGGTGAATTGCTGTACCAAGCCTTACCGGGAGTAGCCATCGGAATAAATGCACAGGACTGCCTTTGGATCCAATCTCCCATGAGTGGACCAGAAAAAATACAGACGAATGACACAATTGAACTTCGGTCAAAAAATACATTCACTTGGTTGGGAAGGGCTGATTTTGTGGTTAATTCTGGAGGAATCAAACTTTTTCCCGAACAATTGGAGCGCAGAATTGCTCCCTTACTCCAGGAAACTTGCCCCGAATGCGCTTATTTTTTAGTTGGGGAGAAAGACAGCCGTTTAGGAGAGCGATTGGTCTTGTATGTGGAGGGCGCAGTGGAAGAAACCAAGCGACTTGCCCTCGAAGTCGGACTTGGGCAAATCTTAGGGAAGTACGAAGTTCCCAAAAAGATCTACTTTAAAGCCGCGTTTGCGTATACCCCAACTAAAAAGATCAACCGTCACGCTACAGCCGCTTCCTTATGAACTACTTCTTCCTTCTAGTGAACCTTTTTTTCGCATTGGAATCGCAAGGGCAAAGCAACCAAACAAGCCTTCAGGTATCCATCAGCGGAGCAAGCAGTGATGCCGGGAGCATCCGCATCTTGGTGTTTTCCAAGCCTAGCGGATTCCCAGATCAGGTCAAACAGGCAGTTCGGAGCATTTCGCTCCTACCGAAAAATGGAAAAGCAAACTTCAAACTCACCGACCTCCCTGCTGGTACTTATGCCATCGGTGTGATTCACGATCAAGACAACAATGGGAAGTTGAGCAGCAATGCAGTAGGCTATCCCACCGAAAAATTTGGCTTTTCCAACAATCCCAAGGTGTATTTTGGTCCCCCAGCCTTCGAAAAGGCTGCTTTCGTTTTGGGAAAAACTCCTGTTTTGATAGAAATCAGCCTTCGCTAGTCGATATTCCGAAGCCAGCCCGTAATCGAAATCCGTTCTTTGTGTGTAGGCATCACCTCATGCGGGATTTCTTCACTCAAAAACACCACTAGTCGTCCACCTAGGGGCAACACCTCTTCAACCCGTTCGCTTCCATCCTTTTGAGAGAAATACATGCGCAACTGACCCCCATCCGTTTCGGTCCAAGATTCATTGAGATAAAGAATGATAGTGACGATGCGGTGTGGGACTGCATGAAACTGGTCTAAGTGTCTTTTGTAAAACGATCCTATCGGGTAACGCGCAAAATGTCCTTCAAAAGACTTTAAGCCTAGGAAACAACGACGGTTGAGTACCTGCTTCAGTTCCTCCACTTTCTCCCAAAAAATTGCCTGCAAGGGACTCAAGGCAGCGGAATCCATCCACAGCACCTCATCGCTTCGAATTTCAGCACGCACTTGCTTTTGATCCCCTTTTCCTACGGCTGCTTTTGTAAACTGACCCTGATTCAATAAATCGGTTTGTTCCTTCAACAGCGCCTTTCGAAAGGCATCTTCCACAAAATTATCCACGACAACGTAGGAGTTGCTGTAAATCTCTTGGCTGATGTGGTCGAGTAGGGCATCCATTGGAGGTAGGGATCGGATGGCAAAATAACCAGTTAAATCCCTAAAAAACCATACTTTTGTAAAAACCTATCCCGATGAGTTTACCTCCCACCACCACAGGACTTGTATTGGAATACGATTCAGGCATCTTGCCTCCTCCCTACAGCCATGTATTTCGGCTTGCCTTGGATTGGTCAACAGGTGTATTGACTACCCAACTAGACTTGCATTACACCGATCGAGAGGAACTCACAGAAGAGGAGATTTTTGACGAGGGATTTAGTTTAGAGGATGATTACCGCTACCAAGGTCCTGTGCCCTCGGTGTGGATTGGGCCAGTGAAGCAACTCCTGCAGGCAAGTCGCTGGACCAAAAAAGGGATAGACGAGGGAGGGATTACCTTGACCCCCCTAGAAGGAAGCAAAAGCGAAGGATTAAAGATTCCTTCCAACCAGGAAGATTGGCAGCTGATGGCTCAGGACTTAATTCAGGCCATTTACGAACTTGAAAAGAAAGAAGCTCCGCTGACTATCCAGTATAGAAAAGTAGAGCGAGAGGTAATCTTAGATCTGAGTTTGACCATCCATTTCTCAAACAGAGAGGCCGTTTTACTCCGATCGGATGTTTCCAAAAAAATCTCCTGGGAAGGAGCCATTGACTTAATGAAATTCGTTTTTTTGCCCGACTACCGGTACGAACAAGCCAAAGAAACGGCTGGAACTAAACGAGGGGCCTACATCGAATGTGGAGATGGCTTTTGGCACGAACTGGGCAAAGGCGTGGTCAACAGCCATGCATCGGTAGATGCCGTAGGCAAAATCAAAGCAGGCTTTGACCGTTTGCTAGAGGCCAATTAAGTTTCCCTAGAAACGTTTATCCCATCCTGAACTAAAATTACAACTTCTTTAGCTTGTGATGCGCTTCAGGTCGGCGTGAATGTCTCGAATCATCTCCCCCAAATCTTCCAGATTCAGTGGTTTCTTTTTATCGCCAGGATTCGGGAAATCCGTACTGATAAAGGCTTTGGCCTCCCAAACCTCCAGTACCTCCTCGGCACGAACTTCGTAGGGCTTGTAGACCTCGTTGTCGGATACTAAAAATAGCTTCCCATTTTCTTCCAGGTAGTTGAATACCCGCTTGTAGACCACTCCCTCCGTTTGGGTGACTAGTACGTAGGTTTTCCCGCTCTTGATTTCCTTCAACTGATCTACATAGGAACCAATCACAATCGTACCTGACACCAAGGGTAGCATGGAGTCCCCGGCAAGTTCAAAAGCTCGGTAGGTGGCTTGTCTGGACAGGTTGGGCAGGTGAAACTGCGGTAGCGTCTCCATAAACTCTGGATCAGCAAAGCCATTGAGGTAGCCTGCTGAAGCCTTCTGTGCCACCCAGGTAATATTTTCCCGATCCGAATCGTCGGTAGCAATGGTCAATACCTGCAGGTTTCG
>JAMNXQ010000065.1 GCA_023653075.1 Algoriphagus sp.
AGGAATGTCAGGAAGGAGTTCCCGCGCATTTCCCAGTCGGTAATCGATTTGCGAAGCCAGCCCACTTTCCTCAAAAAATCCCCGGACCATGGTTTCCAGTTCGTCGTTGATGTCCAAGGTGAGGAGTTTGCCGCCCGGCGCCAGGCCTCGGGCTAGGCAGATGGCAGAGTAACCTGTAAAGGTTCCGATCTCCAGGATAGCCCTTGGTTGCAGCATTCTGGCGAAAAACTCCAAGGTTTTCCCCTGCAGGTGCCCAGAGAGCATGCGTGGTAGTAAAACCTTTGCCTGAGTTTCCCGGGTGATTTTGAGGAGCAGGGGATCCTCTGCTTGGGTATGCGCCTCACAGTAGGCCAGTAGTTCTGGGGAAATAAACTCCATATCAGGCAGGGGTATAGATAAGCTGGGTGAGTTGATCTACTTGGAAAATCTCCTGAGCAATGTCTTGAAGTTCGGCAGCAGTGGTGCAGCGAATTTGCTCAAAGATGGAGTCCAAAGGGTCTATTTTTCCGTGATCGAGGAGGCTTTTACCATAGACTAGCATCAAGCTCGCATAATTTTCCTCAGCCATCGCCATTTGTCCAATTGCTTGTACCTTGGCAGTATGGAGTTGGAGACTTCCTAGTTTTTTGGAGCGAAGCTTTTCCAGTTCCCGGTGGACGATGGCCAGGCTCTTTTTGAGTGTTTTTTCTTCGGTCCCAAAATAGATTCCAAAAAAACCAGTATCTGAGAAGGGCTGGTAGGTGGATTCCACGCTGTAGACATAGCCATAGTTTTCGCGCAAGGACAGGTTGAGTCGGCTATTCATGCTCGGTCCTCCCAGGATATTGTTTAGCAAAAAGAGCTTGTATCGATTGGTGTCGTGCAAGGAATAGGCGGGTCTGCCGATGGCACAGAGGGATTGCGAAATTTCCCGTTTGCTGGTTTTCTGCTTGGCCTGGTAGGTCTGAAACCCACTTCGGGTATACAGCGTGCGCTTGACGGGAATTTCACGCAGTGGCCCTTCGATTTGGCGTAGCGCTTTTTCGAAGGAAATATTGCCTACAATGGAGAATACCAGTTGCGAGGTATCTAGGCGCGAGGAAATAAAGTCGATGAAGTCTTGGTGGTGAAAGTTGCCCACCGTTTCTTCGGTGCCCAAAATATTTCTTCCCAAGGCATGTTGGTCAAATACCAGCGCATCTAATTCATCCTGAATGGCGTCATCGGGGGAGTCGCGGTACATGGCCATCTCTTCCAGGATCACCTGCCGCTCTCGTTCGATTTGCTTTTCGGGAAAGGTGGAGTGAAAGGTGATGTCGTAGAGGAGTTCGGCTGCTTTGGCGTAGTGATCTTTGAGTACCGATGCATAAAAGCAGACCTTTTCCTTGGTGGTGTAGGCATTCAGTTCGCCCCCTAGGGATTCGAGTCTGTTGAGGATGTGGAAGGTTTTTCGTTTTTGAGTGCCTTTGAAGGCCATGTGTTCCCAAAAATGAGCGAGCCCTTCTTGTTCCTGGTCCTCGTCTCGGCTACCAATGTTGAGGATAAATCCACAATGCACCAATCGAGTATGCGGAATCTCCTGATGGACAATCCGAATCCCATTGGGAAGCTCTTTAAAAGTCAATTGCATGTGTTGTGGTTCCTTGTTTGGAAAAATGAATCAGAATCCTCTTGGGCAGTTCCTAGAATTTTCATTCGAGGAAACGTCCTATTTTACTATCTTGGCAAGATAAATTTTCCGTTATGAAATATACTCCCTTACCGAAAGAATTGTACCAACGTAATCGAGCCAAGTTTGCTGCAAAAATGGCGAAAAACGGCGTAGCAATTTTCAATGCCAACGATATTTTGCCAACCAATGCGGATGGAACGATGAAGTTTAGGCAAAATAACGATTTATTTTACCTATGTGGCATCGACCAGGAGGAGACCATTTTGCTTTTGGCTCCGGATTGCCCCAATCCAGCCTGGCGTGAGGTCTTGTTTCTCCGGGAAACGAACGCACACATTGCGGTATGGGAAGGACATAAATACACCAAAGAAGAGGCTTTAGCTACTTCTGGCATCGGAACCATACTTTGGCTGACGGAATTTGATCTGATTTTCAATTCGGTGGTCAACCTTTCCGAATCGATTTACTTGAATACCAACGAGCACCTCCGAGCTGGGGTGGTGGTGGAAACTCGGGATTCCCGCTTTATTCAATCCGTTAAAGACCGGCATCCACTTCACCGATTGGAGCGTGCTGCGCCGATACTTCATGCTTTGCGTGGGGTAAAAGAGCCTGAAGAGATTCAGCAATTGCAAATCGCCTGTGACATCACTGAAAAAGGGTTCCGACGCGTACTCGGAATGGTAAAGCCTGGGGTGACCGAATACGAAATCGAAGCAGAGTTTGTGCATGAGTTTGTCCGCAACCGGAGCAAAGGCTTCGCTTACGAACCGATCATTGCTTCTGGGCCGTCAGCCTGTGTTTTGCATTACATCGAAAACAATAAGGCTTGCCTAGATGGAGAGCTTCTACTTCTCGATGTGGCGGCAGAGTATGGCAACTTTAATGCAGACATGACGCGCACGATTCCTGTCAATGGACGCTACACCAAGCGTCAGCGTCAAGTATACGATGCAGTCTTGCGGGTGGAGCGAGAGGCAGCAAGCATGCTACGTCCTGGGATCACTATTCAGGATTACCACCGTGAAGTAGGATTGGTGATGCAAGGAGAGCTCCTTGGCTTGGGCTTGCTAGATCAAACCGACATCAAGAATCAGGATCCGAAATGGCCTGCCTACAAAAAATATTTCATGCACGGCACCTCCCACCATTTGGGCTTGGATGTGCACGATGTGGGGACCATGCACTACCCAATTTCAGCGGGCATGGTCTTTACCGTAGAGCCAGGCATCTATATTCCTGAGGAGGGATTTGCAGTGCGTATCGAAAATGACATCGTAGTTCAAGAGAAGGGATACCTGGATTTGATGCGGAACATTCCAATTGAAGCAGAGGAGATTGAGTCGCTGATGAACAGGTAAATAGGCAGATTAGTTGGGGTTCTTATAAGGTTCCATCCAACGCCGAATTTCTTCAATTTCTTCCTTTTGGGTCCTCATTTTGGCGAGTAGGTCAAGTTGCAACAAGTAAATTCGAAGTTCCTCTTCTTTTTGTTGGGTCTCAGGAAGTTCTTTAAAAAAACCTGTGACCCCATTTCGGATCCGCTCTTCTACTAGTAGGAGGTGTAAGGATTCATGAAAAATTGTTTCTGCCAAATGGTTTATACTTCGTTCTCTAACAGATCCCGGGCCTAGCATAATCCAGATAATTTTTGGGTCACCTGATTCAACCCAATTTGTGCTTGCAAAAATTTCCCCATCTCTGCCTACCTGGAGTTGCATGGTGGCATGCTGCACGACTGCCTCGTAGATCTTAGGAGCGTAGGTCTACAGAAGTGAACATGCTTGTTTGATTCGCTCGGTATCCGCAGCTGGGGTGAGGTAGATTTGGGCCAAACAGGTTGTTTGTAAGCCGACAAGAAAAAAGAAAAAGGAGATCCATCGCATCAAACAAAGGTATTCGAAACTTTATTCTTTAAAAATAGGAGTGAGGGAGAACAAATAAAGACCTGTTGGATACAAAAAAAGGGCTGGTGATAACCAGCCCTTTTTGTTTAGAAAGTCTTATCGAAGGAATTAACCGATAGAAATTCGCTTGAATGTATTGACAGTAAGTCCTTTGCTCACTCCGTCAAGGTACTGAGCGATAGACTTAGAGTTGTCTTTTACAAACTGCTGGCTTAGCAAAGTGCTTTCCTTGTAGAACTTCTGAAGCTTGCCTAGGGCAATTTTCTCCAACATATCTTCTGGCTTGCCTTCTGCTCTAGCTTGCTCCTTACCGATTTCGATTTCTCGTTCGATGGTAGTTGCATCTACGCCATCCTTGTCTACTGCTACTGGATTCATGGCAGCAATTTGCATAGCCACGTCTTTTCCAGCTTCTTCTACGTTGTTACCAGAAGTGTTCACAAGGCCTACCAATACACCCAATTTTCCGTTGGAGTGTACGTAAGTTACTACTTGATCAGCACTGATGACTTCGAAGTGAGAGATTTCAATTTTCTCACCGATTTTACCAGTCATTTCAATGATTTTTTCTGCAATGGTGCTGCCTTCCATAGGTAGGGCAAGTACTTCAGCAGTAGTAGTGGAGCCGTTGCTTACTGCTGCATCAATTAGAGAGTTAGCAAAAGCACCAAATCCTTCATTCTTAGCTACGAAGTCAGTTTCGCAAGTGAGGGAAAGCAAAATACCTTTTGCATTGCCATTGGTCAAGCGAGTTACGACTACGCCTTCTTTGGTTTCGCGGTCAGCTCTAGAAGCAGATACCTTCTGACCTTTTTTTCTGAGGATGTCCACTGCTTTTTCGAAGTCGCCATCGGCTTCGGTAAGCGCTTTCTTGCAGTCCATCATGCCTGCTCCGGTCATTTGTCTCAGTTTGTTTACGTCTTGTGCAGTAAT
>JAMNXQ010000043.1 GCA_023653075.1 Algoriphagus sp.
AACATCGTAAATCAGTTTCTAATCCTAACTGAATAACAATAATGACCAAGGGTCAAAAAAATAGAGGCCGAAAATCAAAAATCGGCCTCTATTGAGTAAAATCGACTGTCTCTAACTTGAAAAACTATTTATGAGACAGCCTCTTTTTGATACAAGAAGAACTGCTTAAACGGTCTCAAATGGCCATCTCATAATTCCTCCTGCCAGATTTTTCACATTCTCAAAACCTTTTTCCGCTAGGATTTCACAAGCCTGTGCGCTTCGATTGCCACTTCGGCAGTAGATGAGGTAGGTTTTGTCCTTAGGAAGGTTCTTGATTTGTGATACAAATGTGGAAGACATGATATCGATATTGCATGCTCCGCGAAGTTTGCCTCCGGCAAATTCACCAGCTGTACGCACATCGATGACCACCGTATTGGCTTGGGTCATCAAGTCGTGAAAAGGTCCTGCTGGAATGTCTTCGTATTTTTTGGCTTTGGAAGAAAATAAATTAAACATAGTCGTTGTAAGTTAGGTAGTCAAAAGTACAACGGAAGGGTCCTCTTCTTCAGTAATAAAAGTCACTTCCCTTACTTGGTTGCTGCGTTTTTTCTTTTCCTCAATTCCAGTACCCCGAGACGAGCCAAAAGTACCCAAGGAAATCCATGCCAGAGGAGGTCCAACCCATCAATGGTTTCCATCCCTACTGCTCCACCTGCTACCCAGCGAATCTTGCCCCAAACGTGCGGCTCCGGAAAAAAGGGAGCTAGACCAAGAAGGAGGCACAGCATCCCTACAAAACGAAAACTATTTAGTGCACTGAGCTTGCTTACTTGTTCTTGTTCCATGGGTGGGTGAGTTGCTGCCAAAAGGTTTTGGGAAAGGTCTCCACCGCTTCAAACCCTAGCGGCTCATCTGCATTTTCATTGGGGATAAAGGCCGTACCAAAAAGGTAATCCCAAAGGCTTAAGGAAATTCCGTAGTTGACGCCATGACTCCCAGCGGGTACTTCCTTGGCATGGTGCCATAGATGCATGACGGGATTATTGAATACATACTTGAGCGGACCATAGGTAATCTTCACATTGGCGTGATTGAGGTGGCCAATGACAATAGTAACCAGGTGCAGGATAAAAAAATCATCCAGCCCAAAGCCAATCATGGAAAGTGGAATGTATTGTACTGATTTGTACACGACGGTCTCCATCCAATGGTAGCGCAGGTGTGCCGCAAAGCCCATTTCCTCTACAGAATGGTGCACCTTGTGAAATTCCCAAAGCCAGGGACTGTAATGCAGCCAGCGGTGTACATTCCATTGAATAAAGTCAGCCAGCACAAATAAAAGCAAGAATTGGGACCAGATTGGCCAAGAGGCAATTTGAAATGCCACTAGGTTGGTGATTCCTACAAGCGCTAGGAAATCATTGAATAGTTCAACGGCTACATTGGACACGGCATTGTAGCCAATCAAAGAAAAGAGAAAGAAGTTAAAAAACATGTAGAAGCCATCTAGCCAAAAATCTTCTCGTATGGCTGCCTGATTTTTGCGCCAAGGGAACACCAATTCAAGACTCCACACTACCAGCGAAATCCCAACTAGCCACCAAAAATAATTGTGCCAAGAGGGGTACAAAATTTCTGAACTAAGGTAATTCCAATACCCGTAATAGCCATTTAAGAAGACCTGAATGTATTCTTGCATAGAATCTTAAACTGACATCAATTCTTTAGTAATAATATAGATTCCCATAAGCAACACAAACCAACCAAAGCCTGTTTTCAAAACTTGCTCATTTATTTTTTTGGACAAAGCACTTCCAATAAAAATACCAACGATGGAGAGACCCGTAAAGATGAGCAAGAGTTGCCAATCGATAGTTTGTGTGGAAAGATCTCCCAAAAATCCAATCAAAGACTTAGCTGCAATGATTAATAAAGAGGTTCCAACAGCCATTTTCATAGGCAATTTGGCTAATAAAACCAAGGCTGGAATAATCAGAAACCCTCCTCCAGCACCTACAATTCCCGTGATTAACCCTACCACAGACCCTTCCAACGCGATCATGGGAAAGTTGAAAACGATGGGGTCATCTTCGTTACAATCCACACATTTTTTAGCAAAAATCATGGAATAAGACACGGCAAGCATAATCAATGAAAAGAAGATCATGATTCCGGTATTTTTGGTAATCATCGCCTCACCAATTGAAAACAAGGGGTCAGGAAGGGCGGGAACTAAAAATTTACGGGTAAGAAATACAGCGATAAAAGATGGAATAGCAAACACCAAGGCCGTTTTGTAATTCACCAATCCTTTTTTCATGTAAGTGGCCACTCCTACCAAAGAGGTACTTCCAACCACAAATAACGAATAGGCTGTGGCCAATACTGGATTCACCCCCATAATATAAACGAGAACAGGAACGGTTAAAATAGATCCTCCACCGCCAATCAGTCCCAAACTAACACCAATAAAAATTGCAGAAGCAAAACCAATAATTACGATTACATCCATGTAGCTGTCAAGTTAGAATTTACTTCTCAAAAGTAGTGCACAAGACCCCTTAAGAGCGGTGATAAATGTTACACGACTACCCAAAACCCAAACTTTAGGCATAAAGATTCGTATACATCCTTAAAGTTTTTTATACCAGTCCAGCCTGATTTCTAGTAATCCCTTGACCCTTTCTTCATACACTATTCTCCAGACCTGTAAATTCGTTTGAAGCATGCACTACCTCGTACCCCTAGATTTTTCAGACAATTCACTCAAAGCCCTTGATTATGCCCTTGCACTGGCTTCTCCAAAAGTAGATCGGATCACGCTTATCCATGTAGTGGAAACTAAGTATGACTTTGCAAGTCAAGTCGAATTTTTCACGAAGCAGCAACTTAAAGAGGGTAAAAAACGAGGTAAAGAATTGCTATCACTGCATGGAGATTCCAAAATCTCGTTAAAATTTAGACTCGCAGAAGGGAATCCTGCACTCCAAATCAGCCAAACCGCCTCCAAGCAAAAAGTTGACTTGATTGTAATGGGAACAAAAGGTGCTACTGGTATTCCAAAAACACTTATCGGCACTGTGGCCGTTTCTGTTGTTCGGGAGGCACCCTGCGCAGTCCTTGTCGTTCCTGCTACAGCACCCAAATTCAATCCATATCAATTTGTCCTTGGTTTGGAATTTGCCGAACACGAACCTGCAATGCTGGATTGGTTGGCCAAGCAACTCAAAAAATGGAAAAGTTCCCTTCAAGTAGTCCATGTTCGACCTGCTGAAAAACAAGGATTTAAGCAAGTGCTTCTTGAGTTGGGAATCAAACAGTACTTCAGTAAAAAATATCCGAGTATTCAGGCTGAATTCCTGACACTTACTGGAGCAAAACCAAGAGAGGCACTTGGTGCATACATGAAATCTCAGCCCGGTATTTTGGTGATGAGCCATGCACACCAGGGATTTTGGGAGGAACTTTTTACCAAGAGTGATTCCATTCAGATGGCTTATCAAACCAAAGGACCTCTACTCGTTTTGCGTTAACTAGTGAGCAATCAACTCTTCGAAGTCGTCACGGATGTAGATGACGTTTCGACCCAACTCAATCCACTTTTTCTTTTCCAATTGCTTCAGCAATCTGGAAATTACCTCACGAGCAGTTCCCAGTTCGTTGGCCACCTCCTGATGGGTAGTATGCAATTCATTGGTTTTCAACTGCTTCATCTTGGTAACTAGGTATTTCATCAAGCGCTCATCCATCTTCTTGAACGCTACCGCATCCAAGACAACTAGCATTTCCTGAAAGCGATGCTGGTACGTACTCGAAACAAAATCTTTCCATTGCTTGAATTCGTCCATCAGCTGCTCATGCACTTGAATGGGAATAAACAAGGCAGTTACCTTTTCTTCCACTACCGCTTTGATTTCACTTGGCCTTGAGGCCGAGCAGCAAGTCAAGGAAAGGGCACAGGTTTCTCCTGTTTCCAAGTAATATAAAAATAGCTCCTTTCCTTCCCCATCCATTCGCATGATTTTGATACATCCTTCCAGCACCAAGGGAACAGACTTTACAAATTGGCCAGGTTCCATCAACGTTTTACCCGGCTCAAAGGTCGAGAACTGACCTTTTTCCACTAACCGATCCAATAGTTTGGGGTCAGTTAGGTTGGGGAGCGCTTGCCTTAAAATGTCTCTCGTCATGAATTAAAAGTAAGCAACAAAAATGAATTTGCCCAAGGATTGAATTTAGTAAACTAAATCACACCGGGTTAAAAAAAACACCATTCATCCAAATCCAGCTATTTTTCTGTAAGTTCTTATGCTAATTTTGAGTTCAAGTTTTTGACATGAAGTTCTGGATTTACCTTCTATTCCTTTTAGTGGGAACTGGGCCCTTTTCTTTGGCTCAGGAACTTCGTGTATTGGATTACGAAAGTCAGAAGCCTATTTCTGAAGTTCAACTTGTGGATAAAAAATCAAAAATAAGTACCTCCACCACAGTAGAAGGAACTGCTAGACTTTCGGTATTTCAAGGCAAAAACCCGCTTACGCTTTCGCTACTAGGCTACAAAAGTAAAACTCTTTCTTGGGAAGAAATTGAGGCATCGAATTACTTAATTTACTTAGAAACTAGTTCCCTCACCCTAGCGACCACGGTAATTTCTGCATCAAGATGGAATCAAAATGAAGCCGATGTGTCGGGAAAAGTACGGCAGCTCGACTCCGAATGGCAGGATTTGCGCAATCCGATGACTTCAGCAGATTGGTTGGGATCCTCTGGTGAGGTATTCGTGCAAAAAAGTCAACTGGGTGGAGGAAGCCCGATGATCCGCGGGTTTTCTGCCAACCGTCTTCTCTACTCCATCGATGGCATACGGATGAATACGGCCATATTCAGAAGTGGCAACCTCCAACAGGTAATTTCAATCGATCCATTTTCACTTCAAAATACAGAAATTCTTTTTGGACCAGGCGCTGTGATGTACGGCTCAGATGCCATTGGTGGGGTGATGGTCTTTGAAACACTACGTGCAGACCATGAAAATCAGCAGCTCAAAGGAAATATGGTAAGCCGGATATCCTCCGCCTATTCGGAGGAAACATTTCATGCAGACTTTAGCTATGGCAAAGGAAAGTGGGCATTCGTTACGAGTGCCACTTACTTTGACTTTGGGGATTTGATCATGGGAAAAAATAAGGGGCATGCCTCCTATCTCCGGTCAACCTTTGTAGAACGAATCAATGGAATAGACCAAGAAATCACCAATCCCAACCCCAGAAAGCAGGTAGGCGCTGGGTATAAGCAGGTAAATCTGATGCAAAAAATCAGTTTCAAAGCTTCTGAAAACTCGACAATTGACTATGGATTTCATTATTCTTCCACAGGAAATATTCCCCGCTACGATCGCTTAATTGAAAGAAAAGATGGGAAATTAAGATTTGCCCGATGGGATTATGGCCCTCAACGCTGGATGATGCAGCAGCTCAACTGGAAGACCACAAAACCAACAAAAATTTACGATCAAGCAAAAATTACAGCCGCTTTTCAATTTTTTGAAGAAAGTCGAATCGACCGTAGGGTGGGCAATGCAACTCAATTTGAACGTGTCGAAAAGGTTCAGGCAACTTCGATTAATGCTGACTATTTCAAAGCCCTTTTCCAATCCCAGTTCCTCAATTATGGGTTTGAAGCGGTGATCAATCAAGTGAATTCGAAGGGGCAATCGGTAAATATTTTCAATCAACAGGTGGCTACAACCTCCGCTCGTTATCCCAATTCCACCTGGACTTCGTGGGCGGTCTATGCCAATTATGTAGCTCCACTTAGTACCAAGTTGAAGATGCAATCGGCCCTACGCTACAACATCAATGGCATTAATGCAGACTTCACCAACAACCTAGCCTATTATCCTCTACCCGTAGTCCAATTCAAGGATAACTACCATTCCCTCACCGGTAATTTAGGGTTTGTCTACCAAGTGGATCCAAGCTTCAGCATTTCTCCACAGATAGCCACTGGATTTCGTGCTCCAAACGTGGATGATATGGGAAAAATATTTGATTCCCAGCCAGGAAGTCTCTTGTTGCCTAATCCTCAACTACGACCCGAATATGCTTACAATGCCGAATTAAATCTGAACAAAGAACTAGTTGGTACCCTCAAATTGGATCTAACGGGATACTATACTTGGTTGGATCAGGCCATGGTGCGAAGACCTACTCTATGGAATGGTGAATCGGAATTGATTTACGATGGAGAGTTGAGTCAACTTTTTTCCCTCCAAAATGGAGCTTTTGCAAAGATTAAGGGAATTCAAGCAGGATTTGAGTTGGCTTTAAGTCGTCAGTTCCACCTGAATTCCACTTACAACTGGCAAAAAGGAGTTGAAGAATTAGATGATAAAAGTAAAAGTCCTTCACGGCATGCCGCTCCCGCCTTTGGAGCGAGTAAACTTCGTCTACAAGGAAAAAAGGGAACCTTGGAACTGAGTGCTCAGTACAGTGCTGCCATGCCCTTTGAAAAAATGCCTCAGGAAGAAATCGGTAAACCAGCAATCTATGCCACAGATGCAAATGGTAAGCCCTACTCCCCTTCCTGGATGATCATCAACCTTGCTGCTCGTATTCCTCTCAGTCCTTACATCCAAGTAAATCTTGGAGTTGAAAACATGGGTGATCTGCAATATCGAGGGTACAGTTCTGGAATTGTCAGCCCAGGACGTAATTTCCAACTATCGGTCAAAGGAACCTTTTAAGGTCTATAATTTCTGCTCCCTATGCAGACTAAGCCTTACGGAACTGGTTTAAAATTTCAAGTAAATACTCTTTATTTCAGAAACAAAAACAGGGTCTGAGGAACATTAATTGAGCTGTGGACCGTGAACTGCCGACTGTGAGCGATTATCCGCATTGGTTGACTGCCTTTTTGAGTCATTGGCATCCTTGCGGATAATCACCTAAAATTTCTTCCTTATTTTTCTTTAGATTCATTCCAAATACCCGTACTTTTGGTCAAAGGTTAGGATACATTCATGACTGCGGACCAACTCACGCTCAATCAATCTGGTAAAATATTGGAAATCAGTTCCTCCCCATTAAAAATCAATTTAATGGAGTTGGGATTTCTTCCTGGAAAGCAACTAACCTTGCAACACAAAGCTCCTTCTGGCGGACCCATGGCCTTTCAACTGGATGAAACCTTACTTGCTTTGCGAAAAAATGAAGCTGCATTAATTCGAGTTGAATTGCTCTCCTGACTATGGCATCGAAAGATCATTCTGAAGGAACGGGTATCCCACAAATTGCCATCATCGGTAACCCCAATGTAGGCAAGTCCACTATTTTCAATTACCTCACGGGCCTCAATCAGAAAATTGGGAATTACCCAGGCGTAACGGTTGACAAGAAAACCGGCACCCTTCAAATTCAAGGAGAAAATTTTGAAATCCTAGATCTTCCCGGAACCTACAGTTTATTTCCTAACTCCGAAGACGAAATCATCGCACACCGCGTGCTCAATAATCCAGAACTGGAGAAAAGACCGGATTATGTCTTGCTCGTGATTGATTCTACCCAGCTGTCCAGAGGCCTTTTTCTAGCCACACAATTGATTGATCTAGGAATCAACCTGACCATTCTGCTCAATATGGCGGATTTGGCAGCTGCCAAAAAAATTGAAATTAGGAGTTACGAACTCTTTAAGCGTCTGGGTGTCCCGATCTTGCAAACGGATGCGCGAAATCAAAAAGGTCTAGAGCAAATCAAAGAGCTCATCCATCAACGAAATTTTTCAAAAGCCCCTCAATTTGTCGATATCCTAGAGGTAGTCCCTGCTACATTACTAGACCAAGTCAAGCGAGAATTTGGCTTAGAAAACAACTACCAGGCCTACCAGATGATTCGATTTGGTGCAAAGGACAAGTCCATCTCCGAAGCAAAACGAAATTGGTTGTCGCAAGCCTTAGTAGAAAGTGGTTTTAACCTGGAAGAGGCGCAACTCGAGGAAACCAAGATCCGGTACAAGAAGATTACCGAATTAGTAACCAAAGCCTTAACCAAAAAATCCGCAAGGAAAGCAAAGTCTACCTTCGATAAAGTGGTGTTGCATCCTTTCTGGGGTTATGTCATTTTTGTTGGAGTACTCCTATTGATCTTCCAAACCCTCTTTTCCTGGGCCTCCTATCCCATGGACTGGATTGATGGCTTCTTTGCCGATGTCAGTGTGAGAATATTGACCACCTTGCCGGATGGGCCACTCACTCGCTTGCTTGCCGAAGGGGTTGTCCCAGGTATTGGCGGAGTAGTCATTTTCATTCCACAAATCGCCCTGCTATTTGGCTTCCTAGCCATTTTGGAGGATACAGGCTACATGTCCCGGGTGGTTTTCTTGCTAGATCGCTGGATGCGTCCATTCGGACTTCATGGCAAAAGTATCGTGCCTTTGGTATCGGGGGTAGCCTGCGCTATCCCAGGCGTCATGGCTGCTCGAAATATTTCGAATTGGAAGGAAAAAATGATTACCATCCTCGTCACTCCACTGATGAGTTGCTCTGCAAGACTACCGGTATACATCATTTTGATTGGGTTGAGCGTACCTCAGGATAGGGTATTTGGATTTATCAATCTGCAAGCCCTTGCGCTACTCAGTCTATATGTATTGGGTGTGCTGGGAGTACTAGGAACGGCATTTTTACTTAAAGTCATCCTCAAAACGGACGAGAAGAGTTTCTTGATGACCGAACTCCCTTCCTACCGAATTCCACGATGGAAAGATGTAGGCATCACCATGGTAGAAAAGTCCAAAACCTTCGTTTTTGAGGCTGGAAAAGTGATTTTGGCCATATCCATTGTGCTTTGGGTATTGGCATCTTATGGACCACCTACAAGCATGGAAGAGATTCGGCAGCAGGGAATCGCACAGCAAGAACTGGCCACAAGTACTGAGCAATTGGCCATTATTGAAGCAGAAACCAATTCCCTATTGCTTGAGAATTCATTTATTGGCATCATGGGAAGGGCGATTGAACCCGCTATACAGCCCCTAGGCTACGATTGGAAAATCGGCATTGCACTCATCACCTCCTTTGCGGCCCGTGAGGTATTTATTTCTACGATTGCCACCATCTACAGCATTGGGGGAGATCTTGAAGACGACCTGACTATTCGGGAGAAACTCGCTTCTCAGGTAAATGCGAGCACGGGCGAAAAAACATTCACTCCTGCCACCTCCTACTCCTTGCTGGTCTTTTATGTCTTTGCCATGCAATGCATGAGTACCTTGGCCGTGGTCAAACGAGAAACTAAAGGCTGGAAATGGCCACTCATGCAAACGGTTTACATGAGTGCTTTAGCTTACCTCATGGCCTGGATCACTTACCAAATTTTTAGTTAACATGTGGCAGCAACTCTTCGTCATCCTTGCCGTGCTTGGGGCTAGCTACTACCTCATTCGGAAATTTTTTCAAAAACCAAAGGGAGGAGCAACTTGCGACAAATGTGCCAAGCCCTAAAGTCTTGCTGAGGGACATGGTTTTCCCAATTATTTTTGTGAAGTTTGGCCAATGCGAAAAATAGCCTTCCAAAGCATACAAACCACCATTTTTTCCTATGTAGGCGTGGTCCTAGGCTATATCAATGTCCTATGGCTTTTTCCTTACTCCTTGGATACCACGCAATTGGGCACATTTCGCACCATCCAAGACCTAGCATTGCTGCTAGTTCCCTTTGCACAGTTGGGTTTAGGGCATGGAATCACCCGCTATTTCCCCAAGCTCGAACGTAACCAAGCGGCCTTGCTTACCTTCAGCTTGCTCTTTTCCATCCTTGGATTTGGCATAGTTGCACTTTTGTTTTTTGGGTTTAAGCAACAGGTAATTTCCCTATTTGCCTCCAATTCCCCAGAGGTAATCCATTTTCTAGGCATTGCCTTGATTATCGCCTTATTCTCAGTTTGGAATAGCATTCTCGATGCTTTTGCTCGATCCTTTGTCAAAGTAGGGATTCCGACCTTCTTTAGGGAAGTATTTCTTCGATTGCTCACCTCCATCTTGGTGGCGCTATACCTACTCCAATGGATCAATTTTGACCAAGTAATGCAGGGATTGGTGGGTGTATATGGCCTATCCCTAGTTGGGGTAGCCGGTTACATGGTTTGGCTGGGCGTGTTTAAATTCGATTTTTCTTGGAGCAAGTTTCCAAGCGGCTTTAAAAGTTCCCTCCTCAAATACAGCTTACTCACCTTTTTGGCTACAGCCGCCTCTACCCTAATCCTAAAAATTGACTCGGTCATGATCAGCTCCATGCTGAGTTTGGAGGCCAATGCCATCTATACCATTGCCTTTTACATGGCATTAGTGATTGAACTTCCGAGACGGGCAATTTCTCAAGTCGCCATGCCCTTGATTGCAGAGCATTTTGCACGACAGCGGCTACAGGAGATCAATCTCCTCTACCGGCAATTATCGAATCGGCAGCTCTACATCTGCCTACTGCTATTTGCGCTTATTTGGGCCAATATCGATTCGATTTACCATTTTGTGCCCAATCGGGAAATCTACCAAACGGGAAAATGGGTGGTATTAATTATTGCCCTGGGAAAATTAGTGGATGTCGCCTTTTCCTTGAATTCGGAGATTTTGGTCTTCTCCTCCTACTACCGCTTCAACCTAATACTTACGATAAGCATGAGCCTGCTACTGATCGCGGCAAACTATTTTTTAATTCCAGTAATGGGTTTGGAAGGTGCTGCTATGGGCTCAGCTGCAGTCCTGCTCGCCTACAACCTGGTCAAGTATAGCTACCTCAAATGGAGGCTTAACTTGGACCCTTTTAGTTTGGAAACCCTGAAAATTTTAGTAGTGGGGATATTTACCGTTTCGGCGATGTTCCTGAGTCCAGTAATCACCAATCCCTTCTTATCCATCCTTACCACTTCCCTCCTTGTAATCCTAGTATTTGTGGGGAGCTCTGCCCTACTTGGGGTGGGCAAAGAAGAGTGGGCATGGCTAAAAAATAGAGGAAAGTAATCCGGGCCTAAGAGTGTTACGAAACCTCTAGTTTGACAAGATTTGAGCTGCCTTGATTTCGCAACCTTCCACTGTTATCCTGCTTTTTGAGCGAGGCCCAATCCCGATAGTATCGAAACGGGGTGAGGCCTGGTTTTGAAGGGGGCTTTACTCGGTATTGTAGTTAATTTGTGAAGTTCGAACAAGTCGACGGCCCGGATGGGTCAAAGATACAGCGAGATGCGCACAACTCTCTTCTGGATAAATGAAAAATTTACTCAATTTTTATCCTTTTTACACCGTTTATTTAGCAAGACAACCTTTTTCAAGGATTTCGAAAGGTAGTTGCTAAGTCAAAGCCTAGGAAGGCTCTCTTCAAAACAGAAAAATTCTTTTGTAGGAATCCAAAGAATAATTGACAACGATTACCTTTACCAGCAGTTACTTTCAAACCACATGTATCCGATAAAAAAATTGATTGTCTGTCTAGACCAAAGTCCCTTAGATCAGACCTTAATTGCCTTTGCTGGATTTATCGCCAAAGTGAATCAGGTAAAGAAAATCTACTTTGCCAACGTGATCAAAAACTTCTCGCTACCCAAGGAAATGCAAGAGGAGTTTCCCATGCTGATCGAACAGATGCTATCCGAACGTAAGGCATACATGGAGGAGTTGGTAGCAGCCAAATTTCCCAAAATCAAGGGCCTAGAGGTAAGTTTTGTAGTCAAAGAAGGAAACTTATCTAAAAAAATACTAAAACTAGCAGAGGAAAAATCAGTGGATTTAATCCTGCTAGGGAGAAAAGTAGAGTTGGTCGGTACAGGCGTGGCTTCCCAGCGCTTGTCTCGTAGAGCCTCTTGTTCCCTGCTGATCATCCCAGAAAAGTCTCAACCTAAATTCAATAAACTTCTCGTTCCAAGCGATTTCTCCGAGCACTCTAAAAATGCTCTTGAGGAAGGTATTTTATGGGCTAAAAAATATGGGAGCGAAACCGAACTCTTCTTTCAAAATGTCTTTACAGTTCCTTCAGGCTATCATTTTACGGGCAAGAGTTTCGAAGAATTTACCCAACTGCTAAAGAAAGACTCTGAAAGCAGTTTCAATAAATTTATCCGCAAAATCGATACCAAAGGGATTAAAATAACGCCTTTATACACCCCTGATGAAGACGATAATCCTGTCCAAGAGATTGTATCTGCTGCCTTAGAACTTAATGCAGATGTGATTTTAATAGGAGCCAAAGGAAAAACCGGGGCAACGGCTCTCCATATTGGAAGTATGGCCGAGCGACTCATCCAATTCAACAACCGCGTGCCCTTACTCGTAAGCCGACCCAAGGGAAAAAATGCTGGCATCCTGGATTATTTGGTAGAGATTTAAAATTGGAGAGTCAAAAATCTACAGGTAGGCTGCTCACTTAATCTACCCAATATCAAAATAACAGCTTTGGTACTTTCCTGTCATGGAAAATTAAGGCCTTGAGGTAGCCCATTAAACCTTGCTCCCTTCCCGCTGTCTAAAAGCTACTCATGAAGGTAAACGATCAAGAACTTTTGGACCTTATCCGCTCTCCTTTCACTAAGGAATTGGGCTTTAGGCACTTGATTGAAACCTTTCAAAAACCTGTTTACCAGGTAATTCGTCGTATGGTCCTAACTCATGAGGATGCGGATGACCTCACACAAAACACCTTCATCAAAGCCTACAAGGCCTTGGATCGTTTTGAAGGAAACTCTAGCCTCTTTACCTGGCTTTACCGAATTGCTACCAATGAATCCCTAACCTTTCTTGAAAAAAAGAAAAAGCGCTTCTTCTTTTCCTTGGAGGATCACCAAGAAAAATTGGAAGCGTCTGTGGACCAAAGTCCTTCTCTGAGCGGAGACGAGATTCAAGTCAAACTTCAAAAATCCTTAGTAAAACTTCCTGATAAACAACGGCTTGTATTTCATCTTAAGTACGAAGAAGATTTAAGTTATGAAGAAATCTCAAAAATAACGGGTACGACTGTGGGGGCATTGAAGGCCAGTTACCACCATGCCGTAAAAAAAATTGAACAAGAACTTACTCAAGAATAAACCCTTGACAGCTAACAAAGTCTAAGAAAAGTATGCAACAAATTCCCAAACTAAAGCCTTTTCAAACACCAGAGAATTACTTTGAGGAGTTGCCTGAAAAGATCCTAGCAAAAGCAACCCGTCCAAAGGTCAATCCTTCTTGGCTCTGGGCTGCCGCTGCGGTGGTCCTACTTGGATTTGGGTTAGGGCAGGCAGGTGGATTTTACGAAGACAAACCCATTTTAGTATCCCCTGAAGAGGAGGCCTTGCTTTACATAGAAAGTGAGCAATGGAGTACCGAAGATGTATTGAGCCTTTCAGAGGATCCAAATGCACTGTTAGATCAAATTATTGAAGAAGAATACGCTAAATCAGCACCCCTATGGACAGAAGAAGAAACTTGGTTTTAAATCCTATGAAAGCACTAAAAATCTATTTACTCCTACTCTTGATGGCTGCCTCTTGTCTTGCTTTTGCGCAGCGTGGTGGACAGCCTGTTGATCCAGAACGATTGCAAGCGGCTCGGATTGCCTACATCACCACTCGAATCAATTTGAAGACCGAGCAAGCCGAGAAATTCTGGCCCCTATTCAATTCATTCACCGAATCTAGAGAAGCCTCCATGCGAACCATGGGAGAACTCAGCAGAGGAGTAGAAAAAATGAGCGAAGAGGAAGCGAAATCCCGAATTCAACAAAAGCTTCAACTCCAACAGAAATTGGTTCAAGATGAGAAAATCTTTGTCGCAGAGGCAGCAAAGGTGCTGACTTACAAACAGCTTCTGCAGCTTCAAACTATTGCCAAGGACTTCAATCGACACCTCTACTTTCGAGGTCGAGAGAGAGGAAATTAAACCAACTTTGACCACGAAAGAGCTCCTTGGTGAAAGGAGCTTTTATTTTTTCAATAAATCTCGAATCTCTTCCAACAGTTTTTCGGTTGGGCTAGCCTCAGGCACTTTTTTAGAATCTTCCTCTTTACCTCGCAGCCTGTTGATCCCTTTGATTGCCACAAAAATCACAAAGGCGATAAAGGTAAAGTCCACCACATTTTGGATAAACATTCCATAATTCAAGGTTACGGCTTCAACCACTACACCTGTTGAATCTACTGACGCTTCTTTGAGTACTAAACTGAGATGCTTCACATCCACGCCCCCAACCAGCAAACCCAAAGGAGGCATGACCACATCGCTGATAAAAGAAGAAACAATTTTGCCAAAAGCTGTACCGATGATCACGCCGACAGCCAAGTCGAGGACATTGCCTTTGACTGCAAATTCTTTAAACTGTTTGAAAAAAGTCATTTGATTTGGATTTAAGTGGAGAATTAAAATGAGCTAGAACAGCAATCATTTCCTTTAAATTAGATGATTTCTTAGTTTAAATCACCCTTTTTCTCAAGAAAAAAAGGATACAGTCAAGGTTAATTCAATTGAATTCAGGTTTCCTCAGTAATCTCGGCAAATGCCCCATTAGATTTGTAAATTTTCAGTAACCTTGCATCCAAATCACTTCCCTATGTCTGCACCTCTTGCACCCAAAAAACCCCAATTCCTTGAAATTCATGGCCACCAGCGCCAAGATCCCTACTACTGGATGAATGATCGGGAAAACCAAGAAGTGATTGATTACTTAAATGCGGAAAATAGCTACCTAAAAGAGGTCATGAAGCCTACAGAGGGATTGCAAAAGCAGCTTTTTGAGGAAATGAAGGGCCGTATCAAAGAACAAGACGAAAGTGTCCCCTACTTTAAATCAGGGTATTTCTGGTATTCACGATTTGAAAAAGGCAGCGAATATCCCATGTACTGTCGGAAATTAGGAAGTTTAGAAGCACAAGAGGAAATTATTCTGGATGTCAATATCCTAGCTGAAGGAAAAAGTTATTTCCAGGTTGGGCAGGCTACCTGCAGTACCAACCAGCAATTACTTGCCTTTGCAGCCGATGAGGTGGGTAGACGGATCTACACGATCCGCTTTAAAAACTTAGATAGGCATGAATTTTTAGAAGATCAGATTCCTGAGGTAACGGGGAACTTAGTCTGGGCAGCAGATCAGCAAAGCATTTTTTACTCCAAACAAGACCCCGACACGCTCCGCTCCTTTCAAATTTACAAGCACATTTTAGGCAGCCCCTCTTCCACGGATCAACTTATTTACGAGGAATTGGATGAGAAATTTTCTTGCATGGTCCACAAAACGAAATCAGAAAAATACATCCTCCTCCATTCGGAAAGCACCATCAGTTCTGAGGTCCGTTTTATCCCAGCAGACCAACCCACGGCACATTTTCAAATCCTTCAAGCCCGAATTCCGCATCTGGAATATGCAGCGGACCATTATGGAGACCATTTCTACATCCGCACCAATGACCAAGCTCAAAATTTCAAATTGGTCAAAGCTCCAATTGCTAATCCTAGCAAAGAAAATTGGATCGACGTGGTCCCACATCGCCCAGAAGTGCTTTTGGAGGATTTTGATTTGTTCTCCAAGTACTTGGTCACGCAAGAGCGGAGCAATGGATTAACTCAAATCCGAATACAACCTTGGGAGGGTGAAGGTCACTCCTTAGCCTTTGAGGATGAGACATACACGGCTTATGTGGGCACCAATCCTGAGTTTGATACCGATGTAGTACGTTTTGGCTACAATTCCCTAGTTTCCCCAAGTTCGGTTTACGACTACCACATGATCTCTCGGGAAAAAACCTTGATGAAGCAGCAGGAAGTAGTAGGTGGCCACAACCCTCATTCCTATCATTCCGAGCGCATTTGGGCAAAGGCGGCAGATGGCGTTCTTGTTCCCATTTCCTTGGTGTACCAGAAGTCTACCTTTTCCAAAAATGGAAAAAATCCTGTGCTCCTCTATGCTTACGGCTCCTATGGGTACAGCATGGATGCCTACTTTTCTTCCAATCGGCTTAGCCTACTTCAGCGGGGCTTTGTGTTTGCTATCGCCCACATTCGAGGAGGTGAGGATTTGGGCAGGGTTTGGTACGAAGACGGAAAATTACTGAAGAAGAAAAATACCTTTACCGACTTCATCACTTGTGCCGAGCACTTGATTGAGCAGAAATACAGCTCTCCAGCGCATCTGTATGCCATGGGGGGCAGTGCAGGAGGATTGCTGATGGGTGCAGTGATCAACATGCGTCCAGATCTTTTTAATGGGGTCATCGCCAATGTGCCTTTTGTGGATGTGGTCACCACCATGCTCGACGAAAGCATTCCCCTTACCACGGGAGAGTTTCAAGAATGGGGCAATCCTAAGGAGAAGGAATTCTACGACTACATGCTCTCCTATTCTCCCTATGACAATATCACTGCAAAGGCCTATCCCAATCTATTGGTAACCTCTGGACTCCATGACTCACAGGTACAGTATTGGGAGCCTACCAAATGGGTAGCCAAACTCCGGGATCAGAAAACTGATGCAAACCTCCTGCTGCTCTTTACCAATATGGAAGCAGGTCATGGAGGAGCATCTGGTCGATTTAATCCCCTGAAGGAAATTGCCTTAGAATATGCCTTTCTGCTGATGCTTGAAGAAAAGAAGAAGAAATAAAGAATAGGATTGTCCGCAATCATGCCAGTAGCTCAGCTCGCCTAATTGAACCTCAACCCTTTTTTATAGGGTTAATGGTTAAAAAGCGGATAATCAGAATAAAGAAATACAGTTGAACTAATTTCATGGATATTGGTAACTTAGAAATCAAAGAAAAATTGAAAATTTCCTAACTTTGAGCCTAGACCTATTCCTATTCAATTCATGAAAATTGCCTTAATCGCCCATGATGGTAAAAAAGCCGACATGGTCCACTTTCTGAGTGGATTTCGTGAAGCCCTTCAGCGAAGCGATATCGAACTCGTAGCCACAGGCACTACGGGTTCGCACATTGAAAAGGCTGGTTTTCAAGTGGAAAAACTACTTTCAGGACCTTATGGAGGGGATGCTCAAATCGCAGCGCTCGCTGCAGAAAAAAAATTAACCGCTGTGATTTTTTTTAGAGATCCCCTAGATAAGCATCCTCATGAACCAGATGTGCAGATGCTAATGCGGATCTGTGATGTGCACAACATTCCCTTGGCAACTAACCCAGCATCAGCTGGACTGCTAGTTAAAGCATTGACACAAACCTATGACACCTAAACTGATCAAAAAAATTGGAGTGCTCACCTCTGGTGGGGATTCACCAGGCATGAATGCTGCCATTCGCGCAGTGGCACGTGCTGGATTTTACTATGGACTGGAAATGTACGGCATTTACCGAGGCTATGAGGGAATGATCCAAAACGACATCAAAAAACTGGACTCAAGATACATTACCCACATCTTGGAACGTGGAGGTACGTTTTTGAAATCTGCTCGAAGTGCCGAATTCAGAACTCCGGAAGGCCGAAAAAAAGCCTTTGAAAATCTACAAAGCCATGGCATTGATGCCTTGGTGGTCATTGGTGGAGACGGATCCCTTACAGGAGCCCACCTGTTCTTTGAAGAATATGGAATACCCGCCATCGGGCTTCCAGGTACCATCGACAACGACCTATCGGGAACAGACCTAACTATTGGATTTGATACCGCCTGCAATACGGCCATCGAAGCCATCGATAAAATCAGAGATACAGCTACCTCACACGACCGCCTATTTTTTGTGGAAGTAATGGGTAGAGATGCTGGATTTATTGCAATCAATGCTGGCATTGGAAGCGCAGCAGCAGCCATCTTAATTCCTGAGCGAAAAACGTCTATCGATTGGTTAATTGAAAAACTAAAGACAAGATCCAAAGCAAAAAAATCTTCCAACATTGTGATTGTTGCCGAGGGAGGAAAAAGTGGTTCTGCGCAGCAAATCGCAGATGAAGTAAAAACTTTCCTTCCGCACTACGACATTAAAGTCACCATCTTGGGCCATTTGCAACGCGGAGGGTCCCCAAGCTCTTTTGATCGATTACTTGCCTCCAAACTTGGTGTGGCTGCTGTAGAAGGACTACTTCAAGGCAAATACGATACGATGGCCGGGATGATCAACAATAAGGTGGTCTTTACGCCTATTGTCAAGGCAATTGTAGATGACAAAATAGTGGATGATGAAGACTTGCGAATAGCCAACATCTTATCTACCTAAAATAAAAGAGGCTGTCTCATAAATAGTTTTTCAAGTTAGAGACAGTCGATTTTACTCAATAGAGGCCGATTTTTGATTTTCGGCCTCTATTTTTTTGACCCTTGGTCATTATTGTTATTCAGTTAGGATTAGAAACTGATTTACGATGTTG
>JAMNXQ010000044.1 GCA_023653075.1 Algoriphagus sp.
AACACTAAGTCATGAGAAACCCTTTTTCAAAAACCTACGAGCCGAATGAACTCAGGATGTTTGATTTCTTGCAAGGGATTAAATTTTTTGAGCTACTCAAGCAGCAGGAACTAGCCCGATTTCTCCCCACCATGCACGAGCGAAAATACGTTCGCGACGAGGTAGTATTCTTTAGTAAGGATCCAAGTCAGGCACTCTACCTGATTCGCAAGGGGCAGGTAGACTTGACCATCGACTTAAGTGAAAATTTTGAAACCATCATGCAGCTCAAGCGAGGGGATGCTTTTGGTGAAAATTCCTTGTTAGAAAATTCAAAGAGAACCTACACCGCCTTGGTATGTTCGGATGAGGCCGAATTGCTGGTCATCCCTCAATTTGCCCTCTTGGAAATCTTTGATAGCAATCCAAAGATCAAGGCCAAAATGATGACCTCCTTGGCAGAATATTACAATTCCAACAACCAACGGCTTTTCCGTTCCTACCGTGAATCTTTTGGGTTCTTTAGCCTCCGGCAAATGTTTGAATAGCACCCATTAAAAAATTTACTGGGTACAGGTTAAAAAAACAGCACTTTCGCAACAAACTTAATCCAGCAGCGGTTTCAATTCCTAAGTATCTCGTATTAACTTAGAGCCAAATTTTAGGCCACTCAAACCAAAAAATAATATCATGAGCAAAGTAACCGTTGTTGGTGCAGGAAACGTAGGAGCCACCTGTGCCGACGTATTGGCGTATCGCGAAGTAGCTGAAGAGATTGTATTGATCGACATTAAAGAGGGCATTGCTGAAGGCAAGGCACTTGACATTTGGCAAAAAGCACCTATTAATCAGTACGATAGCCGTACCGTTGGGAGCACCAATGACTACAGCAAGACCGCTAATTCGGATGTGGTGGTCATCACTTCAGGTCTTCCAAGAAAGCCGGGGATGACCCGCGATGACTTGATCGAAACCAATGCAGGAATTGTAAAGTCTGTGACAGAAAATGTGGTTAAATATTCTCCTAACGCAATCATCATTGTCGTTTCCAATCCGTTAGACGTAATGACCTACCAAGCTCACCTGACTTCTGGTTTTCCAAGAAACAAGGTGATGGGCATGGCAGGAATTTTGGACACGGCTCGTTACCGTGCATTCCTAGCTGAAGAACTAAACGTTTCTGGTAAAGAAATTCAAGCCATCTTGATGGGCGGACATGGAGATACCATGGTTCCCCTACCTCGTTACACCACTGTAGCAGGTATCCCTGTTACTGAATTGGTAGATAAAGATAAATTAGACGCCATCATCGAGCGTACCAAATTTGGCGGTGGAGAATTAGTGAAGCTCATGGGAACTTCTGCTTGGTATGCTCCTGGAGCTGCTGCAGCACAAATGGTGGAAGCAATCTTGAAAAACCAAAGAAGAGTATTCCCAGTTTGCATCAAGCTTGATGGTGAATACGGCATCGACGACTGCTACCTTGGCGTACCTGTAATCCTTGGCAAAAACGGGATTGAAAAAGTCCTTGAACTAGACCTCAATGCAGATGAGAAGCAATTGCTAGAAACTTCTAGAGGTCACGTAAAAGAAGTAATGCAAGTATTGGATCGTTTGGGCAACTAATCTGATTCTTGTAGGCCTTAGGACCTAAGATACTTTTCCTTCGGTGATGTATCTTAGGTCTTTTTTATACTCCACATCTCCTAAAGCTGTTCTGCACCTTGAAAATCTGGAAAAGTCTATTGGTCATTCTAGCACTATCCCTCCTAAGTTGGGGTGGCTATGAAGTGTATCAGCGATTTATTCTGTCCAGGACTATCAATAGCCTAGAGCTCATTTCAAGCGATGCCGTATTTTTATTTGAAACACAGCAAGCAGATTACACCCTGCAGGAGCTCCGAAAGCAGCCCATCTGGACCGCTCTGTCCCGTTTTCCAGCCATTCAATCCTTAGATGCCCAATTAAATTCCTTAGATAGCCTTGTTGGTGAAGAAGGTTTTGTAACCAAAACCCTCCGAAACAAGCAGGTGACGGTAAGTTATCATGCCGTTGGAACTGATAAGTTTAGCCTCCTGTACACCCTGAATTTTGGCTCCAGTTCTCCTCAGGAACTTTTGGATAAACTCAAATCCAAAGCCCCAAAGAACACCCGATTTCAAACACGGAAATACAGCGAACAGGAAATTTACGATGTGTTGGATGCAAGCAACAGCATCCAATGGAGCATTACCCTACTCAATAATGTACTCCTAGTCTCTTCCTCTTCATTTGTCATTGAGGAAGCCATTCGATTTTACCTCAGCGAGGATGCAAGCCCGATTTCAACCAAACTCGGAGCAGAATTATCCAACAAAGAAGGTTTGGGAAGACTTTTTCTTACCTCAAAAGGACTTGCCAAACTTCTGGCTGGCGTGAGCGCAGACAAAAACTCGCCTACCCTTCAAGAACTTCAGGCTGCAGATTACTTGCTTACCTTAACCCTTCAGTTTGAAGACAAACAACTCCTCTTTAAAGGACCCATCCAAGGCCTACCAGCGGTGGAGTTTTTACCATCTGTCCAAGCACAATTGGCAGAATTTGAAAATTTGATCTCGACACGCACTCATTCTATCACCCAAATCAACCTCAAGGATAGTTACGAAACGCAAAAACTATTCAACTCCACCTTTACTCCCATTTCAACAGTGAGCGGAGAAGTACAAACCCGACTCATTGACCGAGGCTTTTTAGACCTTCTCAGTGGAGAACAGTATTTTTTAGAGATGGAATCTGACTCACCTACAGAAAAAAATAGCGCGGTATTCGTCAAAACCACCCAAGCTAAACAGGCGTGGGAACTACTCAAACAATACCGAGACACGACGGAATTTTACCCTTCCGAGCAGTACCTAGAAACTGAAATCTTATTCTTTCCTGAAGCAAATTTCCCAGCGCACCTATTCAATGGGCGGTATCCTGGATTTGATCAAACCTACATCAGCCAGATAGATCAACTACTCGTCATGAGTAACTCTGCCAATGGAATGAAAACCTTGCTCGACGATTACTCCCAAGGAAATACCTGGGCAAAAAAGCCGAATGAAACAAAGAACTTATTGTCCCCAGCAGCTGGATACAGTAAGACCTTTTTACTCCAAAAAATCTGGCCCTCCTGGGTACAGTCTGCCAATCCTAGCTGGAGTACCTTCCTACAAAAGTATGCCGCTGAACTTCAAGCGTTCACTTCCTTGGCATTCCGGATTCATCAAAGCTCCAAAGGACCAGAAGCAACGCTGATTATAAATTATAACAGTGAGGGCAGCACACAGGCAGCTAGTCAAAAATCCTTCGAATTGGCATCTGGAAAAGAAGTTGCACTTCCACAGAACCTAATCTATGGTCCGAAGGCCATCAAAAATTTCAACGATGGAACTGAGGATTTGGTCATCCAGGACCAAGATCATGTGCTTTATGTGATCAACTCTGCAGGAGAACAGGTATTCAACCAACCCTTGTCAGGCCCTATCCTATCAGAAGCCTTTCAAATAGATTACTTCAAAAACGGTAAATTACAGCTAGTACTTGCTACTGCGGATCGGATCTATGCCATTGACCGGCTAGGAGATCCTTTGCCGGGATTCCCCAAGGCAATTCCTGGCGAAAAAATCACCCATCTAAGTGTACTTGACTATGACCAAACGTTAGATTACCGCTATTTTATAGCTACTGAAAATGGAAATTTATGGCTATTTGACAAGATGGGTAAGGATTTAGAGAACTGGAACCCCCTGCCTCTAGGAGAGCCTACCAATGGAGCTCCCTTTCATGTTCGTGTACCAGGAAAAGGTGATTTCATGGTGGTACTAGGGATCTCCGGTGAGTTGCATTTCTTCAGCCGCAAAGGTGAATCCCGAAACGGCCCTCCCCTCCAGCTCCCTGTCGGAATTGCCAGCCCTCTTATTTTAAAAAAGACAGGCACCCCAACACTTCATACCATCACAACTGGAGGTGAGGTTATTGAAATTTCATTTTCAGGGGAAATCCTAAAGAAAACGCAAGTTCAAAAAACGAATCGAGACGATAAATTTCGTGAGCTCCCTGACCAAAAATTGAATGGAACATTACTCGTGGTAGAACAATTCAATAAAATACAGCTATTTGATAATCAACAGCTCTTATTGATGAGTCTTCCCATGAAAGCAGACCAAACCTGGCTAGGCTATTTTGATTTTGGATCATCACGGAAAATTATTGCAGTGACCGACCGACAGCAAGGGCTTGGATACCTCTACGACCTAAAAGGAAATCTACTCATTAGCACGCCACTTCAAAGTGAGGGAGAAATCCAAATTAGCCACCAACCCAATCAAGGGCAATACCTGATTCGGACGCGCTTTGGCAAAAATCTATTGGAATACCTGATACCAGATTAAATGGTGACACTTTTGGCAATAGCTGACATTTTTATCAGCGTCAAATCAGTCTACAGAAAAATAGGTGCGTATCATTCGCGTTTCCCCATCTACAACTACCTTTTCCCAGAATACAAAGGTGCCGGCTAGGTCTGGAAGATTAGTCTTGGAGACATCTCCACTCGGACCCCAATAGAGCACCGTTCTCCAATCTGGAATTCGTGAAGCAGAAGCAGGTGTTTGAAATTGACCTTTATCCAAGATTAGTGAAGGCCGAAGTCCGGGATAGTCAAAAAACCGAGCAGCGGGAGCCAGCGGAAATAGCCCAAAATTATTGGCATAACTGGAAAAGCTTAGTACTCCCGGATAGGTCCGGTCATTGAGGTAGAATTCTCGATTGAGTATCTCCAGGCGTTGAAGAAATTTGGGATTGAAAGAAGCCAGAAGATCTGAGTCGAATACTGGCATCGCATCGACTAAGATTAATGGATTGGAATCAAATACACTCTTGTCCGCTTCATTTAAGAGTCGAAATGTCTTTTTCTTGTCCTTGAGGCGAACCGCAACACTAGGAACATATTCCTTCAGAATGGTCTCTACATCCTCAAACCGCGTGTAATCATCCAATTCATAATTGTAATCTGCCACAAAGCCAGTGACTACTTCTAAGAAATCCTGATTCGACTCTTCCAAGTAGGCCTGTTGAACCACAGTTGCCTTCAGTAAGGATTGAAGATAGGGCAAATCTTCTGGTGTCAAAGACAATTCAGGAAACTTGAAATTGGGATGAAAAGTAGTTTTGATGAGCGGAGAAATTAACTCCAAGCCTGCCATTTCTGATCCGTTTTCGAGTTGTACAATCAAACGATCCCAATGACGCAAGCCCCCTGCATCAAAAATGAGCAATCCCTCCACATCAATATGATCGGTAAAGAGGGCACTCTTCGTCCCATGAAGAGAAAGAAAATAGGTCAATGCAGTGTCCCTTGAAGCCACTTTCGCTTGAATCAAATGACCAAAAAGTTCAGGAAGAAGCGGCCGTTGAACAATGCTTGAATAGACTTGATCCGAGCTCCACTGCTTCTGTTCTTCTTGCAAAAATGCATTGGCAATGGAAATTCCAGATGCCATCCTGGTTGAATTAGCAGGAGCAAAAGTACTGAAGTCCACACGACTTCCCTTGGTGAAGGATTTGGAGGAAGGCAAGTCAATCCGACTGGAGGAAGTGGCCTCTTTTGGTGGGATTTTAGGATTGATAACTGTCACCAACTGTTGCGCCACCCCCTGGTTCAAATCCAAATAGGGGCTTATGCGTGTATACACGCGCAGTAGGTAGTGATCGGAGGCAATCTGATCTGAAATTGAAATGAAATTTACCGCTTTTCCTGCCTGCAGGGGCACCTTGACATGGGCAATGGAATTGGAATTTCGATCCACTAATTCTGCATACAAGACCTGAGAAGAGCTGGGATGTGTACCAAGACTTACCTGAGCTTCAAACCAAATCTTGTCTCCCGAAAAATAGAGCGTCTTAGGGGTATGGAAAAAAACTTGTTCCTTCAGCCCATTCACTGGTTGAGACAAACTAGGAAAGGCAAATCCAAAAACCAACAAGATCAGGACAAAGATTCCTCTGATTCTAGTTATTCCCTTTGTTGGATGCAAATTCATCGGTATTCTTTCCATAGTATTAATCTTTCCAAAAGGAGGGCTTTGTTTTGGAAGCATACAGCGTGCAATCGGTACACCTTTTTGATGAAGGATAGTACCCTACAATGGTCGTGCCGACCATAAAGGGTCGTGCAGGCACCACTGCTCCATTGCCAAAGATGACTTGGTAATCCGATCTTAACACAGCCTCATCGCCGATTGCACAATCGTTAAACTTTGGATCCAGGTAATTCCAAGGGCTTACCTCTACATAATTGATGTACACTCTTTTCTGACGAATTACTCCCAAACTCACCTGACCAATCACAGGGTTCTTGGCTACATCCAAACTTTTGATGTTTCCGCCAATCAGTGAAGGAAGTGGACTAAATATGGAGCCGATGTCCTCTGTGTTTTTCTTTAAAATTTCCCAAAACGGCACATCCTTGGAAGCCAATCCTTTCTGCGACACCAGAATGCTGTAGCGCTCCATGATTCGTTCGTTGCCTACTGGGATTTCGGTTATCGTTTTTTGGAAGACAACCTGATCTCTAAATCGTGAGCTGGTCTCCAAAAGAATTCCTGGACTTGGCTCTGTCTTGAAGCATAGTGAATTTTGTTCCGCTTCCTTACGGTCTCGTACGTCTCTCAATTCGGACACATAGATATAGGGAGAACGAATTCTAGGTCTGTAAATCCAAGTTTCTTCGAAGGTCCATAAAAAATCATCCGCGTTGGCATTGCCTTGGGTAGAGACAAATACCTCTACGCCCTCCTCGTCTCGCTTAAAACCCGCATCAATGATTTCAGGAGTAACTATGGGCTGCATCTGCTCAGAGACATAGCGCTCCCCAGAGCTAAGTTCAATCTCTAGGATATAATTTTGCTTTTCATCGATGTTCCTTTCGAACAAATAGGTTCCTAAGCCTATTTCGGACAGAGGAAAAACTTGCCCTCCCACACTTTTGAGGAATACTTTGGCACGTGCCTCTGGAATAAAAGCCGATTCAGATCCAAGTGGAGCTGTTCGACTGAGCTTCAATTCGCTCCTTAAGCCTTCTGTATCAAGGTACCCTTCCACCACCAGTATTCGCAATTCCGTGGCCGGAACTTCGGGTTCATAGGGTGTCCGACAACCAACTAGCGTGGCGAAGAGTACAAAAACAAGGTAGCCGATACTTCGCATCAAAATCTAAAGTTATAGGTGATAAAGGGGATGGGCTCCGCAAAAATTGCCAACTGGTACCCTTTCAACTTGCCTGCCTCCGGCACAAAATAGACCGAATACGCATTATCCCTGCCTAGGATATTGTAGATACCAAAGGACCAAGAGGCATGCGCCAATTTGGCCACCTTGTGATTTCCTTCCAAGTTGACGGAGAGATCCATGCGGAAGTAATCTGGAACCCTAAACGAATTTCGGTCAGAGAAATACACCCGCTCCGAGCCTCCGTAATTGAATTTAGCGATAGGCAGGGTAACGGGTCTCCCAGTACTGTATTTACCCGCAAGAGTAACATTGATTCGTTTACTCAACTCGTAATTACCCACAAAATTGGCATTGTGTGGTTGATCAAAATTACTTGGATACCATTCAGAGCGGTTGATCTGCTCCTTTTGCTCCGTCGGATCTGTCTGCATCAACGAACGGCTGTAGGTGTAGGCAAGCGATCCATTCAACTTTCCTTGCGTTTTCTTCAGGTAAAGTTCCATTCCATAGGCTTTCCCCTGCGTCACCAACACTTCTTGCTCAATGCGGTCATTCAATACGATGCTTGCTCCAGAACGGTAATCCAACAACTGTTGCATGGAACGGTAGTAGAGCTCTGCAGAAAACTCTATGGCTCCTTGATTCATGTTTTTAAAATAGCCTAAGGCATATTGAATTCCCCGTTGGGGTTTCAAAAATGAATCACTCAACTTCCAAGTATCTGTGGGCGTGATGACCGAAGAGTTACTCAAGAGGTGAATATTCTGCCGCATGGAGTTGACCCCCACTTTCAAAGAGGAACGGTTGGACAAGGCATAACGGGCAGAAAATCGGAATTCTGGACCATGATAGGTTTGAACCAATTCCCCGGACTTAAATTGAGTTTGCCCAGTGATATTCTCTTTCAAATAGGGCTCACCTTCCGCATAGATGGGGATTGTTTGTGGACCTAAATAGGTGTAGAAATTGTATCGCAAACCACCGCTTAATGCCCACTGCTCATTGATCTCAAATTCATCACCCAAGAACAGCGACCAATCCATGGCCGTTTCCGGAGCAACCTCATCTTGAATTACCCCACTCTCAGCACCAAAGGGAAGGATCTCCCCTGGATTGAGTTGGTAGCGGATGCCATGAACCCCATAATTTAGTACGTGACGATCTCCTTTTTCCTGGCGAAACTGTGCTTTCAAAAACTGCTGACGAATGTCGAAGCGGTATTGGTATGAATTCAGGGGATTGTCTTCACCCTGCACCTCAAAATTATACCCATCCTGACCTACCGAAAAAGTGGCCTCGAGCGCATCGTTGAAGTAATGCGTCCAGGAAAGCGCCACATTCTGGTTGGAATAGCTGTAAACCGTGTCCGGATCAAACTGGAAGGAGTCCTTACTGTAATACCCTGACAATCGAATCTTATCCTTGGCTCCCAATTCATGTTCTACGGTGCCATTAAAGTCGGAAAAAGCAGCTCGGCTTGCACCCAAATCAATTTTCTCCGAGAGAAAATCCAAAAGCCAATCCGAATAGGTTAGTCGTGAACCTAGGATGAAGGTAGTTTTTTCTCCAATCGGACCTTCCAAACTGAATCGGCTGGTCATGGGACCAATGCCACCGGAACCTCCAATTTTGTCAGAACGACCTTTTTTAGGAGTTACCTGCAAGACAGAGGACAACCTGCCACCAAGACTTGCAGGGATACCTGACTTATACAACTCTACCCCTTGCACCATGTCTGAATTGATGGCGGAGAAAAATCCAAACAAGTGGGATGGATTAAAAAGCGTATTCTGATCCATCAAAATCAAGTTTTGATCTGCTGCACCACCTCGTACATTAAATCCTACACTGGCTTCCCCTGCGGTATTTACGCCCGGCATTGTCAATAGTCCTTTGATAATATCCACCTCTCCCATGACGGCTGGCAATCTTTTCATCTCCTGAACAGACAGGGACTGCACGCCCATCTCTGGTCTGGCCACTTGATTCAACGCTCCGGAGCTCACGACCACCTCATTCAAGGCAAATACCCCTTCACCTATGCTGAGCTCAAGCAAGGCATCTCCCTGAATATCCAGTAAGCGTTGTTCGGTATAGCCCCCGATATTTTGGATAAATAGCGTTTTATTTCCTTTAGGAAGTAGCAGTTCAAATTCACCCGTCTTGTTAGTGACAGCCTGCTGCATGGATTCTTTTTCAAAGACTATGGCACCTTCAATGGGCTCATTGTTTTCCAGGCTAGTTACCCTCCCCTTCAGTTTTGCTTCTGTCCCAGGTCCAGGAACCCCAATGGTGTAGCGGCGATTTCGAACAAACTCATCCTGCATTGAAGCACCCAAAAGGGCAGCTCCTGAGGGCGCTTTAAAATAGTTGGGCAGAAAGTCGACCGTTCGCTTGGCTCCCTTAAAGACAAATACTTCCAGATCTTTGGAAATGGAGAAGCTAAAGTCCGATTTCAAGAAAAGCACCCCCAAAACATCTTCTAACTTATCCCCATTCGCCTGCAGGTTGACGGTAACATTGACCACATCCTCCTTCTTGAAGATAAATCGGTACCGGGTATCCTTTTCTACCAGCTCTGCAAATCGCTCAAATGAAATCCCGGCAAACAATCCCGTGATTTTCGATTCCTGCTGCTGGGCAAACACAGCCCCACCTCCCCCAAGGGAGATTAAAAAAAACAGGCAAAGAAAGGTGATGAGCTTTCGCATTAATTCGATTTAGGATAGGTCACCAAAAACTGCAAATAGGTTTCGGGCGACTTTTTGAATTGAAGCCCTTTTGCTTTTAATTCTCTCTTGAGCACCTTGGCATCAAGTCCGAGAGAAGCGATGGCTTGAGCCGCATTTTTGATCGAAGAGAACCTTCCTTCCTCCCAAATAAAATAAGTGGTTTTCTCTACATACTCCGAGTCATAGCGGGCTTGGTCTCGAGATTCTTTCGTGGTTTTGTAGCGTTTGGCAAGCGCAATGGCATTTCCTTGACCGAGCACTTGATGGATCCCATTTCCACGATGGAGGAACGATTCATTTCCTTCAAAAAATCGAAACAATTGATTTCCACTCAAGGTGAAACCATCAATTTTCTCCGGTTTGATCAGAATCTTTTGATTAAAAATGGGGTGAAACGTAATCAATTGATCTCGGTAGGTATCGTAAATCAAGGGTACTTGAGGATAGGTGATTCCATTGATCCGCAAGGCACCTTCCTCAAATTGCCTAGAAGTAAAGTAGGGATCTCCCTTGATCCGAGGCGAAGGAGTAGCGTATTGGCCTCCAGTAATCAACTCTTGAAAGTAAGGAAGCTCTTGTTGGTAAGCTGAAAGAAAAGGTAAATCCTCTCCTACCACCTGAGCATTGACTTCCTGCACAAAAAACAGGACAGCAAAGACCGCCAAAAGAAGTATACGACGCATACGGAAAAATACGATTGAAAATTGGTTTAAATTTTATTTATTCGAAATATGTTTAAAAGGGCTTCTTAGTATTTAAACGGAAAAGAAACACATCCAAAATGAACCGCCGAAGACAATTAATCAAGACACTAGCACTTACTCCACTAGTAGGCGCGATGGCCACTCGGGCTGAAGCCCAAAGTCCAGTAGTCCAGACAACTACAGAGTTTATATTTTCCCTCAATACCAGCACGGTACGGGGACAAAAGTTAAGCTTGCCCCAATTGATTGAATTGGCTGCCCGAGCTGGGTACCAAGGCTTGGAACCTTGGATGATGGAAATTGAAGGATACTTACAGGGAGGAAAAAGCATTGCATCGCTGAAAAAATTGGTTAGTGATGCGGGAATCACCCTAGTAGACTGCATTGGCTTTCCCACCTGGATGGCACAGGATGAAGAGAAAAGCAAGCAAGGCTTTGTACAGATGGAGAAAGAAATGGGTCTACTTGCCGAACTAGGATGTACTCGAGTGGCAGCTCCAGCGATCGGCGCAGATGCTCCGCTAGACCTGTTGAAAGCTGGCGAGCGCTACAAGAAACTCCTAGACCTAGGCCGGAAAACAGGAGTGATGCCTCAATTGGAGTTTTGGGGGGCGTATCCAGCCTTCTACCATCTGGCGCAAGCTCTTGCCGTAGCTGCAGCGGCTGATGATCCCGATGCCAAGATTCTAGCTGATGTCTACCACCTCTTTCGAGGCGGATCGGGCTTTGAAGGATTGAAGTTGGTCGATGGGAATGCCATCTCAATTTTTCACCTCAATGACTTTCCCGGAGATATCCCCAGAACAAATCAGCAGGACAAGGATCGTGTATTTCCTGGGGATGGGGCGGCACCTATGCAGGCCTTAGCCGACACCCTTCGCGCTAAGGGAGGGCAGATTGTACTTTCCCTAGAACTTTTTAATCCCAACTATTACGCCATGGATCCAAACTATGTGGCCAAAACTGGTTTGGAAAAAATGAAACGGTTTTTCTAGAGGCACAAGCCCATGTGATAAACTGAAAGCTGAGGTAGTTAAACCAATTGGAAAAAGCCAAATCGCTTAATAAACAAACCCAACACGAAGCAGGTAGGGCTCGCTGTAATAGGCCTCTCGATTGGAATGCTTGAGGTTATACAAAAAAGTAAAATTGGCACCACCTCGGGATCCAAAAGGAGTAAAGTACCCAGCGCCAACAAAAAAAGCTTCCGTCCAGGTACGCTGAAAATTGTCTTGCCTATAACTATAGGCATTCCAATTGATGGATTCCATCTCGGAATAGGCAAAGATATTGGGAAGTACGTTATAGCGTGCAAAAGCCCTCCCTCCAAAAGAAGATCCAGCAGCACCTTGGAAACGGTTGTCATCGTAGTACTGGTAGGTAGCTCCTAGACCAGTTGAAAACTTGGGGCTGAGCATTACTCCTGCCAAAGGAGAAAGGTCAATTAAGGTGACTGTCCCGAGTTGAAGGCCTATGTTTCCTCCATAGTACACTCGATCCTTAAATGAAAATTTGGCTTCAGGATCAATCTCCCGTTGCGCATAGGATGCGAAATGAACTCCAAAAAATAGAAGTAGGGAAATCCCAAGAAGCTTATTTCTCAACGACCACATACAAATCCTCCGTAGGCTTCTTCATGAGGTATTTTTCTCGGGCAATCTTTTCCAAAAGTTCAGGATTACCAAAAAGCTCTTTGCGCTCCTGTTGAATTTGGACTTTTTTCTGCTTGTAAAACTCTTTCTGTTCCTCTAGCTCCCAAAGCTGCTTGGTAAGCCTCCAGTGGGTCGGTAGGTTGTTGGAATCAATAAAGATCATCCATACCAAAAAAGACAGGGTCGCCAAAACGTAAAAATTACTGCTGTATTTGATGACTTTTTTCATGGGGCGCTCTTTGGATCACTAAGTTACAAAAATCATGCAAAAAAAAGACAGTCCCGAATATTCAGGACTGTCGATTTATAATTAAGAAAGCTGATTATTTCAATCTTCCTTTAAATACTGCAGAATCTCCCAATTGCTCTTCGATACGAAGCAGTTGGTTGTATTTAGCCATACGGTCGGAACGAGAAGCAGAACCGGTTTTGATTTGTCCGCAATTCACGGCCACAGCCAAATCAGCGATGGTAGAATCCTCTGTTTCTCCAGAACGGTGAGACATCACCGCTGTAAATCCAGCCTTGTGCGCCATGCTGATTGCATTCAAGGTTTCAGTAAGCGTACCGATCTGATTTACCTTAACGAGGATGGAGTTAGCCGACTTTTCTTCAATTCCACGCTTCAAGAAGCTGACATTGGTTACAAACAAGTCGTCCCCTACCAATTGGATTTTAGATCCAATTTTGGCAGTTAGCATAGACCAACCTGCCCAATCTTCTTCTGCACAACCATCTTCGATGGAGTCGATTGGATATTTTTCAGTAAGCTCAGCCAAATAAGCTACTTGCTCTTCTCTGGAACGAATCTTTCCATTTGGTCCTTCAAACTTGGAGTAGTCGTACTTCCCGTCTTTGTAGAATTCAGAAGATGCACAATCCAAAGCAATGGTCACATCGTCGCCAGGACGGTAGCCTGCCTTGCTGATCGCATCAAGGATACAAGCAAGTGCTTCTTCAGTACCGCCTGAGAAATTCGGTGCAAAACCACCCTCGTCCCCTACTGCAGTACTCAAATGCTTGTCATGAAGAATTTTCTTCAAGTTGTGGAAGATCTCAGCACCCCAACGGATTGCTTCTGAGAAGCTGCTAGCACCAATTGGGCGAACCATAAATTCCTGGAAGGCAATGGGAGCATCGGAGTGGGAACCGCCATTGATGATGTTCAACATCGGCACAGGAAGTGTATTGGCATTCACACCACCGATGTAGCGGTAAAGTGGCTGTCCAGATTCCATAGCAGCAGCCTTGGCTACGGCAAGGGAAACTCCCAAGATGGCATTAGCTCCCAACTTACTTTTGTTGGAAGTTCCGTCCAAATCAATCATGATCTGGTCGATGGTATTTTGTTCAAAGACATCCATACCCACCAATTCAGGCGCGATGACATCGTTCACATTGGAAACGGCTTTCAAAACGCCTTTACCTAGGTATTTACTCTTATCTCCATCGCGGAGTTCTACCGCTTCATTTATTCCAGTGGAGGCACCGCTAGGTACCGCAGCTCTTCCGAAAGCCCCATTTTCAGTCACTACATCTACCTCTACGGTAGGATTTCCTCTTGAATCAAGGATTTGTCTTGCATGAATGGATTGAATTAACGTCATGTGTTTACAGGTTTGTTAGAATTAGTTTTTAGTAATCAAAGATATAAAGTCATCAAATAAATAGCGGGAATCGTGCGGTCCTGGAGAAGATTCCGGGTGGTATTGCACTGAAAAAGCAGGTTTATTTTTCAACTTAATTCCTGCTACTGTATTGTCATTGAGGTGCACGTGTGTGATTTCTACTTCTGCATTTTTTTCAGCATCGGCTCGTACCACATTGAATCCGTGATTCTGGGAAGTGATTTCACTTTTTCCAGTCATCAGGTTTTTGATTGGATGGTTGAGCCCACGATGACCATGGTGCATTTTGTAGGTAGAAATTCCCACCGCTTCAGCAAGGAGTTGGTGTCCCAAGCAAATCCCAAAAACAGGCTTGTTGGTTCCCAAAATATCTTTAACCGTTTCCACGGCATAATGCATGACCGCTGGATCTCCAGGTCCATTGGAAAGGAAATAGCCCTGAGGCTTCCAGGTTTCCATTTCAGCAAGGGAAGTTTTGGCTGGATACACTTTGCAATACACCCCACGAGAGGCGAGATTACGGAGGATATTGGTTTTGATACCGAAATCAAGGCAGGCCACTTTAATGGGCGACGCTGGGTCTCCAAAAAAGAAGGGATCTTGGGTACAAACCTTGGAGGATAGCTCTAGCCCATTCATATCTGGAACTTCAGCAAGTTTTTGCTTCAGTCCGTCCAAGTTTCCTTCAAATTCCGAACTGATAATGGCATTCATGGCTCCTGCATCTCTAAGGTGACGAACCAGCTTGCGGGTATCTATATCGGCAATGCCCGTAATGCCAGCAGTGACCAAATAGTCTTGCAAGGAACCCGAGGCATCTAGTCGGGAAAAAACATCTGAGAAACTATTGACCACTATGCCCGCTACACAAGGTGCCGCAGACTCTACCTCATCTGGATGTACGCCATAGTTCCCAATGTGGGAAGTGGTAGTGACTACGATTTGACCAGTGTAGGAAGGATCAGTATAAATCTCCTGGTAACCAGTCATTCCGGTGTTAAAGCAGATTTCGCCGCCATTGGTTCCGGGTGAGCCGATGAGAGTCCCCGAGAAGACCGTACCATCTGCAAGAAGAAGTGTAGCTTTTTGTTTAGTCATTTCTAAGAAAGTTGCCCAAAGTTAATAAATCTTAGGGAGGGAGAGATGCCGCTAGGGAATAAAAAAAAGGATTGAACGACGTCCAATCCTTTTAGTTGTGAAATTGCTTTCAACTTATTTTTCTTCAGTTTCGCCTTCTTCAGAAGCCTCAGCAGCTGGAGTCTCTTCAGAAGCTGCTTCTGCTACAGGAGCTGCAGTTTCTTCAACTACTTCCGCTTCTGCAACTGGAGCTTCTTCTACTTCATCTACTACAGGAGCAGGAGCTGCTTCCACCTTAGCTGCCTTAGGAGCAGCAGGGGCAGGAGTGCTAGTTGCCTCACCGCTAGATCTTCTAGATCTACGGGTAGTCTTCTTAGCAGGCGCTGCATCTTTCAACATCAATTCGTTGAAATCTACTAGTTCGATGATGCACATTTCGGCGTTATCACCCAGACGGAACCCAGTTTTGATAATTCGGGTGTATCCTCCTGGACGAGTTCCTACTTTCTCAATTACTTCACCAAAGAGGGCTTTGATGGCCTCTTTGCTTTTCAAGTAGGAGAAAGCAATTCTTCTATTGTGCGTGGTATCTTCTTTTGCTCTGGTTACCAGAGGCTCCACAAACTTCTTCAATTCTTTCGCTTTGGCAAGCGTAGTAGATATACGCTTGTGAAGAATCAGGGAAGCTGCCATATTGGAAAGCATTGCTTTTCTATGCGAAGCAGTTCTACCAAGGTGGTTAATTTTCTTACCGTGTCTCATTTTAATTATTCTTCATCAAGTTTGTACTTAGAAATGTCCATACCAAAGGTTAGACCTTTCTCCTGGATCAATTGCTCTAGTTCGGCCAAAGATTTTTTACCGAAGTTTCTGAATTTCATCATATCTGAAATTTCAAGTCTAGCAAGATCTCCAAGAGTTCTCACATCGGCAGCTTTCAAGCAATTAAAGGCACGAACCGAAAGGTCGAGGTCCCCTAAAGAAGTCTTGAGAAGCTTACGCATGTGAAGGAATTCCTCATCGATAGGCTCTGGTTCAGCAACTCCAGTAGAGTCAAGAACCATGGTTTGATCAGAGAAGAGCATGAAGTGCTGGATCAAGATCTTAGCTGACTCCTGTAAGGCTTTCTCTGGGTGGATAGACCCATCGGTATGCACTTCTAGAATCAATTTTTCAAAATCCGTCTTTTGCTCAACTCGAGTATTTTCAACGCTGTACTTTACATTTTTAATTGGTGTAAAGATGGCGTCAATTGCAATTTGTCCGAAAACCTGATCTTTTGGTTTGGATTCTTCAGCAGGCAAATACCCTCTTCCTTTTTCGATAGTTAATTCAATCTCGAAATTTTTGGTCTGGTCAATGTGACAGATTACCAATTCCGGATTCAATACTTCGAAAGAAGAAGTGAACTTAGCAATGTCCCCTGCTGTGAAAACAGACTGATTTTTGAGCTCTACTGCAATCTTTCCATCAAATGCATCGTGCACTTTCTTGAATCGAACCTGCTTCAAATTCAAAATGATGTCTGTCACATCTTCTACTACACCCTCTACGGTAGAGAATTCATGAACCACTCCTGGAATTTTGATAGAAGTGATGGCGTATCCCTCCAAAGAAGATAGTAAAATTCTTCTTAGGGCGTTACCTATAGTAACTCCATAGCCTTTCTCAAGTGGTTTGAATGTGAACAAGCCATGAAAATCATCGGCTTTTTCCATTACCACTTTCTCGGGCATTTGAAATGCTAGTATGGACATATATTTCGTTCTGTTTTAGCTGAAAATAGTGAAATATTACTTAGAGTAAAGTTCGACGATGAGCTGTACTTTGATATTCTCAGGAATATCATCTCTTCCAGGAACCGTCACGAATTTACCAGACATCGAGGCATTGTCCCACTCTAACCAGGAATACCGAGATGTACCTCTACCAGCCAAACTGTTGGTGATTGCTTCGAGAGACTTAGAACGCTCTCTTACAGATACCACATCACCTGGCTTCAAGGTGTAAGAAGGGATGTTTACCAATTCTCCGTTAACCAAGATGTGCTTGTGTGATACAAGCTGTCTTGCTCCACGACGGGTTGGTGAAATACCCAAACGGTACACGGTGTTATCCAAACGAGCTTCAAGAAGCTGAAGTAGGTTTTCACCAGTGATACCTGATTTTCTAGAAGCAAGGTCAAACATCTTCGCGAATTGTCTTTCCAATACGCCATAGATGTATTTTGCTTTTTGCTTCTCTGCAAGCTGAACTGCATATTCAGACTGCTTCTTTCTTCTACCACGACCATGCATTCCTGGAGGATAGTTTTTCTTTTGAAGTGCCTTGCTATGCCCTTCAATCGCTTCTCCAAATCTTCTGGAGATCTTTGCTTTAGGACCTGTATATCTTGCCATGCTATTACTTTTTTAAAGTTAAACTCTTCTACGCTTAGGTGGACGACAACCGTTGTGCGGCATAGGTGTTACGTCAATGATAGTCGTTACATCTAGACCTACGTTTTGCAAGGTTCTGATCGCTGATTCACGACCTGCGCCTGGACCTTTTACGAAAACCTCAATTTTTCTCAAACCGAGTTCGTAAGCTACTTGACCGCAGTTTTGTGCAGCCATCTGTGCAGCGTAAGGAGTATTCTTCTTGGATCCTCTGAAACCCATTTTACCGGCAGAAGCCCATGAGATCACTTGACCTGAGATATTGGTAATAGAGATAATGATATTGTTGAAGGAGGCTTTGATGTGCGCCTGACCTACAGCTTCTACCTTAACTACTCTTTTTTTACCCTTTGCTTTATCGTTTCTTTTCTGAGCCATAATCTAAATCAGATTTTATTTAGTTGCCTTCTTTTTGTTAGCAACAGTCTTACGCTTACCTTTTCTGGTTCTGGCATTGTTCTTAGTGCCTTGACCACGAACAGGAAGCCCTTTTCTGTGTCTCAAACCTCTGTAACATCCGATATCCATCAGACGCTTGATGTTTAATTGGATTTCCGATTTTAATGCACCCTCGGTTCTGAATTCTTCAGCGATGATGTTACGGATAGCGGTGGATTCCTCGTCG
>JAMNXQ010000045.1 GCA_023653075.1 Algoriphagus sp.
AAACAACGGGCACAAAGGTAAATAAAAAAAGCCTAAAAGCATTGGATTTGTGGATATTAATCTAGTTTTGCCCCTATTTAGCCGAAAATTCCCTTGTCATGAAGGTAATCCATACCGAAGCCGAATGGAAGCCCATTTGGTCATCCATTTTTAAGGAAGGCAAACAGTTAGGCTTTGTCCCTACCATGGGCGCGCTTCATCAAGGTCATTTGGATCTGGTCGCGAAAAGCACTGCCTCCATGGACTACACGGTGGTTTCCATATTTGTCAATCCCACCCAATTCAACTCCAGTGAAGATTTTCAAAATTATCCCCAAACCCTCGAGGCAGATCTAGCTCAGCTCAAAGCTGCCGGGGCGGATTATGTTTTTGTGCCTTCGGTGGCGACCCTTTACCCTCATCCTACCCACTTGCGATTTGATTTTGGTGACCTCGAACATGTCCTTGAGGGGGCATTTCGCCCAGGCCACTTCAATGGGGTAGGACTTGTGGTTTCCAAACTCTTTCACCTCATCCAGCCTTCTCGAGCCTTTTTCGGTCAAAAAGACCTGCAGCAAGTAGCCGTCATCAAGCGCCTAGTTCAGGACCTCTCCTTTGACCTGAGTATCGAAGTGGTGCCTACCCGCCGGGAAAAAGATGGACTAGCCATGTCCTCACGAAATATGCGCCTCAATTCAGAGGAGCGTATCCAAGCGCTGCTTTTATATACCTGTCTGACTCAGGCTAAGGAACGATTGCTGACAGGAGAACCTTGGACTAAAGTGCTAGCGGACACCCAAGAGAGCTTTTCCAATGTCGCAAATACTAAATTGGAATACTTCGCACTTCTGCATCCTGAAACATTTGAAATTTTTGACACGTTTACGCAAGCGGGTGCAAGATCGCTTTGCATCGCTGCCTATGTAGGCCCGGTGAGATTGATCGATAACTTGCCCATTATTCCTTAATTTCGTGCTGTGAAAACTAAACCATGCAACTCCAACTCTTAAAATCAAAAATCCACCGGGTGAAAATCACCCAGGCTGAATTGCATTATGTGGGATCCATCACTCTCGATGAAAACCTGATGGATGCAGCACAGCTTTTTGAAAATGAAAAAGTACAGGTGGTCAATGTCAACAATGGGGAGCGTCTCGAAACCTATGTCATCAAAGGACAGCGGGGATCTGGCACAGTATGCCTCAATGGTCCTGCCGCCAGAAAAGCAGCGGTTGGAGACGTGGTGATCATCATCGCCTATGCGGGCATGAGCCCCGAAGAAGCCAAAACACACCAGCCTATCCTGGTATTTCCTGACGATAAAAACCAAGTCTTTTGACAATGCATCCCAAAATCAAACAAATCCTACAAGTGGCCCTCTCACTGGGAATAGCCCTGTGGATTTTTTGGTTTTTGTACCGAGACATTGAATTTGACAGCCTCCAAACGCAGCTGGCTTCCAGCAATTGGTTTTGGATTGGCACCTCCCTAGTCGTTGCCTGGGCTGGATACTGGCTTCGGGGTTGGCGCTGGGCCTTACTTTTCCGACAGGAAGGAGATCAAGCCCCCGTCACTTCCAATCGAGCCTACCACGCGGTCATGGTGGGTTACCTGGTTAACCTCCTCATTCCAAGAGCTGGAGAAGTGGCCCGTTGTACCGTATTGACGCGAAATAACGGAATTCCCATCGGCCAAGCCATCGGCACCGTGCTCGTCGAACGAAGCGTGGACCTCCTATTTATGACCGCCACCTTTTTCCTTGCCTTTCTGCTCGAAAGCCAACTGTTTGTCTCCCTAGCAGGTCAGCTGGTGGATATTTCCGCATTAACGAGCTCCCTACTTCGTCAACTTCCCCTACTTCTTGGTGGAGGAGTCGCCTTCCTCTTGTTGCTTTACTTCTTGGGTAAAAAATACCGCAACCATGGCTTTGTCAACAAGCTGCAACTCTTTTTCAGACAGCTTCTTTCTGGCGTGCTAGCCATCAAAACCCTCAAAAATCCCCTCGGTTTCTGGTTGAGCTCAGTAGCGATTTGGATTATTTACTTCCTAACCATGTATACCGTCTCACAAGGCATCGAGTCGGCTGCCAATTTGTCGGGCAGCCAAGTGCTCTTGGTGATGGTAATGGGAACTATTGGCATGATTGCACCTGTTCAAGGAGGAATTGGCACCTTCCATGCCTTGGTAGCCTATATTTTGGTCGTTTTTAGTGTTCCTGAAGCCGATGGCAAAATATTTGCAGCGATCATTCACGGCACCCAGATGCTATTGGTAATCGGGGTGGGACTCATCAGCTGGATACTCATGTTGAAAACTCCCGCTTGGAAAAAACCTTTAACTTCTTAATTTCGTAACTACACCCAGTTAAAAATAAACTAGATATGATTATCCTAATTGTCGTTGTATTTGCTATCCTCGGTTTTGTGGTTAGCAGCAGGCTGAAAAGCAAATTCAAGTTGTATTCCCAAACCCCGCTACAGGCCAACCTTTCCGGGGAGGAGATTGCCAAGCTGATGCTTGCTGATCACAACATTCATAACGTACGCGTCACCTGTGTAGAAGGCCAATTGACAGACCACTACAATCCGGCAGACAAAACGGTCAACCTTTCTCCAGATGTATTCTATGGTAGAAATGCGGCGGCTACTGCAGTAGCGGCACACGAATGTGGTCACGCGGTACAACATGCCACTGCCTATTCTTGGTTGACCATGCGCTCTGCAATGGTTCCTATTCAAAACATCTCCAGCAAGGTCTTGAATTTTGTTTTGATTGCTTCCTTGTTTGGTGGATTTGCTTTGGGACTTCCTTACGAATTCATTGGCTATTTGGTCGTAGGCTCCTATTCCATCATGACCCTGTTCACTTTGGTGACACTTCCTGTGGAATTTGATGCTTCCAACCGTGCCTTGGCTTGGGTACAAAACCGCAACGTGGTCACTCCTTCAGAATACGCCATGTCCAAGGATGCCCTCAATTGGGCTGCCCGCACCTACTTGGTGGCAGCCATGGCTTCTTTGGTTACCCTAGCCTATTACATCTTTGTTTTCTTTGGAAATAGAGATTAATCCAACTCATGCTTAGCTGAAAAGGGACTTGCGTCCCTTTTCTTTTTTCATTCCATTTATAGAAGTAAACCCAAATTTATTTTATGAATTTTCAACTGACTGAAGAACAACTTGCCGTACAGGAAGCTGCTCGTGATTTTGCCCAAAGTGAGTTACTCCCTGGAGTGATCGAACGGGATACCGAAGCCCGTTTCCCAAAAGAACAAATACAAAAAATGGGAGCCCTTGGATTCATGGGGATGATGGTGGACCCAGCCTACAGCGGTGGAGGGATGGATACCCTCTCTTATGTCATCGCCATGGAGGAGATTTCCAAAATTGATGCCTCCGCATCCGTATCCATGTCCGTCAACAATTCCTTGGTCTGCTGGGGATTGGAAAAATTCGGAACCGAAGAGCAAAAGCAAACCTACTTAACCAAATTGGCCACAGGCGAAGTAATTGGAGCTTTCTGCTTGTCCGAGCCCGAGGCAGGATCGGATGCCACCTCACAGCAAACTACTGCTACCCTCGAAGGGGATTATTACCTCCTGAATGGAACCAAAAACTGGATCACCAACGGCTCCTCCGCCTCCATCTACCTGGTCATCGCCCAAACGGATGCAAGCAAAGGGCACAAGGGAATCTCTGCTTTTATTGTAGAAAAAGGATGGGATGGATTTGTGGTGGGCAAGAAGGAAGACAAACTAGGGATTCGCGGTTCGGATACCCACTCGCTGATGTTCACAGATGTCAAGGTTCCGGTCAAAAACCGCATCGGAGCAGAAGGCTTTGGGTTCACTTTTGCTATGGAAACTCTCAATGGTGGACGAATCGGGATTGCTGCTCAAGCACTAGGAATCGCTTCTGGAGCTTACGAACTGGCCTTGGCCTACTCCAAGGAACGAAAGGCCTTCGGTAAGCCCATTAGCCAACACCAGGCGATTCAGTTCAAGTTGGCCGATATGGCTACCCAAATAGAGGCTGCCCGACTTCTGGTATTCAAAGCTGCCTGGCTCAAGGACCAAGGAGAGGATTATGCACAGGCTTCGGCTATGGCCAAATTGTACGCATCCGAAGTCGCCATGAATGTGACCATTGAAGCGGTTCAGGTACATGGAGGCTATGGCTATGTGAAGGAATATCATGTGGAACGACTCATGCGAGATGCCAAAATCACGCAGATCTACGAAGGCACTTCTGAAATTCAACGCATCGTGATTTCAAGAAACGTCTTGAAATAAACTACAATACCAGTACGAAGGGGGTAATTAGACAAAAATTACTCCCTTTTTTTTAGTGATCTTAATTTTTTAATTCTAAAATGCATTTTTGTAATTAGAAAAATCATATTTTTAAGCATAAATTTTTATTCGGCTATGGAGTATTACAACAAAGTCATTGAATCGGTTCAGGTTCGCTTTTTGAAAGGCAGCAACTATAAAATCGAAAAACCGATTACGGTTTTAAACTATCAAGAAAACGAAAACACCCTCCTCTTGCTCCATCATGGCAGCTTGAAGTTTGGCGAAGACCAGGAGCTAGTCAATGAGGGGGAGGTAATTTTCTTGCCCAAAGACCGTAAAACCACCCTCACCTTCGGAAATAAAACATCCAAACAAGAAGCTACCGGGGAGCAATTTGCGGAGACTAGAAGAAAACACCTGCAGAGCATCAGCTACAAGGAAATCAAATCTGCGGAAGAAGACTGCATTTCGCTATTCCAGTTCGAATCCAAAGTTTTTGACGTAGTCAACTTTTTCAACTCCCTAGACATTCCTCCCTTTATCATTCGCTTCAATGACCGGATCACTACCTTGGTAGAGGACCTGATGAAGGAAATCGAAAATACAGGAGTGGGCAAAGAGCGCAGCTTGAAATCGCTTACCGAAGTATTGGTAATTGAATTGCTTCGACACATTCTGAAGAATCGCCTCTTCACCGAAGAGCTATCCACAAATGCGACCTACTTCAAGGACCCGCGCTTGATCGACCTTTTTAACTACATCAAGAGCAATATCGGCGGCGACCTCTCCAACAAGGTGCTTGCCAAAATCGCCAATGTATCGGAGGACTATGTGGGACAATACTTTAAGATGCTCACAGGCATCAATCCACAGGACTACATCGAATACCAGCGCCTAGAAGCGGCGGTGGATTTACTTCGCACCACCAAAAAATCCATCCGTACCATCGGCAAGGAAGTGGGCTACAAGGACACGGCTTATTTCTGTCGAAGATTTAAGATGATGTATGGGGTGCCTGCCGGCAAAATGCGTAGAAGAGAGTCACTGATTAATGTATAACCTTTGAGGTCTATTAGACCTCGAAGGTTTTAGATTTTTTTAAACATTCGAGGTTTTTTGAAACCTCAAATGTTAGATCCTTTGACGTCTCCAAGACCTCGAAGGTTTTAGATTTTTTTAAACATTCGAGGTTTTTTGAAACCTCAAATGTTAGATCCTTTGAGGTCTATTAGACCTCGAAGGTTTTAGATTTTTTTAAACATTCGAGGTTTTTTGAAACCTCAAATGTTAGATCCTTTGACGTCTCCAAGACCTCGAGGGTTTTCTTCTTAGATTTTCAAACATTCGAGGTTTGTAAAACCTCAAATGTTACCCCTTCTTCTCTACCGTTTTTTCTTCCCCAGCAAAAAATTGTTCGTAAAGCTTGTCCTTCGCTAGCGCAAGGCCCAGGAAAAGCACTTTTTGAGCTAGTCCAGTCCACAGCGAAGATTGCTTAGGCTGGGTAATTCGCTCCTTCAATTCTGGATTGAGCAAGCCTTCGCGCTCCAATACCTCCAATGCCTTGTCGGTGTTTTTTGCTTTCTTTTTGTTGGTCAGCTGCACGACACCATAGACGACCAATGCACTGACCGCTACCACAGCACCTACTTTCACCCAGTCCTCAGAACCTTTTTTGAAGACATTGAGCTGCTTGGCTAGCGCCTGCTCCAGCTCTTCTGATTTTTTCTCAAGTTCCTTACTCATTGGAGTTTTTTTCCTTTCGTTGAATTAAAAATAAAGTTCTTCAGCGAGGTATTCACCTGCTGCTGAAAGCCCTGAGAATCCCGAGTCAGGTACAAGAAGATCACTACTATCAGATACCCCAGCGCCACCACCAAGAATCCAAAGTATGGGCTTTGGGTGACCTGACTGATGTAAAAGGCAAGGGACAAAGAAAGAAATAGCCCTGCCACCAACAATATGGAGCCAATCAACACCAATAAAATCAGACGAGAAAGCATTCCGACCAATTGGTCCTGAATATCTGACTTGACGAGTTCGATTTTCGTTTCGATCAGGGATTTGATCGTCTGTAAGATCTCAGCAAAATTCAACATACCGAAAATTTTTGTTGGGAAAAGGGCTCATTAGAATCACCGAATATACTTAAAAAAGAGCCGACTGAAAAAGGAAGGCCTTCCTTATTTTTCCCCCTCCTGGTAGTACTGGTACCGCAGCACAAGCTCCAAGGCCAACAAGACCGCTTCATTGACTGGATGCAAGGCCGAGAGCGCCTCATCCACGTCCTTTAAGCGGGTATAGTAAGCTGGGGCTAAAGGGATGTCCAAATCGGCATTGATGCGGGTGGTCACTTCTTGGAAGGCTTCTGGCCGTTCTGCCTTGAGCAATTTGCAGGTGATCAATTCCTTCAAATTGGTCTTGTTGTTTTTTCGAGCAGAGGCCCCAAACACACGACAGATCAGGCCTCGCTTGGCATAGTTGCCACAAAATCCCTTACTCAAATCGGCAGACTGCGCTCGATACACCACGCAAACTCCCTTGGATTTGTCTGCAGCAAGCTGAGCAGCTAGCTCCTCAGCTTTCCCTTTCTCGTACAAATCAAAGGCTAGTGGCAAAAATTCCAAGGCCGAGGCAGGCACCTCTGGATTGGAGCAGCAAAAGCCACAACCCGAAATACATCCCATCCCCGCCTCTTCGTGGAATTGCTTGGATTGCTCCTCCAACTCCACAAAAAGCCCTTCTACCGCCTGCGCCTTTTCAAAAAGATTCATCTCGATCTAGTTTCTGAACAAAATTAACAGGCCTTTTGGGTATTTGGCTAAGAATGCAACTTGATTTTTTTCTACTCTAAATCAGTCACTTGTCCTGATTTTTTTAAAATTCCCCATCTTTACTGCCTGGGAATCGTATTCTTGAATCAAAAATAAGGAATCAAATGACTGAGCAAGAAGCTGAAAATTCGGAAGAACAGATCCGAAATGCCTTTAAAGAACGGGATTGGAACGAAATCAAAAGTGCCGACTCCTGGGCCATCTTTAAGGTGATGTCTGAATTTGTCGAGGGCTTTGATAAATTGGCCAAAATCGGCCCCTGTGTCACTATTTTTGGTTCTGCTCGTACTCCCCGAGACCATTCCTACTACAAAATCGCAGAAGAAATCGCCGCCAAACTCGTACGCCATGGCTATGGAGTGATCACTGGTGGCGGTCCAGGTATCATGGAAGCAGGAAATAAGGGTGCCTTCTCAGAAGGAGGAAAATCCGTGGGACTCAACATCCAACTGCCGTTCGAACAGTTTAACAACCTCTACATCGACCGAGATAAGCTGCTCAACTTTGATTATTTTTTTGTGCGCAAAGTCATGTTTGTTCGCTACTCCCAAGGATTTGTCGTGTTGCCTGGCGGATTTGGTACGCTAGACGAGTTTTTTGAAGCACTCACCCTCATCCAAACCAACAAGATTGGTCGTTTCCCAATCGTACTCGTGGGCAAGGACTACTGGGGTGGATTGGTGGACTGGATCAAAAGCAGGTTGCTACAGGAAGACCTGCACTACATCAGTGAATCGGATTTGGACCTGTTCTGTGTGGTAGACACGGCCACGGAAGCAGTCAAAGTGATCGATGAATTCTACAGCAAATACCTGCTTAGCCCTAATTTCTAAGGCTGCCTTCTCAAAAATGTTGATCTAAAATTAGGATACTTTCAGGCGAAGTTCGCCCTGTCTTTTGATCACCTTGAGGTCAAAAAATTGGTTGACAAATCCCTTGCAATGGTTCTCTGCCCACTCCGCACGCGTTTCCGTGTCGTGAAGCAGGGTCATCCGAAGTAGGGTCTTCACGTAGGGCTCGTGCTGGCCCAATTGCCGCACATAGGAAACCAAAGTTGCAGTCCAGTCCTCTTGGAATTTTTCGAAGTGCGTACGCCCATCAAATAAAAGTTCGAGCTGGTTGTCCCCATGACGGAATCGGTAGATACCGCATAGCTGTCTGTAGATGACCCGGATTCGCTCACGAGGAAATTCTTTTCTCTCCAAAATCGAACGATAGGTATGGTCCATCAACTGCAGGGGATTGTACAGCTGGGTATAAGACGCTTTCAATTCAACCACCATCCGATCCAACAACTCCTCCTCCAGTACCGATTGGGCCTGACGAAGTATGTAGTTTTTGTCTAGTGGAAATAGTTTTTGAATCATTAGCGAACACTTTCTTTCACAAAAATAGAACTTCTTGCAAAAAATGCCTCCTTTCCTGGAAGGAAAAGCAAATCTTGCTCAACTTACTTCTTGCTTGCGGCCGCAAACATCTCCTCAATGAGAAGGGTGTAAAAATGGGAGACTTCCATGCCCATCGCCCGCACCTGCTGCGATATCAAACTGGTCTCGGTTTGGCCCGGCACCGTATTGATCTCAATAAAATAGAAGGCCCCCGTATCCTCTTGAAGGAAGTAGTCGATTCTGACTGCCCCCTTGCAGTTGAGCACTGCATAGACCTTTTTTGCAATGCGCTCCACACGTGCCACCTCTTCGGAATTCATACGGCCTGGGGTGATTTCCTCACATACACCGGGCACGTACTTGGCTTCGTAATCAAAAAACTCCCTGCTGCTGACAATCTCCGTAGCTGGCAACACGGTAATCTGTCCCTTTTCTTTAAATATCCCCACCGAAAACTCCCTGCCCGACACAAATTCCTCTACAAGCACCTGGGAGTCTTCTGCAAAGGCCTTGTCCAAGGCTTCCGGCAATTCTTCCCAAGTCTTCACCTTAGTCATGCCGATGGAACTTCCCCCATTGTTGGGCTTGATAAATAAGGGCAATTGAAGTTCTTCCTGAATTCTAGATGCGGCAGCTGGATCCTGCTCAAAAAGCTGCATCGAACGGGCCACCTGTAGTTCAGGGATGGTCTGCACGATGGCCTTGGTATAGCCCTTGTTCATCGTGATCGCAGAGGTAAGCTGGTCACAAGTAGTGTAGGGAATGCCGAGCAAGTCAAAGTAGCCTGCTAGCTTGCCGTCCTCGCCCGGAGAGCCATGCAGGATGGTAAACACCCCATCAAAAGTGATTTTTTTACCCTCCAATTGCAGGCTAAAATCATTGAGATCCACAGCGATTTTGTCCCCAGAAGGAGTCAAATAGTACCAATCCCCCGGATAGATGTAGATCGTAAATACCTCGTAAAGCGCACGGTCGATAGTCTTCTCCACCACGGCGGCACTTTTTAAGGAGATTACTGACTCACCTGTAAAACCTCCGGTGACCAAGGCAATTTTCTTTTTCATGGGGGAAAAATTTACGCTGCGAAATAGCTTATTTTCTGTTTACGCTCCAAAGGTTTAGAATCCCTGAGCCATTTTATATCTTTAGGCCTTTCGATTCACCTGATCTGTATCCAAAAATAAAAAATTATGAGTAAGAATTGGCAATTCCGAGTACTGCTTTGCTGCGTGATGGCTGCTTTCAGCTTTTCGCTTCAGGCCCAGACTCCTAAAAAAGTAAGTTTGGAGGACGTGTTCAAAAAAGGAACCTTCTCCCAAAAGTCCGTTTATGGCATCAACTGGATGAAAGACGGCAACTATTACAGTTCCTTGGTTCAGCGAAATGGCGCCCCTACAGTAGTCAAAATCAAGGTCTCGACTGGAGAAGAGGTCGGCGTCCTACTCGATGGACAGGCCTTAGGCATCGCATTTTCAGAGTACAGTTTCAATGCCGATGAATCCAAAGCCCTATTGGCTACGGACGTGGAGTCCATCTACCGCCGTTCCTCCAAAGGGATTTTCTATGTAGTAGACCTAGTCTCTGGACAAAAACAGCAACTCATGGGAGGCGAAAAAATCTCTTATGCCACGCTTTCCCCGGACAACAATCAGGTAGCCTTTGTCAAGGACAACAACCTTTACGTAACCGATCTAGCCAGCAACACCACCAACCAACTTACCCACGATGGGGAAGCCAACCGCATCATCAACGGGGCTGCAGACTGGGTGTATGAGGAGGAATTTTCCATGGCTCAGGCCTTCAAATGGTCACCCGATGGAAAGAAAATTGCCTTTATCCGATTTGACGAAAGTGAAGTTCCTGAGTTCAACATGCAAACCTGGGGGCCACTTTACCCCGAAGACTACAAGTTTAAGTACCCCAAGGCAGGTGAAAAAAATGCATTGGTCTCCATTCATGTGGTAGACCTTGCCTCCAAAAAAATACAACAAATGGATGCGGGACCAGAAGCAGATCAGTACCTACCCCGCCTCTATTGGACCAAAGATGCAAACCAGCTAGCCTTTATCCGTCTCAATCGTCTTCAAAATCAACTGGACCTGCTGCAGGCCAATGCGAGCACGGGAGAGAGCAAACTCATCCTATCTGAGAAGTCTGCAACCTACGTAGACCTGGACTACAACGATGACCTGCAGTACCTGAGCGATGGGAAAACCTTTATCCGTACCTCTGAGCAGGACGGCTACAAGCACATCTACCACCACAACCTAGATGGCACCTTAATTCGCCAGCTAACTACAGGTCCTTGGGAAGTGAGTTCCTTGGTGGGAGTGGACGAGAAGGGCAAAAAACTCTACTACCTCTCCACCGAAAAATCCCCTATGGAGCGTCACCTCTATGTGGTCCAGTTGGATGGCAAGGGCAAAAAATTGCTGAGCCCGCTTGCAGGCACCTATAGCATCAACATGAGCCCAGATCACCAGTTTTTTATTGCCTACCACAGCAATGCTGCCAGCCCAGTTACCGTCACCCTGAATGAGGCGAGCGGAAAGACCTTGAAGGTGCTTGAAGACAACCAGGCCTTGAAAGACCGGATGGCCACCTTTGCTCTTGGGAAAAAAGAGTTTTTCACCTTCCCTACCGTAGACGGCACTACCCTTAACGGGTACTTGATCAAGCCAGCAGACTTTGACCCCAACAAAAAATATCCAGTACTTCTCTATGTGTATGGAGGTCCAGGCTCTCAAAATGTACTCAACTCCTGGGGTGGATCCCGAGACTTTTGGCACCAGCATTTGGCGGCAGAAGGCTACCTCGTCGCCAGTATTGACAATCGGGGCACGGGCGCTAGAGGTCGTGACTTCAAACACTCCACCTATGCCAACTTGGGCAAGCTGGAGACCATCGATCAGATCGAGGGCGCCAAGTACTTGGCCAAGATGCCTTTTGTCGATCCTTCTCGAATAGGAATTTGGGGCTGGTCCTATGGGGGCTACATGTCCTCCCTTTCCTTGATGATTGGAAATAATGTGTTTAAAACTGCCATCGCGGTGGCCCCAGTGACTACCTGGAGGTATTACGATACGGTCTACACCGAGCGCTACTTGCAGACGCCCCAACTGAATCCTGCAGGCTACGATGACAACAGCCCCATCACACATGTGAATAAACTGAAGGGCAACTTCTTGCTGATTCATGGCACTGGAGATGACAATGTTCACTTCCAAAATGCGGTGGACTTAGTCAACGCACTCATTGCGGCTGACAAGCAGTTTGAATCCTTCTACTACCCCAACCGCAACCATGGGATTTCGGGTGGAAATACCACCTGGCACCTGTACACGCAGATGACCGACTTCTTGAAGCGCAAATTGTAAACAGTGAAAAATCCGAAAGTCACCCTTTCGGATTTTTTTAGGTTTAGTTAAAAAGTATGGTCTTAGCAAAGCATTGCCCAAAAGAGGAAATAGTTTGTATCTTTTGTGAACTAATAAACAACATTGACGTATACCCCCTAAATGATTCCAAAAGTGGAATAGTACTACACCTAAACCAAAGTCCTATGAAAATTCTGATTTTCTTCCTTGCAAGTACATTTTTTGCAACCTATTCCTTTGGACAAAGTGCCTTTAAACGGAATGACGTTTATTTTGAAGCAGGTGGCAATGGTCTTTTTTCTTCTATTAATTACGAGCGACAACTGACAAGCCAACCCGGGCTTGGGGTTAGAATTGGGTTGGGATTTTATTCTGAAAATGCATTTTACTTGACCATCCCGACCGGGGTGAATTACCTTTTCAAATTGAAAAATGACAACTCCTTTATTGATGCTGGACTCGGGGCAACCTGGACTCGTAAAAATGGGGGATTATTAGACATAGATGAACCTAACGGGGAGAATTTTATGAATTTTGTGCCCAGTATCGGTTACCGGAAGCACACGGCAAACGATGTCATGTGGCGGATCAGCTTAGCTCCTGTTGCCAATAAATATGGACTGGTTCCATGGCTTGGCTTGTCCTTGGGAAAACGGTTTTAATAGTAATTACACTTTTCAGAGACAGGGGTGGTGTAAAGGCTACGGTTATCAGTAATCGTACCCCTAAGCATTAGCCCTAGTTTCTGAATGAGTTAATTTCTCATTAATTGTTTGGCAAGAGGCTTTTTTGACTTTTAAATAAGACCTCTTTTTCTAAAAAAGTGGTAAATTCCCAAAAAGCGAAAAAATGAAAATCATTCTTGAACTTCCCGAAAAACCAGAACTTCAAAATTTGGACGTTACAGGATACCTAATCGCCAAACTTTACCAGGATGGTCTCCTTTCTGCTGGACAGGCCGCTCAGGTTTTAGGAATAACCCACAAAAAGTTCTTGGAAAGTTTGGGGGGGTTTGGCGTTTCTGTATTCAGTGAATCGGCTGAAGATTTTTTGAATGATGTGAAAAATGCTTAGTATCATTCCAGATACAAGTTGTCTTATTCTTTTAACTAAAATAGAAGCCCTCCAGTTACTTTCCTTGATGTATGGAAAGGTTCTGATTCCTGAAATTGTAATAAAAGAATTCAAGGAAACTCTTTCAATCCCACACGAGATTATCAATTGCCAAAACCCTATTCTCCTTAAAAAATTAGAGAATCAACTAGATTCAGGTGAAGCCGCTGTTATCTGTGCTGGGTTAGAACAGAAAGAAGTAATCGTAGCCATTGATGATTTAAAGGGGAGAAAAATGGCAGCTAGTTATGGATTAAGTGTTACTGGCACCCTTGGAATTTTAGTTAAGGCGAAAAGAAATGGCCTCATCCCTATTTTGGAACCTCTAGTTGAAAAATTAATTCAAGTCGGTATTCGAATTTCTCCAGAGGTACTAGAAGTGATACGAAAAGACTATCCTTAAGCAATCTTGATTTGATCCAAGTAAAACTTCATGCGGCTATGTTTTCTGGCCAAAAATTCAATCTTCTCAATTTGATCGAGCTTGTGGTTGTAGAAAACCTCCACGTACTCATCCCCTAGCAAGTATAAATTGACCTTGTGCCGGTAGTAACGAATAGCCACCACAAAACTGCCCTCTAGGTAGAGGGTTTTGATCTTTTGTGAAATCGATAGGCGGCTAAACTCTTCTTTACGCATCGTTACTGGATAAACTAGACTTAAATCTACGTAAAACAGGTAGGAATTTGGCCTCGAATCGGCAAATACTCCACAAAAAAGCCCTCCGAAAGAGGGCTTTTTTGATTGTTCTTTTTTGTGACCATCCGCTTTTTATCAATCGCCAAAGAAAACAAGGTTTGAAGTTCAATTAGGTGAGCCGTGGACCGTGGACTTTGGACCGTTGACAAATTTTTCTGCTTAGTGTGCCGCTGTTTGGAAGTCTTTGATGGCTTCGCTAAAATCCAGCACAGGCACTTGCTTCACTTCATTGGCGACAATGCTTACTCCTGCTGCCGAGCGATAGCCTCCTGCACAGTGAACCAATACAGGCTTATGCTGTGGAATTTCATGCGCTCGCTCTCGGAGTTCGGGTAGCGGAATATTCAATGCTCCTTCAAAAATAGGAGTACCAGAATGCTCATCCCTGCTGCGAATATCCACCAGGGTATAGTTGGAAGGATTGGCTTTGAATGCATCCAGGTCAAAAGTAGTTCCTTTTGCCGCCATCCCTGTGGGATTCACTACAGCACCGGCGATGCCTGGTTCGTAGCCAATTTTTGCTGTTTTGTGAATCAAGATCTCAAGTTCAGCAGCGGTATCCGCCACTAAAAAGAATTTCTCCTCAGGCCCCACAATGGAACCCAGCCAGGTTTCAAATTTACCTCCATTCATCAGGTTGATTGCTCCAGGAATGTGTCCTGCCACAAACTGGGCTTGCTTTCGAGTATCGACCACCAAGGCACCTGCAGGGAGAGTCGCGCCCTCAGGCCAGATGGACACCTGGGAAATCGACCGCTGGTAGGCAGGTGCTCCTTGTTTATTTAAATCTACCGCGTACCCAAAATACTTAGGAATATAAGGCTGTCCTTGGAGTAGCGTATCTACAAATATTTGCTCGTCTTGATCTGCAAAAGCCCAGTTGGTGGCTCGCTGCTCCCCGATGGTAGATTGACGAGCATCACTCAAATTTTTCCCACAAAGGGATCCTGCTCCATGCGCAGGAAAAACTAGCACGGCATCTACCAAAGGTTTCAATTGCTGCTGAACCGTATGGTACATCATTTTGGCCAATTCCTCTCGCTGAGCAGTCAGGTTGCCTGCCTTCTCGCGCAGGTCAGGACGCCCCACATCACCTATAAAAAGCGTGTCTCCGGAAAACAAGGCATGGTCTCTGCCCTGCTCGTCACGAAGTAGAATGCTTATGGAATCTGGAGAGTGGCCAGGTGTATGCAGTGCATGTAAGGAGATGGCTCCTAAGGGAAGCACATCGCCCTGATCAAAGGATTGGTGGGGGTAAGCCGCGCCTACCCATTTGGACACATAAATCGTGGCCCCTTCCTGGCTGTGAAATTCCAAGTGGGAACTCACAAAGTCTGCGTGGGGATGAGTTTCAATGACTGCAACAATCTGCCCTCCTTGCGTATGGGCAAAGTCTCGGTAGAGTTGTGGATTTCGCCCTGGATCTACCAAGGCTATCTTTCCTTGACTTAGAATCGCATAGCTGGCATGAGCCAACCCTTCGTCATAAAACTGCTGAATATGCATAACTGGTGAAATGGGTTTGAGTTGGAGTAAAGATACTGTCCCGCGGGAAACTGTTTACCTATCGCGCGAAGGATTATTAAAATGAGAAGTTTCTTTTTGAATTTATAGCGTTGAGAGGTAAACTTGAAATTGATTAAAGAAATTCCCTTGAAACGAAGTTATTTTTCTTTTGCCTCCTTCTTTTTAGTGTGCATCACCGCCCTTTTCTTTTTGGGAAGTTGCAAGGGTAGCCGAAGGGTAGCCAAGTCCTCACCGGAATTTACCATCATCCAAACCGCCAAGTCCTACCGGGGTACACCCTACCGCTATGGGGGTACGACACGTTCAGGCATCGACTGCTCCGCGCTGGTGTATCATTCCTTCGCTGCAGTAGGCGTCAACCTCCCCCGAACCTCCACGGAGCAAAGCAAACTAGGAAAAAAAGTTTCGTTGAAGAAAGTTCGACCTGGTGATGTGCTGTTTTTTGCCACCGGCAAAAAGAAAAAGGAAGTGACTCACACGGGAATCGTCACTGAAGCAAAAAAAATAGAAGTGCGATTTATCCATGCTTCCACTTCTTTGGGAGTCACAGAAGACTACCTGGGCAACTCCTATTGGGCCAAGGCATTTCTATTTGCGAAGCGGTTGGAGACAAAGTAGTTGAAAGCAGGGGGCCAAAATCGAAGCCGGCCACAATTTTCTAGATCAATTCCGATTAATTTTTCCAAATATCCTTTGGTTTCAGCCTTTTCTAACTAATTTTGCGGTCGAATTAAAGAAGAGTCTCTTTTTACCTTTCATCAAATCAAATGGCAAATATTGGAAAGATAACTCAGGTAATCGGTCCTGTAGTGGACGTATCCTTTGAAGGCGGAAAACTGCCTAACATCTTAGACGCGCTAGAACTCACCAAAGACAACGGTCAAAAGGTCGTTTTGGAAGTGCAGCAGCACCTAGGTGAAGACCGAGTAAGAACCATCGCAATGGATTCTTCAGAAGGCATGGTCCGCGGCATGGAAGTGCGAGATTTGGGTCAGCCCATCTCAGTACCTACTGGCGAAGGCATCAAAGGCCGTCTTTTCAATGTAGTAGGTGAGGCCATCGATGGTCTTCCACAAGTGCCAGCAGGCAAGAGACTTCCAATCCACCGCTCAGCGCCAAGATTTGAGGATCTTTCTACTTCTACCGAAGTATTATTCACCGGTATCAAGGTAATCGACTTGATCGAGCCTTATGCAAAAGGGGGTAAAATTGGTCTCTTTGGAGGAGCAGGGGTAGGCAAGACGGTATTGATCCAGGAATTGATCAACAACATCGCGAAAGCTTATTCTGGATTGTCTGTATTTGCAGGTGTAGGAGAAAGAACCCGTGAGGGAAATGACCTTTTGAGAGAAATGATCGAGTCAGGCATCGTAACCTACGGTGACGACTTTATCCATAGCTTGGAAACTGAAGGCGGATGGGATCTATCCAAAGTAGATTTGAAGAAGTTGGAAGACTCCAAAGCAACATTCGTGTTTGGACAGATGAACGAGCCTCCAGGAGCACGTGCTCGCGTGGCCCTTACTGGTCTTACCCTTGCGGAATACTACCGTGATGGTGACGGATCAGGTCAAGGAAAAGACATCTTGTTCTTTATCGACAACATTTTCCGATTCACACAGGCAGGTTCCGAAGTGTCCGCACTTCTTGGACGTATGCCTTCTGCAGTAGGTTACCAGCCCACTTTGGCAACAGAGATGGGTGCCATGCAAGAACGAATCACCTCTACTAAAAATGGTTCAATCACTTCCGTACAGGCCGTTTACGTACCTGCGGATGACTTGACTGACCCGGCTCCAGCGACGACTTTTGCGCACTTGGATGCCACTACCGTATTGTCTCGTAAGATTGCGGAATTGGGTATCTACCCTGCCGTGGATCCACTCGACTCTACTTCTCGAATCCTCTCTCCAGATATCTTGGGAGACGATCACTACAACTGTGCGCAGCGCGTAAAGGAAACCCTTCAGCGCTACAAGGAACTTCAGGACATCATTGCCATCTTGGGTATGGAAGAACTTTCTGAAGAAGATAAGCAAGTCGTGCACCGTGCACGTCGTGTACAGCGTTTCTTGTCTCAGCCTTTCCACGTAGCCGAGCAGTTTACCGGTCTTAAAGGAGTATTGGTAGACATCAAGGATACCATCAAAGGATTCAACATGATTATGGATGGTGAACTTGACCACCTTCCAGAGGCAGCCTTCAACTTGGTAGGAAGCATCGAAGATGCCATCGCTAAGGGCGAGAAGTTACTTGCAGAAGTAAGCTAAATTTACCCTACTCTCTGCCTAGACCAACTAGTTGTGAAACTAGGCAGTGGAGAAGACCATTTATCGAAGACCGAATACGCTATGCACTTAGAGATCGTTACGCCAGACAAAAAAGTTTTTCAGGGAGAAGTGAGTGAAGCTACCTTTCCTGGAGCTTTGGGCGCGTTTCAAGTCCTGACCAATCACGCACCGATTGTCTCTGCCTTGGCCAAAG